>DATBAV010000044.1:0-110672 GCA_036271315.1 Solirubrobacterales bacterium | reverse complement strand
GCCGCGGCAAGTGACGTGATCCGCTCGGCCGCCCGGGAGGCGCGCCGCTGGCTCGCCCGATCTCGTCCGCTCGGCGCCGATGCTCCTCACTGGGCGCAAGCGATGTACGAGCGCTCGCTGCTGACGATCCACGCGCTGACCTCGCCGACGACCGGCGCCGTCGCCGCCGGAGCGCGGGACGGTTGGGCCTACGTCTGGCCCCGCGACGCCGCGACCGCGGCGCTCGCGCTCCAGGCGTCCGGCCACCGCGCCGAGGCGCGACGCGTCGCGCGCTTCCTCGCCGACGTCGATCTCGCCGCCGCCGCGCGCTTCACCGAAACCGGCGCCCCGGTTCCCGGCCGCGCCGCCCAAGGCGACGCCGCCGGCTGGGTCGCCGTCGCCGGCCGCGCCACCGGCATCTCGCCTCCCCGCGGGCCGTTCCGGTGGCGCGACCGCGCCGACTACCAAGAGTCCTCCCCCGGCACCTACCTCGGCAACGCCCTGGCCGCCGCCGCCGACAATGTTGATGGGCCGAAAAGTGCGCCATATCGTGGTTTTTCGGCCCATCAACATCGTGGGGTCGCGCGGGAATTCGGGACGCCGCGGGGGCTCGTGCGGATCGCGGCGGATCCGGGGTCAGGCCTCGACTCCGCCGCCGGGTGGGCGGTGCGCCCGTTCGAGCTCACGCCGCTCTATCCGGCAGCGGAACGAACCCTGCGGCACCTCGCCCACAACCGCACGCCCTACGGCATCACCCCCGGCGAAGGCTGGACTGGCGGCAAGGACCCTTGGACCGCACCGACCGCCTGGAGCGCATGGGCGCTCGCGGATCTCGCCACGGCCCGCAGGACCGGCTCGAGTGGGCCTCGACCGAACCTCCACGCTGTTCGTGAGGGAGAGGCCCACTCGAGCGAGTCCCTCCGCCAAGCCGCGCTCAACCTTCTCCTCGACCTCCGCCACGCCGCGACCCCCGCCGGCGATCTCCCCGAGCGGGTCGGGGTCCAAACCGGCATCCCGACCTCGACCACGCCGCTGCTCTGGTCGAGCGCCTTCGCCGTCCTCGCGCTGCGCGAACTCTGGCCTTAAGGCACGCGCCAGCGGTGCAGCGAGTTGCGGTAGTGGAGCGTCCGCTCCTCCCCCTCGCCGGTGACGACGAAGCTTCGGGCCGCCGCCGGAGCTTCGCCCAGGAGGCGCTCGATCAGCGCGGCGTTCGCCGGGCCGCCGGAGCCGCGGTTCAGCCACTCGGCAAAGTCGACCTCGAAGGGGACCTCGCGCCGGAGGTCGGCGGTCAGCCCGGCGCGCTCGGCCAAGGCCTCGATGCGGGACGGCGTGAGCAGCGCCCAATGCGACGGGTCGCGCAGTCTCTCGATCTGTTCCTGCCACGCGGCCGCCTCACCGTCGTCGTCGGTCACGAAATCGGAGACGACGACCCGACCGCCCGGCCGCACCACCCGCCGCATCTCCTCCAGTACCCGCACCGGCGCCGGGATGTGGTGGAGGCTGAAGCGGGTGATCGCGCCGTCGAACGTGTCGTCAGGGACGTCGAGCGCGGTCGCGTCGCCGACCTCGAAGCCGACGTTCTCCGCCCCCGCCGCAGCGGCCTCCGAGCGCGCCTTCTCGACCATCGCCGGGGTCAGATCGACACCCAGCACCGAGCCGACCCGGGGCGCCGTCGCGCGCGCGATCAGGCCCGGTCCGCAGGCGATCTCGACCCACCGCGCCTCGGCGTCGGCGGGGACGAGGTCGACGACCACGCCGAGCGTCTCCGCAAGGCTCATCGTCGGGCTCCGCGCGAAGGCATCTGCCTGGTGCGCGAACTCGTCGCGGATCGACGTGCTGTGGCTGTCGGCGGTCTCACTCATCGACCCATCGTAGGAAACGGACGACGTCGCCCCGCGTTCGCAGTAATCACCGCATAGCGAAGAAAAGTGCGAACTCAGTCGGCCAGCCGCAGCTCGGCCAAGACAGCCGCCACCGCCTCCTCGGCGGTCTGGACCGGGATGACGCCGGGGGCGCCCTCCATACGGTCGCGACCGACCAGGGACCAACTACGGAGGGCGACGACGGTGCGGCCGATCGCCCGCGCGTGGCCGATCTCCGAGAGCGTCCCCCACTCACCCCCGATCGCGACGACGACCTCTCCCGATCCGACCACCGCGAGGTTCCGCGCGTGCCCGATCCCGGTGGCGACCACATGGGTGCAGTCCGGATTGGCTTCCCCCGGATCGCTCCCCGGCAACACCCCGATTACCTCCCCGCCGGCCGCCGCGGCTCCCCGCGCAACAGCCGCCATGACCCCGCCCCTTCCTCCGCAGACAACGATGGCGCCGGCCTCCCCGAGCCGCCGCCCGACCTCCTCGGCCAACCGCCAGACCTCCGAACCATCCTCAGCTCCACCAGCCCCGATGACGGCGACCTGCTCCACGCGTCCGTGGGACGGGCTCGAGTGGGCCTCGACCGAACCTCCATGCTGTTCGTGAGGGAGAGGCCCACTCGAGCCCGTCACGCTGCTCCCCGCTGTTCGTGAGAGAGAGGGTCCCTCACGCCGCTCTCCGCACCGCCCTCGAAGCCTGCATCTGCCCCATCAACTCCAAGGCCCCGGCCTTGTGCAGCGGTTCATTGAGGTTCCCGCACTTCGGACTCTGCACGCAGCTCGGACACCCGCTCTCGCAAGGGCACTCGGCGATCAGCCGCTCGGCATCCCCCAGCAGCCGCTCGAACTCCTCATAGCCCCGCTTCGTGATCCCCACCCCGCCCGGGTGCCCGTCGTAGATGAAGATCGTCGAGCGCCCGGTCTGGAAGTGGACGTTGGTGGAGAGGCCGCCGATGTCCCACCGATCGCACATCGCGATCAGCGGCAGCACCGCGATCTGCCCGTGCTCGGTCGCGTGCAGCGCCCCGAGCAGCACGTCGGGCGGCAGCGTGCCGAAGTTCCCGTCCGGCAGCACGTACCAGAGCGCCTGAGTGACGAAGCTCTGCTCCGGCAGCTCCAGGGCGACGATGTCGATCGGCTCGTTGTCTGAGATCGACACCCGTTGGAAGGCGATCACCTGCTCGGTCACCGAGACCTCGCCGAAGTTGAGCTGCACGCCCGCCACCTCGCGCTGCTCGTGGATGCGCTCGATGTAGATGTCGGTCTCCTTTTTCGGCCGCGTGTACCAGTCGCCGTCGAAATTCGACACCAGCGCCCGCCGCTCGCGCAGGTCGAGCTGCTCGACCTCGTACGAGCGCCCGAGGTGCAGATAGACCGCGCCGGGATGGATCGTGGTGAAGGCGCGCTCCGCCTCGACCAGCCCCAGCATCTCCCCCGACTCGCGCTCGATCACCGCCACCGACTCGGCCGAGGCCGAGCGCAGCGGGATGCGCGAGGCGACGAACTCGTTGCGCGCCGGCGCCAGCCGCCCGCCGGCCCGCCGCAGTTCCCCCGCTTCCAGCAGTCGTTCGGCCCGCTCCCCCCACCCCTCGCCGAAGAACTCGTCGTCGGCCTCGCTCAGCGGCATCTCGTACGCCGCCGCGATCAGGTGCCGCATCGCGATCTGCTCGTTGCCGTGGTCGAGGATCGCCGCCTCGACCGGGCGCCCGAGGAACTCCTCCGGGTGCCGGCAGAAGAACTGGTCGAGCGCGTCCTGCCCGGCGACGTAGACCGCCAGCCCGCGCCGCCGCCGCCCCGCCCGGCCCCACATCTGCCGCAGGCTCGCCACGGTCCCGGGGAAGGTGACGCAGATCGCCGCGTCGAGCTCCCCCACGTCGATCCCCAGCTCGAGCGCGTCGGTCGCCACCACCGCCAGCAGCTCCCCGCGCGAGAGCCGGTCCTCGATCTCACGCCGCTGCTGCGGCGTGTAGCCGCCGCGGTAAGGGGCGATCCGCGCCGCCAGCTCCGGCTTCCCCCGTCGCTCCAGGTTTTCCCGGGCGAAGCGCTGGATCAGCTCGATCCCGCGCCGCGATTTGAGGAAGCAGATCGTCCGCACCCCGTGGGTGACGAGCTCCGCCAGCAGGTCCGCCGCCTCGGCCAGCGCCGAGCGCCGCGCGCCGCTCTTCGCGTCGAGCAGCGGCGGGTTCCACATCGCCACGTCGCGCCCGGCCCGCGGCGCGCCGTCGTCGTCGATCAGCTCGAACTCGGTCCCGACCAGCCGCTCCGCCAGCTCTTCCGGGTTGGCGATCGTCGCCGAGGCGAGCAGGAAGCGGGGATCGGACCCGTACAGCCGCGCGACCCGCCGAAGCCGCCGCAGCACGTTGGCGACGTGCGAGCCGAAGACGCCGCGGTAGGTGTGAGCCTCGTCGACGACGACCCATTCGAGGTTGGTGAAGAAGTCACCCCACTGCCGGTGGTTGGGCAGGACGCCGACGTGCAGCATGTCGGGGTTGGTGAGGATCAGGTTCGATTTGCGGCGGATCATCGGGCGCTCCTCGCGCGGCGTGTCGCCGTCGTAGATCGCCTCGCGCAGTCCCGGCGGCCGCAGCTGGGCGAGCTTGCGCGCCTGGTCCTGGGCGAGCGCCTTGGTCGGGTAGAGGTAGAGCGCCCGCGCTTTCGGCTGCCGCGCGATGCCGTCGAGCACCGGCAGGTTGAAGGCGAGGCTCTTGCCCGAGGCGGTGCCGCTGGTGATCACCAGGTTCGAGTCAGCGGCCGTCTTCAGCGCCGCCCGCTGGTGCGAGTAGAGCCGCTCGACTCCGCTGCGCTTCAGCGCTTCGACAAAACCGGGATCGAGCGAGCGCGGCAGCGCCACCTCTTGCGCCCCGCGCTCCTCTTCCCCGCTCTCAGCGACGATGCGCCCGTCGCGCCGAGCGGGATCGAGTGCAATCGACCAGGGAGCCTCGAGCAGGCTCTTCGCCATCAGGCGGTGCTCCGCGCCGGCCGCGCGACTCGCCCGGCAACGCGCATCGCCTGCAACGAGCTGCGGTCGTGGATGCGCAGGACGTCGGCGCCGCCGCGCACCGCCAGGGCAACCGCGGCGACCGTCCCCCACTCGCGCTCTCCCGCCGGTAGCCGCTGCTCCCACGAGCCGGCCACAACAGCGCCGATGAAGTCCTTGCGCGAGAGCGAGACGTAGAGCGGCAGGCCGAGCGCACCCAGCTCGGGTAGGCGGCGCAGGATCTCCAGATCCTGCTTGGTGTTGAGGTCGAAGTCGAGTCCGGGGTCGATTGCGATCTGCTCCTTGGCGACGCCAAGCTCATGGGCGCGCTCGACTCTCCCCCCGAACCACTCGACCATGTAATCGACCACGTCGCCGTACTCAGGCGCCGGTCGGTCGACCCGCGGCGGCCCCTCGATGTGCATCAGCACGTAGCCACAGCCCGTCTCGGCGACGAGCTCGAACATCTCCTCCGAGCCGCCGGAGATGTCGTTGACCGCACCCGCACCCGCATCCAGCGCCGTCCGCGCCACCTCGGCCGAGAAGGTGTCTGCCGAGATTGGCACGCCCGCCCCCACAAGCCCTTCGATCGCCGGCACCAGCGTCGCCGCCTCGACTTCGGGCGGGACCGGCGGCCCGCTTTTCGCCGCCACCGCGCCGATGTCGAGCATCTCGAAGCCCGCCTCCACAAGCGCCAGCCCATCGGCGACCGCCTGCTCCGGGGTGCCGCTACGCGCCCCCTCGAACATCGAGTCGGCGGTGACGTTGACGATGCCGGCAGCGAGCGGCAGGGCAAGGTCAAGGCTGCGGTCGGCGAGGCGCCAGCTCATCCGGCTACCGTAGCGACCCACCGATGGCACTGAGCTGCGTCTACACCGACCTCGACGGCACCCTGCTCGGCAGGGGCAGCTCGCTCTTCCGCGACGCCGAGGGCGGCTTCTCGCTGGCCCAGGCGCGCGGGCTGGAGGCCTGCCACCGGGCCGGGGTCGAGGTCGTGATCATGTCCGGCCGCCGCGAGCCGCAGGTCCACGAGGCCGCCCGCCTGATGGGCCAGCGCTCCTACATCTACGAGGCCGGTTGCGCTTTCGCGATCGAGGGCGAGACGACGCTGCTGACCGGCGACCTGGTCCCCGACGAGGAGGGCACCGTCTACGAGAAGATCGAGGCCCGCGGCATCCCCAAGATGCTCTTCGCCCACTTCGACGGGCGGCTCGAGTACCACGCGCCCTGGCACCACGGCCGCGTCCTCTCCCACCTCTTCCGCGGCAAGGTCGACGTCGACGAGGCCAACCGGCTGCTCGAGGCCGACGGCCACGACGACCTGCGTCTGCTCGACAACGGCGCGATCGGCCGCGAGATGCCCGCCATCGAGGGACCCACCCACGCCTACCACCTCGTCCCCAAGCTGGTCAGCAAGGCGGGCGCCGTAGCCGCCCACGCTCGCGCCCGCGGCTACGAGGAGGCCGAGTGCATCGCCGTCGGCGACTCGGTCGAGGACCTCGAGGTCGCCGCCGCGGTCGGCCGCTTCTTCGTCGTCGCCAACGGGCCCGAACGCGACCCCGGCCTGCGTGCCGCGTTGGGCGCCTGGGAAAACGCCACGGTCACCGAGGGAGCGATGGGCGACGGCTTCTACGAGGCGGTCGTCTCGACCCTGATCGAGCGCCGCTGAGCCTCCATTAGTATCGAGCCATGGACACGGTGGAGACAGCGACGGTCGCCGAGCAGGAGTACCTGGAGATCATGTTCTGGCTCGAGGAGGCCGGGCTGCCGATGACCGGTGCCAACATCGCCCGCGCGATGCAGCTCTCGCCGCCGACCGTGCACGAGATGATCGGCCGCCTCACCGACGACGGCTACGTCGAGCGCAAGCCCGACAAGTCGCTCGAATTCACCGCCACCGGCCGCGAGCATGCCAGCCACATCGTCCGCCGCCACCGCATGATCGAGCGCTTCCTCACCGACGTGCTCGGCATCCCCTGGGACGAGGTGCACGAGGAGGCCGAGCGGATCGAGCACGCGATGTCGCCGGTGCTGGAGGAGCGCATGCGCGCCGCGATCGGCGACGCCACCACCTGCCCGCACGGCCACCCGATCGTCGAGGGCATCCGCGAGCAGGGCGCCCTGCTCTCCGACGTCGAGCCCGGCGCCAAGGTGCACGTGCTGCGCTTCGAGAACGAGGCCGAGGAGCTGCTCCACTATCTCAAGGACTCGGGTCTCTACCCCGGCCTCGAGGGCAGCGTGCAGAGCTCCGGCGAGGAGGGCGTGACGATCGCCTCCGCCGAGGGCACGCACCAGGTCTCGCGCAGCGTCGCCGAGACCGTCTCGGTGCGCGCTGACCCGGCACCGCCGCCGCGGGCGACGATCCCGGAGCAGCTAGTCCTCTCGAACGACCGCTACGGCCGCTGAGACGGCGTAATCGGCGCCTGGCGGCGTCCTCGGTCACTCACGTGCGGAGCACGCTTCGCTCCCTGCGTCCTTGCCATGCTTGATTTCGCCGTCTCAATTGGGAATTGAGACGCTGACGATCGGCGGGCTCGTCGGCTGCACGCTGCCGCCGCGGGGCTCGGCCGTGACCATCACCGTCTTGACGCCTTCCATGTCGTCGATCGTCGCCGAGGCGGTGCCGTCCTGGTTTGGCACGAAGAGGGTCTTGGCTGAGACCACGCGCCCGTCGCGTTCCACCCAGGCCTGCAGGACCTTGTCGCTGGGCAGCTGGTGGAGGTTGGTCAGGTGCAGGGTGCCCGAGCCGCCGTCGCGGACCACCTCGGCGACCACGCCCGGCGAGTGGCCTTCCACGACAGTAGTCGTGTTGGGGCCGCCCGAGTCGCCGCTGCCGATCGCGTAAGCGGCAACCGCCGCGACGACGAGGACGAGCGCGGCCAGGCCCGCAACCGGACGCAGGCTCCAGCCGCCGATGCGCCAACCGCGGGTGCGGTTCGGTGCCGGGGCGCTCTCGGCCTCGGAGCGGACCTGCTCCATCAGTCGCCCGCGCAGCTCCGGCGGCGCCTCGACACGCTCCACCGACTCGGGCAGCAGCTGGACCGACGGCCGTAGCCACTCCAGCTCGGTCCGGCACTCCTCGCAGCCGGCCAGGTGGCGTTCGAGCTCCGCCGCCTCGCCCGGCTCCAGGGCGCCCAGCAGGTAGGCAGCGATCTCGTCGCTGCGGCGCTCGTGTCCGTTCTCGCTCATGTCAGTCCCTCCGCCAGCTCACCGCGGATCTTCTCCAATCCAAGTCGCATTCTCCCCTTGACGGTGCCGAGCGGCACGCCCAGCATGCCGGCGATCTCCGAGTGGCTGAAGCCGCCGAAGTAGGCCAGCTGGATCACCTTCGCCTGCTCGCCGGGCAGCTCGCCCAGCGCCCCGCGCACCTCCTGCGCCGTCTCCCGCTCCAGCGCCTCGGACTCGGTCTGCTCGGCCGCCGGGCGGTGTTCGAGGATCGAGTCGTCGTCGAAGTCGAGCTTCGGCGCCCGGCCGGCCTTGCTGCGCAGCGCGTCGATCGCCCGGTTGCGGACGATGCCCAGCATCCAGGTGCGGACGCTGCCGCGCGCCGCGTCATAGCGGGCGCCGCTGCGCCAGATCGAGATGAAGGCCTCCTGGGTCACGTCTTCGGCCGCCCCCCGCTCGCCCACGATCCTGTAGGCGAGCGAGTAGGCGACGCCGCCGTGGCGGTCGTAGAAGACCTCGAAGGCGTCGGGGTCCTTCTCCCCGATCAGCGGCATCAGCTCCTCGTCAGCGAGGCGCTCTGCTGTGCTCGCGCGCATCTTCAATTGCTCCTAGGACCGTTTCGGCGGGGTTCGGACTAGGCGATGAAGGGTTCGACCGCCTTCAGCACCTTAGCTTCGGGCAGAGCCGGGTCGAACGCTTCCGGCGCCGGTTCTTCTTCGTTCTGCAGCCGGATCGCGGCGGCGTGGCGAGCCTCGACCTGGACGATCGAGCCGGCCGCTTCCAGCACTTCGGAGGCCTTGATCTGCGGCGCGGCGCCGTTGTAGGCGCTCACTCCGGTGTCCTCAAAGGTCTGGGCCAGCTTGAGGAAGCCGGAGGTGCCGCTGTAGGGGAAGTCGAATTTCGGTTCCGCCACCGGCTTGCCGCCGAGCTTCTTGATCGTTTCGGTCAACGCCCCAACGTGTTCTTCCTCGTCGCGCCCGACCAGTTCGATCAGGCTCTTGAGGTCGCCGCTCGCCTTCGCCCGCGTCTTGGCTTCCTTGTAGAAGGCCGCCTCGAGGTACTCGAGCGTGAGGGCGAAGTTGAGGATGCCGACGTCGCCGCTTTCGGCCAGCGCCAGCGCCCGGCCGACGAAGGGGCCAACCGCGAGCGCCCCGTAGACGGCACCCGCCGCCAGCGCTCCCTTGAGGATCACCTCGCTGCGGGAGATGTCTTCGCTGTCGGTGTCGACATGCACACCGGCGAGCTCGGGCTGGGCCATGATCTGGTCGCTCATCTGGTTCTCCTTTCGCGCTTGCGCCGGGGTCAACCGACGATGAAGGGTTCGACCGACTTGAGGACTTCGTCGGCGCCGGCGGGTTTGGCGAAGGCCCCATCAGGGGTGATCGATTCGCCCAGCAAGGTGTTGAGCGCCGCCGCGTGGCGGCCCTCGACGCTGTGGATCGAGAGCGCCGCGGCGAGCACCGAGGCGCCCTTGATGTTGGGCGCCTGGCCGAGGTAGGCGGCGGCGCCGAGGTTCTCCACCGTCGCCGCCAGTTCGAGCACGGACTTGGCGCTCTTCAGCGGGAATTCGGTCTTCGGCTTGGGAGCGGGGGTGCCGCCCATCTGCTTGACGAAGCCGGTCAGCGCGGTCACGTGTTCGGCCTCCTCGCTGCCGAACTTGCGGATCGTCGCCAGGTCGGAGCCCTTGAAGAGCCCGCTCTTGACCACGTCCGCGTAGAAGGCGGTCTCGAGGTACTCGAGCGTCAACGCGTAGTTGAGGATGCCGATGTCGCCCTTGCCGAACTGCTCGGTGCCGGTCTTGCCACCACCGTTGTTTGCCATCGTCGTTGTCGTGCTGTTGCTGTCGCTGCCGCAGGCGGCGAGAAAGGCCGCCAGCGCGGTCGAGCCACCGGTAACGGCGAGCAGCTTGCGTCGCGACACCGGGTCGCTGGTGACGCGCTCCAGCGCGCTCGGTTTGTTAGCCACAGCCATGCTTCCTCCTCGGTCGCGGGTAGGTCATCAACCCCACCTACGGGGAGTGGGCGCGGCTGGATCAGCCGGCGCTGCCGGCGGGCGACCGAATCGAGGCGGGAGAGCCGGCGCTCAGGCGGGAGAGCCGGCGCGGATGCGGTCCAGGGCGCGGGCGATGCGGGCGACGCCCTCGGGAATCCGCTCGGGCGGCACGCTGGCGAAGGAGAGCCGCAGGCTGTTGGTGCCGCCCTCGATCATGAAATCGGGACCGGCGACGAAGGCGACGCCCTCGCCCTTGGCCTCGGCCAGCAGGGCGCTGGTGTCGGTGCCCTCGGCGAGGTCGAGCCAGAGGAAGTAGCCGCCGCCGGGAACGACGAACTCGGCCTCGGGGATCTGCTCGTTCAGGGCCTCGACCAGGGCGTCGCGCCGCGCTTGCAGGGCGCCCTTGACGAACTCGATGTTGCGGTCGAGCCCGCCCGAGCGGCAGAGCTCGAGCACCACTGCCTCGGCCAGCATGTTCGGCGAGATGTAGGTCTCGTTGGCCCGCTTGGCGAGCTTGGCGATCTCCGCCCCGGGACCGGCGAGGTAGCCGACCCGAACGCCCGGGCTGACGGTCTTGGAGAAGGAGGAGGCGTGGACGACCTTGTCGGCCTCGTCGATCTCCAGCATCGTCTCCAGCCCCTCGCCCTCGAAGGGGAGCTCGCGGTAGGGGTCGTCCTCGAAGATCCAGAAGTCGTGCTCGGCGGCGAGCTCGACCAGTCGCACCCGCTTCTCGGCCGAGAGCGTGCAGCCGGCCGGGTTGTGGAAGTTGGGGATGACGTGAGCGAGCTTGATCGGCCCCTCGGCCAGGGCGGCTTCAAAAGCGGCGACGTCGAGCCCGTCGTCCTCGAGCGAGACCGGCACTAGCTCGACCCCGAGCCGCTGCAGCATCAGCAGCGTGCGGTCGTAGGTTGGCTGCTCGACCACGACCCGGTCGCCGGGCTCGAGCAGGTGCTCGAAGAGCATCCAGCCGGCCTCCAGCGAGCCGTTGGCGACCATCACCTGGCCGTCGTCGAGCCCGCCGTGCCGCCGCGCGATCCACTCGCAGAGCCCCGGATGACCAATCCCGGTGCCGTAGGAGAGGGCCTTTTCCCAGTCCTCGGCAAGCGCCACGGCCGCCGCGTCGCGCACCGCGTCGCGCGGCAGGATGTCGGCGCTCGGCGCCCCTCTTGCAAACGAAATCGTCTCGCCAGCCATGTGAAAGCGAGCCTAGCAACGCCCCGGCTCGGCCGACCGCCCGGCCCAACTCAGTGCCGGTGCGCCCGTTCCCAGGCGTAGGTCATCTCGATCCGCTGCATGATCGTCGGGTGGCTGCCGTAGAGGAGCGAGGTCCAGCCCGGTGGATCAGGCGAGCTCTGGCTCGTCGTGCTGAGCCGGCGGAACATCGCGCGGGCGACCGCCGGTTCATGGGTCGCTTCCAGCGACGACCAGTCCGCCGAGGCCTCGGCCCGGCGCGTGAGGAGGTTGAACATCGGCGTCGCCAGCAGTTGCAGCGCGACGAGGACGAGGAGGGCGACGGGCACCGCCTCGGGGCGGGCCATGCCGCCGCGGCAGCGGGTGCAGAGCTCGATCAGGCCCGCCGCCAGGATCAGGAAGAGCGCCAGCCAGCCGACCTGCTTGAGCGGATCGTCGTGGGCGACGTGGGCGATCTCGTGACCGAGCACGGCGCGGACCTCGGCGCGGCTGAAGTCGTTGCTGAGCAGCGTGCTCCAGAGGACCACGGTCCGCGTCGGGCCGAGCCCGGTCGCCTCGGCATTGGGCGCGGTAGTGAAACGGTCGACGTCCTCGACGGCGAACCGGGTTCCGTCAACCCCCTCCACGCGCTCGAGCGCCTGCGCTTCGGCGAGTTGCGGATTACGCAGCGGTGAGGTGTCGGGAATCAGGTAGGGGCTGACGAGGGCGAAGAGCAGCGCCAGGCCGACGAAGGCAGGCACTGCGGCGACCCACCACCAGCGCCGCAGCGGTCCCGCCAGGCCCATCGCGATCGCCAGCGCCGCGGCGACGAAGAGGAAGGTGCTGCCGAGCCCGAGGAAGCTCTCCAGGGCCCATTCGAGGTAGCCCTGATGGGAGACGCCGTGATCTCGCTGCCACCAGACCGCGGCCAGCCCAAAGGGGAGCTCGGCCAGCCAGACGACGGCGAAGCCGAGCATGCCGAGCAGCATCCCGGTGCCGACCCGGCCCGCCGCCGACTCGCGCATCAGTCGGTCTCCACGACGCGCGTAGACCGCGAGGACGACGAGCAGCGTCACCGACGCCAGCAGGCCGTCGATGGCGAGGAAGCGTTCGTAGGAGGAGCTGCGCTCGAGGAACGAGTCGCTGAAGAAGCGATGCGGCGAGAGGGATGGCCCCTGGGGGACCGAGGCGGTGCTGTGCCAGAGCGCGTACGCCGCGCCTAGCCAGAGGGCCGCGCCGGCGAGCAGGGCCAGCGTCGAGGGACGTCGAAGGCGGGTGGCCAGCCGCCTCAAGCGCCTCGTGGCGGAAATGCGACGTTGGGGTCGGCCGTCAGCGGCGGGGGCGCGACGTTGGGGCCGCTGTAGGGGTAGGCGCCGCTGACCATGAAGAGGTAGCCGTTGAGCTGAGCCCCATAGCGGAGGCCCAGGGCGCCGGCGTTGCGCAGGCCGAGCGGCATCGTGCCGGTGAACAGCGAGGCGAACCAGCCGAGGAAGGCGACGATGAAGAGGAGGGTGCCGTAGGCATTGCCGATCAGCACCGCTGGCAGTGCCAAGACGATGCGGAAGCCCACGGTCCAGCGGTTCTGAGGAGCGCGCTCGGCGATGCGGAGTTCGATCGGGTAACTGCCGCGCTCGCCAGTGAAGCCGGGAAACGGGTTGCCGACCAGGTACAGGAAGGCGAACACGTGCAGCTGGTAGCGCATGTAGGCGGCGAGGAAGCTGTGCAGCCCGGCCGGTGAGGTGCCTGTGAACAGGGTGGCGAACCAGTTGCCGATCGCCGCCAGCAGGGCGACGATGCTCCACAGCGCGAGCCAAACCAGGTGCGGAATCGCGAGCAGCAGGCGGAAGAAGACTGTGAGGCGACTGCGGCGCAGGTCGTCGCTCGATTCGAGCCGCACGGGATCCTCGCGAACCGGCAGCGGGCCGATCGCGGTGAGCGGATCGCTCGAGGGATAGCGGTCGGTCAGCAGCATCAAGTAGGCCCAGGTCTGCGCCGCATAGGACAGCCCGTAGGCGGTCAGGTCGCGCAGCCCGCGCGGCATGCGGCCACGGGCGAGGGCGAAGAACCAGCCAAGAAACGCCGCGGCGACGATCAGCCCGATGCCGTTGACGCCACCGCCCGAGCTGGCGCTGGTGGAGCCGCCCGAGCCGAAGAAAGCAATGAGGAGAAACAGGGCGGGAGCGACGAGCACGAGCCGGAAGCCGACCTTCCAGCGATTCTGCCGGACCGGCGGATCGATCTCGACGTCGATTGGGTAGCCCGGCCGGCCGCCGAAACCGGGCAACGGCTCAGCGGCCAGATAGAGGTAGGCGTAGACGTGAACCGCGAAGCGGACGAAGCGGGCGAGAAAGCCGTGGAGCGAGCGCGGCGAGGTTCCGCTGAACAGGGTCGCGAACCAGTTGGCGATCGCGACGAAGAACGCCGCCAGCGCCCAGAGCGCCAGCCAGAGCAGGAAGGGCAGCGCGAACCAGAGGCGGAAGAAGACGCTGCCGCGCCCGCGCCGCAGATCGTCAGTGATCGTCAGCCGCACGGGCTGCGCCTCGACCTCCATCCGTGCGAACCCTAAAGGCCGCGCAGGACTTCGACGGCGATCTTGGCCGTCTCGGTCGGGCTTTCGCCGACCCGCACGCCCTTCGCTTCGAGCGCGTCCTTCTTCGCCTGGGCGGTGCCCGAGGAGCCGGAGATGATCGCCCCGGCGTGGCCCATCTGCTTGCCGGGCGGGGCGGTGAAGCCGGCGATGTAGGCGACGACCGGCTTGGAGATCTCACTGGCGATGAACTCGGCGGCCCGCTCCTCGGCGTCGCCGCCGATCTCGCCGACCATCACGATCAGCTCGGTCTCGGGGTCAGCCTCGTACAGGGTCAGGATGTCGATGAAGTCCGAGCCGATGATCGGGTCGCCGCCGATGCCGACGATCGAGGAGTTCCCCGTCCCCGCCTGCTTCAGCTCGTTGCCGATCTGGTAGGTCAGCGTGCCCGACTTGGAGACGACGCCGATCGGGCCGGGATCGAAGAACTGCGCCGGGATGATGCCGACGTTGGCCTTGCCGGGCGAGAGGGCGCCAGGGCAGTTGGGGCCGAGCAAGCGCACGCCGGCCTCCTTGGCCTTCCAGTAGGTGTTGAGCATGTCGAGCACCGGGATCCCCTCGGTGATCGCGATCACCGTCTCGACGCCGGACTCGATCGCCTCGTCGATCGCCGGCGCAGCGAAGCGCGCCGGCACGAAGATCATCGAGGTGTTGGCGCCGGCCTGCTCGACCGATTCGGAGATCGTGTCGAAGACCGGCACGCCCTCGACGTCCTGGCCGCCCTTGCCGGGCGTGACCCCGGCGACCAGGTCGGTCCCGTAGGCGCGATTGCGCAGGCCGTGGAAGGAGCCCTCGCGGCCGGTCAGGCCAGAGACGACCAGCTTGGTCTCCTTGCCGACGATGATCGACATCAGCCGTTGCCTCCCGCCAGCTCGACCACGCGGCGGGCGGCGTCGAGCATCGTCGTCTCCTGGTTCAAGTTGGGCAGGTTGGCCTCGGCGAGGATCTTCAGGCCCTCCTCGGAGTTGGTGCCGTCGAGGCGCACGACCAACGGCAGCTTCAGGTCCAGCTGCTTTGAGGCGGTGACGATGCCCTTGGCGATCTCGTCGCAGCGGGTGATGCCGCCGAAGATGTTGAAGAGGATCGCGGTGACCTTCTCATCGGAGGTGATCACGGTCAGCGCGTCGACGATCGCCTCGGCCTTGGAGCCGCCGCCGGCGTCGAGGAAGTTGGCCGGGGCGCCGCCCGCCTGGGCGACGACGTCCAGCGTCGACATGCAGAGCCCGGCGCCGTTGGCGAGGATGCCGACGTTGCCGTCGAGCTTGACGTAGGTGAGGCCCTTCTCCTTCGCCATCGCCTCCTGCGGATCCTCGGCGGTGTCGGCGATCTCGGCCAGGTCCTGGTGGCGGAAGAGTGCGTTGCCGTCGATCGTCACCTTGGCGTCGAGCGCAACGACCTCGCGGTCATTGGTGACGATCAGCGGGTTGACCTCGATCAGGTTGGCGTCCTCGGCGCTCGCCACCTCGGCCAGCTTCACCAGCACCTCAGCGGCCTGATCGCGCACGTCCTCGTCGAGGCCGGCAGCATCGATGATCGGCCGCGCGGCGGCGACGTCGAAGGGCTTGGTCGGGTCGATGTGGACCTTGACCAGCGCATCGGGGTCCTCCGCAGCCACCGCCTCGATGTCCATGCCGCCCTTGGCGGAGACCATCGCCAGCAGCTTCTTCTCGCCGCGGTCGAGGATCACCGAGGCGTAGTACTCGGAGGCGATGTCAGAGCCGCCCTCGATCCAGACCGCCTCGACGCGGAAGGGGCCCTCGCCGTGCGGGCCGACGATGTCCATGCCGAGGATCGCGTCGGCGTAGGCGCGCGCCTCCTCGGCGTCCTTGGCGATCTTGATCCCGCCCGCCTTGCCGCG
This sequence comes from Solirubrobacterales bacterium, assembly GCA_036271315.1. Classification (GTDB taxonomy): domain Bacteria; phylum Actinomycetota; class Thermoleophilia; order Solirubrobacterales; family 70-9; genus VRUE01. The sequence goes on along the minus strand of DATBAV010000044.1, from coordinate 95,071 downwards.
ACCGCCGATCAGCACCTGCGCCTTGATCGCGCAGGGGTAACCGATCCGTTCCGCCGCGGCGGCGGCGTCATCGACGTTGGCGGCGACCTCGCCACTCGGCACGGCGACGCCGTGCTTGGCGAAAAGCTGCTTGCCCTGATACTCGAGGAGGTCCATGGTTTGAAAGGCGCGCCCCTGCGGCGCGGGCGGCAGCCTATCCGACCTTTGAGGCGGCCGACTTCAAGTGGCACGCCGCCTGCCTTGCGGGCTACTGACATAATGCGCCGCCGCCATGCCCCTCCCCAGCCTCAAAACCGTCAAATGGGTTACCACCGACTGTTACGGCACCCTGATCGATTGGGAGAAAGGCATCATCGACGCCTGCAAGAAAGAGGCGCAGAAAGACGGCTTCAGCTTCGAAGAGGAGCCCTTCCTCGCCCGCTTCATGGAGGTCCAGGCCGAAATCATGGCCGGCTCCTACGAGCTCTACGCCGAGGTGCTGCGCCGCACGATCGTCAAGGTCGCCGGCGAGCTGGGCTGGGAGATCGAGCCCTCACGGGCACAGTTCCTGCCCGACAGCGTCGCCTACTGGCTGCCCTTCCGCGAGTCCAACGCGGCGATGGACCGGCTCGGCAAACGCTACGAGATCGGCATCGTCTCCAACATCGACGACAAACTGCTCGGCATCTCGCGCCGCCACCTGCGCACCGAACTCGACCTCGTGGTCACCGCCCAGCAGGTGCGCAGCTACAAGCCCGACCCCGTCCACTTCAAAGAGGCGGCGCGGCGGATCGGCGGCAAGAAAGGCTGGCTGCACATCGGCTGCAACTACACCAACGATGTCGCGCCGCTGCTGAAAATGAACGTGCCGGTGATCTGGGTCAACCGCCACGGCGAGAAACTCGAAGGCCGCAAGGCGCCAAGCGCCACCGTTAAAACCTTCCGCGACGCCGCCAAAAAGCTCGGCGCGTCCTGAGCGATCTCTAGCGTTTCGCAACTTCAGCCCGCGTAGTTGTTTCGACCGGGTAGGTCGCCTATGCGGGCGCCATCTCCATGCATCGATCCGAACAAAGCAGGGCAGGACGGGGCATCCGGCTCGCCGTCATCGCCGCCGGCATGCTGGCGCTGCTCTGCCTGCTCGCCACCGCGGGGTTCCGCTCCAGCGCCGCCGCCGCGACCCCGGAACGGCCCAGCTTCGTCGTCATCCAAACCGACGACCAGACCCTCGACCAGCTCTACGCCGCCTTCGGCCAGCCAAAGCTGCAGGCGATGCCGAACACGCTCAACCTGATCGCCAAGCGCGGAGAGACGTTCAACCGCTACTACGTCTCCTACCCGCTCTGCTGCCCCTCGCGGGTCAGCCTGCTTACCGGCCGCTACGCCCACAACAACGGCGTCAAGGGCAACATCCAGCCCAACGGCGGCTACTTTGGCTTCTCCTTCCGCGGTGCCTACACCCACAACATCGCCACCTGGTTGCAGGGCGCCGGCTATCGCACGATCCACGTCGGCAAGTTCCTCAACGGCTACGGCGACGAACCGTATTCAAACGGCACCGAAGTGCCCCCGGGCTGGAGCGCCTGGCACACGGTTCTCAACGCCGACACCGATCACTATTACTACGGCTACAAGCTCAACAACAATGGCGTGGTCGAAGGCCCCTACGGCGACTCGGGCACCTGGGAACCGCGCGAATACACGACGCGCGACGATGTCGGCTGCCCCTTCGCGCCACTCAACGGCCAGCCCTGCTTCTACGAGACCGACATGCTGACCAACCTGGCAACGCAGGAGCTGCGCAACACCCCGGAAGAACAGCCCTTCTACCTGCAGCTCGACTACACCGCTCCCCACGGCGACTTCCGCAAGCCCGCCGGCCCCGAGCCGGCGCCGCGCCACTACGACTGGTTCAAGGGCGCCCCGCTGCCCCACAACCGCGGCCAGGGCTTCGACGAGGGCAACGTCTCCGACAAGCCGAGCTTCATCCGCGAAGCGCCCTACCTCGGCCTCAGCGAAATCCACACCTACCGCGTCTACTACGACAAGGCGCTCGAGTCGCTGCGCTCGGTCGACGACGGGGTGAAACTGCTGGTCGACACGCTGGGCTCGCTGCACCGGCTGCGCAACACCTACATCATCTTCACCTCGGACAATGGCTTCTTCTACGGCGAGCATCGCCTGCTCGGCGGCAAGTTCCTCGCCTATGAGCCCTCGACCCACCTGCCCTTCCTGATCCGCGGGCCGGGCATCAAGCCCGGCAGCGAATCCGGCGAGATCGTCGGCAACATCGACATCGCGCCAACGGTCCTCGAACTGGCCGGGGTCACACCGGACAAGAGCGTCGACGGGCGCTCGATGAAACCGTTCTTCGAAGACCCCAACCTGCGCACCCTGCGGCCCTACCTCTTCGAGTCCTTCGTCGAAACCGACGACGTCAACGAAGCCGGCGCGATCGCCGAACCTGGCGACCAGAGCCGCGCCACGCGCGAGCAGAGCCTCGCCGCCCGCCAGAGCGGAGCGGCTGCCCGCCCCGGCGGCGGGGCCAGCGCCTCGCTGCTCGCACCGCCCAAGGACTACGAGGGAATCCGCCTTGGCCCCTACAAGTACATCGCCTGGCCGGACGGCGAGAAGGAGCTCTACGACCTCGAAACTGACCCCTACGAGCTCAACAACCTGGTCCGCATCCCCAACTACTTCCCAGTCCGCAACTTCCTCCACCGCGAGCTGACCGAACACCTCGAGGACTGCTCCGGCCGCACCTGCCGCGAAGAAGTGGCCGAACTCCCGCTGACCCGCCGCGAACGCCAGCAGGTGATCCGCCAGGTCAAGGCGGAACGGCGCGAAAAACAGCAGCACAAGCGGGAAGAACAGCGACAAAAACACCCGCCGAAACGGTAGGGGCAGGTGGCGGGGGCAGCTCCCCGCTCAACTTTTTCGATGGAGAGTTGAGCTGCTGACGCCGCGAGGCCGTGCCGAAAAAGTACAAGCCGCGGGAAGCTGCCCCCGCCACCTGCCTGCTTGCTGATTCTGCTGCTACTCGATGGTCGCGAGGATGTCGCCGCTGGAGACGGAGTCTCCCTCGCTCACATTGAGAGCAGTGACCTTGCCGGCGCGGTGGGCGACGATCTCGTTCTCCATCTTCATCGCCTCGATCACGCAGATCAGGTCGCCCTCGGCCACCTCCGCGCCTTTCTCCACGGCGACTTTGAAGACGGTGCCCTGCAGCGGCGAGGGCAGCGACTCGCTGGAAGCACCGCCGCCTCCGCCAGCCTTGCGCTCGCGTTTCGGCGGCTTCTTACCGCTCGCAGCGGGAGCGGCGGCGGCGACAGCGGCCTCGCCGATCACCTTGACGTCGAAGAGCTTGCCCGAGACCTCGACCTTGTAGTCGCGGCTGACGATCTCGCCGCCGCCCTCGGCGGGCTCGGGCGGCTTCGGGTCGGCCGGCGCGGTCGACTTGAGCCAGTCGGCGTCCTCCATCAGGTCGCGGCAGGTCTCGCCCTTCGCCCACTGCTCGGTGGCGAGGATGGCTTCGTGGAAGGGGATCAGCGTGGTCAGACCGCCGGAGTCGTATTCGGTAAGCGCCCGCAGCATGCGCCGGGTCGCCTTCTCGCGGTCGACGTCCCAGACGATCAGCTTGGCCACCATCGGGTCGTACATCGGCGTCACTTCGGAGCCGCCCTCGACGCCGGAGTCGACGCGGACGCCGGGGCCGGAGGGCTCGCGATAGGAGTCGCCGATCGGGCCCGGTGCGGGCGCGAACTTCTTGTGCGCGGCCTCGGCGTTGATCCGGCACTCGATCGACCAGCCGCGCAGCTCGACGTCCTCTTGGGCGATCGAGAGCGGCTCGCCGGCGGCAACCAGGATCTGCTCGCGGACGATGTCGATCCCGCTGATCATCTCGGTCACGCAGTGCTCGACCTGGACGCGGGTGTTCATCTCGAGGAAGAAGTACTCGTCGCCTACCTGCATGCCCTCGATCGTGCCGGCTCCGCGGTAGCCCACCGCGGCGGCCGCGTCGGTGGCGATCTTGCCGATCCGCTCGCGCATCTCCTCGTCGACGTGCGGGCCCGGGGCCTCCTCGATCACCTTCTGGTGGCGGCGCTGGATCGAGCAATCGCGCTCGCCGAGGTGGACCACGTTGCCGTGGCCGTCGGCGAGCACCTGGACCTCGACGTGGCGCGGGTCCTCGAGGTAGCGCTCGACGTAGACGCGGTCGTCGGAGAAGAACTTCTCGCCTTCGCGGGCGGAGCCCTCGAAGGCCTCCGCGAGGTCGTCCGGGGTCATCGCCACGCGGAAGCCCTTGCCGCCACCGCCGCCTGCCGCCTTGCAGGCGACCGGGTAGCCGGCTTCCTCAGCTTGTTTGCGGGCCTCGTCGAGGTCCTTGGCGACCTCGGTCGAGCCGGGCACGATCGGCACCCCGGCCTGCTCCATGATCTCGCGCGCCTTCGTCTTCGAGCCCATCGCTTCGATCGCCTCCGGCGGTGGGCCGATCCAGGTGATCCCCGCCTCATCGCAGGCCCGAGCCATCTCGGCGTTCTCGGCGAGGAAGCCGTAGCCGGGGTGGATCCCTTCGGCGCCAGCCTCCTTGGCCGTCTCGATGATCTTGGCGATGTTCAGATAGCTCTCGGCCGGGACCGCGGGGCCGATCAGGAAGGCCTCGTCGGCGGCGCGCACGTGGGGGGCGTCGCGGTCGATCTCCGAGTAGACGGCGACCGAGCCGATGCCCATCTCCTTCAGCGTCCGGGCGACCCGGATTGCGATCTCGCCGCGGTTGGCTATCAAGACCTTCTGGAACACGGAGGCGGCAGTCTATTTATGGAGCGGATGGAAGGGAGGGCCGGTCCCCCTCCGGCGGAGACCGTCCGGCTGGCACGCGGGTTTGGGCTCAGATCGTTCCGCTCCCAAAGCCTCCGCCGGAGGGGGACCGGCCCTCCTAGCCCTCGATAAATAGGCTGCGGACCCCATGTTGATCGAGCTTCAGTCGCACTCCACGGTCTCTGACGGACAACTCGCGCCGGCCGAAGTCGTCGCGCAAGCTTGGGAAGCGGGCGTCACGACATTGGCTCTCACGGATCACGACGCGGTTGCTGGAGTCGAGGAGGCCGCTGAGGCGGCCAAGGGGTTTGGGATCGAGCTGGTGCCAGCTATTGAGATGTCCTGCGTGCATGAGTACGCGGAAGACCTTCATATCTGCGGCTATTGGATCGACCTGACGACGATCAAGCCGGTCTGCGAACGGGCGCAGAAGGAACGGGTCAACCGGGCCGAGGAGATCATTGGGCGGCTGCGCAAATGGGGCTTTGAAATCAAGCTCGAGGACGCGATCGAAGAGGCTGGCGACGCCCTTTCGATTGGCCGCCCGCATATCGCCCGGGCAGCCGGTGCAACCGGTGATCTCGGGCCGTTCTTCGAGGAGTACCTCGTGCCGGGCGCCAAGGCTTTCGTCCCCCGCCGCTGGCCGACCGCCGAGCAGGCGATCGCGCTGATCCACGAGGCGGGCGGCACCGCGGTCATCGCTCACCCCTACTGGGACATCGACGACCCCGACGAGGTCGAAGACCTGATCCGCTCGCTCAAGCCCGACGGCGTCGAGGCCTTCTACCCGCCCCACACCCAGGAGCAGACCGAACACCTCCTGCACCTCTGCGACGAGCTAGATCTCATCCCGACGGCCTCGTCCGACTTCCACGGCCCCACCCACAAGACCTTCTCGAAGTTCGGCGACTACAACACCTACGGCCTAGCCGACCCCCAAGTCCCGCCCAAGCGGTAGGCCGTTTTTCCGGTGTGCCTTTCCCCGGCTATTCCCGGATAAAGCACATCGGAACCTGCAAGCTCCGCGAGATCCCCGGCGGCTGCGGTTCCCGCCCCAGAACGAGAAAGGGAGGGGCGGTGGCCCCTCCCAAAACACTCAAGCGCGGCTCCTGCCGCGCGTTTTGGGAGGGGTCGCCGCCCCTCCCGTGCCCTTCTCTCAGGCGGTAACCGCAGCCGCCGGAATCAGCTCCCGCGACTCCAGGTACTCGAGCAGCTTGGCCGCCGACTCCTCCGGGCTCTCGTTCTCCGTGTCGCAGACCCAAGCCGGGTTCTCCGGGATCTCGTAGGGATCGGAGACGCCGGTGAATTCCTTGATCTCGCCCGAGAACGCCTTGGCGTAGAGCCCCTTGACGTCGCGCTCGGCGCAGGTGTCGACCGATGCCTTGACGTAGACCTCGATGAAGCGGTCGCCCATCAGCTCGTGGGCCTCGTCGCGGATCTCGGCGTAGGGCGAAATCGCCGCGGTGATCACCGGCACGCCGTTGCGGCTGAGCAGGTCGGCGACGAAGGCGATGCGACGGATGTTGATGTCGCGGTCCTCCTTGGAGAAGCCGAGCCCCTTGGAGAGGTTTTCGCGCACGACGTCGCCGTCGAGGATCTCCAGCTTCGATCCGCGGTTGCGCAGCTCGGTCTCCAGCAGTCCGGAGATGGTCGTCTTGCCGGCACCGGAGAGTCCGGTGAACCAGAGGGTGAAGCCCTTCTCGCCAGCCATGCTTTCTCAGTCCTCCTTGTAAGCGTCGATCAGGATGTCGGCGACCTCGTCACGCGAGAACTCGTGCGGCGGCCTTTCGCCGTTGCCGAGCATTTCGCGGACCTTGGTTCCGGAAAGGAAGAGGCGCGCCTCTTGGTCATGCGGACAGGTCTTGTTGGAAGCAAGCCCCTCGCACTCGTTGCACCAGAAGGTGTGCTCGAACATCAGTGGCTCAATGCCGAGCTCGTCGATGTCGATCGTGTCGAAGATCTTCTGCGCGTCGTAGGTGCCGTAGTAGTCGCCGGCACCGGCGTGATCGCGGCCGACGATGAAGTGCGTGGCGCCGTAGTTGCGACGGACGATCGCGTGCAGGACCGCCTCGCGGGGACCGGCGTAGTGCATCTTCGCCGGCTTCACGCCCAGCACCACCCGGTCGTTCGGGTAGTAGTTCTCCATCAGCACCTCGTAGCAGCGCATCCGCACGTCGGCGGGGATGTCGCCGGCCTTGGTCTTGCCGATCAGCGGGTGGATGAAGAGCCCGTCGCAGGTCTCCAGCGCCGCCTTGGTCAGGTACTCGTGGGCGCGGTGGATCGGGTTGCGGGTCTGGAAGGCGACGATCTTCTTCCAGCCGCGCGCCTCGAAGTCGGCCTTGTGCTCGGCCGGAGTCTTGTAGCGGCGCATGAACGCCTCCTCGTGATCCGGCAGCGCGTCGACCTCGATCGGGCCGGCGATCATCCGGTTGCCCTCGGCGTAGATCGCGGCGACGCCCGGGTGAGCCTCGTCGGTGGTGCCGTAGACCTGCTCGGCCTCGCGCTTGACGTCGCGCTCCCAGATCTCCTCGACCTTGAGCCGGCCCAGCGGCTTGCCTTCGTCGCTGGAGAGCGCGATCGTGTCGCCGACCTCGCACTCGAGATCGCTGGCCAGGGTGATCGGGATCGGCCAATAGTCGCCGCCCGTGGTGCGCATCTCGGTGCAGACGCGCTCCCAGTCGGCGGAGCCCTGGAAGCCGGTCAGCGGCGCGAAGCCGCCGTTGCCGATCATCTCGAAGTCGGCGGTGTGGCGCTCGTCAAGTGTCAGGGAAAGCTCAGTCATCGTCTCGCTCATGCGTTGAATCTCACCAATCGGTCGGGGGAGGGGGTTACGGAAGAGTTATTTCAGGCGCGTGGCGCCGCTAGTTGATCCCGCACTCGGTCTTTTCGAGACCCGCCCAGCGGCCATCGCGGGACGAACCGCCGACACCGACCGGCTTGGTGCAGTGCGTGCAACCGATCGAGGGATAGCCCTGATCGTGGAGCGGGTTGTACGGGAGGTCGTGCTCATGGATGTAGTTCCAGACATCGCGTTCGGTCCAGTCCGCGAGCGGGTTGAGCTTCCAGAGCTCAAAGCGCTTGTCCCAGCCGAACTTCAGGGTGTTGGCACGGTTGGCAGAGTCCTCGCGGCGGACGCCAGCGAGCCAGCAGTCTACGGAAGAAAGCGCCCTGCGCATCGGCTCCACCTTGCGCAATCCGCAGCAGGCGTCGGGGTCGCGGTTCCAGAGCTCGTCGCCGTGCTGGGCGGCCTGCTCGGCCAGCGTCAGGTTGTGGTACCGGTCGAACTCGATCCCCAGCGACTCGGCGAGGCGATCGCGCGTCTCGTACGTCTCCGGGAAGAGCACGTCGGTGTCGAGGTAGAAGAAGCGGGCCTGCGGGTTGACCTTGCTGGCCAGGTGCGCGGTCACCGAGCTCGTTTTCTGGAACGAGCAGGCGATGTAGTGGCTCTCGCCAAAGGTCTCGAACATCCACTCGATCGTCTGCTCGGCCGAGCGGTCCTCGAGCTCAGCGGCGATCGCCTCCGGATCGGAGATGGCGGCTGGTGCGGCAACTGGGTTCATATCGCGCACTCGCCCTCGCCCCTCTCGACCTTGTAGGGGCTGGACCGGTTCCAGTCGATGAACTGCTGCATGGTCTCGAGGCTGAACTCGGCCGGCATCGTCAGCTCCTTGACCTCAGCTTCGAAGCGCTGGGCGCCGATCCGCTCGGCAAAGTCGTTGAACTCCTCATCCTCGCCGGAGCGCTCGGCCTCGTACATGCGAATCCAGCGCTCGACCGCCTCGGGCACGCGCTTGGCGGGCAGGCGCGACTTCAGCCGCGTGCCGAAGACCACCTCACCGCCCTCGTAGCGGCCGCCGATGTGCGGGATGTAAGCGGGGATCTGGCGTGCGCCGACTTTCAGCGAGGCGCCGTAGAAGCCGATGTTGGCGATGTGGTGCTGGCTGCAGCCGTTCGGGCAGCCGCTCATCTTGATGTGGATCTTGCGGGTCTTCTCGTCGCTGATCTCCATCGCCTGGAGACGCTCCTTGATCGCCCGGTTGAGTCCCATCGAGCTGGTGATGCCCATCTTGCAGCTGTCGGTGCCGGGGCAACTGACCACGTCGGTGATCTCGTCGGCGCCGGCCTCGTCGAGGCCGAGCTCGCCGAGTCGCTGCCAGAGGTCGTAGAGCGCCTCGTCGCGGACCCAGCGCAGGACCAGGTTCTGCTGCACGGTGCTGCGCGCGTAGCCGCCGGTGAACTCGCGCATGATCGCCGCCAAGCCACGGAACTGCTCCGGGGTCAGGTCGCCGCGCTCGATCTTCACCTCGACCGCCGAGAAGCCCTCCTGGCGCTGCGCCTGGACGTTGCCTTCGACGAAGCGATCGAACTGCGAGCGGTCGCCGTTGGGCGAGGCTGCGGTCGGCGGCACCTTTGGGGCGTTGGCCTGCTCGTCGTCCTCGAAGCGCAGGCGCTCGACATCGAAGTCGCGCTCCTGCACCCAGTCGCCCTCGAGCTCGGCGTCGACCTGCTCGCGAAAGGCATCGATGCCGATCTTGTCGATCAGCACCTTGATCCGGGCGCGGGCGCGGTTGGCGCGCAGCCACTCCTGGCGATCGAAGATGCGCAGCACGGCCTCGGAGACCTTGAGGTAGTCGCCGTTCTCGGCCTCGACGAAGTCGTAGAGCGTCGGCGCGACGCGGGCCATGATCGAGGTACCGCCGCCGACCCGGATCTCAAAGCCCTTGACCCCGTCGCGTTCGCGCGAGAGGAAGGCGATGTCGTGGATGCCGGTGATCGCGCGGTCCTCGTCGGAGCCGCTGAAGGCGGTCTTGATCTTGCGCGGCATCAGCTGCGTCGTCGGGTGGCGGACGAAGTAGCGGGCGTAAGCGCCGGCGTAAGAGGTGGGGTCGAAAATCTCGTCGGGAGCGACCCCGGCCCAGGGGTCGCCGGTGACGTTGCGCACCGTGTTGCCGCAGCCCTCGCGCGAGGAGAGGTCGGCCTCGGCGATCTCGCGCAGCAGCGACTCCATGTCGCGCAGCGGGATGTGGTGGATCTGGATGTTCTGCCGCGTCGTGATGTGGCCCTTGTTCAGCGGCGCGTACTTCTCGACCACGCTGGCGAAGGCCTCCATCTGCTGTGGGGTGACGCCGCCGAAGGGAAGCTTGACCCGGACCATCTGCACGTCGGGCTGGCGCTGGCCGTAGACGCCCTGTTTGAGGCGGAAGCCAATGAACTCGTCCTCGGGGATCTGGCCGGCGAGGAAGGTCTCGGCTTCGTTGTCGAAGTCGTCGAACTCGCGCTCGATGATCGGGATGATGTGGCCGGGGACGTTGCGATACGTCTCCGGGTTCTCCAAGGTGCCGGTGCGGCCCTTGCCCCGCTGCTCCTTCTGCTGGTCGACTGCTACCTCCATCCTGAGGAAAATAGCAAAACCTGACAGGGATTAGGGTATTTAAGGCTTGGTCAGCTCTGGGGGCAGCTTCTTGCGGGCGTGAAGGATCGACGCCGCCTCGCCCGACTCGGCCACGACGCCGCCCTCCGGAGCAAGCGGCAAACCGGCCTCGGACCAACCAACGATCCCCTCGCTGAGCTTCACCGCGTTGTAGCCAGCGTCAGTCAAAGCATCCGTCGCCATCGACGAACGGTTGCCACCGCGGCAGTAAAGAACGACCGGCCGCTCCTTGTCGATCTCGCCAGTCCGCTCAGCGAGCTCGGCCAATGGCAGATGCGTCGCTCCCTCTATATGGCCCGCTTCCCACTCATGGTCAGCGCGCACATCAACCAACTGCGCGCCGTCCTCAATCAGCTTCTGGGCCTCGTCGCGCGAAACCTCTCGTGGCTGTGGGTCTGTGCTCATGATCTGAATCTAGCCAACGTGTTCGAGGGAGGGCGGGATGCCCCTCCCAAAACACTCAAGAGCGGCGTAAGCCGCTCGTTTTGGGAGGGGCATCCCGCCCTCTACCAACCCGTTAGTCGATGTCAGTTCCCTCAATCAAGAACGCGACCCGCACGTGAGCGCGGTACTCATCCAGGTTCTCGCCGCGGATCCCGGTCGAGACGATGTCGACCGCCCGAATGTTGCGCAAGGTGCCCTGCGCCTGGCTCAGCGCCTGGCGCGCGGCGTCGTCGGTCGATGTTTTGGAGCTACCAACCAACTCGATGATCTTCACGACAGCCATCTCTCTCCTCCTTCTGACTCCTCGACAGTGCCCTTGGCGCTGACTCCTTCGAGCAGCGCTGCCCGCTGCCAAGGGCCGATGGCGTCCTCTTCCGTGCCGGGCGCCGGGGCCGTCTCCGCGCGAAACCGCTCGATCGCCGCCGCGATAGCGACGGCCTCGTCCTCGCTCGGGATCCGGGCCATGTCCGAAGCCTAGATGACTGGTTCGTCCTGCCGTCGGCCTGGTCGCGGATGCCGAGAACAAACGACCCGGGCCGACGAGGGAGGCGTCGAACCCGGGTCAATGTTTGCTGGCCGCCGCCGGAAGGGGACCGACGGCAGGGGGTTGCCGGCAGGGAATCCGGCGGTGCCGCTGCGGCATCTTTTGGGCCGCCCACATAAAAACACAGCCCTACCAGAAAATCAAGTCCCAATATGTTTTTTCTCCGTAAGACCGCCCAAACAGTTGAGTTCTAAAAGAATCGTGCGTACCATCAAACGCTCTGACAGATTCGAGCATCCACGGAGGTAGCTAGATGGCCAGTTATGGTCCGGTCGCGATGGTGACGACGCCGTGGGGGGATGCAGGCACGCTGCGCGATCGCAAGCTCCAGCCGGGGCGGCGACTGCCGCCCGAGGAGGTGGCGCGCAACCAACAGGAGCGGCTCTTCGCCGCCTTGGTCGCCGTCGTCGCCGATAAGGGCTACGAGGCGACCAGGGTCGAGGACCTGCTCGAGCTCTCCGGGGTCTCGCGCAGCGCCTTCTACGCGCACTTCAGGGACAAGGAAGAGTGCCTGCTGGCTGCCCTGCACGCCTTCGTCGGGCCGACGGTCGGCGCGATCTTCGCCGACGGTGGACCGCCGCCGGACGAAGTGCGCGCCCGCCAAGCTTTCGACGCCTTCATCAACCTGATCGTCGAACAGGCCGCGGCGGCACGGATGTGCCTGGTCGAGATCTACGCCGCGGGGCCCCGCGCGATCGAAGAGGTCGACCGCACCACCGATGGCGTGCAGGCCTTCCTCTCCGCCACGCTGGAGCAGGTCCCGGGCCGCCAGGGAATGCCGCCGGAGATCGTGAGGGCGATGGTCAGCGGCGTGCGCAAGGTGATCCACAGCCGCCTCTACCGCCACGAGGAGGAGGACCTGATCGAGCTGATCCCGCAGATGTGGGACTGGTTCGCGGTCTACGAGCCGCCGCCGCAGCCGTTGCGCCGGCCGCGCAGCCGCGCCGCGCAGGACGGCGGCCCCGCCAACGGCTACGACCCGGCCGAACGGATCCTACGCGCGCTCGCCGCGGTCGTCGCAGAGAAGGGCTACCCGGCGATGACGATCGGCGACATCGCCGCCCGCGCCTCGATCTCGCTTTCGACCTTCTACGCCAACTTCGCCGACAAGGAGGAGGCGATGCTGGCCGCCGTCGACAGCGGCTCCTCGCAGATGCTGGCGACGACGCTGCCCGCCTTCCGCCGCGCCCCCGACTGGCCGCACGCGGTTCGCGGCGCCTTCGGCGCGATGTTCGCCTTCTGCGCCGCCGAGCCCGAGTACACGACGCTCGGCGCCGTCGAGGTCTATGCCGCCGGACGACGGGCGCTGGAACAGCGCGACGAGGTGATGAAGACGATGGAGGGTTTGCTGATCCCGGGCTTTGAGCTCGAGCCCGACGTCAGCCCAATCGCGCCCGAGGCGATCGGCGGCGCGATCTACTCGATGATCTACGACCAGATCAAACGCGGCGGCGCGGAGAACATGCAGGAAATCGCGCCGCTCGCCACCTACATCACCTTGGCCCCTTTCATTGGCGCCGAGCAGGCCTGCGCGATCGCCAACGGCGACGGCCGCGGTCGATAGCACAGCGGTCCGCTCTACTCAATTTTAGGGTTGACACCCCTGCCCTATACACACAAGGGTACGCCAGCCGCTCGCACTGGACGAATCCGGCTTACCAGTCACAGCAAGGGGAGACGCCATGAGCAAATGGGAATCGGCAGGCCGCATCGCTCTGCCGCCGCGTAGGGGGTTTCGATTTCGGGCGGTGGCAGTGGCGGTGCTCTCGAGCGCCGCGCTATCGGCGTGCACGGCGACCGGCGCACTCGCTGCCCCGCCCACCAAGGTGAAGGTCGACGGCGAAACGTACCGATGCGTCGAACGGACCCCTGCCCAGTCGGTCTCCCTGCAGCCGCCGCCGGTGCATCCCGGCCAGCGGTCCGCCGCGGCGGACGCCCGTCATCTGCCCCTGCTGCAACCCCCCGAAACGGCGACCCGCCTTCCCGGCGTCGAATCGGAAGCGGCGACGATCTGCCCTCCGGGTCAGCTCCCCGCGCCTCGCGAACTGGGCGAACCGGACCATTCGGGGCCGCCCAGCCTGGAAGAAGGGCCCTCCGCCTCGGAAGACGTTCCGGCGGCGAGTCCACAGCTCGCCGACAGCGGCCACTCGGTCTTCACCAGCGGGCCGATCCACTTCGGCGGCTACAACTACTGGTACGCGGCCAAGGGCAGGACGGTCAGCGGCGAACACGTGACCGCGCTCGAAGGGTACGCGTCCTTCCAGCAGAGCGAAGTGGACAGCGAATTCCAGACCGGGCACAGCATCACCCAGCTCTGGGCGGCCTCCAACGAAGCTCCCGGCGGGGAATTCTCGACGGTCGAGTTCGGCACCTCGCGCCTGCGCAGCTCATCATTCGACACTCGCAGCCCGTACCTCTTCGTCGGCCACTTCGACGAAGGCACCTGGAAGGACAACACCGGCTTCGTCCAGGTCTCCAACAAAGTCGGCCACGTGATCGGCTACCCGGTCGACGAAAACGCAGGGCCGCTCTTCACGGTCGGGCCCGAGCACCTGCTCCAGATCTACGAGGAAGGGACGACGGGCAAATGGATCGTCGCGCTCGACGAAGATGTCGTCGGCTACTTCCCGGTCACCGCCTGGATCGGCAACGACCCGCCGATCTACCTAACCGTCGAGGAAGTCGGGGGCGAGGTGGCGGCCTTCGGCACGAACACCTCGCCGCAGACGACGATGGGCGACGCCGAATTTGGCTCCTCGGAAAATTCCGCATACTGGGCCGGGCTTCGCGACAAGTCGAACGGCGTCACCCGTTGGGTGAACACCAACGAACAGGTTGAAAACGAACCCGGCGCGTACAACCTCGGCAGCGGCGGCAGCTTCCCCAACGGCGGCCCCGCCGGCAGCAACTTCCGCTACGGGGGCCCCGGCTGGTGCGGCGGCACGATCGGTGTCGCCTGCCCGCGAGTCGTCACCACTCAGGAGGCCAGCGCCGCGACGGGCAGCAGCGTCACCCTTCACGGCACCGTTTCACCACAGGGCGACGGCGGCGAATATTACTTCGAATACGGGCCCCGAGCGGAAGAAGGCCACACTCAAAGCTGGACCCGCTCCGACAACGACGGCTTCAACACCGGCACCTGGGGACAGGTGGCCGCGGAAAAGACGATCAAGGGGCTCAAACCGGGCACGACTTACGCCTTCCGCCTGACGACGATCTTCGAAGGGGGCGAGAAGCATCACGGCGAAACGGAAGAGGTCACAGTCGGATGGGACACCAAGCCGTCCGGCAACCCGAGCCCGTCCTACAACAACCTCGATTCCGTCTCCTGCACCTCCTCCACCTTCTGCCTGGGTGCCGGCGTCGGAGGCCTTACCGAGACCTGGAACGGGACTAGCTGGACCGCGCAGTCTGGCGGCACGGCAGTGAAAGTCCCGGCCGAAGCGACCTCGGTCGAACTTAACGACGTCTCCTGCACCTCACCCGAAGCCTGCTTGGCGGTTGGCTTCTACGGAACCAAAGTCGGGAGCAAGAACCTGGCCGAGTTCTGGAACGGCAAAGAATGGACCCTCAATCTGCCGATCAGTCCCAGCGAACACAGCTACCTGACCGGGGTCTCCTGCGCCGCGGCGAAAGAATGCATCACTGTCGGCTTCTACGACACGACTGTCGAAGGCGTCGAAGTCACCAAGACATACGCACAGCGCTGGAACGGCACCGCCTGGTTTTCCCAGCAGACCTGGGACCCGGCGACCCCCGGTGGTACCCCGAAATACGAAGACAGCTATCTCTCCGACGTCTCCTGCACCTCGCCGACGCTGTGCACTGCGGTGGGATTCCACAATGCCTACCTCAGCACCGGTACGCGCTACGAACCGTTCTACGAGCGCTGGAACGGCAGTGGGTCTTGGAAAGGCGCGCTCCTGGCCAGCCCGAACCCAGGGACGAACACGGACGGCTGGCTTGAAGGAATTTCGTGCAGCTCGGAAACCAACTGCATGGCTGCGGGCTACACCGCCAACGGCCATAGCGACGTCAGCGTTTGGAAGCCGATGGTCGAGCGTCTAAGCGGCACCACCTGGTCCGCGGAAGAACCGAAACCGGCCAAGGCAGGCAAGAACGCCTACCTCTACGACGTCTCCTGCGCCTCGGCGAGCGAATGTCTGGCGGTCGGCGAATCCACCCAGGCGTCGCTGACCACGATGGGGTCCAAGACCCTGGTCGAGCGCTGGAACGGCTCGGGCTGGGAACGCCAAGCGCCCGCCAACCCAACTGACCAGGTGCCATACAGCAGCTATCTCCGCCTCAACGGAGTCTCGTGCACATCCCTGGGCATCTGCGAGGCGGTCGGCTTCTACAAGAAGGCCGACGGCAACTTCGCGACTTTTGCCAGCGGCTATCGCGACATTTCCCCCACCCCGGTGACCAAACCGGCGAGCGCCGTCTCCGATACGGCGGCGACCCTCAACGGCACGGTCAACCCAAATCGACTGCAGTCCAAATACGCATTCGAATACGGCCCGACCAGCTCCTACGGAACCGCCACCTCAACTTCGCTGGTTGGCTCCGGGGAAGCAGCCACCGGCACCACCCCGATCGCGGTCAACAGGGCGATCACCGGGCTGAGCCCGAGCACCACATACCACTACCGGGTCGTGGCCAGCAACGAAAACCCGGAGACCAAATATGGCGAAGACGCGACCTTCACCACCACCGGCCCACCGATAGTGACGGCCGAAGCAGGGGTGCCAAATCCGAAAAACGGCACGGAAGCCACGCTCAACGCCTTCGTCAACCCGAGCGGATACAGCACCACATACCAGTTCGAATATGGAACCAGCCCGGGCGTCTATACCGGCAAAGCGCCGGCCAGCCCCGAATCGATTGGGACGACGGCCAAAGCGGTCAACCAGACGATCGCCGGACTGTTCCGAGGAATCACCTACTACTTCAGGGTCACCGCGACCAACTCCGCCGGCACGACGCACGGGGCCGAGGGCTCGTTCACGATGCAGAGCTCCCCCGGGGTGGAAACTCTCGAAGCGGTGGAAGTGAGCAAGAGCGGGGCCACGCTGAAGGGCACCGTCTCCCCCCACGGAGAGGAAACCAAATACTTCTTCCAGTACGGGACCAGCGAAAAATATGGATCGAGCGCCCCCGCGGTGGCCGCGACGCTGCCCGCCTCGACCCTGACGGTGCCGATCAGCGTCGCGGCGACGAGCCTCTCGCCGAGCACCACCTATCACTACCGACTCGTAGCCGAAAATCAGTTCGGGTCGACCGTCGGCAAAGACAAAACCTTCGTCACGCTCGCCGGCCCAACGATCAAAGCGAAAGGAGCCGCGCTGAAAGTCGGGGCCCCGCTCAAATGGTTCAGCTCAAACCTCGCTTTCACCGGAGGGTATAAACCGCACTCCTGCGCTGAAAACGAATTCACCGGCGCGGTTGCCGTCAATCCCGGCGTCACCGCGAGCGTCGCCGGTGGGCGCATGCAGGCCGCTGGCGGTGGGGAAAAATGCACGACACCAGAAGGCTTCCAATACCAGAGCGCGATCACGACGAAATCGGCGACCGCCGACTTCTCGTTCTCGAAAGCCGAATTCGGAACCTTCTCGATCAAAGGCATCCTGGTTAAACAGTCGATCTACGCCCTCGGCGTTCTCGGCCGAGTCTGCGAATACAACCTCGACCTCTCGGGCTCCTACACACTGAAAAAACCGCTGGAAAAAGTGTCAGCGACGGGCACCGCGACCCTGGTTGGCGGCTATGCCAACTGCAACACCTCCGAGGCGGCGACCGGGGAATTCACGATTACGAGCGAAGGCTTCGTCGTGGAAGTCACCTCTTAGCCCGGCTAAACGGGCCGCGAAGCGCTAGTGGCGGCCCGGCCGATTGCCGTTAGCGTCGCCGAGGCCGTCAACCGGGTGGCCGTGTTTGGCGACTTCGCAGAGCACCGGGGCGGGGTCGAAGGGGTCGGTGAGGGCGCGGCCCGCGGGAGTGCCGTGGACGACGCCTGATTTGGCGACGGTGCCGCGGCCGCACTGGATCGAGAAGTCGCGTTCGCCGTCGCGGGCGTCGATCACGTCTTCTCCGCCGCCGCCGTAGAAGCGATCGCGGCCGGGCTGGCCGAGGATCGCGTTGGCGCGGCTGTCGCCGACGAGGATGTCCCAGTCGAAGGATCCCTCCATGTCCTCGTCGGTGGGCGAGAGATGCACTTTGTGGCAGTTGGGGATCGCGTCGATCCAGGCGGCGTGGGCGGGGAAGGAGACGTGCAGGATCCCGGGGTGAGATGGCGTCTCGGCAAAGGAGGCGTCGTCGCGGCCGGGACCGCCGACCAGCGCCCCACCGGCGCAACCGCCGCCGGCAGCGAGCAGGTCGCCGTCGGGACCCCCATAGAGGTAGGTCGGGCCGGGGCGGCTGCCGATCAGGCCGTCGGCACCGCCGCCGCCGTAGAGCTTGTCGGCGCCGTAGCCGGCCTCAATCAGGTCGTCCTCGGAGCCGCCGTGAATCGTGTCGTTGCCGAGGCCGCCAGCGAGGCGCACGTTCTGGGCGCCGGCCAGCGAGCCTTCGACTGTAAGGCTGTCGTTGCCCGGCCCGAGGTCGGCCATCACCCAGCGGGCCGGCCCTTCCGTCGCGCAAGTGATCTGCACGGCGCTGACCCGAGCGCAGCCGCCGCCCACCGCGATGCCCTTCTTGGCGGTGATGCCGAAGGTCGAGCTGGCTTCGTCGAAGGCGATGACGAAGTGATCGTCACCCCCGCCGCCGACCAGCTCCAACCCTCCTCCCCCGCCGGAGACGGGGTCGATTTCGGCGTAAGCCGAGGCTTTCAGTTTTGCTTCTCGCCCGCAGGAGACCGTGTCGCCCTTGGCGCCGTTGCAGCGATCGTTGCCCTGGCCGCCGACCAGCCTGTCCTTGCCGCCACCGCCGCGCAGCACGTCGTTGCCGGCACCGCCGTCGATGACGTTGGCCTGGCCGTTGCCGACGAGGATGTCTTCGAAGGCCGAGCCTTCCAGGCTCTCGAAGCGAAAGAGGCGATCGTGCCCGTCGCCCCTGGCTTTGTGCTTGGCCAGGTTCACCTTGACGCCGCCGTCGCGGCCGGAGCCGACATCGGTCGCGAAGGAGGCGATGTCGCCCTTGCCAGGGCCGCCGTCCATGCGGTCATAGCCATAGTCGCCGTGGACGAAGTCGAAGTTGCCGGGGCCGCCGTTGAGGGTGTCGATGCCGAGGCCGCCGGCGACTTCGTCGCCGTTGCCGGGACCGCCCGTCAGCTTGTCGTCGCCGAGATCGCCGTAGACCCGGTCGTCATCGCCGGCGCCGCCGTCGGCGATGTCGTTGCCGCGGCCGCCGTGAATCAGATCGGATCCGGGCCCGCCGCAGAGCAGGTCGTTGCCGAGGCTGCCGAGGATCGTGTCGTCGCCACCGCCGCCCCAGATCACGTCGCGGCCGGGCGTCCCCCGCAGCACGTCGTCGCCAGCGGTGCCGACGATCGTCGCCCGCCGACCGTGGCAGCGCGCTTCTTCGACTTCTTCTTCGGCCGACGGCACGGCCGCCGCCAGGGAAGATGCGAACAGGAAGACGAGGGCCAGCGGTAGGAAGATCCTCCTCATCGCGACCGAACCCTATTCGGGCCCGCGGCCACTCGCTCAGGCGCTGCGGATCAGCTTCTTGTTGACAAACTCGTCGGCGCCGTAGCGGCCCAGCTCGCGGCCGAAGCCGGAGCGCTTGAAGCCGCCGAAGGGCAGCTCCGGACCGTCAGCCCCAACCAAGTTGACGTAGACCATCCCCGCTTCGATCCTGTCGGCGACCCGCTCGGCCTGCTCCGCGTCGGTCGTCATCAGGTAGGAGCCCAGTCCGAACGGCGTCTGGTTGGCGAGCTCGACCGCCTCATCCTCGGAGCCAACTCGGTAGATCTGAGCAACCGGGCCGAAGAACTCTTCCTGGGAGGCCTCGGCGCCCGGCTCGATCCCGGTGAGGATCGTCGGCTCAAAGAAGTTGCCCTCGCGCTTGCCGCCGGCGAGGACCTCGGCACCGGCGTCGACAGCCCGTTTGACCTGGTCCTCGAGCCGGTCCGCGGCTGTCTCGGAGGAGAGGGGACCGACAGCGGTGTCCGCAGAGGCCGGGTCGCCCGGCGCCGAGGCGGTCAAGGCAGCAGTGAACTTCTCCAGGAACTCGTCGTAGAGCTCATCGACGACGATGAACCGCTTGGCCGCGTTGCAGGACTGGCCGGTGTTGTCGAGCCGCGCTTCCGCGGCCGCCGCCGCAGTCGCGTCGAGGTCGTCGGAGCCAAGCAGGATGAACGGATCCGAGCCGCCCAGCTCGAGCACGACCTTCTTCAGGTTGCGGCCGGCGATCTCGGCGACCGCCGCGCCGGCCCGTTCCGAGCCGGTGACCGAGACACCGTGCACCCGAGGATCGGCGATGACGCCCTCGATCTGCTCGTTGCTGGCGTAGATGTTCTGGTAGGCCCCCTCGGGGAAGCCGGCGTCGTCGAAGATCTGCTGCATCGCCTCGGCCGATTCCGGGCACTGCGGAGCGTGCTTGAGCAGGATCGGGTTGCCGATCACCAGGTTCGGGGCGGCGAAGCGGGCCACTTGGTAATAGGGGAAGTTCCAGGGCATGATCCCGAGCAGGACGCCGAAGGCGCTGCGGCGGACCATCGCCGTGCCCTCGCCGTCGAGCAGGGTGATCGACTCGTCCGCCATCAGCTCCTCGGCGTTGTCGGCGTAGTAGGCGTAGATCTCGACCACGAAGTCGACCTCGCCAAGTGCTTGCTCGACCGGCTTGCCCATCTCGCGGACGATGATCCCGGCCAGCTTCTCGCGCCGCTCGCCGTGCAGCTCGCCGACCCTGCGGATCAGCCCCGCCCGCTCGGCGACGGGGGTGGACGAGGTCCAGCTCTTGTAGGCGGCGTCGGCCCTCGCGATCGCCGCGTCCAGGTCGACGTCGCTTATCTCCTCGTACTCCTTGACCTTCTCACCGGTGGCAGGGTTGACGACCGCGTAGGTGCTCATCGACTCCTCTCCTTCTCAGGTCTTCGTCGTTTCAACTTGTTCAAATTCGAGCGCCTGCTCGACCGGCACGCAATCGGCGCCGACGCCCTCGGCGACCGCCGGGTGCGTGACCACGCCGCCGGCCACGTTGACGCCGGGCCGCAGCCCCGGATCGCGGCGGATCGCCCCTGCGACGCCTTCGTCGGCGAGGGCGATCGCGTAGGGCAGGGTCGCGTTGGTGAGCGCGTGGGTCGAGGTGATCGGCACCGCGCCGGGCATGTTGGCGACGCAGTAATGGGTGATCCCGTCGACCTCGAAGGTCGGTTCATGGTGAGTGGTCGGGTGCGAGGTCTCGAAGCAGCCGCCCTGGTCGATCGCGACGTCGACCAGCACCGCGCCCGGCTTCATCAGCGCCAGCTGCTCGCGGCGCACGACGTAGGGCGCGCGGGCACCGTGGACGAGGACGGCGCCGATCACCAGGTCGGCGCGCGGAAGCATCTCCTCGACCGCCAACGTGGTCGAGTAGACGGTCGAGCAGGAGCCGGAGAAGTCGGTATCGAGCTCGCGCAGGCGGTCGATCGACTTGTCGTAGACGAAGACGTCGGCGCCCATCCCGATCGCGACGAAGGCGGCGTTCATACCGACGACGCCGCCGCCGATCACCATCACGTTTGCGGCGGCGACGCCGGGCACGCCACCGAGCAAGATTCCGCGGCCGCCGAGCGGCTTCTCGAGCATGAAGGCGCCGGCCTGGGTGGCGATCTTGCCGGCGATCTCGCTCATCGGCGCCAGCAGCGGCAGGTGCCCGTGGGCATCCTCGACCGTCTCGTAGGCGATGCAGGTGGCGCCCGAGGCGCAGAGGCCCCGGGTCAGGTCGGGGTCGGGCGCCAGGTGCAGGTAGGTGAAGAGCAGTTGGCCCGGGCGCAGCATCTCGACCTCGACCGCTTGCGGCTCCTTAACCTTGATCACCATCTCCGCCTCGGCGAATACGGCCGCCGCGTCGGCGACGGTGCGGGCTCCCTGGGCCTCGAAGTCGTCGTCGCCGATCGCGCTGCCCTCGCCGGCCCCGGCCTCGATCAGCACCTCATGGCCATGTTCGACCAGCTCGCGCACCCCGGCCGGCGTGACGGCGACGCGGTACTCGTCGGGCTTGATCTCAGCGGGCACACCGATCCTCATCGGAGACCACCTTCCCCCGCCCCCGGCGGACGCGGAAAGGAGAGAGCAAGATCTCCGGTGGTCATTAGTGCGAATGACCGAGAGCAGAGCACGGGGGCGGAATTCACGTGACCAGCTCCCTCGCTCGTATTGCCAGCCAGAACTCGATCCGGTCGTGGGCGCGCGAGAGGTCGCGGCCGGTCAGCTCTTCGACTTTGCGCATCCGGTAGCGCAGCGTGTGGCGGTGGCAGTAGACCTGGCGGGCGGCTTTCTCCCACTGGCCGTTTTGCTCGATGAAGGCCTCGAGCGAGCGCAGCAGCTCGCCGCCGTACTCCTCGTCGCCGCTCTCGATCGGCCCCAGCACGCTGTCGCAGTAGAGCTTCAGCGCCTCGTCGTCCTGGATCGAGAGCAGCAGGGTGAAGGCGCCGAGATCGCGCCAGGAGGCCACCTCGGGCGCGTTGCCGTTGTCGATCGCGGTCGCCTCCAGGGCGCAGCGGGCCTCGTGAAAGGAGTGGCGCAGGTTCTCCGGCGGTGCCGGCCGGCTCGCCGCGGCGCGGACCGCGCCACGGTCTTTGATCAGCGCCTTGCGGGCATCGGCGGCGAGGTCGACCGGATCGCGGTCGGCGGCGTCGACCACCGCGCAGAGCAACTCGCGGCGGCCGCTCGCGTGCGGCGCCACCACGGCCGGGCAGGCATCGGCGGCGAGCGCCCGCTCCAGGGTCGCCTCGGCCGCGGCGGGATCGTCGAGATCGAAGACCAGGACCGCCGCCTCGTCGCCGATCCCGAAGGGCTCGAGCCGGCGGCGCAGCTCCGAGGGCTCGAGCCGCCCGCCCAGCGCCCCGGCGAGGACGTCGCCGGCGAGGCGACGCTCGGTCTCGCGGGCGACGCGGCGGCGCATCAGCTCCAGCGCCACCACCGCGACGGCCTGTTGCAGGATCAGCCGCTCGAAGTCGCCGAGGCCGCCGGAGTCGCGCACGATCACGACCCAGGCCTGGGGCGGGCCCCCACCCGGTGAGATCACCGGATGGGCTAGAGCCCGGCCCGCCACAGCTGGATGAGATGGCACGAAGGGATGCCCGTCGGCGGTGTGGCGGAGCGCTTCCTCGCGGATCGCGTTGACCGCCTCGGAAGAGAGCTCGCGGCGGAAGCCGCGGCCGGCGAGCCGCTCGCCACGGCCGCCGAGGATCGCCACCGTGCCGCCGACCGCCGAGGCGATCGTCGCCACGATCTCCTCCAGGCCGCGCTCTTCGAGGACCAGCCGCTCGAGCCGCCGCTGCACGGCGATGCCGCGCTGCAGCACCTCGTACTGCTCGTTGACCAGGCGGGCGAAGGCCTTCTCGGTGATCGCGATGAACGGCGTCGAGTACGGGACCTCGAAGAGCGGGAAGTCGCGTTTTTCCGCCTCGTCGACCAGCGCTTTCGGCATTGAGTCGTGGGTGAAGCCGGTGCCGAAGCCGAGCCCGGCGAGGTTGTGGTCGGCGAGCAGCTTGACGAAGGCCCGCTGCTTGGCGGCGCTGCCCAGCGGGATCCCCGTGGTCAGCATCAGCTCGCCGCCAGAGAGCCACGGGGTCGGGTCCTCGAGCTCGGAGATGTGAACCCAGCGCACCGGCGCTTCGGCCGCTTGGGTGCCGGCCGTGAGCTCGAGGTCGAGCTCGTCAAGCAGGCTTTGGACGGTAAGCACCCGACCGCCTATCGCTGGACCCGCTCCCAGGCCTCGGTCAGCACGCCGCGCAGGACGTCGTGGATCTCTTCGAACTGCTCGGTGTCGGCGATCAGCGGCGGCGCCAGCTGGATCACCGGGTCGCCGCGATCGTCGGCGCGGCAGATCAGCCCGCGCTTGTAAAGCTCGCCGGAGAGGAATCCGCGCAGCAGGTACTCGGACTCCTCGTCGTTGAAGCTCTCCTTGGTCTCGCGGTCCTTGACCATCTCGATCGCGTGGAAGTAGCCGGCGCCGCGCACGTCGCCGACGATCGGCAGGTCGCGCAGCGACTCCAGCATCTGGCGGAACTCGTCCTCCTTGGCCAGCACGTGCCCGCAGAGGTCCTCGCGCTCGAAGATGTCGAGGTTGGCCATCGCCATCGCCGAGGCGAGCGGATGGCCGGCGAAGGTGAAACCGTGCGAGAAGGAAGCGTCGCCCTCCATGAAGGGGGCGGCGACGGCGTCGGAGGCGATCAGCGCGCCCATCGGCGCGTAGGCGGAGGTGAGCCCCTTTGCCACGGTGATGATGTCCGGCACGTAGCCGAAACGTTCGCAGCCGAAGTAGTGGCCAAGCCGGCCCCAGGCGCAGATCACCTCGTCGGAGATCAGCAGCACGTCGTAGCGGTCGCAGATCTCGCGCACGCGCTCGAAGTAGCCCTCGGGCGGGACGAAGCAGCCGCCGGCGTTCTGAACCGGCTCGAGGATCACCGCGGCAACCGTGTCCGGTCCCTCGAACTGGATCCGCTCCTCGATCGCCGTCGCCGCCCAGAGTGGGTGGCGGTCTTCGGGCCAGCGGTAGAGATTGGTGTTGGGCACGTGACAACCACCCGGGGCGAGCGGCTCGAACTGGGAGCGCAGCTCGGTGATGCCGGTGGCGGAGAGGGCGCCGAGCGAGGTGCCGTGGTAGGCGATCTCGCGGGCGATCACCTTGTGCTTCTGGCCTTTGCCGAGCGCCCGGTGGTAGTTGCGCGAGAGCTTCAGCGCCGACTCGACCGACTCCGAACCGCCCGAGGTGAAGAAGACTCGGTTGAGGTCGCCGGGGGCGAGGCCGGCGAGGCGAGTGGCGAGTTCGATCGCGCGCGGGTGGGCGTAGCTCCAGAGCGTGTAGAAGTCGAGTTCCTCGACCTGGCGAGCCGCCGCTTCGCCGATCTCGGTGCGGCCGTGGCCGGCGTTGACGCAGAAGAGCCCGGAGAGGCCGTCGAGGTAGCGCTTGCCGTGATCGTCGTAGACGTAACAGCCCTCGGCGCGTTCGATGATCGGGATCTCGTGATCGGCGCTGTAGGAGCCCATCCGCGAGAAGTGCATCCAGAGGTGGCGGCGGGCCATCTCCTGCAGGCCTGAGTCCGCTGCCGAATCCGGGGCGGAACCCGGTCGCGACACAACGGCCATGTCAGTCTCCTCTCATGCTACGACGATATGGATAACGCTAGAACTGGTATAGCGCACTTGCAATGTTCGCTTGGGAGAGTCCTAGCAAATGACCTGTACAAAGCGTACAAGTACTAGTCGGACATTTGGGACATTTGCAACTTGTGCAAATCGGCTGGCAGGCCTACCTTGAAGCGGTCGTCGCGCACAGTGAGCGGCGGATCGACGGAAGGAGAGGGAATGGAGAGCTCTGTGGTCCCCCCGACCGAAGTGCGCACCGCGCCGGTCCCCAGCAGCGGCGACAAGGGGCTGAAGAAGAACGCGATCGGCTTCGTCTCCAGCGTCGTCATCGGAGTCGCCTCAACCGCGCCGGGCTACAGCCTCGCCGCCACGCTCGGCTTCATCGCCGCCGCCGTGGCCCTGCAGTCGCCGGCCGTGCTGCTGATCAGCTTCATCCCGATGTTCCTCGTCGCTGCCGGCTACTACTACATGAACAAGGCCGACCCGGACTGCGGCACCAGCTTCTCCTGGGTGACCAAGGCGATGGGTCCGCAGCTGGGCTGGATCGCCGGTTGGACGATCGTCGTCGCCGACGTGATCGTGATGGCCAACCTGGCCCAGATCGCCGGCCTCTACACCTTCGAGCTCGTCGGCTGGACCGCCGCAGCCGAATCGACCGCGGCGGTGACCGCCGTCGGCGTGATCTGGATCGTGATCATGACTGCGATCGTCTTGATCGGGATCGAGCTCTCGGCCCGCACCCAGGTCGGCCTGCTGGCGGCCGAGATCGTCACCCTGGCGGCATTCGCCGTGGTCGCGCTGATCAAGGTCTACTCCGGCAGCGCCGGACCGGCGGCGATCCACCCCAGCTTCTCCTGGATCAACCCCTTCAGCCTCAGCCCCAGCGAGATCTCCGCCGGGATGCTGCTTGCCGTCTTCATCTACTGGGGCTGGGACACGACCGCGACCGTCAACGAGGAGACCGAAGACCCGGGCGAGGCCCCTGGGCGGGCAACCGTGATCAGCACCCTGATCCTGCTCGGCATCTACATCGTCGTCGCCGTCGCCGCCCAGGCCTACGCCGGGGTCGACCACCTCGTCGCCAACCAAGAAGACGTGCTCAGCGCCCTTGGCACCGAAGTCTTCGGCTCGCCCCTGGACAAGATCCTGATCATCGCCGTGCTCTCCTCGGCGGCGGCATCGACCCAGACGACGATCCTGCCGACGGCGCGAACAACGCTCTCGATGGCGCGTGCCAACGCACTGCCGAAGAGCCTCGGCAAGGTCCACCCGCGCTTCCTCACACCGCACATCTCGACTATCTGGATGGGCGTCGCCTCGATCGTCTGGTACGTCGGCTTGACCCTGGTCAGCGAAGACATCCTCTTCGACTCGCTGGCGGCGCTAGGCCTGATGATCGCCTTCTATATCGGCCTCACCGGCTTCGCCTGCACGGTCTACTACCGGCGTGAGCTGACCCGCAGCATCAAGAACTTCTTTTTCATCGGGGTCGGGCCGACCCTCGGCGGCGTGATCCTCTTCTACCTACTGATCAAGAACGGGATCGAACTCGCCGACCCCGCCAACTCCGAATCCGGCAACTCCTGGTTTGGCGTCGGTCCACCGCTGCTGATCGCGGCCTTCTTCCTCGTCCTTGGGGTGCTCTTGATGGTCGTACAGTGGCGCAAGGTGCCAGAGTTCTTCAAGCGCCGACCCGAAGTCGTACCCGCCGGGTTCCTCGAGGGCGAAGCCGAGCTGGAGCCGGTGCCGATAGCCGCCGGCGACGGGAAGGGAGACTGAGATGAGCCAGATTGTGGTCGGCTACGACGGCTCCGATTGCAGCCGCGCGGCGCTCGATGAGGGACTGCGGACGGCGAAGTCCCTGGGCGACGAGGTCGTGGTCGTTTTCGGTTACTCGCCGCCAGGGCTTTGGGGCGGCGAGATCGCCGAACACGAGGACGCAATCGCCGAGCGCGGCACCAAGGTGCTGGCCGAGGCAAAGCACCAGGCCGAGGCCGCCGGAGCTGCGGTCGAGGTCGAGCTGGTCGCCAAGAAGGCTTCGGAGGCGCTTGTCGACGTGGCCGAGAAACGGGACGCGCGGATGATCGTCGTGGGTAGCTATGGGGATCCGCCGCTCAAGGGGATGATCCTCGGGTCGACGCCGAACAAATTGCTGCATTTGGCGGAGCGGCCGGTGCTGGTCGTACCTGCGCAGCGATAGGAGAGAGGGCAGGTGGTGCCCCTCTCCATAAGGCCGTCGCGCAGCTGAGTCGTTTGCGGTGCTTCGGTGCGTTTCACCGAAGCCTTCTGGAGAGGGGCACCACCTGCCCTCTACCTGCCGATGTGGAAGCCGATCAGCTGGGGGATCCGTGCGATGAGGGACGAGATCGGGTCGGGCCTGTGGTCAGAAAGCTCGGCTTGCTCCTTGCGTTGGATGCCGGCTCGGATCGCCTCTCCTCCTAGCCAGTGGAAGGGCTCCGGCGGGACGCGAGGGGGTGAAGGGTCTACAAAGGCGAGGCGCGAATGGTCGTCGCGGCGGTCTAGGGCCAGAGAGGCGAGGGTGCGGCCGACCATGTGGGAGGGGCCTACGCCGTTGCCGGTGTAGCCAGCGGCGGCAAAGGCGCGGTTGCCTTGCAGGGGGAGGACGAGGGGGAGGTGGGTTGGAGAAGCGTCGATTGGGCCGCCCCAGGCGTGGGTGATTGCCTTGCCCTCGAGGCCGGGGAAGTACTCCCAGAGGTGGGCGGCGGTTTGGGCGATTACCTCGGGGTCCAGCTCGGAGCGGCCACCGAGGCGGGCGCCCATCGCGATGTGGCCGCCTCCCCAGCCGAAGGCGATGCGGCCGTCCGGTGTGGTGCGGAAGTAATTGATCAGGGCCCGGCTGTCGGTGATGCACTCGCCGCCGGTCCAGCCGACCTGCTCCAGCAGCTCCGGCACCGGCTCGGTGAGGACGATGTGCGAAGAGGCGACCGAGAGGCGCCCCTGGAAGGGCCCGCCCGCCGCCTTGGCCGCCGACCCCATCGCCAGCACAGCCCTCCGGGCACGCACGACCCCAGAAGTGGTGTGCGCCTCGACTCCGGCCCAAGAGCCCTCTAGTCGCCGCACCGGCGAGTGCTCACAAATCTCAACCCCACGCTCCCGCAGTCGCTCACGCAGCCCGAATGCCAACCGCGCCGGCTGCACGGTCGCGGCCCGCGGATAAAAGACCCCGCCCCGAAATGCCGGCGAAGCGCAGCGCTCCGCCACCTGCCCCGGCGTCAGTGCTTCGAACGCGTCGTCCACACCAAGCTCTCGGCAAGCCGCCAAAGCATCGCCCCAGACATGGTCGTGCGCCTCGGCGGTCGAGACCTGCATGTACCCCCCATGCCGGTACCAGGCATCGACCCCCTCCCCCTCACAGAACTCCCCAATCCCAACCGCCGCCTCTTCAGCCGCCCGAGCCACCTTCAGCGCCTCGACGTCCCCCCAGCGCTGCCGCATGTTCGGCAGCGAAAACCACATCAGGTTGCAGAACCCCCCATTCCGCCCACTGGGGCCGTACCCACACCTATCGGCCTCCAGCAAAACCACCGACGCCTCGGGCTCCAGCTGCTTGACGTGCCAAGCCGCCCACATCCCGGTGTAGCCACCGCCAACAACGACGACATCGGCATCTCGGTCCCCAACCAACTCCGGCGCAATCTCGACCTTCGGAGCCTCCCCGAGCCAGTACCCGTGAGCGTCGTGCTTCACGGAGGGCAGTGTCGCAGGAGGCAATAGTGCCCCTCCCCGGGAGGCTCCGAGAACACGCTCGAAGCGCCACCAACGATCTGCTGCGCGACGGCCTCCAGGGGAGGGGCACTATTGCCTCCCCTACACTCCGCGCGTGCCTACCTTCGACGCCCTCGCGAACCTCCCCCTGGAGATCGAGGGCTACGAGCTCCAGCCCCTGGAGTTCCAAACCCCAGGCTTCGAACGCCTCTGCACCGTCATCCACCTCTGGGGCGCCGGGGAGGACGGCCTAGGCGAGGACGTCACCTACGACGCCGTCGACCACATCGCCTTGCAGGACGCCGGCCCGACGCTGGACCTGACCGGTTACGCAACCCTCGGCGAGTTCTGCGAGCTGATGGGCGACCTCGACCCCTTCCCGGCCGAGCCGCAGCGCGACGTCTCGCGGCTCTACCGCCGATGGGCCTTCGAGTCGGCCGCGCTCGACCTGGCCCTGCGCCAGGCGGGCAAGGGCATGGGCGAGGTTCTCGGCCGCGAGCCGCGACCGGTCAACTTCGTCGCCTCGATGCGGCTCTCGCCAGGCGAGGACAAGCCCTCGACGATCGACACCCTGCGGGCGAAGCTCGACCGCTACCCCACCCTGCGCTTCAAGCTCGACCCGACCAATGACTGGACCGATGAGCTGATCGCCGAGCTGGTTGAGACCGGTGCGGTCGACTCGCTGGACCTCAAGGGTCAGTACAAAGGAACCGTCGTCGACGTCGAGACCGATCCCGTGCTCTACGCCAAGCTGATCGAGGCCTTCCCCGACGCCTGGCTGGAGGATCCCGACGTCAACGACGAGACGCGGCCGATCCTCGAGCCGGTCCGCGACCGCCTCACCTGGGACGCGCCGATCCACTCGATCGCCGACATCGAGGCGCTGCCCTGGGCCCCGAAGATGGTCAACATCAAGCCCTCGCGCGTCGGCGGCCTGCAGGCGCTCTGCGCCACCTACGACTACTGCGCCGAGCACGGCATCGGCGCCTACGGCGGCGGCCAATGGGAGCTCGGCGTCGGCCGCGGCCAGATCCAAGTCCTCGCCTCGCTATTCCACCCCGACACCCCCAACGACACGGCTCCGCGGCCCTACAACGAAGCCGAGCCACCCCCGGGACTGCCGACCAGCCCGCTCGACCCGCGGCTCTCCGCTGCGGGCTTTCGCTGGGAAAGCTGACTTAGGGCGGCCTCAGCGCCGCTTCGGCCAGCCGAACTTCCGGTTTCGGCTACGTTGCGGAAACCCGCCCCGCCGAGCAAGGAGAAGAGATGGCCGAGAAAAGCTTTGCCGACGCGCTGAACGAGCAGATCGCGAACGAGTTCGCGGCTTCGCAGCAGTACGTGGGCTGCGCCGTGTACTACGACGTTGAAACGCTTCCTCGGCTGGCCGCCTTCTTCTACCGGCAGGCGCTGGAGGAGCGGGAGCACGCGATGATGATGGTCCAGTACCTGCTCGATGTCGGCGAGGAGGTCCATATTCCCGACATCAACTCGCAGCAGACGAGCTTTGCCGACGGCGTCGCCCCCGTGAAGGCCGCCCTGGAGCAGGAGAAGCGGGTCAGCGATGAGATCTTCGCTCTCTTCGAGCTGGCGCGCGAGATCAAGGACTACCGAGCAGAGCAGTTCCTCCAGTGGTTCGTGAAGGAGCAGGTAGAGGAGGTTGCGCTGATGGGCGACCTGCTCAATGTGGTCGAACGCTCCAGCGAGAACCTGCTGCTGGCCGAGGACTACATCGCGCGGGAGAGCTTGGGCGAAGAGGGCTCGGACCCCACCGCCCCGCCCATGGCCGGCGGCGCGGGCTGAGCAGCCCCGCCGGATAGCGACGCTGGAGATTCTGCAATTGCAGTTGCGTGTTCCGAATATGAGCTAGTTCATCCGGCAGCGGAACTAGCTTTATTTCGGAATGAATGAGCAAAAAGCGCTTCTCTCCCCTCCCACACTGGAGGAGATGACGATGGTGGCCGTGGACGCCATTCGTTCGCACCTGCCCAGCGACTGGACCGCGGAACTGCTCGAAAGCTGGCCGGGAGCCCATGACCTCGACGCCGACGCGATGGTCCGCATCAAAGCCCCAGGCGGCGAGACAAGCAGGGTCGCCATGCAGATCAAGCGAACCTTCGAGACACGGGACGTCCAGGCGGTCAATGCTCTTGTCCGCGACCTGCCCAGTGAGCCCCCCGCCCCTGGGGCGCTGATGGTGATCGCGCGCTACCTCAATGCAAGGGTCCGAGAGCAGCTTGCCGCAGAGGGGCTGGCCTATGCAGACGCAACGGGCAACCTCCTCCTGACGCTGTCCAAACCCGCGCTCTTCCTGCGCGACGTGGGTGCGATCCGCGATCCGTGGCGAGGCCCGGGCCGACCGCGGGACAGCTTCAGGGGCTCGATAGCCGCGCGCGTGGTGCGTGGCTTGGTCGATTTCGCACCGCCGATGACCGTGCCGGAGCTGGTCAAGCGCAGCGACGTTTCGACCGGGGCCGGATATCGGGTAGTTGAGTTCCTCGAGCGCGAAGGCCTGCTCGAGCGGCGTAAGCGGGGCCCGATCACCCGCGTCGATTGGAGAACGACCCTCGAGCGTTGGGCCGAGGACTACGAGCTGGACCTGCAGGAGGGCCCAGTGCGAATGCTCGAGCCCCGGGGGGTTGAAGCGGCGATCAAAAACCTGAGGATGACCGAGCCGGATGGCCGCTATGTCCTGACCGGTTCCGGCGCCGCTGCCTTTTTCGAAAAGTACGCCCAAACCCGCCTGGCCCTGATCTATGCGGAGCGGCCCGCGGAGCTTGCCGACCGGCTTGGACTCAGGCCGGTTGAGACAGGGGCGAACGTGCTGCTCATCCGGCCTTCCGACGAGGTGGTCTTTACGAGATCGACGAACCACGACGGCCTGCGAGTCGCTGCGCCCAGCCAGATCGCCGCCGACCTGCTTAACGGGCCGGGCCGATCGCCCAATGAGGCCGATGCCCTTCTTGATTGGATGCAGAGCAATGAATCAATCTGGCGACACTGACGACCTGCGGGTCCGTACCCGGCAAGCGCTTCTCGACGCTCTCGATGCTCTCCACGACCAGCTCGGCGCCCTCGTCCTGATCGGCGCCCAAGCTCTCTACCTTCACACCGGGGACGTGGAGGTGGCCATCCCAGAGGAAACCAAGGACGCCGACATCGGCATCGACCGAACGAAGCTCCACGAGGATCCGCTGATCGAGGCGGCAATCGAAGCAGCTGGATTCCACAAGGATTTGGAAAATCCCCAGCCAGGGACCTGGATCAGCCCGGACGGGATACCGGTCGACCTGATGGTGCCCGAGGCGATGGCCGGACCGAGTGCCTCGAACCGCCGCGGCGCCCGGATCCCCCCGCACGACAACGGAGCGATGCGCCGAGCGACCGGGCTAGAGGGATCGGTCGTCGATAACGCGGATCGAGAGATTAGATCGTTCGATCCCCTGGACGATCGCCTTTTCACGATCCGCGTCGCGGGACCGGGAGCACTCCTGGTAGCCAAGCTTCACAAGATCGGCGAGCGAAGCGAGCGCGAAAGCGCGCGCCTGCGCGACAAGGACGCTCACGATGTCTACCGCCTCCTGGTCGCGGTAGATACCGAGATTCTTTCGGAGGCGATATCGCGGCTGCTGGGAGACGAAATCAGCTCCGCCGTGACGGAGCAGGCGCTCGCCTACCTGGCGGAGCTCTTTGCCGCGGGGCCGGACTCCGTCGGCTCGCTCATGGCTGGACGAGCCGAGGAGGGCGTCGGTGAGCCAGATATCGTCGCCGCCTCCGTCTCGGCGCTCGCAAGCGATCTGCTCGCGACGCTGAGAGCGCCGCTCGACTGATTAGCCGAGCCAGCCGGCTCGCCTGCGCATCGATTTGATCCGTCGGAACTCGGCGATGTCCTCGCGCAAGGCCGCCGGCGCCGGGGCGGGAAGAAAGCGAGCGGGCAAGGGCGACTCGACCACGCCGGTGTCGCTCGAGCTAACGCGGTAGGCGCGGGCGCCCCTGCGGGCGGTGACTGCCGACGGAGGGCCCTCGCCTTCCCAGAGCAGGCCGGCGTAGTCGTCCAGGCCGTAGCCGCTGGGCATGCCGTTGCCGACCGCTTCGAGGTAGGCGGCGCGGCGCTCGGGCTCGTTGTTGTAGTGAACGCAGAGGCTGCCGCGGAGCAGGCCGAGGCCGGCCTCGATCTCGGGCTTGCCCGAGGACTTGGTGATGCCGGACTCGAACCAGCACATCGCCCCGGCGCTCTGACCGGCGAGGACGATGCCCTGGCGCCAGGCGAGGCTGAGGATGGCGCTGAGATCGTGGGCCTCCCAGACCGCCAGCAGGTTGACCATGCTGCCACCGCCAACGTAGATCAGGTCCTGGTCGAGCAGGTGGTCGCGCAGCGCCATCGGCCGCCGGCCGAGGCGGAAGAGCGAGAGGTCGGAGGGATCGCAGGGGCGCTCGCCGAAGGCGGCGTAGAAGCGGCCAATCTGCTCGGAGGTATCGCCGCTGGCGGTCGGCAGGATGCAGATCTTCGGCCGCTTGCCGGCGCGCTCGGTCGCCAGCCGCAGCATCAGCTCGCTGACCGCCCGATCGGGCGGGCGCGAGGTGAAGTCGTGACCACCCAGGGTGAGGATGCGGGAGACCATCGGCCGCTCAGGCCGCCGAGGTGGCGGAGAGCGTCGCCGAGGTCGCGCCGGGCAGCCGGGTGACGGGCGCTGCGTCACCGAGGTAGGTGGTCGCCAGCCGCATCTCGACCACCCGGTCGCCGGCCGCGTCGAGCCGGTAGCCGCGCGCCGCCGGCCGCGAGGCGACCACCCGGTTCAGCTCGCAACCGATGAAGTGCAGGCCGGCACTGTCCTCGGCGGCGTAGCCCGGCCGCATCCCCTCGCGCAGCATCTCGTGGTAGGCGAGCCGCCTCTCGGAGGTCGGCTCGTAGTGGACGCAGTTGCTGAACGGCAGCAGCCCCAGGCCCTCAACCCGTTGCGGGGCGCCGTGAAAGCCGGTGACCGCTTCCTCGAACCAGCAGAGCGAGCCGGCGGAGAGGCCGCAGAGAACGACGCCGGCTTCCCAGGCTTCGCGCAGGATCCGGTCGATTCCGTGCGCGCGCCAGACGCCGAGCAAGCTGACCACGCTGCCACCCCCCACGTAGATCAGATCTTGAGACAGCAGGTGGGCACGCAGGTCCTCCGGCCCCTGCTCGCGACGGAAGAGCGAGATGTGGCTGGCCTCGCAGCGCTCGGCGGGAAAGGCGCGATAGAAGCGGACGACGTAGTGGTCGGCATCGCCGCTGGCCGAGGGCAAGAAGCAGACCTTGGGTCGCTCGCGGCGGCAGAGGTCGAGCACGTACTCGTCAAGCAGGGGGTTGCCCGACTCCATCGAGAACCCCCCACCCCCGAAAGCGACGATCTGACGAGGCGCGGTCTCCATGCTCAAATGGTCCTCCCGCGCGGTCAAAACTCGCTTGTACAGGGGTCTGAAGTTCGCCCCGGCACGCTCGCCGCTTGTACAGTCGGCGCCGCCCCGTATTCCGCCCTCGTTCCCAGCGGCTTCCGGCTTTGTTAAATCGGTACCGGAACGTCCACAGAGCGCCTTCTGGGTGTACAATCGCGTTTACCTAAACACGGTTGTCTACCTGCGAGATCGACGTGTCCCCCACTTCCTCAAACTCCGGAAACCCAGCTCCAGCGCCAGCTGAAGACCTCGGCGCGGTGATCGAGCAGGAGCGGCTGCCGGCCGGCATCGAGGAGCTTGCCGAGCCCCTCGTCGAGCACTCCCAGCGCGAACGGCTGCTCAACGCGATGGCCCGCAGCTGCGCCCAGAAAGGCTACGGCGCGACCACGATTGCCGACGTCTGCGAGGGCGCCGGCGTCTCCCGCGCCACCTTCTACGAGCTCTTCAAGGACAAGGAGGACTGCTTCCACGCCTCGATGGAGGTGGCCCTCGCCGATGCGATGGGGCGCATCGTCGCTGTCTACTCGCCCGACAAGCCCTGGGCGACCATGGTTCGCGACGCCGCCGCTGCCTTCCTCGACCTGCTCGCCAGCCGGCCCAGCTTCGCCCGCATGGCCCTGGTCGAGGCACCTTCCTCGGGCGACCGCGCCTTCGAGCTCTATGCCTCCGGCAAGCGCGTCCTGCAGTCGCTGCTCGAACGCGGCCGCGACGACCCGGTCGAGGAAGCGGCAATCCCCTCGAGCGCCGGCCGCGCCGCGCTCTCGGCGGCGGAGTCGTTGATCGTCGGCCAGATCCTCGCCGGCAACACGGCCCGCCTGCGCGAGCTGCTCCCCGACATCGTCTACATCACCACGGTTCCCTACCTCGGCCAGGAGGAGGCGTTGCGACAGGCGCGCGAGGCCGAGAGAGCCGCAGCTCCCGCCGACGGCTGACCAGGTGGCGGCGGCCGGGGGGCAGAAACGGGAGCGGTGGCGGCCACCGCGCGGACGCCACCGCCTCCCCCCTGAGGTGATCGCACGCTCGCAGCGCGAGCGCTTGCTGGAAGCGGCGATCCGCGTCGTCGCCGAGAAGGGCTACGCGGCGACGACGGTCGCCGACCTCACCCGCGAGGCGGGGATCTCACGCACGACCTTCTACGGCATGTTCGAGGACAAGGAAGGCTGCTTCCTCGCGGCCTATGACAGTGTCATCGACGCTCTGGTGCGCCGGGTCGCGGCGGCGTACGAGGCCGAGGAGGGCTGGCCGAACCGCGCCCGCGCCGGGCTGGCGGCGCTGCTGGAGGCGCTCGCCGAAGAGCCGGCGATCGCCCGCATGGCCCTGGTCGACGTCGGCGCTGCCGGGCCGGCCGCGCAGCGCCGCTACCGGGCCGCCCTGCAGCGCCTCACGCCGTTCTTCGACGAGGGGCGCGACTTCGCGCCGGGCGGGCGCAACCTGCCGGCCAACACTTCGCGGATGGCGATCGGTGCCGTCGCCGGGCTGATCTCCGACGAGGTGATTGAGGGACGCGCGGAGTATCTGCCGAATTTGCTTTCGGAGGTGCTTTTTGCGACGCTGATGCCCTATATCGGTCCTGCTGCGGCTACCCGGGAGGTGGGCGGAAAAAAGTAGATAAACGCTTACGTACACCGAGCCGCTATGATGAAGGTACTCCGGAGTTTTCAACCTACCTGGGACGGGCTGATGGCATCCGAATCGCGGCGGGACCTCATCTTGGCGGCCATGATCCGCGTGGTCGGCAGCAAGGGCTACAAGGAGACCTCGGTCGCCGACGTGATCGAGGAGGCGGGAACCTCCCGCACCACCTTCTACAAACACTTCGAGGACAAGCACGAGTGCTTCCTCGCCTCCTACGAAATGCTCGTAGAGCAGGTATTTGCCGTGGTTGTCGCCGAATGCGACGGCGCCCAGTCGTGGCTGCAGCGGGTCGAGAACGGCCTGGCGACGATCGTCAAACTCTTCGCCCTCGATCCCGAGCTCGCCCGCACCGCCGTGGTCGAGGTCGCCGCCGCCGGCGCCGACGCGCGCCAGCTGCACTGGGACGCGGTCGCCCGCTTCACCCAGTACCTCGAGGGTGGCCGCGAGCTCTCCGAGGGCCGCGAGCTGCCCGAGAACATCTCGCTGATGTCGGCTGGCGCCGTCTCGGGGCTGATCTTCGACGAGCTTCTGGCGGGGCGGGCGGCGCAGCTGCCGGCGATGCTGCCCGACCTGCTCTTCGCGATGCTCGTCCCCTACATCGGCCCCAGCGCCGCGGCCGAGGAGATGCGCCGCGTCGCTGCTGCCGCGAGCTGAGCCCTAGGACGCCGCGCGCGCGGCAGGCCGGCCCATCTCCTTGCGCAGTCGGTGGCGCAGGCGGTGGAGGCGGACCTTGATCGTGCCGTCGGGGACGCCGAGGCGGCGGGCAATCGCCTCCTGGGTCAGGTCCTCTTCGTAGCGCAGCTCGATCAGTTTGCGATCGCGCTCGCTGAGGCGCTTGAGCGCGGCGTGCAGATCGGCGCGCTCAACCGTGGAGAGAATCTGCTCGTCCTCGGCGCCTTCCCAGTCCTCGGCCGTGTCGACCGGATCGGGACGCACCCGCGAGTGGTGCCGGAAGGCCTCGTTGCGAACGATCGTGCCCAGCCACTCCTTGCGCCTGGCGCTGTCGCGAAGGGTTGAGCGCCGGCGCCAGGCGCGAAGCAGTGCGTCCTGGGCGATGTCTTCAGCCTCGTTGGGATTGCTGGCGTAGTGATAGGCCATCCGCAGGCAAAAGCGGTGCGCCTCATCCCATTCCCAACCATCACCCTGATCCGATTCTTGAATGATCGAAACGTTGATTGCTCGACCGTACTACTTCTAAAACCAAAAGGGTGAATTTTATTGATGAAACTTTTTAGATCATAAACCTGGTCTTTATTCCATGTCGGTAACGATGTCTGGGGAGACGGGGGGAGATTGGGCACAGCGCACCTACGAGGCGATGGCGCCCGTCTACGACGACTTCACAGGCCACTACGAAAGCGAGGCCTGGATCGCCGACCTGGTCAAGGTGCTGGAGGGGCGCGGCCTGACCGGCAAGCGTCTGCTGGACGTCGGCTGCGGCACCGGCACCAGCTTCCTGCCGATGCTGGCGCAGGGCTGGGAGGTCACTGGCTGTGACATCTCCCCGGCGATGCTGGAGCGTGCTCGTGAGAAGGCCGGCGAGGCGGCGCAACTCACAGTCGCCGACATGCTGGACCTGCCTGAGTTCGGCGAGTTCGACCTGGTCTGGTCGCTAGATGACGCGATCAACTACCTGCTCAGTCCCGCGGAACTGGGCCAAGCGCTGGCAGGGATGCGGGCCAATCTTGCCCCGACCGGCTTGCTGCTCTTCGATGTCAACGAGCTGCATGCTTACCGCACCTTCTTCGCCGAAACCATGGTGGTCGAGCGCGGGGGACGGCGGCTGATCTGGCGGGGGATGGCCTCCGCCGATGTGCCACCGGGCTCGATCTGCGAGTCGCAAATGGAAGTCGCTCCCGGCGAGGTGCTGACCCACCGCCAGCGTCACTTTCCCGAAGCCGAGGTGCAGGCGGCGCTGGCGGGCGCCGGGCTGGAATGCCTAGCCGTCTACGGTCACGGTCTCGACGGCATCCCCACCCAGCCGCTCGCTCCCACACACACCAAGGCGATCTACGTCGCCCGCGCCGCCACCTAAGCGCGGCGCAGCCCCTGCTGGGCGGATGCGAGCTGGTGGGCTGCGAGTGCCCACTTGCGCTGCAGCTTCGGTTCGATCGAGCGGGTATTGCAGGACACCGTTGCCAGGCAATCGCCCCAGGTGTTGGTTGCGTCGATGTAGAGGTTGAGGGCGCGCTCGGCGGGGCCGCCGCCGGCGAGCAGGCAGCCCGCGCTCAGCTTGTCGGCGTCGATGCGGGCGTAGACCGAGCGCACCCTCTGCACCTCGCGCAGGTATTCGTCGTAGCTGAGGCCCCGGGCCAGGTCGTCGCGCAGTTTCACCATCGAGCCGAGAAAGGGACGCAGTTGGCGGCAGGAGCTGCGGGCGCTCGCGGCGTGCGACGGCGGCGACGGCCTCGTGTCGGTGGTGCTCGCCGGCCTGTCGGCAGCCGTCGTCCCGTCCTCCCCACAGGAACTCAGAATCAGCGCCAGGCCCAGCAGGATGCCGACTGTCGCCACCGAGCTGAGCCGCATCGGCGTAGT
Source organism: Solirubrobacterales bacterium (assembly GCA_036271315.1). GTDB lineage: Bacteria > Actinomycetota > Thermoleophilia > Solirubrobacterales > 70-9 > VRUE01. Next base: position 57,303 of record DATBAV010000044.1, on the reverse strand, counting down.
GTAGAAATTCGCCGGATGCCGAGTTTGCGCAAGCTCGCGACCCTGGCGGCCACTCTTGTTGCTCTCATCCTGATTGCCGCTCCCTCGGCGCAGGCGAGTGGCAACGGTGGCGTGCTGGTCGTCGGCGACAGCCTCGAGGAACTGACCTCGCCCTACCTGAAGCAGTACCTGCCGGGCGTGCCGCTGACCGTCAACGCGGTCGGCGGCTCCAACAGCTTCCAGATCTTCGACCTCTTCCAGGAAAGCTACGAACCGTCGCAATCGGTGATCGTCTTCGACGCCGGCACCAACGACAACCCCGCTTATCCCGAGATACTCGCAGGGAACCTGCGCAAGGTGGCAGCGGAGATCGGCGACCGCTGCATGGTGGTGCCGACCATCCACGGCCTTACCGTGAATGGCATCGACAGCAGCGGCAAGAACAGGGTGGTGAGGGAATTCGCCGCTTCGAGACCGGGGACGCAGGTGCCCGACTGGGCGAGGGCGGAGGAAACCCACCCCGAGCTGATGCAGGCCGACGACCTGCACCCGATCCCCGCCGGAGCCGAACTGCGCGCCCGCCTGATCGCGCGGGGAATCAAGGCCTGCCTCGGGATCGCCGCGGCGCCGGTCGCCAAACCGGCGCTCGAATCCGGGCCCGACCTGCCGCCGGCGCGCAAGCTGGCGCGGCGCGAGGCCGAGCTGCTCGACTCGATCATCGGCAGGGCGCTGCGGCTCTTCCCGATCTCGCTGGCTGGCGATGCCTGAACCGGTAGGGCGCGGCCAGCGCTACATGCCGGGCCTCGACGGCCTGCGCGCGATCGCGGTGCTCGGCGTCGTCCTCTACCACCTCAAATTCGGCTGGGCCGAAGGCGGTCTGCTCGGCGTCGGCGTCTTCTTCACCCTCAGCGGCTACCTGATCACCGACATCCTGCTCAACCAGGTCAACCGCGGCGGGATCAAACTGAAGTCCTTCTGGCTGGCCCGCGCCCGCCGGCTGCTGCCTGCCCTCTTCCTGATGCTGATCGTGGTGACGGCCTGGGTAACTGTGATCGGCCCGCACCAGCCGAGCGACTTCCGCATGGCCGTGCTCAGCGCCGTCGGCTACTTCAACAACTGGTGGCTGATCCTCCACAACGTCTCCTACTTCGCCCGCTTCGCGCCGCCCTCGCCGCTCAACCACCTCTGGTCGCTCTCGGTCGAGGAGCAGTTCTACATCGTCTGGCCCTTCCTGCTGATGGCGGCGCTCCACTTCGTGCCGGAAGCGCGGCGCAAGGCCGGCCCCCGGCCGCGGCTGGCCGCCGTCACCCTGGTCGCGGCGCTCTGCTCGGGGGTCCTGATGGCGATCCTCTACCACCCCTCGCTCGATCCCTCGCGGGTCTACTACGGCACCGACACCCGGGCACTCGAGCTGCTGGTCGGCGCGGCGCTGGCGATGGTCTGGCCTAGCCGCCGCCTCACCGGCAAGGTGACGCCGCAGGCGCGGCGGACGATCGACGCGGCGGGGCTCGTCGGCCTGATTGTGATCGGGCTGATGTTCTGGCGCTCGAACGAGTTCTCGCCCTTCCTCTACCGCGGCGGCTTCGCCCTGCTGGCGCTGGGCACGGCACTCTCGGTCGCCGCCTTCGCCCACCCCGCCTCGCGCCTGGGGCCGATCGTCGGCTGCAAGCCGATGCAATGGATCGGCGAACGCTCCTACGGCATCTACCTCTGGACCCTGCCGATCATCGTCCTCACCTCGCCCCAAGGGGTGCACGGCCCCAACCTGCTGCGGGCGATCCTGCAGGTGGCGGCGATCATGGTGGTGGCCGAGCTCTCCTGGCGCTACCTCGAGAACCCAATCCGCCACGGCGCCCTGGGCAGGCTCTGGAAACGCTGGAAAGCGGGTGAGCTGCGGCGCGCACGAGTGTCGCGCGAGGGGTGGGTCGGCGTCGCTGCCGCGGGACTGGTCGTGATCGCCGCGATCGCCGGCCTGGCCGGCGTCGGCGTCTCCAACTCGCCCGCAATCGGCTCGGCGAACGTGGCCAAGACCGTCACCGCCAAGAACGCCAAGCGCAAGCCGCTAGCGACGTCATGCAAAGGCGTCGTCCACATCGGCGACTCCACCTCCGAGGGCCTGGTCTCCGAAGAATATTTGCCGCGCAACGAGCTGATCGCGGCCCAGTACGCGCGGGTGGGCGCGACCACGGCGCACCTCGAGGTGGCCGGAGCGCGCTCGATCTACGAGAACTTCGAGGGCGAACCGAACGCCCAGGAAGTCGCCGAAGCGTGGAAGAACGAAGGCTTCAAAGGCTGCTGGGTGATCGCGATGGGGACCAACGAGGCGGCCAACGTCGCCGCCGGCTCCAACTTCACCTACGACGACAGGATCGAAAGCATGATGTCGACGATCGGCGATGAACCGGTGATGTGGGTCAACGTCAAGTCACTGGTGCCGAGCGGCCCCTACGCGGAGACCAACATGGCGAGCTGGGACAAGGCGCTGCGCGAAGCCTGCGACCGCTACCCCAACATGCGCATCTACAACTGGGCCGCCGACGTGCAGGACAAATGGTTCATCCCCGACGGGATCCACTTCACCTCCGAAGGCTACGCGGCCCGCGGCCGCCTGATCGCCGACGCCTTGCTGGAATCGTTCCCCAACACCGAACCGCTGAAGATGACCGATGCCAAGGATTGCGTCGTCTCGGGCTAAGGCCGGAGCGTCCTGGCCTTAGAAGATCTGGGCGTCGAGGAAGCCGGCGATCAGCACCAGCCAGCCGCCGATCTCGGCGGCTATCAACGTCGCCATGAAGGCCTCGAGCCCGCGCCCCGGGCGGCGGAACTGGTTGTCGGTGTCGCGCCTGATGCCGTGCACCATGTAGCCGAAGACGGCGGCGTAGAAGTAGAAGGCCAGCGCCCCGGCGGCGAACAGGTTGACCAGCACCCCCCAGCCGCTGAGCTCGACGAAGGTCGCGACCAACAGCAGGGCGAAGCTGTAAAGGAGGGCGGCGCGGTGAGCAATGTCGGTGTAGGGATGGGCCAGCCCCTCCTCGGAGGCATCCATCTGGCGGAACTTCAGCACCCCCAGCAACAGTGCCCAGAGGAACATCAGCGCCGCCGCCAGCAGCACGACCTTCGTATCGTCTCCCAGGACCACCTGCCCTGAATACCAGCTAGGAGAGAGCCATGCCAGGCCCAACCGCGATCGCCGGCGTCGACTTCGCCACCGTCTTCGTCACCGACTACCCCGCTGCCGTCGAGTTCTACAGCCAGACCCTTGGCCTCGAGCAGTCGGCCGACTACGGGAAAATCCCCGGTGGCGAGGTGGAGACCGGCAGCCTCACCCTGCAGCTCCTCGATGCCGCCGCGATCGGCCGCGAGTTCGTCCCCAACACCCACCCGATCGCCTTCCACGTCGAGGACGTCGAAGCGACCCGCGCCGAGCTCGAGTCAAAGGGCGTCGAGTTCCTCGCCGAGACGATGGACAGCGGCGTCTGCCACATGGTCCCCTTCAGCGATCCCGACGGCAACGTGCTGATGCTCCACAACCGCTACGCGCCGCGCGACTAAAGGCGCGGCGCCTAGACGATCCCGAGGTCGGTGACGTCGAAGAGGCCGTCCTCGTTGGCGCGGATCTCCCGCACGCGTGGCTCGCTGTCACGGCTCGGCTCGAGCAGCGACACCCGTACGGCTGACCGATCGCGGAGGCCGACCTTGACCTGGACGAGGATCGTCGGACCGATCGGGGGCCGTGCCTCGCCCGTGGCCAGTGCGCGCCAGCCAGAGCCGGCCTCTTCGCGCAGGCGCAGCCAGCCGGGCTGGTCGAGGTAGGACCTGTCCTTCCTCGACCAGCAGGCCAGTCCCCCTCCGGCGGAGCCCGAGTCCGACTCTGGCAAGGCGAAGCGGGGGGCTTTCTCGGCCGGCGCGTAGCCCGCCGCGTAGAGCTGGGTCAAGCGCCGCCGTTCCGACCGACCCTCCCAACCGATGTCGAGGCGGTCGACCAGCCAAGCGGCCACGCCGACCAGGGCCCCGACAGCGAGCATCGCCAGGGCGACGAGGCTGGCGTTTTCGGGACCGGCCGACCAGGTCGAGCTGGCCAGCAGGGCGGCGATGACGATGCCGGCGATCGCCAGCGGCAGCAAGGTGACGATGCGGGTCAACGAGCCCGGCAACCTGGCGAAGACGCTGACGAACACCAGGAGGAAGGCCGCCACGACCAGTGGCGTCGCCGTCTGGGTCAGTTCGTGGCTGGTGATCGCTTCGTTTTGGTGCAGCAGCGAGACGCTGAAGTACGCGGTCGACCCGGCCGCCGTCAGCACCGCGACGATCGCGAACAGTTCGAACACCGCGATCCCCGACTTCCGCCGGCCGCCGAAGAAGAGCGCGAAGATCGTGCCGACCCCGAGCGCACCGGCGAGCGGCACCAGCGCCTGCAGCGCCGCGCGGTCACCGTCGCTCAGCAAATGCTGCTTCATCGCGCCCCTCTCGTGGTCGAACGGCCGGGTCAGCCGTCTCCCTTCGCCAAGCGGGGCGACAGCCCTCCACTGCCGCCCCGCGCTGCCGACTTCCTCAGGCGGCCGCCTCCGGCTCGGCGATGCCGACGGCGGGTTCGCCCTGCGGCCGCATCGCCGTCACCACCACGACAAGCGCGAGCGCGATCAGGACCGCCGAGGCGGTCAGCGCCGCCGGCACGCCTTCGGCCAGCTGGTTCGCAGCGCCGTTGCCGGCCGCGGTGAAGACCGTGATCAGGATCCCGATCCCGAGCGTGCCGCCCAACTGGTGGGCGGTGTTGACCAGGCCCGAGGCGGCCCCCGCGTCGCGGTCGGCGACGCCGTGGATCCCGGCCGTGGTCAGGGGTGTGAAAGCCGAGCCCATGCCGATCCCGAGCAGGACCATCGGCATCGCCATCTGGGTGACGTAGTCGGCACCGACCGAGATGCGGCTGAGCCAGGTCATCCCGATCAGGGCCAACAGCAGGCCCCCGGCCAGCAAGCGCAGCTCGCCGATCCGGGCGATTGCCCGGGGGACCGCCTGCACCGTCGCGAACAGCGAGAGCGTCATCGGCAGGAAGGCGAGGCCCGCGGTGAGGGCGCTGTAGCCCTCGGCGCCCTGCATGAACTGGGTGAGGAAGAAGAACATCCCGAACATCGCCCCCACGGCCAGCATGCGAGCGCCGTAGGCGCCGGAGCGGACGCGGCTGGAGAACAGGCGCAGCGGCGTAATCGGGTACTCGGCCCGGCGCTCGTTGACGACGAAGGCGGAGAGCAGGGCGGCGGCGGCGACAAAGGAGAGGAGCGCCACCGGGTCCCCCCAGCTGACATCCGCCGCCCGCACGAGGCCGTAGACGAGCGCGGTCATGCCGAGCGTCGAAGCGGCCGCGCCGGCGAAGTCGAAGTGACCGGTCTGCCGCTCGGTCTCGGGCAGGTGACGGGGGGCCAGCCAGATCAGCGCCAGGCCGATCGGAACGTTGATGAAGAGTCCCCAGCGCCACGAGGCCCAGGTGGTGAGCACGCCGCCGAGGACGAGACCGACGCTGCCGCCGGCCCCGGCGACGGCGCTGTAATAGGCGACGGCACGGGTGCGCTCGCGGCCCTCCGGGAAGCTGACCGTGAGCAGGGCAAGGGTCGAGGGGGCGGCGATCGCGGCGCCGACTCCCTGCAGGGCACGCGCGCCGAGCAGCCAGGCGGGCGACTGGGCGAGGCCGCCGAGCATCGAGGCAAAGGTGAAGAGGGCGATGCCGGCGACGAAGACGCGGCGGCGGCCGAGCAGGTCGCCGGCGCGGGCGCCGAGCAGGAGCAGCCCGCCGAAGGTGAGGGCGTAGGCGTTCTGGACCCAGGAGAGAGCCGAGTCGGAGAAGCCGAGGTCCCGGTGGATGTTGGGCAGGGCGGTGATCACCACCGAGACGTCGAGGATGATCATCAGGTAGCAGCCGAGGATGATCGCGAGGATGAAGTTGGGACTGGGAGCGACCTGGTCTGGCCGGGAACGCCGCGCGAGGGCGTGCTTGAGCGACTTGGGCAACATCGATCGGGCCCCTTTCGGGAGGTAAGGAGTGGTGATAAAGTGGAGGAGGCCTCCGGGTAATTCGGAGGGTTCCTCCGGTTCGTACGAGCACTATACGGAGGGTACCTCCGCTTTGTCAACCCCGATCTGCAAGATTTAGAGAAGAGCCATGAGCGCAACCGATGTCACCACCCTCGCGCCGCGACCGAAGCGGGCCGATGCGCGCCGCAACTACGACAAGCTGGTCAACGCCGCCCGCGAGGCGTTTGCCGAGCAGGGCACCTCGGCCACGCTCGAGGAGGTCGCGCGCCGGGCGGACGTCGGCATCGGCACGCTCTACCGCCACTTCCCCGCCCGCCAGGACCTGCTCGAAGCCGTCTACCTGGAGGGAGTCGAGGGAATCTGCCGCGCCGCCGGGGACTACGCGGACCAGCCGCCCTGGGAGGCACTGAGCGGCTGGTTGCACGAGTTCGTCGGCTTCGCCGCCACCAAGCGCGCCCTGGCCGAGGACCTGCTCGCCTACATCGACCGCGACGCCGAGGTCTTCACCGCCTGCGGCGGCGCGATCTACGGCGCCGGCGAGCCGCTGCTGAAGCGAGCCCAGGAGGCCGGGGTCGTCCGCGCCGATGCCGACATCGCCGACGTCACCAAGATGATCAGCGGCATTGCCGCGATCCGCACCGCCGACGCCGAGCAGATCGACCGCATCCTCGGCGTTGCGCTAGACGGCCTACGGGCTTGAGCTTGCTGTCCCGCTAGTAGAGGAAGCGGCCGCCGAGCAGTTCGGACACGGTCACCAGCCGGAAGCCCCGTTCGCGCAGGCCTTCGATAACCCTGGGAAGGGCAAGTGGCGTCTGGGGGTGGTGGCCGCCGTCGTGCATCAGGACGATCGACCCCGGCCGAGCCGAGCCGATCACATGCGCCTGCATCCTCGCCGCGGGGACGTGGTGGTCATCGCCGGAATCGAAGGACCAGAGGATCGTCTCCAGGCGGTTGCCAATCGCGGCCGCGGCGTCCTTGGGATCGACCAAGCCGTAAGGCGGGCGAAAGAGGCACGGCTCGAAACCCGTCGCCCGGCGGATGCGGCGATCCGTCGAGGCGAGCTCACCGAAGCCCGGATAGTGCGGGTGATCGAATGAGTGATTCCCGATCTCGTCGCCATCGAGGAGGATTTCCTGCATCAGCGTTTCGCGTCCGACGACGTGACGGCCCTCCTCGAAGAAGGTGGCGTGAGCATCGAGGCGGTTGAGCGTTTCCAGGATCTCCGGCGTCTGGGTCGAGCTCGGACCGTCGTCGAAGGTCAGCGCGACGTCCCGGCGGGCGCCAGGCCCTTCCGAGACCGCGCGGCCGGGATCGGAGGTGCACCCAGTCGGCTCGCGGCCGGTTCCAGCGCTGGTTCCGCCGTTCGAGGGTGGAGATGCTCCGGCGGATGTCGCCATCGCGATCCCAATAAGGAGAAGAGAGCAGAGCGCGAAGGCGACCGCGGATCTCGACGTGGTCCTTGTCACCGTGCGGGACAGAACGGGAGCGACGGGACTCGAACCCGCGACCTCTGGCGTGACAGGCCAGCGCTCTAACCAGCTGAGCTACGCCCCCGGAAGGCAGGGCAGATTAGCGCCCGGGGGGCATTATCTCAGGGTCGCTGGATTTGGAGCCGGAAGGTGCCGCCATGGGGTCGCTTTGAGGTGATGACGAGGCGGAGGTGGTGCTGGCCGCAGACGGTGTAATCGAGCTGGTGAGAGGGGTCGAGGCCGTTGCGGGAGCTGCGCAGGAGCCTGCCGGCACGGCTACGAAGGGCCAGTTCGTAGCCGTGCCTGGACAGACTGCTTGGGCGCAGGCTGACCAATCCGTCGAGCGGTGTGCGCAGGGACTCGACGGCTGCGCCCTCCCCCCTGGCCGGAACGTGCCCGGACAGCGTCAGGCTGGTCCGCCCCTGCCAGGGCTCGAGGGTGTCTTCCCGGATCGCCCTGAAGGCGGTCTCGCTCGGCTTCAGGGCCGGGCTGTAGTGCCAAGCGACCGGGAGGTTGGGGAAGCGGTAATGGGCAAAGGACTCGGCGAAGGCCTCGCCCGGATCCTCGAAGTAGTGGGTGCCCTCGTCGCCTGGATAGAGGTGGCCACTGCGCTGGCCGCGGCAGACGCCCTCGACGCTGGCCCAGCGCTCGGGGCCCCAATCGATCGCGCTGCCGAAGGGCGGCGGCATTTCGCGGTGCTGGGCGACGTGGTGGCCGTACTCGTGGGCGAGGATGAAGTCGAAGGTGGCGCCGTCATTGCCGTCGGGGTCTTCGTAGCCGCCGATGACGATCTTGTTTTCGCCGCTGAAATAGCAGGCCTCCGCACCGAAGCCGCAGTCGAAGCCGAGCTGGTATTCGCTGTCGAGCTGGATCGTGAGCAGGTCGACCTCGGGACCATGGATCAACGTGCCGATGAAGTCGGCGACCTGCTGCGGATCGGTGACGTTGCAAACCTCGGCGCAGGCTTCCGTCACCGAGACGGCGATCGTCGCGCTACTGCCGTCGTCGATCGAGTAGCGCTGCGACGACGCGGATGCCGATATCCGCGCCGTCGCGGCGCCAGGCTCGCCCAAGACGACGTCGTGCATCGGTACCGCCGGTGACGGCACCTCGAGCGCAACGCCCGGATTGGGACGCTCGGCGGCGGCCCCTCCCGGGACCACCAGGAGAAGCAAGATCATGGCTATGCCCGCAAGCGCCCCCGCCGGGCGCCTGCTCACGGAGCGGGACCCGGCCTTATCTCGTAGGCATGGGCGGGAAGGGAAGCGGAGATGGGACGGTGGGCAGGACGCGTCCGCCCCCCTTTGACCACCCTTGAGGTGGTGAAGGGGGGGTGGATCCCGCTGGCGGCGGCACTCGTGCGGCCCCGAACCGGTCGCGCCGCCCAGCGCGGCCGCGCCGGTTCGGCGCTGAGCAGCGAGGACCAGGTGGTGGTGCCGATCGCGCCGTCGGCCGCCAGGCCGTGGGCAACCTGGAAGGAGCGCACTGCCGAGTAGGTCTGCTTGCCGAAGACGCCGGTGACGGGGAGCTGCGTCTGCCCGGAGCCGACCAGGTGCTCCTGCGCCCAGACGATGAGGTCGCCGCGGCTGCCGCGCTTGAGCAGCGGGTGTTCGACGATCGGGCGGTAGCCGGTCAGCGGCTCGGCCGCGGTCGAGCCCAGCGCGCCCCAGCTGGCGGTATTGGTCTCCTGCCAGTCCCACCAGCTCGGCGCCAGGCCGTAGCTGGCGGCGAAGCGGCGGAAACGCAGGACCTGACCGGCGCCGGGGTTGTCGTAGGTCTGCCCGATCGGGTAGATCGGGTGGCCCCAGAGGCGGTTGAAGAGATAGGTGTGCTCGAAGACGGTGCGCACCGAGGTGCCGATCGCCTTCCAGTACATCTGCGGCTGGTTGAAGGTCGCCCCTTCCGGCCCGAAGAAGACCGAGTAAGGGAAGGCCGGGTGGTAATCGACGTAGGGGAAGCCGGCGAGCGAGAGCGGGAATTCGGCACCGATCCGGGCGCGCAGGGCGCGAATGTAGCGTTCGGCCGCGGCGTAGCGGCCTTCGTAGGAGGCCTCGGCGTCGATCACCAGGCAGTCGGCCCCGCGACGCACCGCGGCGGCGCCGATCTTGGCCTCGGCCACCGGGCTTTCGCCGTAGACGAACTGCCAGGCGCAGACGTCGAGTCCACCGGCGTGGAGGGCTTCGACCAGGCCGGAGCTGAACTGGCTCCAGTAGCTGCCTGCATCACCTGACTTGACGTAGAGCGTGCCGATGCCGTCCTGCTCGGCGCGGGCGACGATGCGGCTGATGCTGCCGCCTTCGGAGTGATCGATGTACCAGATCCACATGCCCTGGCGGTCGAACGGCGTGCCCCCGCTGGTTTCGGTCGCGGGGACTGCGGCTTCACCGGTTCCACCCGGAATTGCGCAGGCAGGGGTTGGCATGTACGCGAGGAGCGACATTGCGAGAACAGTGATCGCGAAGAGCACTGGGCGGATCCCTGGCGCCGCGGAAGAGCTGGTCTTCACGTCAACTGCGAACACGGTAGCGGTCATTTGGCCGCGGACAAAGAAACCGCCATACCATTGGTGTACCGAAACTGGGCACGACGGTTGGGACAGGCATCACGGTCCGAGTTTGGCGAAATCATCCGAATGGCCGCGGCATTCGTATTGACGGAGCAATGAAGATTGCGATCATCGGAACCGGTGTCTCGGGGCTGGTTGCCGCCCACCTTCTCCACCGCGAGCACGAGATCGTCGTCTACGAGGCAGGCGACCGGGTCGGCGGCCACTCGCACACGGTCGAGGTCGAGAGCGGCGGGGAGAGCCACTGGATCGACACCGGTTTCATCGTCTTCAACGACCGCAACTACCCCAACTTCGAACGGCTGTTGGAGCAGCTCGAGGTCCCCAGTCAGCCCTCGCACATGGGCTTCTCGGTCTCCGACGGCCGCGGCGGCTTCGAGTACTCGGGCACGCCGCGCGGCATCTTCGCCCGCAAGTCCCACCTGCTCAGCCCCGCCTTCCTCGGCATGCTGCGCGACTGGCGCCGCTTCAACCGCGAGGCACCGGCGCTGATCGGGATGAACGGCACCGCGCCGTCGCTGGGCCGCTGGCTGGAGGAGCAGGGCTTCTCGCGGCACTTCATCGAGCACCTGATCGTGCCCCAGGCCTCAGCGGTCTGGTCGGCCGACCCGGAGCAGATGTGGAGCTTCCCTGCCAGCTTCATGGCCGAGTTCTTCGACAACCACGGCATGTTCAGCCTGCGTGACCGGCCGCGCTGGCGCACCGTGCAGGGCGGCTCGCGCAGCTACGTCAAGGCGATCGCCGCTCCCTGGCGCGACCGCATCCGCCTGCGCGCGCCGGTGCGCAGCATTGAGCGCCTCGACGAGGGGGTGCGGATCGCCGCCGACGGCTGCGAGAGCGAGCAGTTCGACGAGGTCGTGATCGCTACCCACTCCGACCAGGCGTTGGCGATGCTCGCCGACCCAAGCGAAGCCGAGCGCGAGGTCCTCGGCGCGATCCCCTACCAGCGCAACGAGGCCGTCCTCCACACCGACGCCTCGCTGCTGCCACGGCGGCGCACTGCCTGGGCGAGCTGGAACTTCCACCTCACCGAGCCGTCTAGCGGCCGGACCACCGTCACCTACTGGATGAACAACCTGCAGGGATTGCGCGCCGACCGCGAGTTCCTGCTCACCCTCAACCGCGGCGAGGCGATCGACCCGGCGAAGGTGCTGCGCCGCTTCGCCTACGAGCACCCCGTCTACACCGCCGAGGGCGTCGCGGCGCAGGCCCAGCACGCCGAGATCAGCGGCGTGCGTCACACCCACTACTGCGGCGCCTACTGGGGCTGGGGCTTCCACGAGGACGGCGTGCTCAGCGCTATCCGGGCCTGCGAGCGGATCGCGCCCCGGGCAGCGTCAAGGGTGGAGGCGACAAACACGACGCCAATGGGTGCTCCCCCGAAAGCGCTGGCGGTATGAGCGCCTCCGCCGTCTACGAGGGCTGGGTGCGCCACCGCCGCTTCGAGCCGATCGAGCACTCCTTCCGCTATCCGCTCTTCCTCATGTACCTCGACCTCGACGAGCTGCCCGGCGTACTCGACCCCTTCCCGCTCTTCTCCGCCCGCCGGCCCGCGCCGGCGCACTTCCAGCGCTCCAATTACATGGGCGATCCCGAGCGCCCGCTGGCCGAGTGCGCCCGCGACGTCGTCGCGGCCGAGACCGGCAGCCGCCCGGCCGGTCCGGTCCGGCTGCTCGCCAACCTGCGCTACCTCGGCCACGTCTTCAACCCGGTCAGCTTCTACTACTGCTTCGAGCAGGGCGGCGAGCGGGTAGAGGCGGTCGTGGCCGACGTCAACAACATCCCCTGGGGAGAGAGTCATCCTTATGTCCTGGCGCGTGGATCGCGCCGTGGGGCCGTGCTTACCGACGAGCTCGACAAGACCCTTCACGTCTCCCCGCTGATGGGGATGGACCAGACCTATGCCTTCCGCGCCAGCGAGCCCGGCGAGCGGCTCGGCGTCCACATCGAGTCGCGCCCGGAGGACAGCGATGCCAAGGCCTTCGACGCAACCCTGTCGCTGCGCCGCCACGAGCTCAGCCGCGCCCGGCTGGCCGGGATGCTGGCCCGCTACCCGGCGATGTCGCTGCAAACGGTCGCCAAGATCTACGCCCAGTCACTGCGCCTGAAGCTGAAGGGGGCACGGTACTTCCCCCACCCCGAGGGGACGAAGCCGAGGGGGTTCCTCTCGCCGTGAGGGACCAACTCACCCGCACCGCGGTCTCGCAGGCGTTGCGCCGCCTGCGAGATGGCCGTATCGACGTCGTCGAGGCCGGCCGCGAACGCAGCTTCGGCCCGGCCGACGCCGAGCTGCGGGCGACGATCGCGATCCACGACCCGGCCGCCTGGCGTGGCGCCCTGCACGGCAGCGTCGGCCTCGGCGAGACCTACGTCGACGGCCTCTGGGAGACCGACGACCTGGTCACGCTGATCCGCATCGTCGCCCGCGAGCTGCGCAAGAGCGGCGGCGTGCGCGCCGCCGTCGCCAAGCCACGTGGTTGGGCCCACCGGGCCCGTGGGCTCGTCCCCGACAACACCCGCAGCAGGGCGCGCAAGCAGATCGCCGCCCACTACGACCTCGGCAACGAGCTCTTCGCCTCCTTCCTCGACGAGCGGATGCTCTACTCCTGCGCCTACTTCTCCCACCCCGACGTCAGCCTCGAGCAGGCGCAGCTGGAGAAGCTGAAGCGGATCTGCGCCGAGCTGCGGCTGGGGCCGGAGAACCACCTGCTGGAGATCGGCAGCGGCTGGGGCGGGCTGGCGATCCACGCCGCCCGCGAGCACGGCTGCCGGGTGACGACGACGACGATCTCGCCGGCCCAGCACGAGCTGGCCAGCCGCCGGGTGCGCGAGGCTGGCCTCGGCGACCGGGTCGAGGTCTTGATGGAGGACTACCGCGATCTGCGAGGGCGCTATGACCGGCTGGTCTCGGTGGAGATGATCGAGGCGGTCGGCTGGCACCACTTCGACGAATACTTCCGCCGCTGCAGCGAGCTGCTCAGCCCCGACGGCCTGATGCTGCTGCAGGCGATCACGATCGACGACGATCTCTATGAGGCCGAGAAGGCCGCCCGCAGCTTCGCCAACACCCACGTCTTCCCCGGCGGCTGCCTGCCCTCGAACAAGCTGATCGCCGATTGCCTGGCGCGCGTCACCGACATGCGTGAGGTATGGATGTCCGACATCACCGCGCACTACCCACCCACCCTCGCCAGCTGGCGCCGGCGCTTCCTCGACACCTGGGAGCGACTGCGCGCCCGCGGCTACGACGAGCGCTTCCGCCGACTCTGGGAGTTCTACCTCTGCTCCTCGGAGGCGGGTTTCCGCGAGCGCCGGATCGGCGATGTGCAGCTGCTGCTGGCGAAGCCGGGGTGGCGGTGAGCTGGGAGCGCCGCGAACCGCTGCTGCTGCTCCACGGCCTCGGCGGCTCGAAGGAGATCTGGTCGCCGGTGCTCGGCCTGCTCGAGGCCGAGCGCGAGCCGCTGGCGATCGACCTGCCCGGCTTCGGCACCGAGCCGCCACTGGCTGCGCAAGTCGAGCCGAGTGCCGCCAACCTGGCCGCGGCGGTACGCGAGCGCTGCCTCGGGCTGGGGATCGAGCGTCCCCACGTCGCCGGCAACTCGCTCGGCGGCTGGGTCGCGCTGGAGATGGGACGGGCGGGTTGGGCCTCCTCGGTGACCGCGATCTCCCCCGCCGGCCTCTGGCGCGCACCGATCGGCGAGCGCCGGGTCAACACCCAGCTCTGGGCGCGGCGGCTGCGCCCGCTGGTCGCCCTGGCCCTGCACAACCGCAGCCTGCGCGAGCGCATGCTCGCCACCTTTGCCGCCCACCCGGAGCGCATCCCCGCCGCGGAGGGACGCAGGCTGGTGCTGGGCTGGATCGACGCCAGCGGCTACGACGGCGCCAACCGGGCGATGCGCACCCACGTCTTCGACCCAGCGGGCTACCCCGAGATCCCCGTGACCCTCGCCTGGGGCGAGCTCGACCGCCTGGTCGGCCCGCCGCGGCCCGAGCGCCAGCCGGCTGGCGCTCGCTACCTCGCCCTGCCCGCTGTCGGCCACACCCCGACCTGGGACGATCCCGAGCTGGTCGCCACGATCCTGCTCGAGGGCAGCGCGGTCCCGGTCGCGGGCTGAGTCTGGGAGAGTTTCGGCACCGCCCAGGACGGGGCATCACCCGTCACACCAGAAGGAGACGCGCTTGATCGTCGAGAGGACCGAGAACCCGCAGTGGCTGTCCAACGCCTACCTCGTCGCCGATGAAGCCGGCGGCAAGGGGGTGCTGATCGACGGCAACGACGACCTCGCGCCACTGCTCGAGCGCGCCAAGCAGGACGGGATCGAGATCACCCACATCCTGATCACCCACCCCCATGGCGATCACATCGCCGGTCTGGCCGCTGCGCAGCAGCAGCTCGGCGGCGTGCCGATGGTGGCCCACGCCGAGGCCCTGGGCGAAATCGAGGACGAGGTCGCCGAGACGATCGCCGACGCCGAGACCCTCAGCAGCGGCGACCTGGAGATCGAAGCGATCTCGACCCCCGGCCACGCGGCCGGCCACGTCGCCTTCCTCGTCAACGGTACCGACGTCTTCACCGCCGACGTCCTCTTCAAGGGCACAGTCGGCGGCACCATGGCGCCCGGCGCGAGCGGCTTCGAGGACCTGAAGGCCTCGGTGATGCGGCTGATGGAGTTGCATCCGGAGACCGTCGTCCACCCCGGCCACCGCGAGCCGACGACGATCGGCGCGGAGCGAGAAGGCAACCCCTTCGTGCGGATCTGGCGCGGCGAGGAGGAGACCGGCGAGGAGCAGGTGACCGTCTGGGGCCGCCCGGCGACGATGAAGCTCTGGGCCCCCGACTACGACGGCGGCAACAAGGCCTGGGTCGTGTTCGCCGACGATGGCACCGAGGCCATCGTCGGCGGATCGCAGGTCGAGCGGGGCTGAACGCAGCGAGGCCCGCCGGAGCGCGCCTCGTGCGCCAGGGAGAAATCGGCGTTACTTGATCACCGCTTCCATCAAGAGCCAACAACCGTCGGTGTTGGTGGCGGCGGTGAACGGTCCGCCGAGGAAGAGCGGCGGGGTGTAGATCAGGGTGTTATCGCCACCCGAGGAGCAGCGGATCATCGAAGTGATCTGGCCGCGCAGGCCGAGCTGCTGGCCCTTCTTGATCGGGATGTCGACCGGGAAGGACTCGACCCGGTAGCTGTCGTCTTCGAAGCTGGCTTCGGTCTGCCCCTGATAGTGGATCTGGGGCCCGTACCAAACCGCCCTCGCTTCCTTTGTGCCGAACAGCGTCGCCCGGTTGACCTTCTCGATCTGCAGCCGGATGCTGCCGGGCCCGCCGGCGATAAGGCGGATCTTCTTGATCGTGCCGTTGCGCGGCGCCAGTTCGCCACCGTCGGGGCGGCCGTACGCTTCGTTGAGGATCATCGTGCAGCCGACGAGCGGGGTTTCCGGCCCGTTGCAGGTGAGGCCGGGCAGCGAGTTGGAGGGCTGCACGGTCGGGTTGAGCTTGGCGCCAAAGCGGACCGGCGCCTTGGCCATCCCGGCAGCCGGGACGACGGCCAGGGCGAGGCAGGCGAAGGCGGCGAGGATGCCGGCGCGGCGGGCGATCTTCTGGGCGGTGCGATTGCGAGCCATTTGAATCTCCTTGAGTCTGTTTAGGTGGCTGAGTGCCTTGTGCAGACACCTTCGCCCGGCCGGGCTGCCCCTCCCAGACCCTCCAGGGGTGAACCTCCTCACCCCTGCTCGTAGGATCAGCCGCGTGAGTGGAGAGCCGCGACAGACCAGTGCCGCCGAGCTGAAGGCGCAGATCGAGGCCGAACGGGACGGGCGGCCCTTCCTCGTGCTGCGCGATGGGGAGGGCGAGCAGCGGATCGTCGTCATCGACGAGGACACGGCCGAGCTCTGGGTCGGGCGCGGCGAGGCCGCCGGGCTGCAAATCGACTGGGACGAGGAGGTCTCGGCCCTGCACGCTCAGATCGAGGTGGTGGCCGGCGAGTGCACGCTGCTCGACGACGGCCTCTCCCGCAACGGCTCCTTTGTCGGCAGCGAGCGCGTGCACGGCCGCAAACACCTGCGCGACGGCGACACCCTGCGCTTCGGCCGCACCACCGTGCTCTTCCGCCGCCCCGGCGAGTCCGCCCCGGAAGCGACCGCGCTCGCCACCGAGGTGCCCGCCGCGGCGACGATCTCGCCCGCCCAGCGCCGCGTCCTACTCGCCCTCTGCCGGCCCTTCAAGGACGGCGCGGCCTTCGCCACGCCTCCCACCAACCAGGCGATCGCCGCGGAGCTCCATCTCAGCGTCGACGCGGTCAAGACCCACATGCGGGCCCTCTTCGACAAGCTCGGTCTCGAGGACCTGCCGCAGAACCGCAAGCGCGTCGCCCTGGTCGAGCGAGCGTTGCAAAGCGGCGTCGTCGCCCCCCGCGACCTTTAGCTCCCAGGCGCGGCCTGGACGCATATGCGATTGGAGTGCGTGCGCATTGTGCCCACACTCCATCGTTAGTTCTGCGAATCACTCCTTTTTCGATCACAAGGCAATCGCGTGACGTTCGCACTAACCACAAGCCAGATTCAGGAATTCGCCTTCGACTGGTACCCCGTCTTCGGCGTCGTCTTCATGGCGATGCTGCTCTTCGTCTTCTTCCGGCTGATGCGGACGACGATGGGCACGACCAAGCCGGAGACGGTGAAGGCGAGCAAGACGGCGCCGGTGCTCTGGGACGACGTGCAGGGCGTCGACGCCGCCAAGGACGAGCTGATGGACGTCGCCGAGTGGCTGCGCGACCCCAAGCGCTTCGCCGCGCTGGGGGCTCAGCCACCGCGCGGGGTGCTGCTCTTCGGTCCTCCGGGGACCGGCAAGACGATGCTGGCGCGCGCCGTTGCCGCGCAGGCCGGGGTCGACTTCTTCGCCGCCTCGGGCTCGAGCTTCGTTGAGATGTTCGTTGGGAGGGGTGCCGCCCGCATCCGGCGGCTGTTCAAGGAGGCGCGCAAGTCAGGGCGCGCCGTGATCTTCATCGACGAGCTCGATGCCGTCGGTGGAGCGCGAAGTGGTGGAGGCGGCGATGGTGGCTCTAGTGAGCGCGAGCAGGCGCTCAATCAGCTGCTGGTCGAGCTCGACGGATTCGAGCGCGATCCCGGCACGGTGATCGTCATCGCCGCCTCCAACCACGTCGACAAGCTCGACAAGGCGCTGCTGCGCCCGGGCCGCTTCGACCGCCAGGTGCTGGTCTCCCCGCCGGACCGCGACGGCCGCGAGGCGATCCTGCGCGCCCACGCCAAGGGCAAGCCGCTGGCCGATGACCTCGATCTCACCGACGTCGCCCGCAAGACCACCGGGATGACCGGCGCACAACTCGCCAACGCGCTCAACGAGGCGGCGATCATCGCCGGCCGCGCCGAGCGCAAGGCGACGGCGCGCGAGGACCTCGACGAGGCGCTGCTACGCCAGTCGGTCGGCTCCCAGCAGGCGCGGCGACTGAACCAGAAGGAGCGCCGCATCGTCGCCTACCACGAGGCCGGCCACGCGCTCTGCCGTCGGCTGCTCGGCCTCGACCCGCCAGAGATCCTCAGCATCGTCCCGCGCGGCCCGGCGCTCGGCTTCGTCGGCCACTCGCCGGAGGAGGACACCTACCTGAAGTCGCGCGACGAGCTGATCGACGAGGTCGTCACCCTGCTCGGCGGCCGCGCCGCCGAGGAAGAGGTGTTCGCCAACTCCTACTCCGGAGCCGTCGACGATCTAGCCCGCGTGCACGCCGTCTGCAAGCAGATGGCGGCTGAATTCGGCATGGGCGTCTCGATCGACGCCGACGGAGCGCCGCCGATCGCGCTGCCGACCGGCGATTACGCGGTCTCCGATCAGACCCGCCGTGACGTCGACAGAGCGGCGATGGTCCTCGCCCGCGAAGCGCACCGGCGCGCCCGCGCCCTGCTGGCAAGCAACCGCGAATGCCTCGACAACCTCGCCGCCAACGCGCTCGAGCGCGAGACCCTGACGCGCGAGGACCTCGACGAGATCTTCGCCGCCCACGAGCTGCACACCCCCACACGTTCGGGAATGCTCGATCGCGCCGTGGCCGCGCTTTCCTCGGAGGCGCCGGAGCCGAGCTAGCATCGTCGGCAGAGATGGCGCCCCCCACAGAT
Source organism: Solirubrobacterales bacterium (assembly GCA_036271315.1). Classification (GTDB taxonomy): domain Bacteria; phylum Actinomycetota; class Thermoleophilia; order Solirubrobacterales; family 70-9; genus VRUE01. The sequence continues at coordinate 39,135 of DATBAV010000044.1, read as the reverse complement.
ACCGACCACTACTTCCCCCCCGGCCGCTCGATCGCGCGGATGGTCCACGGCGAGCGCTCGGTCGGCCTGCTCTACGGCCAGCGGGCGCTGCTGATCGGCGCCCTGGAGCCGCTCACTTACACCGGCACGATGATGAGCACGGGTTCGGCCAACCGGCCCTTCCAGCGGCTCGCCCGCACGGCGAAGATCCAGGAGACGATCCTGCTCGGCACCCGCGAGGAAGCCGACAAAGCGCTGGCGGTGGTGCAACGGCTGCATGAACGGGTCAAGGGCACCCTGCCAGAGGCGGCCGGGGTGCACCCTGCCGGCGCCGCCTACTCCGCCTTCGACCCGGAGCTGATGCTGTGGACACTGGCGGTGATCGCCGACTCGGGCAGAGCGATGTACGAGACGATGGTGCGGCCGCTGAGCGAGGGCGAGCGCGAGGACCTCTGGCAGGACTACGTCCGCTTCGGCGAGCTCTTCGGCCTGCCCGCCAGCGAGGTCCCCGGCAGCTACCGCGAGTTCAGCGCCTGGTGGGGGGAGCGCCTCTCCTCTCCCGACCTGCAGGCAACGGCGCACGGGCTCGAGATGGCGCCGCTGGTCGCCTTCGAGCAGCCAGTGCCGCGCGCGGCGCGCGGCAACATCGTCGCCCAGAACCACATCATCAAGGGCACCTTGCCGCCACGGGTGCGGGAGATCTTCGGCATCCGCTGGAGCGCCGCCCACGAGCGCAGCTTCCGGGCGATGGCCGCGACCCACCGCCGCGCCCGCCGCTACTTCCCCCGCAAGATGCGCCGTGGCCGCAACGACGTCTTCTTCGACGTGGTCAGCAAGACCGAGCACCAGCGCGGCGGCACCGTCACCCCGCAGTTGCACGCCGGCGCCTGAGCCGATGGCCCGCCGGCCAGCGGCCAAACCCCCAGCGGTTCGCTGGTGGTCGATGCGCCGCGCCCAGAACATGAAGCCGGCGACCTACCGCTGTCCGATCTGCGGCAAGCACCTGCCGGCGCTCAGCGAGCACGTCCTGATCGCCCCCGAGGACGACCGCAGCCAGCGGCGCCACGCCCACACCAAGTGCGTCCTGCGCGAACGCAAGGCGGGAAACCTGCCGACCGAGGAAGAGTGGCGACGGACGCAGCCGCAGCCGCTCTCGCTCTGGCAACGCCTGCGGACGAAGCTCGGCTAGCCGCTGCCGGGCAGCACTTTGCAGGGCCGGAAGAATGTGCCGCTGAGGAAGGTGCCGTCGTTGAAGGTGAATTCCCCCTTCGCCTGCAGGCGGCCGTCTTCACAGCGGGCGTTGACGTAGCTGTGTTTCTTGCCCTTGTAGGTCCATTTACGGTCGACCGTTACGTGGCCCGAAGCGGGGTGACCGTAGCCGCCGGCGATCTTGGGGATTTTTGCTTTGACCCGATAGCCGTAGATGCCGTTGTGGATTTTTTCGATCACGACCGGGACGATGAAGGTGGTTGCCACCGGCACCGTCGTGTAGGCATGAGCGAGGAAGGTGTCAAAGCCGTGCACCTTCGGGCCGTTGAAGAGGGTGATCGGTGAGGAGACCGGGAACGGCTTCTGTTCGGGGAAGGCGACGGTCGCCGTGCCGAAGCCCTTGCCGACGATCGCCCCAGGGCAGGCGCGGCGGGCGGCGGGCACGTCGGTCGCCTGCAGTTTCCCCGCGGTGCAGACTTCGAGACCGGTCGTGTCGACGTGGCCGTGCTTGTCGAATTCGAAGGTGAGTGTTTCCAGGATCGGCGGCAGTTCGCCAGAGATCGTCGAGACCTTGCCGCCGCCGTAGATCTCGATCGGCGCGTCGTGGTGCTTGGGCAGCGTTTCCGGCCGGAACCCGCCGCGACCGTTGATCAACAGGTCGCCGACGCGGAGTTTGACCGTGTCGTTGTCGCGGCGGGCGGAGACGACCGTGGCGGCCAGGGCAAGCGCCGCCACGACAAGCAGGCCGAGGATGAGGAGACTCTTGCGGCGGTGTCCCCTCATCCCGATCTCTTCCCCTAGTTACGCACCTTGCAAGGCAGGAGGAACGAGGCGTTGAGGATGCTCTTCGCCTCTTCTGCCTGCGAGGCCGATTCTTCCGGGCCGCCTTTGAAGCTGAAAGCGCCGTGGACGACGAAGTGGCCGGTTTCGCAGCGGGCGTTGATGTAGCTGTGCTTCTTGCCCTTGTAGGTCCATTTCTTCCCGACTTTGGCGGAGCCTTCGATCGGGTGACCGTAGCCGCCGGCGATCTTGGGGATTTTCACGTTGACGCGATAGCCAAACGAGCCTTTGTGGATTTTTTCGATCACGATCGGGACGATGAAGGTCGTCGGACCGGGATAGTCGAGGTGGGCGTGGGCGATGATCGTGTCGTCGTTGCCCTTTTTCGGGCCATTGAAGAGGGTGATCGGCGAGCCGACTTTGATCGGCGCCTGTTCGGGGAACTTGACCACCGCGGTGCCGAAGCCTTCGCCGACGATCGCCCCCTTGCAGGCTTTGCGCGCAGTGGGCACGTCGGTAGCGACGAGTTTGCCTTTGGTGCAGTGCGGTAGCCCCGTCGTATCGAGAGCACCGTGCTTGTCGAATTCGAGCACGAATTTGTCGAGGATCGGGGGCAGTTCGCCGGAAACCGTCGAGAGTTTGCCGCCACCTTCAGTCACGATCGGCGCGTTTTCGTGCTTCGGCAGCGCCTTCGGCGCGAAATCGCCGTGAGCGTCAAGCACCAGGTTGCCGACTACGACGTGCAGCTTGATTGCGTTTGCGGTCGCGGCGCCGACAAGCAAGGCGAGCACAGTGACTAGAGCGATCCTCTTCTTCATAGACCTACTTCCCCTCCCGTTTGCCCAAGTTTCAAGATAGCGAACATGCCACAAATCGATGTTAAGGTCGGGCAGCGAGTCCCGACTCGAGCATCTCGATCCCTGATGGGCGGTACTGGGTTCGAACCAGTGACCCCCTGCGTGTAAAGCAGGTGCTCTCCCAGCTGAGCTAACCGCCCAGGCGCGCTCTGATTATGGAACACGCGCAAGGAGGAGGTGGCGCGGTCGATGGAATGGGAGAATCCCCGCCATGAGATTCGAGGTCTTCTGGCGGGTGGCGGTCGTGCAGCTGGTTGCGGTGGCGCTGCTCTCGCTGCTGCTCGTCCTGATCTTCTCCCACGGCTTCTTCGAGAGCTGGGGCTGGCTGGTGGGTCCCTTGGCCTGGCTTGGCTGCGCGTGGCTGACGGCAAAGATCGTGGGACTAGAGCCGGAGCCAACGCTGGTGCGGGCGATGCTGGCGGGGGTCGTCAGCCTGCTCGCCGTGCTGATCGGCCAGCACTGGCTGGGGGCCTTGGTCGCCGTTGGTCTCTTTGCCTACCTTTGCGCGATCAATCTCCGCCTGGCCGGCCTGAGGCCTCGATGAGTGCCGGCGCGAGGCGGATAGCTTCGTGAGCTGGAACACCGCCGACATCCCCGACCAAAGCGGCCGCGTCGCGGTGGTGACCGGGGCCAACGGCGGCTTGGGCCTCTCCACCGCGCGAGCCCTGGCGGCCGCGGGCGCCGATGTCGTGATCGCGGCGCGCAACCAGGAGCGGGCCGCCGAGGCGATGGGCCGGATCCGCGACGGCGTGCCGGAGGCGCGGCTGAGCCTGGTCGAGCTCGACCTCGGATCGCTCGACTCGGTGCAGCTGGCGGCGCAGCAGATCCTCGCCGCCCACGAGACGATCGACCTGCTGGTCAACAACGCCGGCGTCATGGGCATCCCCGAGAGCCGTACCGCCGACGGCTTCGAGATGCAGTTCGGCGTCGATCACCTCGGCCACTTCGCGCTCACGGCCCGGCTGCTTCCAGCCCTGCTGAAGGCAGCGGCGGCGCGGGTGATCACGGTGACCAGTACCGCCCACCACATGGGCCGCGCGGTCGACCCGGACAACCCCAACCTCGACGGCCGCTACGGGCCCTGGCGCGCTTACGGGCAAGCCAAGCTCGCCAACTTCCACTTCGGTCTCGGGTTGGATCGGCTGTTTCGCGAAGCCGGCGCGCCCGCGGCCAGCTTGGTCGCCCACCCCGGCCTCTCCAACACCGAGCTACAGGCGGTCAGCGTCGAGGAGACAGGCGGCGGCCTCTCCCAGCGCTTCTTCCTGATGCTGGCCCGCACCGTCGGCATGTCTCCCGGCGAAGGCGCGCTCTCGCAGCTGCGCGCGGCGACCGACCCCGGCGCCAAGGGCGGCGAGTTCTACGGCCCGCTCTTCGTCAACAACGGCCCGCCGGTGCGCAAGCCGGTGCTGCGCCGGCTCGGCATGAGCCAGGCGATCGAGAAGCTCTGGCAAGTCTCCGAACGCGAAACCGGTCTCGAGCTGCGGCCGTGAAGCTCGACCTCGAGAACCGGGTGGCCCTGGTGATGGGCGCCAGTCGCGGCATCGGCCGGGCGATCGCGGCGGCGCTGGCGCGCGAAGGTGCCAGGGTGGCGATCGCCAGCCGCTCGGCGGAGAAGCTGGCGGAAGCGGCGGCCGAGATCGGCTCCGCGGCGACGCCGTTTGCGGCCGACGCGGCCGACCTCGATCGCCTCGGCGCTCTGCCGAGCGAGGTCGAAGCCAAGCTCGGCCCGATCGAGATCCTCGTCCTCAACACCGGCGGCCCACCGTTCGGCGGCTCCCTCGACCATGAGCTCGCTGACTGGGAGAGCGCCTACCGCTCGCTCGTCCTCGCCCCCCGCGTGCTGACTGGCGCCGTCATTCCCCAAATGCGCGAGCGCGGCTGGGGGCGGATCGTCAACGTCGGATCCAGCTCCACCCGCGAGCCGATCCCCGGTCTCAACCTCTCCAACGCCCACCGGATGGCCGCGGTCGGCTTCCTAAAGACGCTCTCGCGCGAGGTCGCTGCCGACGGGATCACCGTCAACACCGTCGCCACCGGCCGCTTCGCCACCGAGCGGCTCGCCGACGCCAACGGCTCGCTCGAGGGCGCCGAAGAGGGAGCGCGGCAGGAAGTCCCAGCCGCTCGCCTCGGCCAACCGGAGGAGTACGGCGACCTGGTCGCCTTCCTCTGCTCCAACCGAGCCGCCTACATAACCGGCACCGTCATCCCGATCGACGGCGGCCTGCTGCGCTCGGCCTTCTAGTCGTCGGCAGGAGGGCGCATCGAGGGAAAGAGGATCACGTCGCGCAGGTTTTCGGCGCCGGCGAGGATCATCGTCAGGCGATCGATGCCGATGCCCGAGCCGCCCGCGGGCAACGATCCGTATTCGAGCGCCCGCACGAACTCGTCGTCGCTCGGATAAGGCGCCTCCTCGCTCTCGGGGTGCCGGCGCTGGCGCTGGCGCACGAAGTTCTCGCGCTGCATGTCCGCATCATTGGTGTCGGTGCCACCGCCGATGATCTCCATCCCGTCGACGACCCCGTCGAAGGCCTCGCCCAGCAGGTCCGGATGCTCGGGCACCGGCTTCACGGTCGGCCAGAGCTCGCGCGGCAGGTCGACGAGGAAGGTGGGCTGGATCAGCTTCGGCTCGATCAGCTTGCCCTGGATCTCGTCGACGATCCAGGCCCAGTCCGCGTCCGGGGCGACGTCCTCCCCGACCAGCTCGACCAGCTCGTCGCGGTTCGCGGTGAGGATGTCGACGCCGGTCTCCTCGTGTATCGCGTCGCGCAGGGTGATCCGCTTCCACGGTGCCTGGAAGTCGATCTCCTGGCCGCCACGCTCGACCACGGTCGTCCCCAGCACCTGCTCGACCACAGTCGAGATCATCTGCTCGGCGAAGGTCATCACACCCTCGTAGCCGGCGCAGCTGAGGAACCACTCGAGCATCGTGAACTCGGGGTTGTGTTTGGGCGAGATGCCCTCGTTGCGGAAGAACCTGCTCAGCTCGTAGACGTTCTCGAAGCCGCCGACGATCGCCCGCTTCAGGTAGAGCTCGGTCGCGGTGCGCAGGAAAAGTTCGCGGCCCAGCGCGTGGTGGTGGGTGGTGAACGGGCGAGCCGCGGCGCCGCCGGCGAGGGTCTGCAGGATCGGCGTTTCGACCTCGACGAAGTCGTGCTCGTTCAGGTAGCTGCGGATCGCCGCCACCAGCTTCGCCCGCATCGCGAAGTTCTGGCGCGAATCCTCGTTGGCCATCAGGTCGAGCTCACGCTGGCGATAGCGCACCTCGGGGTCGGAGATGCCGTGGAAGAGGTCGGGTGGGTCGCGCAGGGCCTTGCCGAGCATCGTGCACTCGCGCACCGCCAGCGCCAGCTGTCCGCGCTTGGTCACGTAGAGATCGCCCTCGATGCCGACGGCGTCGCCGATATCGAGCGCGTCGATGCGGCCAAACGCCTCCTCGCCGATGGCGTCGACGCGGGCGTAGGCCTGGATCGAGCCGGTCAGGTCGCGGATGTCGAGGAAGATCGTCTTGCCGTGGCCGCGGCGGCCGACCACGCGGCCGGCGATCCGGTAGGAGAACCCGGCCTGCTTGCCCTCCTCGAGCTGCTCGGGGTCGTGCGCCGCGTGGATTGCCGAGATCTTGTCGCGGTCTGGGAAGCCCTCGTGCGGATAGGGATCGATCCCTTCCGCCCGCAGCCGCTCGAGCTTCTCGCGGCGAACGCTCTCGGTCGAGCCCTGCGAAGGCTCGGCCTTCGCGGGTGCTCCGTCGCCCTCCATCACTTGCTCCGCTTCGCTCCCGGCGCGAAGAACCGGATATGCACGCTTGGTCGCTGCGCGATCACGGCGCCAGGCCGACCGTGACCCGGTCGTCGCCCCGGTAATCGGTGCGCGTCTCGGCCTCGCGCAGCAGCTCGCGCATCGCCGGTCCGTGATGGGTGTCGTGCTCGAGCGCCATCCGCCAGCCGCTGGGCGTTTCCTCGATCAGGCCACGGATGATGTCGAGGCCGTCCTCGCCGGCATCGCCGGCATCGGGGTCGCCCTGCACGGCGACGCGCGGCTCGCGGCGAATCTCCGGCGAGCGCTCGTCGATCGAGGTGTTGGTGATGTAAGGAAGGTTGGCGATCAGCAGGTCGACTTCCTCGACGTGATCGGGGATCCCCTGGGCCACGGTCACCTCGAGCGCGATGCCGAGCCGCTGCGCGTTCTCGCGCGCTTTCTCCGCCGCTTCGGGCGAGAGATCGGAAGCGGTGACGCGCAGGTCGGGCCGCTCGCTGAGCAGGGCCAGGGCGATCGCCCCAGAGCCGGTGCCGACCTCGTGCACGCGGGCGCCCCTGGGCAGCTCGGTACCGATCTCGACCAGCAGCTCGGTCTCGCGGCGCGGGATCAGCACCCGCTCGTCGACGGTGATCTCGATCTCCCGGAAGCGGCAGCTGCCGAGGATGTACTCGAGCGGCTCGCGCTCGCGGCGACGAGTGACGTAGCGCTCGATCTCCGCCTGGGCCTCGGGAGTGACGACCGTGGTGCCGTCGCGTTCCAGCTCCTCGACCCGAATCGAGAGCGCCTTGGCGACTAAAAGCTTTGCGTCGGACTCGGGCGTCTCACAGCCGGCGGCCGCGATCTCCTCGGTTGCCTGCGCCAGGATCTCGGCGGCGCTCGCCGCTGCCGGCGCTCCCTCCGTCTGGGCCCCCACGGCTACAGTCCCGCTACGGGTCTGATCGGTTCGGTGGAAGCCACGGTCGCAAGGCTACCGTGTCGGCGCCGCACGACGACGATCCAGATCGTCCCGATCACCATCATCCCCAGGCTCTCGAACTGGGCGCTGGTCAGGCCGAGGGCGACCTCGCTGTTGCGGCGCAGGAACTCGACCAAGAAGCGCTCGACCCCGGCGTAGATCAGGTAGATCGCGAAGAGGACGCCGGTGCGGAAGCGGTCGCGCAGCTGCCAGAGGATCCAGGCGCCGAGGCCCATCGCCAGCGTCTCGTAGATCGGCGTTGGGTGGACCGTGCGATCGGTCGGCACGGTGCCGTTGGGGTAGGACATCGCCCAGGGTCCGTCCCACGGTTTGCCGTAGTCGCCGTCGCCGGAGAGCTGACAGCCGCAGCGGCCGATCGCGTAGCCCAGCGCCAGCGCGGGGGCAGCGAGGTCGAGCAGGGTGAGGCTGAGGAAGTCGCGGTACCAGGCCCAGGCCAGGACGGCGAGGGCGCCGCCGATCGCGCCGCCGTACCAAACCAGTCCCGAGCCGGAGAAGAGGTTGCCGATCAGGTCGTGCTTGACGCTGCTGTAGTTCTGCACGATGAAGTAGATCCGCGAGCCGACGATGCCGCCGATCAGGCCGGCGAAGCCCATCTCGTACGCCCAGTCGACGGGCTTGCCGATCTCCTTCAGCCGCTTGCCGATCAGCGCCCCGGCGGCGAGAAAGGCAAGCGCGAACATCAGCCCGAAGGTCTGCAGGGTGAGCGGGCCGATGTGCAGCTCGGGGTACATCGCTCAGCCGGCGAGCAGCATCTCGAGCAGGGCCTTCTGGGTGTGCAGGCGGTTCTCGGCCTGATCCCAAACAGCAGAACGATCGCCATAGAGCACCTCGACGGTGATCTCCTCACCTGGGTGCGCCGGCAGGCAGTGGAGGACGATCGCGTCGTCCTTGGCGGCGGCGAGCAGGTCGGTGTCGACCCGGAACGGCGCCAGGTCGGCGCGCCGGCGCGCCGCCTCCTCCTCGTCGCCCATGCTCACCCAGACGTCGGTGTAGATCGCGTCGGCACCGGCCGCGGCGTCGCGCGGATCTGCGGTCAATTTCGCTTCGTGCCCCTGCTCGAGCTGGTAGCCGGGCGGGGCCGCGACGACGACCTCGACCCCGGCCAGCTCGCCGGCGATCGTCAGCGAGCGGGCGACGTTGTTGCCGTCGCCGACGTAGGCGAGGCGCTGGCCGGCGAGGTCGCCGCGGCGCTCGCGCAGGGTGAGCAGATCGGCGAGCGCTTGGCAGGGATGGTGGAGCGGCGTCAGCGCGTTGATGACCGGGACCTCGGCGCCGGCGGCGAGCGCTGCTACCTGCTCGTGCGAGCCGGAGCGGATCACGATCGCGTCGACGTAGCGCGAGAGCACCCGGGCGGTGTCGCCAGCCGACTCGCCGCGCGAGAGCTGCATTTCGTCGCCGCGTAGGACGATCGGGTTGGCGCCGAGCTCGGCGACCCCGACCTCGAAGGAGATACGCGTCCGGGTCGAGGGCTTCTCGAAGACGAGCGCGATGCTGCGCCCAGCCAGCGAGTCGGCGCCGAGGCGCTCCCCACGCCCCGCTTTCAGCGCCGCGGCGCGGTCGAGCAGCTTGCCGAGCTCGAAGGCGCCCAGCTCTTCGCCTGTGAGGAAGTCGCGCTTGTTCATAAGGTGCTCACGCTCGCTCGGTCGCGGAAGAATCAGATATGCACCGCTCCCTCGCTCGGTTCGCAGAGCGGATACTATGGCGGTGGAATTCACCGCCGTCAGCTGGAACCTCTTCCACGGCCGCGACTTCCCACCCGACTCGACCCTCTTCACCTGGCGCTCGCGACTCCTGGGGATCGAGGAGCGAAACGCGACCCACGTCCAGGTCAACCGCGAGTTGGTCGCCGAGTTCGCCGAGCTGCTCGCCACCGCCGAGTGGGACGTCGCCCTCTTGCAGGAGTGCCCGCCCCGCTTTGCCGCTCCTCTGGCCCGGGCGTGTGGCGCCGAACCGCACCGCGTGCTCACCTCGCGCAACTCGCTCAGCCCCCTGCGCAGCTTCATCGCCCACCGCAATCCCGACCTGATCGCCTCCGGCGAGGGCGGCTCGAACCTGACCCTGGTCCGGAGCTGGGGGGTCATGGAGCGGCGGGAGCTGGCAATCCACGCGGGGCGGCCGGAGCGACGGGCGATGGCGTTCACCCGAGTCGACCTCGGCGACGGCGCCAGCCTCTGCCTCGCCAACCTGCACGCGACCAACGACCGGCCGGATCTCGCCACGGCCGATGTCTTGCGCGCCGCTGAGGCGGCGACGACCTGGGCGGGGGACTCCCCTCTGCTCTTCGGCGGCGATCTCAACCTGCGACCCGCAGAGGACCCCGCCGCCTTCGAGGCACTGCGCGAGCGCTTCGGACTCGACGGCCCAATCGATCCCCACGCGATCGACCACCTGCTGACGCGCAATCTCGGGATCGTCGAGCCGCCGAGCGCTTGGCCACCAGAGCTACGGGAGCTTGCCAGCGACGGCCGGCGGCTCCGCCTCTCCGACCACGCCCCGGTCCAGGCGCACTTCAAAACGGGTAGCCCATAGTCGCTTGATCGGCAGGAATGCGATAGTCAAGCGGAGAACACCGCCCAAACGACCAGGAGGCGAAGACGGAAATGGCCGCGAAAAAACAGTCAACCGGCAAAGCGACGAAAAAAGCCAAAGCCGGCGCGCGCGCCAAAAAACCGGCCGCCAAAAAAGCAACTGCGAAGAAAGCCGCGGCTAAAAAGCCGGCCGCGAAAAAAGCCAAAGCCAAAAAAGCAGCGAGCAAAGGTGCCACCACGGGGCTAGACAAGAGCGTCGAGCAGTTCCGCGAAAGCCTCGAGCGCAACGTCACGGTCAGCCGCGACCGCCTGCAGGAGGTCGTCGACGACGCGGTCAAACGCGGCCGGATGACCCGCAGCGACGCCGAGAAAATGCTCTCCGAACTGGTCAAAAAGGGCCGGCGCCAGACCGATTCGCTGCTCAAAGAACTGGAACGGCTGGTCAAACAGGCGCGCCGCGAGGTCGGCGGCCGAGCCCAGCCGGTGCGCAAACAGGCAACGCAAGCCGCCCGTCGCGCACGTAAGAAACTGCCCTAGTGGAGCAAGCCACCGGCGAGGCGCCGGCCCGCCGCCATCGGGGTGAGCAGCTCGAGGTAGAGATCGACTCGCTCGCCTTCGGCGGGCGGGGGTTGGCCCGGGCTGACGGGCTGGTCGTCTTTGTCGCCGGCGCGCTGCCGGGCGACAAAGTCCGGGTCGAGATCACGAAAGCGAAGAAGCGCTTCGCCGAGGCGCGCACCGTGGAGCTGCTCAGCCCCAGCGCCGAGCGCCTCGCCGATCGCTGTACCCACGACAGCGAGCCCTGCCCCGGCGCGCCCTGGCAGGGCCTCGACTACGCGCGCCAGCTGACCGAGAAGAGCGCCCAGGTCGAGGAGGCGCTGCGGCGGATCGGCGAGCTCGAAGGCTTCGAGCTCGAGCCGATCGAGCCCGCCGTCGAACAGTGGCGCTACCGCAACAAGCTCGAGTACTCCTTCGGCGACCGCGAGGGAGAGCCCATCCTCGGCTTCCACGCCCGCGGCCGCTGGGACCTGATCGTCGACGTCGACGACTGCCAGCTTGCCTCCGAGCGCGGCAACGCGGCGCGCAACGCGGTCCGCGAGTGGGCCCGGCTCGAGTCGGTCCCCGCCTACGACGGCCGTGAGCGGACCGGGGTGCTGCGCAACCTGATCGTGCGCGAGGGTTGGCGCACGGGACAGATCCAGACCCGCCTGGTCACCTCCGCGGCACGCTTCCCGAAACCCCCCGTCGACCTGCACACGGCAATCGAGGGCGACTCGGGCAGCACCGAGGGGCCCACCGGCGCACTTGGCGAGGAACGCCTGCGCGAGGAGCTCTTCGACCTGAAGCTGGAGATGTCACACGGCGCCTTCTTCCAGACCAACACCGAGATGGCCGAGCGGCTCTACGCGATCGCCGCCGAGTTCGCCGGCCTCAGCGGCAGTGAGCGCGTCTTCGACCTCTACTGCGGGATCGGCACGATCGGGCTGACGATGGCAAAGCAGGCCGGCGAAGTCTGGGGCCTGGAGATCGTGCCCGAGGCGATCGCCGACGCCGAGCGCAACGCCGAGCGCAACAAGATCGAGAACGCCCACTTCATGGCCGGCAGCGCCCGCACCGGCGTGCGCCCGCTGATCGAGAAGGCCGGCAAACCCGACGTCGTCGTCATCGACCCGCCCCGCGCCGGCCTCTCGCAGAAGATCGTCCGCCGCGTGCTCGAGTGCGAGGCGAAGAAGATCGTCTACGTCTCCTGCAACCCAACCACCCTGGCTCCCAACGCCGCCCAAATGGTCGAGGCCGGCTACAAGCTGAGCCGCGTCAAGCCGGTCGACATGTTCCCCCAGACCCCGCACATCGAGTGCGTGGCGCTGCTGGAGAGATAACCCGGCTCGCCTAAAGCTGCGTCGCGATCAAGGTGCAGATGCCGGCAAAGCCGGCCAGAATCGCAGCTGTCAAGGCGACCATCATCTGGATCATCGTCCGCTGGATTCCATTCATCTCAGTCCGAATCGCCGTGAATTCGGTTTTCATTTCCGTCCTGAGCCCAGTTAGACCAGTGTCAACCTGCTCGAAGCGGCGGTCAACTTGCTCGAAGCGGCGGTCAATCTGCTCGAAGCGGCGGTCGACTCGCTCGAATCCCTTGTCGACCTTCTTGCTCAGTTCGTCGAGCCGGCCCTCTGTCCATTCCTGCGCCATCGCCTCCATGATGCCAGGCTAACCTGAAGCTTGTTGTCTGTAGTTGGGCTGAGATTGGGAATTCGTCACAGCGTCCATACGAATGCCAGGCAATAGGCTTCTCCACCATGAGCAATGGCAAGAGCAGAGGCTTCGGAGTGGCCGCCGGGCTCGATCCCGAGGTGGCGCGGCCGCTGGCCGAACGTTGCGCTGAGCTGGGCTACGGCTCGATGTGGTCGAACGACCATCCCGGTGCCAAAGGCCTCGACACGCTCGCCGAGTTCGGCGCCGCAGCACCCGCTCCAGACCTCGGCGTCGCCGTGATCGCGCTCGACCGCACGCCGCCGGAGGCGATCGCCGCCGACATCGAGCGCCTTGGGCTCGACCCCTCGCGCCTCTGGCTCGGCGTCGGCGCCGGTTTCTCCGAGAAGCCGCTGACGCGGATGCGCGAGTCGCTGCCGGAGCTGCGCGAGAAGCTGCCCGGCGTCCGCCTCGTCCTCGCCGCGATGGGCCCAAAGATGTGCGCCCTCGCCGGGGCCGAGTTCGACGGCGTCTTCTTCAACTGGATGACACCCGAGTTCGCCGCCGGCGCCCGCGCCAAGGTCGAGTCCGGCGCCCAGGAGGCCGGCCGTCCCACTCCACCGGTCTTCGGCTACGTCCGCACGGCAGTCGGCCCCGACGCCGCCGAGCGCCTGGCCAAGGAGGAGTCCTTCTACCGCGACCTCCACCCCGGCTACCGCAACCACTTCGACCGCCTAGCCGAGCCCGAGGGCACCGTCGGCGTAGCCGCCAGCGACACCTCGGACGCCCAGACCCAGCTCGCCGCCTACACAGCTCTCGACACCCCGGTCGTTCGCGGTCTAGCTTCGGCGACTGTCGACGCGATGTCCAGCGTCGCTACTGCAGCCGCGCCGTAAAGAGGATCGAGACACCCTCGACCGGGCGGATACTCAAAATGCCGGGCTAATTAGCCCGGCATTTGGACGGGCGAGGGTGTCTCGATCCTCTTCCCGCCCGGCTCAATAGGGGGGCAGATCCTCGTACCAGTCCCCCAGCATCTTGAACGACCGCCAAAACCGAGCCTTGGCGTCTTCTTCGTCGAGCGAGTCGTCGATGTCGGGGGTGTAAAGGGCATCGACGGTGGGGGTGAAGGCCTGGATCTCGCCCTCGCGCGGCTCGATCGTGCGTGAGAGCGGGACCCCGAGGTTGTTGAGCACGCGCAGGGCGGGCTCGCCCATGACGACGACGATCTTCGGCTGCACGATCGCGATCTCTTCGACCACGCGGCGCATGCAGGGCTCGGCGGCAAGGTCGGGCTCGGCTATCGGGCACTTGACGCAGAGGGTCCCGTAGACGACGAGGGGGTCGATGCCGAGCCGCTTGAAGCTCTTCATCAGAGCGTTGCCGGCGCGGCCGTAGAAGGCGACGCCCTCTTCGATCTCGGCTGCCGCGGGAGCGTGCTTGAGCATGAAGACATCGGCCTGCGGGTGGCCGGAGCCCAGCACCGGCATCAGCTTGCCGCGCGGGCAGTGGGGGCAGGCCTGGAGATCGTGGGTCAGCTGGTTGAGCTCGCGGATCGCGCGCTCGAGGTACTTCTCCTTGATCTCGTCGTCGGTGGTGGGCATGGGGCTGGGCGCTCTCTTTGACGAGGCCGCCCCGGCTCCTCTCGCCTGCTCCGACTGCATCAGCTCTTGCTCGCCGGACGGCGTTTGCGCGGACGGCCGCCGCGCACCGGCTTGGCGTCGGGGACGCTGCGTTTCGGCGCCTTCGGCCGCCCCGCCGTCTGCAGCAGCTTCAGCGTCTGCACGTAGACCAGGTTCTTGTGCTTGCGGGTGATGTCGGCGTCGCGCATCGCCTCGAGGAACTCCTCCGGCCCCTCGAAGTCGTGAATCCGCACCCGCACGCTGCCCAGCCCCTGGGCAACATGGCTGTCGGAGCCCGCCCCAGGCACGATCCGGTACTTGCTGGCGAAGCGTTCGGCCTCCTCGTTGAAGGCGGTCAGGGCGACGCGCGGGTTGAAGACCTCGAGCACGTCGATCTCCTCGACCATGTCGAGCAGGTGCTCGTAGTCGGGCACCGAGTGGAAGCGATCGAAGGGGTGCGGCACGTAGACCAGGCCGCCCTGGGCGCGGATCGCGGCGATCGTCTCCGCCATCGTCATCCCCTTGGGGATCTTCTCCTCGAGGAAGAGGCCGATCACCTCGCCCTGCTCGGCCGTCTTCACCTCCTCGGCGACGATCACCTTGATGTCGTCCATCCCCTCGGCGATCCGCCGCGCCTCCAGCGCGCCGGAGACCTCGTTGTGGTCGGTGATCGCGATCGCGCCGAGGCCGCGGTCGCGCGCGGTCTCCAGCAGCACCTTGACCGGGGTCGCACAATCGGGCGAGTGGTCGGTGTGCATGTGCAGGTCGACCTCGATCAGCGGCCGTTTGGCGATGCGCCGGCGCACCTCCTCGTTGCCGCTCGGGTCGTGGCGCCGCGCGACCAAGCGCACGTAGATCGCTTCCAATTCGTCGGCGACCTGCGACCACTCGCGCCCGTCCCCACCCGGTTCAACCAGCTCGTACGAGGCCGGGAAGTAGCGCTCCAGCAACTTGCCCGTAGCCGCCGAAGCCACCGTGCGGGCATCGAGCCGGCCGAAGAAGATCTCGACCAGCGGCCGCGCCACCTGGGTCGAGAGCAGCCGCTCCTGCGGGGCGTGGAAGGTGGAGACGTTGAGTGCCGAGGAGCTGCGCAGGGCAGTCGAGGAGACCCGCGGTGCGAACGGGTCGTGGACGTGGACGATGTCCGCGGTCGACGCCCGCAGCAGCTTTTTGACCTGATCGCCAACCCCGGCGATCCGCACGCTATGACCGCGCCGCTCCAGCTCCGCCGAGACCCGCTCGACGTAGCGGTTGACCGGGTTCTCGGTGCCACGCCGGTGGGGCGTGACCTGGACTATCGAGAGGCGCTCAGGAGCTGGCAACGACCGGCGTCTTGTCGCGCGCGTTGGCCGCGATGAACTCCTCGGTCTGTTCGCGAGCTTCGTCGTCGGGGCGCTGCGAGTGCGGCGACTTCATCAGGTAGCTAGAGGGCCCGTCGAGCTGGCCGGCGATGCCGTTGTTGAGCGCCAGCTTGATCAGCCTCACCGCGTCGATCACGACGCCGGCCGAGTTGGGCGAGTCCCAGACCTCGAGCTTGAGCTCGACGTTGAGCGGCACGTCGCCGAAGGCTTTGCCCTCGAGCCGGATGTGCGCCCACTTGCGGTCAGTCAGCCAGGGGACGTAATCGGAAGGCCCGACGTGGACGCTCTCGGCGGGCAGGTCGTGGCCCATGATCGAGGTCACCGCGTTGGTCTTGGAGATCTTCTTCGAGTCGAGCCGCTCGCGCTCGAGCATGTTGTAGAAGTCCATGTTGCCGCCGACGTTGAGCTGCGAGGTGCGCTCGACCCGGACGCCGCGGTCGTGGAAGAGGCGGGCGAGCTGGCGGTGGACGATCGTCGCCCCGACCTGGGACTTGATGTCGTCGCCGATGATCGGCAGGCCGGCCTCTTTGAAGCGCTTGTCCCAGTAGTCCTCGCGGGCGATGAAGACGGGGAGGCAGTTGACGAAGCCGACACCGGCCTTGAGCGCCTGCTCGACGTACCACTTGGTCGCGTCCTCGGAGCCGACCGGCAGGTAACAGACCAGCACGTCCGCCTTGGTCTCCTTGAGGATGCCGACGACGTCAGCGGTTTCCCCCGGCGCCTTGGTGATCTTCTCCTTCAGGTACTTGCCGAGGCCATCGAGAGTCATGCCGCGCTCGACCTTGACCCCGAGGTTGGGCACCTCAGCGAACTTGATCGTGTCATTCTGGCCGGACCAGATCGCCTCGGAGAGGTCCTTGCCGACCTTCTCGGAGTCGATGTCGAAGGCGGCGACGAACTCGACGTCCCCGACGTGGTAACCGCCCAGGTCGACGTGCATCAGGCCGGGCACTTCCTCGGAGGGGTCGGCGTCCTTGTAGTACTGGACGCCCTGGATGAAGCTGTTGGCGCAGTTGCCGGTGCCGACGATCGCTACGCGGACCTTCTCGTCCGTGCGGCCGGCGCCGTTGCTGCCATTTGCTCCGTTGCTATCGCTCATGTAATTCGAAGTCCTTCCTCGATCGGGCTAGGTGGCAAGGGACACCCTGGGCCGCGACTGGTTACAGATCTGTTGGGTCCGGCCCCTCGCTTGAAAGCTGGTTTCGGACGTGCCATACGCGCTGGATCGTGGTGATGATGGTCAACGCCGCGATCAGGTAGACCGAGGGCGCCAGCAGCTCGAAATCGCCAATCCCAGCGCCCTTGGCGAAGACCAAGCCGACCGAGAGTATGACTACCCGCACGGGACGCGTGGCCAACCCCACCTTGCACTCGACCCCGAGCGCCTCCGCGCGGGCGCGCGTGTAGGAGACCATCAGCGAACCGAGCACGGCGACGACGCACATCGCAGCGGCGAAGTCCTGGCCGTTGGCGGCGAAGTAGCCGGCCACGGCGGCGAGCACGATCCCCTCCTCGATCCGGTCCAGGGTCGAGTCGAGGAAGGCGCCGAAGAGCGAGCCCTTGCCCGACATGCGCGAGTAGCGCCCGTCGAGCGTGTCCATCACCGAGCCGACGATGAAGGCGACCCCGGCGAGAAAGAAATAGCGCTGGGTGACCAGGCCGGCGGCGATCAGGTTGCCGATCAGGCCGGCGATCGAGATCGCGTTCGGGGTCAGCCGCGACTCGATCAGGCGCTCGCGGGCGTAGGCACGCAGCTCCTGGCCATTGCGGGCCTGGCGACCGTTACGGCGGGGACCGGGGGCCCGAGGGGGCGCCGAAGACTCCATCGGCCTGAGGCTAGACGATAGGGCCGATCCCAGCAGGGATTTCGCTACGCCTCGGCCTCTCGCGGCTGGGCGGGGCGACCCCAGGACCATGCTTCAGGTCGTGCTCGGGCCAGCAGGCGCTGGGCAACCAGGGCGGAGGCGCCGGCGACCATCCAGCCGAGGGCGACGTCGACCCAGTAATGGTTGCCGGTGACGATCACGACCCAGGCGATCAGCAGCGGCCAGAAGGCCCACCACGCCTTCGACCACCAGTGGCGGCAGACGCGGGCGCCGGTGCAGCCGATCATCGCGGCGAAGGCGCAGTGCATGCTCGGCACCGCGGCGTAGGGGTTGATGAAGATCTTTGCCAGCGAGGAGTCGTGGTTGACTTTTGAGAAGTCGACGATCGTGTCGACGAAGCCATCGTGGGGGAACATCCGCGGTGGCGCGGTCGGGAAGAGCGTGTAGCCGATCAGGGCGAAGCCCATCGCGACGACGAACATGTTGCGCACGAAGTAATAGGACTCGTTGCGGAAGAGGTAGAGCCAGATCAGGAAGCCCAGGGCAATCGAGAACTGGGCGTTGAGGTAGAGCTGGTTGGCGAGGTCGATCACCCAGCGCGTGGGCAGGAAGAAGGCCTGCACGCTGGGCTCGAAAAGAAGGTGGGCGGAACGCTCGAAGTCGATCACCTGCTGGCCGTGGGCGATCGCGTCGGAGCGCTGGCCATCGGCGATGCCGCGGACGAGCTCGTAGGCAACGTCGACCAGGACCAGGATGCCCAGCTGGCGACCGGCGTCGCCCCACCCTTGGGGCAGCTTGGTTCCGATGCGGGCGAGAGCACGAGACACGGGACAGCCAATTGTAATTCGCCCGTTAACGGGCGAAAGGACGAGGATCAGCCGAGAAAGCGCAAAACGCGATCGATCACGCGCGCATCGTCGATCCAGGGCCAGTGGCCGGCACCGTCGACGAGCTCGAGCTGAGCGTCGGGGAGGGCCGAGGCGTACGCCTCGGCGAAGCGTGGCCTGAGAAAGGGATCGTTGGCGCCCCAGAGGACCAGGGCGGGACAGGCGAGGTGATCGAGATCCCTGCCGGCGACGGCGAGACGGTCGGGGTCGGCGTGGCGGTAGAGGGCGAGTGTCGCCTCGTTGGTGCCGTGGTCGAGGTGGCGCCAGATCATCTCGATGAACGGCTGCGGCATCGGGCGGCGGTCGCCCGAGAGCTGACGCATGATCAACCCCATCGAGGCCTTCGTGGTGGTCGCGTTGGCGAGCTCGCCGAGGCCACGGCGGCGCCAGATCTGAGCGACCCAGTGCCAGCGATAGCCGGGCAGCAGCGGCACCGCGTTGATCGCCACGAGCTTCTCGAACAGCTCCGGCCGGCGCTGGGCGCCGATTAGCGCCAGGCAGCCCCAATCGTGGACGACCAGCTTGCGGCGGCCGATGCCGAGCTGCTCGAGGCAGCGTTCGAGGAAGGCCGAGAGCCCGTACATCGAGTAGTCGAAGCGAGCGGGATCGGGGTGGTCTGAGCGCCCCCACCCCGGCATGTCGATCGCGATCGCCGGACCGCCACCCCGTTCGAGGAAGGGAAGCCAGTCCTCGCCGTGGGTCGGGTTGCCGTGGCAATAGACGGTTGACGTTCCCTCACCAGGGACGCGCCGATAGAAGACGTTGACGCCGTCGACCCGCAGCTCTCCCTCTTCGATCACGGCCACGCTCGAACCATATGCATGGCTAGGGTCCGCGCCATGGATTGGAAGCGACCGCCAAAGCGCCGCGTACGCGCGATCCGCGACCGGCTGCGCGAGATGTACGGGCGGCCGGTCAACCAGCCGCACGGTCATCCAATCGCCGAGCTGATCAAGACGGTCCTCTCCCAGCACACCAACGACCGCAACCGCGATCGCGCCTTCGCCGCCCTGCGCGAGCGCTTTCCCGAGTGGGAGGAAGTGCGCGATGCCCCTGTCGGCGCGGTCGAGGAGGCGATCCGGCCCGGCGGCCTGGGCAAGCAGAAGGCGCCGCGGATCCAGGCGATCCTCGAGCAGCTCGGCAAGGACCCCAGCCTCGACTGGACGAAGACGGCTCCGGCGGCCGAGTCGATGGCCTACCTGGACTCGCTGCCGGGGGTCGGGCGCAAAACGGCGGCCTGCGTGCTGATGTTCTCCTGGGGCATCCCCGAGATCCCGGTCGACGTGCACGTGCACCGGGTCGGCGGGCGGCTCGGCTTCTTTCCCGAGAAGGCCTCGTTCGAACGCGCCCACGACGAGATGCAGGCCGTCGTCGATCCCGAGGACGCGTACGAGCTGCACATGAACCTGATCCGCCACGGGCGCGAGGTCTGCCGGCCGAAACCGCGCTGCGGCGAGTGCGAGCTGCGCCGAATGTGTCCCTGGTACCGTGCCGGGCGCAAATGAGCAAAAAAACGTTCATCGTCTTCGGGCTCGTGGTCGTCGTCCTAGCGGTCTTGATCCCGTGGCTCGCCTTCCGCAATGACGGCGACGCGGCCCGCGGCGCCCAGGATGTGCCCGCGGACCTAAAGAGCGGCCAGAGCCTCTTCCAGACCAACTGTGGCACCTGCCACACGCTCTACGCCGCCGGCACCGACGGCAACTACGCGCCGGATCTGGACGAACTGCTGACGCCCTCCGGGCCGGCAGAGGGCAAAGAACTGGCGCAGGTAGAAGGCCGCGTCCTCAACGCGGTTGAAAACGGCGTCGACAGCACCACCACGCCGGGCCGGATGCCGGCCGGCATCCTCAACGAGCAACAGGCGAAAGAAGTCGCCGAATTCGTCGCCCACACTGCCGGCGAGGGATAGCCGGCGCCAAATCCGGAAGGGGTTTCGCTTAACTTTTTCGGTGGAGCGTGGGTGGGCTGGCGCCTCTAGCTCACGACGAAAAAGTGCAAGACGCTCCACCCCTTCCGGATTTGGCTCGGGTTTCGCTGGCTAGCCTCCGAGACTCAGTTCGCTGACCACTCCCGCATGGTCAGATGGCCAGAACGAGGGGGTTGCCTGGAATGGCGTGTCCCCGATCAGGTGGGCGTCGTCGCCGTCTGAACGGGCGGCGCCGCGGCCGAGGATCAGGTCTATCCGTGTCCGGAACGTCGAGACCGGGTTGTTCAGCGCCCCCGGTGCGAGCGGCGGGGTGTTCGATTCCTGGCAGCAGGAGAGGCCCGGCCCGAGGAGTTTCTCGTTCCAGCTGTCGCGGAACTTGCCGGGCGCGGTGAGCTGCGCGTAGGAGGTGGTCGTGGAGCCGTCCGCGGCGGAGTTGAAATCGCCGGTGACGACGATCGTCCCGCCCTTGCCGGGGCCGGCGAGGAATTCAGCCGCCTGCGCCTGCTGCACGAGCGGTGATTCCTCGGTTTCGAGGTGGGTGTCGACGAAGCGGAACGGCTGATGCTTCAGCCTCGCGTCGATGCTGGCCCAGCCGCGGTCGAACGAGAGCGGACCGACCGGCGATTCGATCGACTGCTGCGTGGCATAGCGCCCGCTTTGTGGGTTGCTCCAGCTCAGTCCCGGTGTGTCGTCGTTGACGAGGATCACGTCGCGATCTTCGAGTTCCACCGAGCAGGTGATCGTCGGGCCCGGCTGGACACAGCCCTGTTCGGCCAGGGCGAGCGGCGCCGGCCCGATTTTCGCGTTATGCGCGATCGATGCCGCCGTGTAGTGCAACCCGCGGGCAGCGAGATCGTTTTCCAGGATGGCGAGGAAGTCGTAGCCGGCGGGCGGGTTAACGCCACCGGTCGTCCACTTCGACACCTCCTGCAAGCCGACCAGGTCCGGGTCGTTTTCCTTGACCTCGTTGGCGATCGCTTCGGCGCGCTGGGGGAAGTTCGTGTACTGCACGGTCGCGTAGATCTGCGCGACGGCTTCGACGAATTCTTCCGGAGTTGCCGCTTCGAGCGCCGGGTTGAGGCTAGATCCCAGGTACATGTTCTGGGTCATGACCGTGAGGTCGCGCTTGCCGTGACCATGGCCGTGGCCTTTGCCGTGATGGCCGTGGCCGGGATGATGCGGGTAGCGATGGGGCTTACCGTGATGGTGGCCAAGGTCCGAACCGCCCCGGTGGGCTCCCGCGGTGTCCAGCGGCAGCAGGGCGAAGATCAGCGCAGCGGCAAACGCGAGCAGCGTCGCCGACCGCCGGTTCCAGAGATGAAGATGATTCACATCGGCTCCTCTTCGTTGGCGACCCGCCGCGAACCGGCGAGTCAAGTCGTCGAGGCGCCTCCCCGCCAGGCGCCACTCCCCAGTGGCTGCCCGGCATTGCTAAACGCAAACCCACTATAAGCGGATGCTTGGCATCCCGCTAAAGATCTGCCATACTGCCGCTTAGATTTCTTAGGCAGAACGAACTAGAGCTGGAGGTAGTTAATAGTGGGTAAGACGATCGGGATCGATCTGGGCACGACCAATTCCTGCGTTGCCGTCCTGGAGGGCGGCGAGCCGACCGTACTGGAGAACTCCGAGGGCGGACGAACCACCCCTTCGGTGGTCGCCTTCAGCGAGTCCGGCGACCGCCTCGTCGGCACCGTCGCCAAGCGCCAGGCGGTGATGAACCCCGAGAACACGATCTTCTCGATCAAGCGCTTCATGGGCCGCAAGGAGGCCGAAGTCAAAGAGGAGGAGACAATCGTCCCCTACAAGGTCGAGGCCGGCCCCAACGGCGACGTCCGCGTCGACGTGCGCGGCAAGCAGTACAGCCCGCCAGAGATCAGCGCGATGATCCTGCAGAAGCTCAAGGCCGACGCCGAAGCGAAGCTCGGCGAGGCGGTCGACAGCGCCGTGATCACCGTTCCGGCCTACTTTAACGACGACCAGCGCCAGGCGACCAAGGACGCCGGCAAAATCGCCGGGCTCGAGGTCAAGCGGATCATCAACGAGCCGACCGCCGCCTCGCTCGCCTACGGGCTCGACAAGGAGACGGCGGACCACACGATCCTCGTCTTCGACCTCGGCGGCGGCACCTTCGACGTCTCCGTGCTCGACATCGGCGACGGCGTCTTCGAAGTGAAGGCGACGGCCGGCGACAACCACCTCGGCGGCGACAACTGGGACAAGGCGATCGTCGAGTGGCTGGTGGCCGAGTTCAAACGCGATCAGGGCGTCGACCTCGCCGCCGACAAGAACTCGCTGCAGCGCCTCTACGAGGCGGCGGAGAAGGCCAAGATCGAGCTCTCCTCGGCCCAGGAGACGCAGATCAACCTGCCCTTCATCACCGCGGTCGAGGGCCAGCCCAAGCACCTCGACATGAAGCTCTCGCGCTCGAAGCTGAACGAGCTGACGGCGGACCTGCTGGAGCGGGTCGTCGGCCCGGTCAAACGGGCGCTCGACGACGCTGGCGAGGCGGTCGACCACGTCGTCCTCGTCGGCGGAATGACCCGGATGCCCTCCGTGCGCGAGCGGGTCAAGGAGCTGACCGGCAAGGACCCGCACCAGGGCGTCAACCCGGATGAGGTCGTCGCCGTCGGCGCCGCGATCCAGGCGGGAGTGCTGGCCGGCGACGTCAAGGACGTGCTGCTGCTCGACGTCACCCCGCTGACCCTCGGCATCGAGACCAAAGGCGGCGTGATGACGAAGCTGATCGAGCGCAACACGACGATCCCGACGAAGAAGTCGGAGATCTTCTCGACCGCCGACGACAACCAGCCCTCGGTCGAGATCCACGTGCTGCAGGGCGAGCGCGAGATGGCCGGCGGCAATAAGAGCCTGGGCAAGTTCCAGCTCACCGGCATCCCGCCGGCGCCGCGCGGCATGCCCCAGATCGAGGTCACCTTCGACATCGACCCGAACGGGATCATCCACGTCACCGCCAAAGACCTGGGCACGGGCACCGAGCAGAAAATCGAGATCCAGTCCGGCTCCGGCCTCTCTGACGAGGAAATCCAAAACATGGTCTCCGACGCCGAGAGCCACGCCGAGGAGGATAAAAAGCAGCGCGACCTTGCCGAGGCGCGCAACCTGGCCGAGAACGCCGCCTACCAGTCCGAGAAACAGCTCGAGGACCTGGGCGACAAAGTCGAGGCCGGCGACAAAGAGGCGATCGAGGCGGCGATCAAAGAGGTGCGCGAGGCGCTCACTTCCGAGAGCGTCGAGGAGATCAACTCGAAGACCGAGGCGCTGACGGCTGCCTTCACCAAAGTGTCGGAACAGCTCTACGCGGCGGCGCAGGCTGAGCAGGCGGCGCAGCAGCAATCGGCTGACGGCGGTTCCGCAGAGGGATCGGCTGACGACGAGGAGGAGGTTGTCGACGCAGAGGTGGTTGACGAGGGTGACGACAAGTGAGGCCGGATCAGGGACACGAGTCCGGGACCGAGGAGCATCGGCCCGCGGGGCCTGTCGGTGCAGGGAACCCACCACCCCCTCCGGTCGCTAAAGCGTCCTCGGGGGCGGTGCCCCCTACACCGCCACCCGCGGGAGACGCGCCACAGGCGGACGCCGTTGAGACCGATCTCGATGCTCTGCTTGCTGACGCGCAGCGGGAGCGGGACGAGTACCTCGATCTCGCTAAGCGGACCAAGGCTGACTTCGAGAACTTTCGCAAGCGAATGACTGCGGAGGTTCAGGCTGCCGGCGGGCGTGGGAAAGCTGAGGTGATTCGGGAGGTTGTGGTGGTTCTCGATGATCTGGAGCGGGCTATTCAGGCTGCTGGGCTGGATCCGGAGGGGGACTCTGAGGACGGACTTTCGCATGGGGTGCTGCTGGTCTTTCGCAGGCTGCGGGAGACGCTGACGCGGAACGGGGTCGAGGCTTTGGACCCGGAGGGGGAGAAGTTCGATCCGACGCTTCACGAAGCGCTCTCGACCGTGGCCTCGGTCGGGGTTGAGTCGGGGACGGTCGTCGAGGTGATGCAGAAGGGGTACCGGTTCGGCGAGCAGTTGATCCGACCCGCGCGCGTGGTGGTGAGCGAGTAGCTGGTGGCTGAGGATCTCTACAAGGTGCTCGGGGTCCCGAAAGGGGCTTCCGAGGAGGAGATCAAGAAAGCGCACCGCAAGCTGGCGCGCCAGTACCACCCTGACCGCAACCCGGACGACCCCAAGGCGGAGGAGCGCTTCAAGGAGATCCAGGGCGCCTACGACACGCTTTCCGACCCGGAGAAGCGCAAGGAATACGACGCCGGTGGCGGCATGTTCGGAGGGTTCGGCGGCGGCGCGGGCGGTCCCGGCGGGGCCGGCCCGTTCGGGCCCGGCGGTCCCGGTGCGGCCGGCGGCTTCGACGTCAGCGACATCTTCTCCAACCTCTTCGGCCGCAGCGGTGGCGGCGGGCGGGCGCAGCCACAGCAGGTCCGTGGCCGCGACCTCGAAACCGAGCTCAGCCTCAGCTTCGACCAGGCGGTCAACGGCGCCCAGGTCTCGGTCACGGTGCCAAAGGCCGAACGCTGCCCGACCTGCCATGGCAACGGCGCCAAACCGGGGACGAGCCCGGTCACCTGCCCGCGCTGCGAAGGCCGCGGCATCGACGCCCAGAGCCAGGGCTTCTTCTCGATCAGCCAGCCCTGCCCGCAGTGCGGCGGCCAGGGCCAGATCATCGAGGACCCCTGCCCCACCTGCGGCGGCTCGGGGCTGACCAAACAGACCAAGCGCTACAAGGTGAACATCCCGGCCGGGGTCAAGGACGGGGCGCGGATCCGGCTCGCCGGCAAGGGCGAGGCGGGCCAGCGCGGCGGCCCGCCCGGCGATCTCTTCGTCGTCACCCGCGTCGCCGCCTCGCCGATCTTCAAACGGCTCGACGGCGGCAACCTCGAGGTGACGGTGCCGATCACGATCGCCGAGGCCCTGCGCGGGGCGACGATCGAGGTGCCGACGCTGGATGGGACCAAGAAGATCAAGGTCGGCTCGGGAACCAAGCACGGCTCGATCCAACGCCTCAAAGGCGAGGGCGCGCCGAAGCCGAAGGGCCGCGGCAAGGGCGACATCCGCTACCGGCTCGAGATCGAGATGCCGGAGAAGCTGACCGCCGAGCAGGAGGAGGCGGCGGAGAAGCTGGCCGAGGCCTTCAACGGCTCCGACCCGCGGGCCGAGCTGCTGCGAAAGGCGGCGTCATGAGCGACCAAATCGGCGCGGTGATTGCCGGTCGTTCGAATCCGCGTCGATTTGGACGCGAAGGTTTGTCATGAGCACCCGGCGCGAACGGATCGAGGTCTCGATCGACTCCGACCAGGGCGTCTTCATGATCTCGGTCGCCGCCGAGCTCGCCCACATGCACCCGCAAACGCTGCGGATCTACGAGGCGCGCGGGTTGATCCGGCCGAAGCGCTCGCCGAAGAACACCCGGCTCTACTCACAGCGCGACGTCGAGCGTCTGCGGCGGATCCAGCAGCTGACCGCCGAAGGCCTGAACCTGGCCGGCGTGGAGAGGGTGTTGGCGCTGGAACGCAGGCTGAGAGAACTGGAAGGAGGCGCCGATGCAACCGGATAGGTTCACCGTCAAGTCACAGGAAGCCGTGGCCGCTGCCCAGGCCCTCGCCGCAGAGCGCAAGAACTCGGAGGTGACGCCCGCGCACCTGCTGGTGGCCCTGCTGCGGCAGGAGGATGGGCTGGTGGTACCGATCCTGCAGAAGCTCGGCGCCGATTCGCAGGCGATCGCCAACCGCGCCGTGGTCGCGGTCGAGGAGCTGCCGAAGCTGAGCGAGACCGCCGAGGTGCGCCCCTCCTCCGCCCTCGTCGCGACCCTGCAGCGGGCAGAGCAGGAGATGGCGAAGCTCGGCGACGAGTACATCTCGACCGAGCACCTGCTGCTGGCGCTGACCGACTCGGCCTCCGGCCTCGCCGACCTGCTTCCCGACCGCGGCTCGCTGGAGAAGGCGGTGGCCGAGGTGCGCGGCCCGCACAAGGTCACCTCGCAGAACCCGGAGGACAGCGTGCAGGCGCTGGAGAAATTCGGCCGCGACCTCACCGCCGCGGCCAGAGCAGCCAAGCTCGACCCCGTGATCGGCCGCGACGAGGAGATCCGCCGCGTGGTCCAGGTGCTCTCCCGGCGGACCAAGAACAACCCAGTGCTGATCGGCGACCCGGGCGTCGGCAAGACGGCGATCGTCGAGGGGCTGGCGCAGCGGATCGTCGACGGCGACGTGCCGGAGAGCCTGCGCGACCGGCGCGTGATCGCGCTCGACATCGGCTCGCTGCTGGCCGGCTCGAAATACCGCGGCGAGTTCGAGGAGCGGTTGAAAGCGGTGCTGACCGAGGTCCAGGAGGCCGCCGGCCAGATCGTCCTCTTCCTCGACGAGCTGCACACGATCGTCGGTGCCGGCGCC
This sequence comes from Solirubrobacterales bacterium, assembly GCA_036271315.1. GTDB lineage: Bacteria > Actinomycetota > Thermoleophilia > Solirubrobacterales > 70-9 > VRUE01. Next base: position 12,825 of record DATBAV010000044.1, on the reverse strand, counting down.
GCCGAAGGTGCTGTCGACGCCGCCAACCTCTTGAAGCCGATGCTGGCCCGCGGCGAACTGCGCGCGGTCGGGGCGACGACGCTGGACGAGTACCGCAAGCACATCGAGAAGGACGCGGCGCTGGAGCGGCGCTTCCAGCCGGTGCTGGTCGGCGAGCCCGACATCAACGACACGATCGCGATTCTGCGCGGGCTGAAGGGGCGCTACGAGGTCCACCACGGCGTCCGTATCGCCGACTCGGCGATCGTCGCCGCCGCCACCCTCTCCGAGCGCTACATCGCCGACCGCTTCCTGCCCGACAAGGCGATCGACCTGATCGACGAGGCCGCCTCGCGGCTGAAGATCGAGATCGACTCGATGCCGACCGAGATCGACGAGGTCGAGCGCCGCATCCAACAGCTGGAGATCGAGCGCGAGGCGCTGCGCAAAGAGACCGACGACGCCTCCAGGGCGCGGCTGGAGGCACTGGAGGCAGAGCTGGCCGAGCTGCGCGAGAGCTCGGCCGAGATGAAAGCGCGCTGGCAGAACGAGAAGGGGGCGATCGACTCGATCAAAAAAGCCAAGGCGCGGTTGGAGGGCGCCGGCGACGAGATCCAGCGGGCCGAACGCGAAGGCGACCTCGAGGGCGCGGCGAAGCTGAAGTTCGGCGAAATTCCGGAGCTCGAAAAGACCGTTGCCGAGGGCGAGGAGCGGCTGGCGGAGCTGCACGCCGGCGGGGGCACGATGCTGACCGAGGAGGTGACCGAGGAAGATGTCGCCGAGGTCGTCGCCAAGTGGACCGGGATCCCGGTCACCCGCCTGCTCGAGGGCGAGGTGCAGAAGCTGATCCATATGGAGGAGCGCCTACACGACCGGGTGATCGGCCAGGACGAGGCGATCGAGGCGGTCTCCAACGCGCTGCGCCGCTCCCGCGCCGGCCTCTCCGACCCCAACCGGCCGATTGGCAGCTTCCTCTTCCTCGGCCCGACCGGGGTCGGCAAGACCGAGCTGGCCAAGGCCCTGGCGGAGTTCATGTTCGACTCCGAGCAGGCGATCGTCCGCCTCGACATGTCCGAGTACATGGAGAAACACACGGTGGCGCGGCTGATCGGCGCTCCGCCCGGTTACGTCGGCTACGAGGAGGGCGGGCAGCTGACCGAGGCGGTGCGGCGCCGGCCCTACGCGGTGGTGCTGCTCGACGAGATCGAGAAGGCGCATCCCGACGTCTTCAACACGCTGCTGCAGATCATGGACGACGGACGCCTCACCGACGGCCAGGGACGCACGGTCAGCTTCACCAACACGGTGCTGATCATGACCTCCAACGTCGGCAGCGACCGCATCGTCGGCGACCAGGTCGACGAGAGTATCCGCGAGCAGATCGAAGAGGTGCTGGCGGCGACCTTCAAGCCCGAGTTCCTCAACCGGATCGACGACACGGTGATCTTCCATCGCCTCTCCAAGGCCGACATCGGCCGCATCGTCGAGCTCCAGGTCAACCAGCTGATTGGCCGCGTGCACGAGCGCGGGATCGAGGTCGAGCTCTCCGACGAGGCGAAGGCGCTGCTCGGCAACCTCGGCTACGACCCCACCTACGGCGCCCGGCCGCTGAAGCGCGTGATCCAGAAGCAGCTGGTCGACAAACTGGCATTGGCGCTGCTCGAGGGCGAGTTCCGCGAGGGCGACACGGTGCGAGTCAGCGCCGAGGACGGCGAGCTCGTCTTCAAGCGTGCCGGGGCCGAAGTGCCCGCCTGACGGCGCCAATGGGAACTAAAGCCCATTATTTGGTGTTAAGGGAAAGGTTTGAGAATCCGAAATAAGCTCTCAAGCTGACCAATCCATGCTCGGACGCCGTCGTATCGATACCCCTGCCCCAATCCGCTCTTCGCTTGCCCACGCCGCTTTCGCGGTAGAGGAGCGCGTGGTCTGGGGCGGCGCCGACGTCCTGCGCGGCATCGCGGAGGTGGTCAAGTGGCCGTTCGAGCGAGCGATCTGGGCGATCGAGCGCGGCTTTGTCTGGCCGCTGCAGGAGCGCACCGGAGACTGGGACCCGCAGCTGCGCGCGCTTGGCGTCGCTGTCCTGGCCCTGCTGGCGGCAGGCGCCGGCGTGCTCGGGCTCGTCTGGGCCTCTGGGAGTGGCAGTGGCGGGACTTCCCCGGCGCCGGAGACGAGTGCCCCGGCCGCCGCCGCGATCGTGCGGCAGGCCCCCCGGCCGGCGGCCGCCGCGGCAGCGCCAGTGCTGCAGGGGGCAAAGCCCGACTTCGCCGACGCGCCGCGGGGCAGCGTCTCGAAGAGCTCGGGCGCGGGCGCGGAAAGCCCCGTCGCAACCCCCGGCTCGATCGCCGGAAGTGGCTCGACTGCGGAAGTAGCGAAGTCGGCGGGCCCAAGCGGCGGCGACTCCGCCAGCGCGTCCGCCGTCAAGCCCGCCGGACCGCCGGCAGCCAAGATCGCCCACCAGTTCGCCGGCGCCTTCGTCCTCTACGAGATCGGCCGCAAGGCCTCGCGGGTCGAAACGACCTTCAACCGGACCGCCACCCCACGGCTTGCTCACGAACTCCTGCGGCGGCCGCCGCGGCAGCCGGCAGGCGTCAAGGTGCCGAAGGCGAAGGTGCTCAACGTCGTGGCCGGACCGCACAAAGGGGACACCTTCACGCTGAGCGTCTCGCTGCTGCGCGTCGGCGTCACCAGCGAGCTGCGACTCGAGATGCAGCGCAACCCGAAAACCGGCGTCTGGCAAGTCGCGGACTCGCTCGGCTGATGGGCCGCCTGCGCAACACCCTCGCCGTCGCGGCGGTCGGCGCGGCGCTGAGCGCCACCCAGGCGAGCGCCGCCGCGCCCGCCCCGGCGGAAACGATCGCCCCGGCGCTCGAACAGAACGAAACGCTCGCCGCGCCGGCGGCAACGCCAGTACCGCAGCCGAGCGGCGGCACCGCGGTCGAAGCGCCAACCGAAGAAAAAGCGGAAGCAGCCGAACCGGCGCCGGAAAGCGAACCCGACGCGGGCGCGGTTCCCGCCCCGACTCCCTCCGAAGTCTTCGAAGTGCCGTCGATCCCGAGCTCCAGCTGCGCCAGCTCGGGGGTGCCGCCGGTGCTGATCCCGATCTACCAGCGCGCCGCCAATGCCTACGGGCTCGGCCCCCAGGGCGCCGCGATCCTCGCCTCGATCAACGGCATCGAGAGCGCCTTCGGCACCAACATGGGGCCCTCCTCGGCCGGCGCGATCGGCTGGATGCAGTTCCTGCCGTCGACCTGGGAAACCTGGGGAGTCGACGCCAACGGCGATGGCGTGCGCGATCCCTACGACCCCGAAGACGCGATCTTCGCCGCGGCGCGCTACCTCAACGCCGCGGGCATGCCGACCGACACCTACAACGCGATCTTCTCCTACAACCATGCCGACTGGTACGTGGCCGAGGTGCTGGCCAATGCCAGCTGTTACGGCTCGCTCGGCGGCGGCACCGCCGGTAGCTTCGCCCTTACCCCGCAGATGCCGGTGCTCGAATGTCAGCCGGCGCCGGCTTGGCGGAAACGGATCCCCGCCGACTACCTCGCCGCCTTCGAGGACGCGGCGGCCCGCTACGAACTGGGGCAGCGTGGAGTGTGGGCCCTGGCCGCGGTCGCCAGGCTCGAGTCGAACTTCGGCCGCGGCATGGGCGCCAAGCAAATGCGCGAACGCGGCCCGCTCGGGCTCGAACCGAGCGAGTGGAGCAAGTACGCAGTCGACGGTGACGAAGACGGTCACATCCACCGCGCCGACCCAGCCGACTCGGCGGCGACCCTGGCGCGGTTGATCTGGTCGAAGGGGAGCCTGCGGGCCGGGATCTTTGCCCACAACCAAGCCGAGTGGTACGTGCAGGCGGTGCTCAGCGACGCCGAAGCGCTCGAAGGCCAGTGCAAGACCAGCTACGTCGACTGGCGCGTCGCGCCGCTCGCCTCCGGCTTCGAAACGCCGGGCCCGAGCGCGGTGCTCGACAACGGTTTCGCCAGCGCTCCCGAAAACGCTCCGGCCGCGGTCAAGGCGGCGATCTCGGCCGCCAACTCGATCGCCACCACTCCCTACATCTGGGGCGGCGGGCACGGCAGCTGGTACGCCTCCGGATACGACTGCTCTGGAGCTGTGAGCTTCGCCCTCTACGGCGCCGGCCTGCTCGACACCCCTCTCACCTCCGGCTCTTTGGAGAGCTACGGCGAACCGGGCCCCGGTCGCTGGATCACCATCTACGCCAGCGCAACACACGCCTACGCCGAGATCGCCGGGCTGCGCTGGGACACCGTCGGTGACGCACAGGGAACCGGCCCCCGCTGGCACCCCGAGCCTCCCTACCCGGAAGGCTTCGTCGTGCGTCATCCCGCTGGCTACTGATCCTCCGGTCGCCGGGTAACGTAGGGTCGAAGCCCAGTCCGAGAGGAGATTGCGATGCCTACCTATGTGATGCTGACCAACTTGACGTCCGAGGGTGTGCGGACGTTGAAGAACAACCCTGGAAGGGTTGCTGAGGTGAATAAAGAGGTCGAGCAGATTGGGGCAAAGGTGGTTGCCCAGTACGCGACGCTCGGTCAGTACGACTTCGTCACGATCGTTGAGGCTCCCGACGAGAAGACGATGGCCAAGGTCTCGGTCGAGCTCGGCTCGCGCGGGACGATGACCAGTCAGACCCTGGCCGCGATGTCGACCGGCGATCTGACCGGCTCGCTCTAGACAGGGCAAGCGCTTGAGGATCCTCGTAGTCGGTGGTGGCGGGCGCGAGCACGCGATCGTGCGGGCGTTGGCTCGCTCCGCTCACGCGCCCGAGCTGCTCTGTGCCCCCGGCAATGCCGGCATCGCCGCCGACGCCGAGTGCCTGACTGAGATCGCCGCCGATGACGTCGAGGCGATCGTCGCCGCGGCGCGCGAGCGCGGCGTCGACCTGGTCGTGGTCGGTCCCGAGGCGGCCCTGGTCGCCGGCGTCGTCGACGCGCTCGAGGACGCCGGGGTGCCGGCCTTCGGACCGAGCGCGGCGGCGGCTGAGCTGGAGGGCTCGAAGGCCTTCGCCAAGGAGCTGATGCGCGAGGCCGGAGTGCCCACCGCGGCGCACGTGCTGCTGGGCAGCCACGAGGAGGCGCTCGCCGAGATTGCTGCTGCCTCCTACCCGGCGGTACTCAAGGCCGATGGCCTGGCCGCGGGCAAGGGCGTGATCGTCTGCGGCTCCGAGGAGGAGGCGCGGACCGCAGTCGACGTCTTCTTCACCGAGCAGCGCTTCGGCGATACGAGGGTCGTGCTGGAGGAGTTCCTCGAGGGCGAGGAGCTCTCACTGCTGGGCCTCTGCGACGGCGAGAACGTGGTGGCGCTGGCGCCGGCGCAGGACTACAAGCGGATCTTCGACGGCGACGAGGGGCCGAACACCGGCGGCATGGGCAGCTACTCCCCCGTGCCCGGCTTCGGCCCGGCCGAGGTCGAGGAGATCGTCGACGCGGTGCACCGGCCGATCGTGGCGGCGATGGCGCGGCGCGGGCGGCCCTTCCACGGTGTCCTCTACGCCGGCCTGATGATCGGCGCCGACGGCCCCAAGGTGCTCGAGTTCAACACCCGCTTCGGCGACCCCGAGACGCAGGCGGTGCTGCCGCGGCTGCGCTCCGACCTGGTCGACCTCTGCCTCGCCGCGCGCGAGCCGGGCGGCCTGGCCGGCGCCGAGGCGAAGTTCGCCGAGGACTGGGCGGTGACCCTGGTCCTCGCCTCGGCCGGCTACCCCGAGTCCTCCTCGAAGGGCGACGCGATCAGCGGCCTCGGGGCCGCCGCCGAGCTGGCCGAGGTCACCCATGCCGGCACCGCCGCGCGCGACGGCGAGATAGTCACCGCCGGCGGCCGGGTACTCAACCTGACGGCATTGGGAGCGACGCCGGCCGAGGCCCGCGATCGTGCGTACGATGCCGCGGGCCGGATCGAGTTCGAGGGAATGCAGATGCGGTCCGACATCGCCGCCCGCGCGGTCGGCCGAGTCGCCAGCTAGCCCCCCAGTCACATAGAGAGGATCAGATGAGCGAGATTTCAGACGAGCCCCAGCCCACCGGAGGGGAAGCCAACGAGCCGCAGGTCGGCGAGGCGCTGGCGATGCCGGCGGTTGAGGAGGCCTTCGAGGAAATCGACGTCGACGAGCCCCTGGTCGGGATCATCATGGGCTCGAAGAACGACAAGCCGAAGATGCAGCCGGCCGGCAAAGCGCTGCACGAGGCGGGGATTCGCTACGAGGTGCGGGTGATGAGCGCCCACCGCGATCCCGAGCTGGTGCGCGAGTACTGCACCAACGCGCGGATGAGGGGGCTGAAGGTGATCATCGCCGGCGCCGGCATGTCCGCCGCGCTGCCCGGGGTGGCCGCCGCGCACAGCGACCTGCCGGTGGTAGGCGTGCCGATCCTCGGCAAATCGCTCGGTGGCCTCGACGCGCTGCTCTCCGCCGTGCAGATGCCGCCCGGGATTCCGGTCGCCTGCGTGGCGATCGACGGGGCAAAAAACGCCGGGATCTTGGCCGCGCGGATCATCAATGCGTAATCGCCTGACTTGCGATGGGAGGCGGTCGGGGGGGTCTCCCGTCGCCGCTATCGCGGGAGTTCGCCGGGAGACCCCCCCGACCGCCTCCCTCACCGAGGTCCGGAGATGATCGCGAGATACACGCGGCCAGAGATTGGGAAAGCTTGGTCAGCTCAGCGGAAGCTGGAGTGCTGGCTGGAGGTGGAGCTGGCAGCAACGGAGGCCTGGGCCGAGGAGGGGGCGGTGCCGCGCGAGGCGGCCGAGGCGGCGCGGGCGAACGCGTCCTTCACGGTCGAGGCGGTCAACGAGCGCGAGAAGGTGACCGACCACGACGTCGCCGCCTTCGTCGACGTGGTCGCTGCCTCGGTCGGCGAGCACGGGCGCTGGATCCACTACGGCCTGACCTCCTCCGACGTGCTCGACACGGCGCTGGCGCTGCAGCTGCGCGAGGCCGGCGAGGTGGTGCTCGCGAGCGCCCGCGCGCTCCGCGACGCCCTGATCGAGCGGGCGCTGGAGCACCGCGACACGCTCTGCGTCGGCCGCACCCACGGCGTCCACGCCGAGCCGACCACCTTCGGCCTGCGCCTCGCCGGCTTCGCTTTCGAGGCCGATCGCAACCTCGCGCGCCTCACCGATGCCTTCGAGCAGCTCGCCTTCGGCAAGCTCTCGGGCGCGGTCGGCACCTACGCCTCGGTGCCGCCGGCGGTCGAGGCGCGGGTGATGGAGCGGCTCGGCCTGCAGCGCGAGGACGTGGCGACGCAGGTGATCCCGCGCGACCGCCACGCGGTGCTGACCTCGCGGATCGCGATCGCCGGCGCCGGGCTCGAGCGCTTCGCCACCGAGGTCCGCAACCTGCAGCGCACCGAGGTGCGCGAGGTCGAAGAGCCCTTCGCCTCGGGTGCGCAGAAGGGCTCATCGGCAATGCCGCACAAGCGCAACCCGATCCGCACCGAGCGGATCACCGGCCTCGCCCGCGTCCTGCGCGGCTACGCCCAGACCGGCCTCGAGAACGTCGCCCTCTGGCACGAGCGCGACATCTCCCACTCCGGTGCCGAGCGGGTGATCCTGCCCGACGCGACGATCGGGCTCGACTACATGCAGGACCTGGCAACCAAGGTCGCCGCCGGGATGACGATCCGCAGCGACCGCATGCGCGAGAACCTCGAGCTCACCCACGGCGCTCTCTTCAGTCAGCGCGCCCTCACCGCCCTGGTCGAGTCCGGCCTCACCCGCGACGAGGCCTACCGCGTCGTCCAGGAGAACGCCCAGCAGGCCTGGGACACCGGCACCCACTTCCGCGAGCTGCTCGGCGCGGCGGCACCGGAGCTCGACCTCGACGCCATCTTCGACTACGGCGCCTACCTCACCCACCTGCCCGAGATCTTCGAGCGGTTGGAAGCGCTGCCTCGCTAGGGTTCGCCGCCGATGCTCCTCTACACCTGTGGACAGAAGACGAGCGGGCCGGCATTCGCGCATCCGTGCGCGAAGGCGGGCAAGGCGCTCGATGCGGCCGGCTACACCTACGAGCTGAAGGCGATGGGCGGCTACAGGCTGATGCCCTGGACCTGGGGCAGCCGCGACGAGGACCGGGCCGAGGTGAAAGAGCTGAGCGGCACCAACGAGGTGCCGATCCTCGTCCTCGACGACGGCGAAGTGATCTCGGGGTCGAGCACGATCGCCCGCTGGGCGCAGGAGCACCCCGCCGCCCGAGCGGCAGCGAAGAGCTAAGCGGCGACCAGGTCGCGCTCGCGCGCCGGGTGGCGGGCGGTGACGACGACCGGGGTGCCGGCGCGCGGCGAGAGCGTGATGTTGCGGCGGCCGATCTTCTCCGGCGCCGGGCTGGCCTTGTGCAGCTCGCAGCGGGTCAGCACCTCGCGCAGGGCGATCCGCATCTCGAACTCGGCGAAGGCGGCGCCGATGCAGCGGCGGATGCCGCCGCCGAAGGGGATCCAGGCGTAGGTGTCGGGACCGTCCTCGAGGAAGCGCTCGGGGCGGAAGGCGAAGGGCTCGGGGTAGGAGTCAGCGCGGGTGTGGGTGAGCCAGATCGCCGGGGTCACGTCGGTGCCGGCCGGAAGGTGCAGGTTCTCCGTCTCGAGGTCGACGCTGAGGCGGCGGCCGGCGAGCGGCACGACCGGGCGCAGGCGCAGCGACTCGCTGATCACGGCCCGCAGGTAGTCGTCCTCGCCGGCCTCGAGCGACTCGCGCAGCCGCTGCAACGGACCCTGGTGGCGCAGCAGCAGGTCGAAGGTCCAGGCCAGCGCCGTGGCGGTGGTCTCGTGGCCGGCCAGCAGCAGGGTCATCAGCTGGTCGCGCAGGTCGGAGTCGCTCATCTCGCTGCCGTCCTCGAAGCGGGCCTGCATCATCAGCGAGAGGATGTCGTCGCGCTCCTCATAGGCGCCGCTGGCGCGGTGCTCGGCGATCTCGGCGTAGAGCAGCTCGTCGGCCAGCTTCAGCTGCTTTTCGAACTTGGCCCAGGGGCCGCGGCCGCCGAAGCGGCGCGAGGCCAGGCCGCTCAGCTGGGCGACGGGCGAGGCGGTCTCCTCCAGCACCTGGGTGAGGACGGTGCGCAGGCGCTCGAAGCGGGAGCCGTCGGCGACGCCGAAGACAACCTTGAGGATCACCTCGAGCGTGATCGCCTGCATCCGCGGGTGGACCGGGAACTCCTCGCCCAGCGGCCAGGAGTCGATCTCGCGGTCGACGATCTCCTCGACCAGCGGCTGGTAGGAGCGCATCCGCTCGCCGTGGAAGGGGGGCAGCATCAGCTTGCGGTGGGCGAGGTGGTCGGCACCCTTGGTGACCAGCAGCGAGCGGGGGCCGACGATCGGGGTGAGGATGATGTCGCGGCCCGGCGGCAGGCCGTGCGAGCGCTCCATGTAGAGCGCCTTGATCGCCGCCGGGTCCGAAATCATCACCATCGGCCGCTCGAAGGTGAGGAATTTGACGCTGAAGTTGTCGCCGTACTTTTCCCGCGCCTCCTGCATGAAGGGCAGCGGCCGGAAGCTCCACCTGAGCGTCTGCATCAGCGGCGAACTCTTCGGTTCAGGCGGCAAGCTCATCCGGGGAAGCTTGGCAGACGGTAGCTCGAGCGGGTCGGATGCCCCTCTTGCGGAAACTTTGGGAGCGATCACAAACGAGCCCACCGGGCGTGCCAGCCGGACGGTTTCCGCAAGAGGGGCATCCGACCCGCGCCCCCGCTAGCATCGCGCCAATGCCACCTCTTACCGACCTGAAGCTCCACTCCTCGGGCAAGGTCCGCGAGATCTACGAGTGGGAGGACGACCTGCTGATGGTCGCCTCCGACCGGATCTCGATCTACGACATCGTGATGCCGACGGCGATCACCGACAAGGGCAAGGTGCTCAACCGGATCTCGGAATTCTGGTTCGAGCTGACCGGCGACATCGTCCCCAACCACTTCATCTCGGCCGACGTGCCGGAAGAGGTTGCGGAACGGGCGATGCGGGTGCGGCGGCTGGAGATGTACCCGGTCGAGTGCGTCGTCCGCGGCTATCTCTCCGGCTCGGGCTGGAAGGAATACAAGAACGGCGGCGCCGTCTGCGGGATCGAGCTGCCGCCCAACCTGCTCGAGTCCGACAAGCTGCCGGAGCCGATCTTCACCCCGGCGACCAAGGCCGAGATTGGCGATCACGACGAGAACGTCGATTTCGATCGCGCCGCCGAGATCGTCGGTGACCGGGCGCTGATGGAGGAGCTGCGGCGGATCTCTATCGAGGTCTACAGCCGCGGCGCCGAACACGCGGCCGAGCGGGGAATCATCCTTGCCGACACCAAGTTCGAGTTCGGCCGCCACGCCGGTGCCGAGATCGTCCTCGCCGACGAGGTGCTGACGCCCGACTCCTCGCGCTTCTGGCCCGCCGACCGCTACCAGCCGGGCAGCACGCAGCCTTCCTTCGACAAGCAGTACGTGCGCGACTGGGCAACCGAGAGCGGCTGGGACAAGATCCCGCCGGCCCCCGAGATTCCGCCCGACGTGGTCGAGCAGACGCGGGCCAAGTACGTCGAGGCCTACGAGCGGATCACGGAGCTGTCCTTCTAGTGCCGCGGGCGCGGGTCTTGATCCGCCCGAAGGAGGGGATCCTCGACCCGCAGGGCAAGGCGGTCGAGCGGGCGCTGCCGGCGCTCGGCTTCGACGGGATCGGGCACGTGCGGGTCGGGCGGGTGGTCGAGCTGGAGATCGATGAGCCGGGCCGTCTCGGCGAGCTCTGCGAGAAGCTGCTCGCCAACCCGCTGATCGAGGACTACGAGATCGAGCAGATCTGATGCGAGACCAAGCCGCCCCCGGACGCGGGAGCCGGGGCCTGTCCATATCTGATTCCCCAGGCCCCGGCAGGGGCAGAGGAGGCGGCGTTTGATGATGTGGGGAGTGCTCCAGTTCCCCGGCTCCTGCGACGAGCGGGACGCGCTGGCGGCCTGCGAGCGGAGCGGCGCCGAGGCGCGCCTGGTCTGGCACGAAGAGCGTTTCCTCGACGGGATCGACGCCGTCGTCGTTCCCGGCGGCTTCTCCTACGGCGACTACCTGCGCGCCGGCGCGATCGCCCGTTTTTCGCCGGCGATGGAGGCGGTCGGCGAGTTCGCCGCCGCGGGCGGCCCGGTGCTGGGCATCTGCAACGGCTTCCAGGTCCTCTGCGAGGCCGGCCTGCTGCCGGGCGCCCTCCTCCTCAACGAGGACCTGCGCTTTCACTGCCGTCAGCTCGACCTGATCGAGGAGCCGAGTGGTCGATTGACCCACCTCGGCGGTGGTCAATCGACCACTCGTCAGCTATCGATTCCGGCGAAGCACGGGGAAGGACGTTTCTGGGCGCCGGATGAGGTGCTCGATGCGCTCGAGGCCAACGGCCAGGTCGCCTACCGCTACGCGCACGGGCAGAACCCGAACGGATCGTCGCGAGACATTGCCGGCGTGCGCAACGAGGCCGGCAACGTGGTCGGCCTAATGCCCCACCCCGAGCACGCGGTCGACCCGCTGACCGGCTCTACCGACGGGCTCAAGGTATTTCAGGCCGTAGCTGGGAGCCCGGCGTGACCCCCGCCGGCGCGGACGCGGGAGTGGACGGCAGTCCATCTCCGACTTCCCTGCCGTCCACGGGAGCAGAGCAGCCGGCGGCGTATGAGGTACTCGGCCTCAAAGAGGCCGAGTACCTGCTGATCGTCGAGAAGCTCGGGCGCGAGCCCAACGACGTCGAGCTGGCGATGTTCAGCCTGCTCTGGTCCGAGCACTGCGCCTACAAGCACTCGAAAAAGCTTCTGCGCAAGCTGCCTTCCGAGGGCGCCCGGGTCGTGATGGGGCCGGGCGAGAATGCCGGCGCGGTCGATGTCGGCAACGGCTACGCGGTCGCCTTCAAGGTCGAGTCCCACAACCACCCGAGCGCGGTCGAACCGTTCGAGGGGGCGGCAACCGGGGTCGGCGGCATCCTCCGCGACGTCTTCGCGATCGGGGCGCGGCCGATCGCGATCCTCGACAGCCTGCGCTTCGGCGAGCTCGACTCGGAGCGCTCGCGCTTCCTGCTCGACGGCGCGGTGCGCGGGATCGGCCACTACGGCAACTCGATCGGGGTCGCCACGGTCGGCGGCGAGATCTACTTCGAGGAGTCCTACGAGCACAACTGCCTGGTCAACGCGATGTGCATCGGGCTCGCCCGCCGCGAGGAGATGGTCCGGGCCGCCGCGGTCGGGGTCGGCAACGCCGTCGTCCTGATGGGCGCCGCGACCGGCCGCGACGGGATCGGCGGCGCCTCGGTCCTCGCCTCGGCCGAGCTCGGCGAGGGCGACGAGGCGAAGCGCCCGACGGTCCAGATCGGCGACCCCTTCGAGGAGTCGAAGCTGCTCGAGTGCTGCCTGGAGCTGCTCCGCGAGGGCCTGCTCGCCTCGCTGCAGGACCTCGGCGCCGCCGGCCTCACCTCCTCGGCCGGTGAGATGGCCTCGGCCGGGAGGGTCGGGATCGACCTCGACGTCGGCCGGGTCCCGCTGCGCGAGGCCGACATGGAGCCCTTCGAGATCATGGTCTCCGAGTCCCAGGAGCGGATGCTGGCGGTGGTCGAGCCGAGCCGGGTCGCCGAGGTGATCGCTGTCTGCGAGAAATGGCAGACCGGCTCGGCGCAGATCGGCGTCGTCACCGAGGGCGGTGCGATCCGCATCCTCCGCGGCGACGAGGTCGTCGGGGAGATGCCGGTCGAGGCGCTGGTCGACGGCTGCCCGCTCTACGACCTGGAGCCGGCAGAGCCGCAGGGGTGGATGTACGGCAACCGAGCGTCTCTACGCGAGGATGCAAGTAGCGAGGAGACCTTGCTCGCGCTGCTCGCCTCCCCCAGCATCGCCTCAAAG
>DATBAV010000043.1:0-81169 GCA_036271315.1 Solirubrobacterales bacterium | reverse complement strand
CCGAGATCCCACGATCGCTCAAACCCAAACCACGGAGTTGCTCCCGCGAAACGAGCCCTTGCTGTCGGGACGCCAATCGTCCCACCCCTCCCCAGGTCCACCCCGGTTGGCTGTTCCTTTTGGCGCCCACAACGCCATAAGGAACAGCTGGCGGAGGTTCTCCCCCCGCGGGAGGGCTCGGGGCTCGCTCGAGGGACGCTTAGAGCGGGATGTTGCCGTGCTTGCGCTTCGGCTGGGGGACGCGCTTGGACTGGAGCATGCGCAGGGCTTTGATCAGCTTCGGGCGCGTCTGGTGGGGCTCGATCACGTCATCGATGTAGCCGCGCTCGGCCGCCGAATAGGGGTTGGCGAAGTGGGCTCTGTAGTCGTCGATCAGTTTCTGGCGGCGCTCGTCGGGGGTCGGCGAGCCCGCGATGTCTTTGCGGTAGATGATGTTGACGGCGCCCTCGGGGCCCATCACCGCGACCTCAGCGGTCGGCCAGGCGTAGTTGAAGTCAGCCAGCATGTGCTTGGAGGCCATCACGTCGTAGGCGCCGCCGTAGGCCTTGCGGGTGACCACGGTGAGCTTCGGCACCGTCGCCTCGGTGTAGGCGTAGAGGAGCTTGGCGCCGTGGCGGATGATCCCGTTCCACTCCTGGTCGGTGCCGGGCAGGAAACCGGGCACGTCGGTGAAGGTGAGGAGCGGGACGTTGTAGCAGTCGCAGGTGCGGACGAAGCGGGCCGCCTTCTCGGAGGCCTCGATGTCGAGCACACCGGCCAGGAAGGCGGGTTGGTTGCCGACGATCCCGACCGGATAGCCGTCGAGGCGGGAGAAGCCGCAGATGATGTTTTTGGCGAAGTGCTCGTGGACCTCGAAGAACTCTTCGTCGTCGACGATCCGCGAGATCACGCCACGCATGTCGTACGGCTTCGACGGGTCGTCGGGGACGATCGTGTCGAGCTCCTCGTCTTCGCGCCCGGGATCGTCGCCGGGCTCGAAGCGAGGCGGCGCCTCGAGGTTGTTCGAAGGCAGGAAGCCGAGCAGGTAGCGGACGTCCTCGAGGCAGCTCTCCTCGTCCTCGGAGGCGAAGTGGGCCTTGTAGTCGTCGATCAGCTTCTGGCGACGCTCGTCGGGCGTCGGTGAGCTGGAGATGTCCTTGCGGTAAATGATGTTGACCGCGCCCTCGGGGCCCATCACGGCGATCTCGGCGGTCGGCCAGGCGACGTTGTAGTCGGCCAACATGTGCTTCGAGGCCATCACGTCGTAGGCGCCGCCGTAGGCCTTGCGGGTGACGACGGTGAGCTTCGGCACGGTCGCCTCGGTGTAGGCGTAGAGCAGCTTGGCGCCGTGGCGGATGATCCCGTTCCACTCCTGATCGGTGCCGGGCAGGAAGCCGGGCACGTCGGTGAAGGTGAGGATCGGGACGTTGTAGGCGTCGCAGGTGCGGACGAAGCGGGCGGCCTTCTCGGAAGCCTCGATGTTGAGGACGCCGGCAAGGAAGGCGGGCTGGTTGCCGACGACTCCGACTGGGAAGCCATCGAGTCGCGAGAAGCCGCAGACGATGTTCTTGGCGAAGTGTTCGTGGACCTCGAAGAACTCCTCGTCGTCGACGACGCGGGCGATCACCTCGCGCATGTCATACGGCTTGGAGGGGTCGTCGGGGACTAGCGAGTCGAGCGAGTCGTCTTCGCGCTCGGGGTCGTCGCTGGGAGCGAACCGCGGCGGCGCCTCGAGGTTGTTCGAGGGCAGGAAGCCGAGCAGGTAGCGAACGTCCTCGAGGCAGCTTTCCTCGTCCTCGGAGGCAAAGTGGGCCACCCCCGACTTCGAGTTGTGGCTCATCGCCCCGCCCAGCTCCTCAAACTCGACTTCCTCGCCGGTCACCGTCTTGATCACTTCCGGGCCGGTGATGAACATGTGCGAGGTCTCCTTGACCATGAAGATGAAGTCGGTCATCGCCGGCGAGTAGACGGCGCCGCCGGCACAGGGACCCATGATCAAGCTGATCTGCGGGATCACGCCTGAGCATTTGACGTTGCGGGCGAAGACGTCGCCGTAGGCCCCGAGCGAGACGACGCCCTCCTGGATCCGGGCGCCGCCGGAGTCGTTGATGCCGATCACCGGCGCGCCCACCTCAGCGGCGAGGTCCATCACCTTGCACATCTTCTCCGCCATCACCTCGCCCAGGCTGCCGCCGAAGACGGTGAAGTCCTGCGAGAAGACGAAGACGGTACGGCCTTCGATCGTGCCGTGGCCGGTGACGACGGCGTCGCCCCAGGGCCGTTTCTTCTGCATCTCGAAGTCGTAGGTGCGGTGGCGCACGAAGGTGTCGAGCTCCTCGAAGGAGCCGGGGTCGAGCAGTTTCTCGATCCGCTCGCGAGCGGTTAACTTGCCCCTGGCGTGCTGCTTCTCCACCGCCTCCTCGGAAGCGGAGTTGATCGCGGCGTCGCGCAGCTCGCGCAGGTAGGAGAGCTTCTCCTCGTGGGTGACCGGGTTTTTCTCGCGCATTGGGCGCGGAAGTCTATTTACCCGCGCCGCTGAAAGCGGCGATGCCTCAAGCGCTGCCGAATGGCTGCTTCTGCGGTTCGGCAAGGCGATCGAGGAGCCGTTCCAGGTCTGCCTCCGCGAGACCGGAGCCATCCTCGGCTCGAAGCTGGACTCGCGTGCCAAAACCCTTCTCGGCCATCGTCACCTCAACGCCTTCGACCTCGGCGATCAGCTCGGCGAGCTCCGGCTCGGACTTCATCAGCGTGCGTGCGGCCTCGATCATTGGGGCCGCTTCCACCCCCATCGCGCCGTTCCTCCCCAGGCTGGACGCTTGGGCGAGTCCGTTCAGAGGATGCGGCTAGAAGAAGGCGCCGCCCTTGTATTCGCCGAAGACGTCGCGCATCGCACCGCAGACCTCGCCGATCGAGGCATCGGCGGCGAGCGCGGCGCGGATCGGGTGCAGCAGGTTGCCATCGCCGCGGGCGACATCGCGCAGGGACTCCAGCTTCTCGTCCACGCCGGCCTGGTCGCGGCGCTCCTTGAAGGCCTTCAGCCGGGCCAGCTGGCTCTGCTCGGCCTCAGGGTCGACGCGGAGGATGTCGACGTCATCGACCTGGTCGGTGACGTACTTGTTGACGCCGACGATGATGTCCTGGCCGGTGCGGTAGCGCTCGTGGTAGCTGTGCGCGGACTCCTCGATCTCGCGCTGCATGAACTCCAGCGCCTCGACCGAGCCGCCCAGCTCTTCGACCTTCTCCATCAGCTCCCAGGAGCGCGCTTCGACCTCGTCGGTGAGCGACTCGACGAAATAGGAGCCGGCGAAGGGGTCGACGGTGTCGGCGGCGCCGGACTCGTGGGCGAGCACCTGCTGGGTGCGCAGGGCGATCCGCGCGGAGCGCTCGGTCGGCAGCGCCAGCGCCTCGTCGAAGCCGTTGGTGTGCAGGCTCTGGGTGCCGCCGCAGACGGCGGCGAAGCCCTGCAGGGCGACGCGGATGATGTTGACCTCGGGCTGCTGGGCCTGCAGCGTCACCCCCCCGGTCTGGGTGTGGAAGCGGATCTTCATCGAGTTCGGGTCCTGCGCCCCGAAGCGCTCGGCGACGATCTTCGCCCACATCCGCCGCACCGCACGGAACTTGGCGATCTCCTGGAAGACCTGGTTGTGGCCGTTGAAGAAGAAGGCGAGCCGCGGCGCGAACTCGTCGATCTTCAGCCCCCGCTCCAGCGCCGCCTCGACGTAGGCGATCGCGTTGGAGAGCGTGAAGGCGACCTCTTGCACGGCCGAGCAGCCCTTCTCGCGGATGTGGTAGCCGGAGATCGAGATCGTGTTCCACTTCGGCACGTTGCGGTGGCAGTACTCGAAGATGTCGGTGGTCAGGCGCATCGTCGGCACCGGCGGGTAGATGTAGTTGCCGCGCGCCATGTACTCCTTGAGCACGTCGTTTTGGACCGTGCCGCGCAGCTTCTCCGAGGGCACGCCCTGTTCCTCGCCGACCAGCTCGTAGAGCAGCAGCAGGACCGCCGCCGGCGCGTTGATCGTCATCGAGGTCGAGACGCTGTCGAGCGGGATCTGATCGAAGCAGATCCGCATGTCCTCGATCGTGTCGATCGGGACGCCGGTGCGGCCGACCTCGCCATGGCAGAGGGGATCGTCGGAGTCGCGGCCGAGCTGGGTCGGCAGGTCGAAGGCCATCGAGAGCCCGGTCGAGCCATGCTCGATCAGGTAGCGGTAGCGCTCGTTGGTGTCCTCGGGCGTGGCAAAGCCGGCGTACTGGCGCATCGTCCAGAGCCGGTCGCGGTACATCCCCTCGTGGATGCCGCGGGTGAAGGGGGGCGCACCTGGCTCGCCAAGGCGCTCCTCCAGCCCGGGCGCGACGTCGTCGGCGTCGTAAACGCGCTCTATCTCGATGCCGGAATCGGTGAAGACGCGCTCGTCATCCGGGCCCACTAGGGGGGCAATCGTGCGATGGGTCTCTTCGGTAGCCATGGCGACAGGATATGCGGAGTGCACTTAGCTGCCCTTTACTGGGCCTCTCAATGATGCTCTAATTCATTGGAGCCATTTATTTGCATCTGCAAGTTCCCTTCTGTACCTTCGCTCGTACCGGAGAGGTATTCAGCGATAACCAGATTTGTGGACTCGAACAGGCATGGCATCGAGCCATGCAGGGAAAAGGGAGAGGGAGATGTCGCAGTTGGCCAGCCGCAGTGCTCCGCAACTTCTGCCCCCGTTCTGGCCGATCGATGACCAGCACGGGGTCGGCCACGTGCGGCTCGACGGCGAGCCGCCGGCCAACACCGCCGAGGTGATGCCGCTGCTGCTTCAGCTTGCCGCCCAGAGCGACGCGCTGCGCAGCCTGCAGAGCGCCGAGGGCGATGTCCTCTCGGAGAGCGCCGCCTCCGTACTGCGCGGCGAGATGGCCGAGCGGATGCGCGAGCTGGCCGACCTGCTCGACGAGGAGAGTGCCGCCGCGGTTCGCCTGCGCGCCAAGGGCCTCGCCGGCGGCATCGAGCACCGCGACATGACGCTCGAGATCGCCCGTAGCGGCCCTCCGCCCGCGCTCGAGATCGTCTGCGGCCCTCTCTGCACCTGGCGGATGAAGACGCGCATCGGCCTGCACTCTTTCCTCGCTGCGGCTCGCGACGAGCGCCAGCAGGAGCTGCTGAACGAACTTGATCAGTCCCTCGAGCAAGCATTGGCCTCAGTCGAAGCCGAAATCGGCGTCAGCGGGATGCACGTGCCCTTCAAGCTGCCGATGAACGTGACCAACCTGCTGATCTCAGCCGGGGAGGCCGCGGGTCACCCGAAGCACTTTGCCTACTTCATGCCTGAGGACGAATGGGTCGACGGGCTGCCGATCGAGGAACAGCGCACCCTCTACATGCGCAATGTGCACCTCGCGCGTTATGAGGTGATCACGATCCCGCTCGCCGAAAAGCTGCTGCGCGGACCGATGCGCGCCGCCGACGTGCCGATCGCCGACACCCTGATGCCGTGGATCCGCGGCCACGACCACGGCCACAACGTCGTCGTGCCGGCCACTTGCTACGACGAGTGGATGGAGACGCTGGGGATCGAGCCCTTCATGGCTCTGCAGGAGGCGATCGCGGACGTCTACGGCTTCCTGATGACGATCTCCGACGCCTGGCTCGGCATCACCGGAGTCAGCCGCCTCGACATGTGCGCCACGCACTTGGCCGAGCTGCTCCACTACTTGCGCCGCGGGCCGAAGTACTACGGCGACCCCGGCGCCGCCTACGTCGAACTCAGCTTCCTCGCCGAGAACGGCTTCGTCGAGATCGACGACGCCGGCCGGGTCACCTGGAACGAGGACGACTTCTGCCGCGGCATGGCCGCCCTCGCCAGCGCCCTGACCGAAGCAACGGTCGGCGCCCCCGACGAGACCGGCTCCGAAGCCTTCCTCGCCCGCTACGGCTGGCCCACCGAGACGGCTGCGATGCGCACCTTCAACGCAATGCGCGAGGAGCTCACCAACGTCCCCACGTCGATCGCCTTCTACAGGACGAGCGACGTGACCGCCGCTGAGCCGGCTCCAGTTGCCGCTTAGCTAACTAGTCCGAAGCCCCGGCCAACCGCTCGACGCCGGACTTCTCGATCGTCATCTTCAGCCCCTCGCGCAGCTCAATTGACGGTTCCCAGCCGAGCAGCTCGCGCGCCCTGGTTATGTCGGGGCGGCGCTGTTGGGGATCGTCGGTCGGCAGCGGCTCGAAGATGATCTCGGAGCGAGACTCGGTCACCTCGATCACGGTCTTGGCCAGTTCCAGCAAGGTGAACTCGTTCGGGTTGCCGATGTTGACCGGGGTGTGCACGTCGGATTCGGCCAGGGCGACGATGCCACGAATCAGGTCGTCGACGTAACAGAAGCTGCGGGTCTGATCTCCCTCGCCGAAGACGGTAAGCGGCCGGTCCTCGAGCGCCTGGCGGAAGAAGGTCGGGATCGCGCGCCCGTCGTGGGCGCGCATGCGCGGACCATAGGTGTTGAAGATGCGCACGATCGAGGTGTCGACGCCCTGCTGGCGGTGGTAGGCCATCGTCATCGCCTCGGCATAGCGCTTGGCCTCGTCGTAGACGCCGCGCGGGCCAATCGGGTTGACGTGGCCCCAGTAGTCCTCGGTCTGCGGATGGACTTTGGGATCGCCGTAGACCTCGCTGGTCGAGGCAATCAGGAAGCGGGCGCGCTTGAACTTGGCGACACCGAGCATGTGGTGGGTGCCGTGCGAACCGACCTTGAGCGTCTGTAGCGGCAGCCGCAGGTAGTCGATCGGGCTGGCCGGCGAAGCGAGGTGGTAGACGAAATCGACGTCCTCGGGAATATCGACGTAATCGATGATGTCGATGTGACGGAAATCGAAGGCCGGGTCCCGGATGTGCTCGATGTTCTGCAGCGAGCCGGTCTCGAGGTTGTCGATGCAGATGACCCGATGGCCCTCGCCAAGCAGGTGCTCGCAGAGATGCGAGCCAAGGAAACCGGCGCCGCCGGTGACTACGCAAGTGCTCATCGCGCGGATGCTATCGGCCGGCCCGCGAGGATGACCGCCGGCAGAGATTCCTGCAATTTGCGCTGATATCCCCCGGTCACTCGTCCAGGAGGGGGGCGAGTTTTGCGGCGAGGGTGGATTGGCTTGCCATGTTTGGACGGCCGATCTGAAGCGGTGCGGGGGAGCTCAGCGGAGAATTGAGTCAGGAAGAAGCAACCAAAACCAGCGCGGCGGCACGCAAGCGCGCCGCGGTCGAAATGATCGCTCGTTACGAGGGCGCCCTTCGCCGCACGGCGAGGCGCTACTCGTTCGACGCCGAAGACGCTGACGACGCCTACCAGCGGGCGCTGGAGATCGTTCTGACAAAAGCGCCCACTACCGACTTACGCGAACTGATCCGCTGGACCCAGACCGTGACCAAGCACGAGGCACTGGCGGTGCGGGGGAGCCGCGAGAAACTGCTCGGCTACCAGCGCGGCGGCGAGGGCGCGGAGGATCCGATGGCGCTGATCCCCGCTGCCGGCGCCGGGCCCGAGGAGCAGGTCGAGCGTCGCGAGGACATAGCCCGCAGCCGCGAGGCACTGCAGGCGTTGAAGCCGGCCGAGCTGCGGGCCCTGGGCCTGCTCGCCGAGGGCTACTCCTACGTCGAGATCGGCGAGCGCACCGGTTGGAGCCAGACGAAAATCAATCGCCTGCTCGCCGAGGGCAGGGCCCGCTTCCGCACCCTCGTCTCCAGCAGCGAGGACGGCAGCCGCTGTCGCGAGCTGCGGCCGCTGCTCTCGGCCTTCTGCGACGGGGAGACCAGTCCCCGCGAGGCGCTGGAAGTGCGGGAGCACCTGCGGGCCTGCGCCCAGTGCCGCGCGACGATGCGTACTTACAGGGCCGCCCCGAGGATCGCCGTGGCGCTGCTGCCGATGATGCCGCCGTCCCGCTCGCTGCTGGAGAGAGCCCAGGATCTGGCGGCCAGCTTCTCCTCGCGCCTACCGGGATTCGGCAGCAGCGAATCGGTCGCCACCCAGGTCGCAGCCGCCGGGGGCACACGGGGCGTCGGCATGGCGGCGATCGCCAAGCTGCTCACGGTCTGCGCCGGGGCGGCGGGCGGGGCTGCGGCGTGTGTTGCCACTGGCGTGCTGCCCGCGCCGGCGCTGGTTCCCGATCCGGCTTCCAAGCCGGCAATCGAACGGCCGGCGCCCGGCGCGAGTGAAGACGAGGCAGTCGACTACCAGCCGGCACCGGAACCGGTCGAAGTTACGCCGCCAAGCAAGTCGGAGCAGCCGGAGCAGCAAGCCGCGACAAAGAAGAAGGAAACCGCTCCGGTCAGCGCCGAACCAAGCGCCACGACGGCCGGCGCCGTCGAATACGAAGCGCCAGCGCCCGAACCGGCGGGCGGCAGCGAAGCCGCGTCCACCGCGAGTCCGAGTGGCTCCGCGGCCGGGGAGTTCGGCCCGTGAGCAGAGTCGCGGCGCTCGCCTTGGCGTTATCCATCTCGCTGGTCTGTCCGGCAGCAGCCTCTTTGCAACCCGTGGACCTACAGGTCGATGGTGGTGAGGACAACTGGCACCCGAACCGCATGTTCGCGCTCAGTTGGAGCAACCCGCCCGGGGTCGCCGGCGCCCACTACCGACTGCTTGGCCCCGGCGGTGCCGTCCTGATCGGCGACACGACGCTGCCCTGGGCGGCGAACGCGATCGACCATCTCAGTGTCCCCGCCGCGCCCGGCGCCTACACCGCGGAGGTCTGGCTGGAGGACGCCAGCGGCGCCCAGGGCCCAGCGGTCAACGCTGAGCTGCGCTTCGACGATGCGCACCCGGGCGCCGTCGAACCTCTTACCTCCCCAGCCTGGATCGGCCGCTCAGCCTTCCCCTACACCGTCCACCTCACCCACCCGAGCGGTCCACCGCCGATCTCCGGCATCCGCGGCTACGCCGTCTCGACCGATTCCTCCCCGACGGGAAGCCCATGCGCCGAGAGTACCTGCGGCGCGACCGAGACCGATCTGCAGGGGGGCATCGCCGCCGACTCGCTACAGATCGCCGAGCTACCCGAGGGAGCCAACTACGTGCACGCGGTCGCGGTCTCCGGCTCGGGGACTTCCTCGGCGTTGGTTGGAACCGCAATTCTCCGCGTCGACAAGACCGAGCCGCTGACCCGGATCGCGGGCGCGCCCAACGGCTGGTCGAGCGAGCCGTTGAAGCTGACGGCCGAGGCCAGCGACGCTGCCTCGGGAATGGCCGCAACGGGAAGTACGGGTGGCCCGTTCACCGCGATCCAAATCGACGGCGGCGCGCCGACGATCGCGCCGGGCGCCAGCGTCAGCGCCACGGTGATCGCTTCGGGCGTGCACACGGTCGCCTACTACGCCCGCGATGCGGCCGGCAACGTCGCCGACGGCACAACCGCCAACGGCCGGGCAAATCGTCCGCCGGCGACGACGGTGGTCAAGATCGATCGCGAGCCGCCGCGGCTTGCCTTCGCCGCCGCTCAGAACGCCCAGGACCCAGAGCTGATCGAGGCTCAGGCGGAAGATCGCTACTCCGGTCTCGACCCCGGCCGAGGCTCGATCGCGGTTCGCCGCGTCGGCAGCGGCGAGCGCTACGCGGCGCTGCCGACCCAAATCTCGGCTGGGGCCCTGCGCGCCCACTGGGACTCCAGCGCCTACCCGACCGGGGAGTACGAGTTTCGCGCCACGGCCTACGACACCGCGGGCAACGTGGCGGCCTCGCTCGACCGGGCAGATGGCAGGGCAATGCGTCTGAGCGGGCCGCTCAAGGTGCCGGTCAAGCTCATCACTCGCGGTGGTCAAAAACGGAACGTGCGCTACGGGCGCGGCACCTGGTTCGCCGGGCGGGCGATCGCCGGGCGGCGGGCGCCGCTGGCGGGCGTGCCGATCAAGGTGATCGAGCGCTTCGCCGCCGGCGCTGCGCCCAGGGAGCGGATATCCACCGTGCGCACAGGCGAAAGCGGCCGGTTCGGGATTCGGCTGGCGCCGGGCCCGAGTCGCGAAGTCCTCGCCACGGTCGCGCCTACGACGACTACGCGCGGAGCGGACAGCAGGCCGCTGACCGTGACGGTGCACAGCCGCGTGGTTCTGCGTGCCTCGGTCAGCATCGCCAAGATCGGCGGCTCGCCGCTCGTCTTTCGCGGCAAGATCGCGAGTCAAGGCGCGACGATGCCGACGGACGGCAAGCTCGTGCAACTGCAGTTCCGCCTCCCCGGCCTGCCCTGGAGCGAGTTCCGCAGCGTCCGGACCGGACCGGACGGGCGCTTCCGCTACGCCTACCGCTTCAGCGACGACGACAGCCGCGGCGCACGCTTTCAGTTCCGCGCCTACGCACCGGCGCAAGCCGGCTGGCCTTACGAGCCAGCCGGCTCACTGCCGGTGTCGGTACTGGGTGCTTAGACGGGCAGAAGGTCGACGGCCTGCCGCACGCGCTGCTCGAGCTCGTTGCGGTTGCGCTTCAAGGTCGTCTCTACCGTGCGCTGACGCTTGCGCGCCTCGCGCTCGACCCGGTTGCGGGTCTTGCGGGCCTCGGTGGTGGCGCGCTTGCGAGCGGTGGTGCCGCGGCGCTCGGTGCGCTTGACCCGCCGGCGCAGCTCGGTCCGGTAGGACTTGAGCTGTTTTTCAGCGGCACCGCGGCCGCTGAACGGCTCCACCAACTCGGTGACGCGGTCGGTAAGGCTCAGAACCGCGCCGACCGGGAGGTCGACAGCGGTCTCGGCGACGCTGCGGGTCTGCCGTTTCTCAGTGCTCGTGGTGCTTGTGGTTTTGGCTTTGGAGGCGGAGCTTTTGCTCCCGTTGGTCGATGCCATGTGAAAGAAGAATCCCTTCGTATGCGGTTGCCTGCCTCGGATTCGCGAGTGTAACGAACATACGTTCTACGCGAACAGACGTTCTTAAACCCGAATCGCGTGCTGGTTACTGCCCGGCTTGGGCAATTGCCAATCCGTGCTTGCCCGCGGCGGCGGCGAAGGTGTAGCGGGCGTCGAGCCCGAGCGGAGCCTCGCTCAAAGGTCCCTCGCCGAATGCCACCTCGCCGCCGGCCTCGCGGACGATCAGCTGGGTGGCCGCGGCGTCGACCGAGCGACAAGGCCGCAGGCCGATCATCGCGTCGAAGCGGGCGGCCGCGACGTAGGCGGCGGTGATCGCGATCGAGCCGACCACGCGGATCCGGTACACGCGCCCGGCGAAAGCCTCGAGGGCGGGGACGGCGCGCTCTGGCTCGGCCGCCTCGAGGCCGAGCAGCTCCAGCTTGTCGCCGTCGGGGCCGACCTCAATCCGCTCGCCGTCGAGAATCGCCCCCTCGCCGCGCTGGGCGCTGAACTCCTCGCCGGCGCCGAAGTCATAGACGTAGCCGAACTCGACGGCGGCCATCGAGTCGCCGCTGGCCACAGCGAGGCTGAGGCTGTGCGAAGGCAGCGTGCGGCGGGCGTTGAGCGAGCCGTCGATCGGATCGATCACGACCCGGGCCGAGCCGCCGCCGCCGAACTCGACTTCGCCGCGCTCCTCGGAGACAGCGACGAAGGAGGCGCCCTGCTCCGCCAGGGCGTCGAGCTCGGCGAAGACGACGTCCTCGCAGCGACGGTCGATGACCAGGGTGTGGTCGCCACCCTCCCCCATCCCCTCGTACTCGGTACGGGCCTCGATGCCGCGCACCTGCTCGAAGATCGCTCGTTGCGCCGTTACGCAACGGCGGCAGATTCCCAGCCAGTCTGCGGAGAAAACGTCCATGCGGGCCATCCTATGGAGGCCGCGCACTCGCTAGCGTTGGACCATGCTCACCCTGGCGGAGGCACAGCGGCGCGCGGTCCTGCATGGCGACGGCCCCCTGCTGCTGCTCGGCAGCACCGGCACCGGCAAGACCGAGGCCCTGGCCAGGCGCCTGGCCAGGCTTGCCGACGAGGAGGTCGACGCAGATCGCGTCCTCGTCATCGCCGCCACCGCAGCGACGGCTCGCCGCCTGCAGGGACGGGCCGAGACCTTGCTGCGTGCTCCCTACGAGGAGTTGTGGATCGGCACCTGGTCGGCAATCTGCGAGCGGCTGCTGCGGGCCCACTCGAACGCGGCTGGCCTCAACCCCTTCTTCGATGTCCTCGGACCGGCGGAGCGGCTGGCGATGATGCTCGACCACCTCGACGAGCTGCCGCTCCGCAACCACGAGATCCGCGGCAATCCGGCCGGCCTGCTCGCCCGCCTGCTGGGCCAGATCGACGCGCTGAAGGCGGGCTCCGATCCGCCCGAGCCCGACCTGGCCGAATTCTGCGCCGCCCACGACCGAATCGTCGCCGAGTCGGGCAACCTCGATGAGGGCGACGTCTTCCTCATCCTCGGCAAGCTCCTGCACGAGCGCCCCGACGTCCGCACCGAGATCGCGACCCGTTTCGCCCACATGATGGTCGACGAGTACGAGGACACGACCCCGGCACAGCGGACGATCCTGGTGAAGCTGGCGGAGGAGAACTCGAACCACCTCTATGCCCAGGACGCATCCGCGGCGCTCGTCACGGACGCCCCCTCGATCACGCTCGAGCAGCAGTTCCGCCAGCCCGCGGTGCGGCGCTGGCGCTGCGGCAACGAGCGGGCGCAGGCGCAGGCGGTCGCGCGCGAGGTCGAGCACCTGCTCAGCGAGGGCACAGCGCCGGGCGCGATCTGCGTGCTGATCGACGACCCGGCGGCGAACGGCGGGCCGGTCGCGGCGGCGATGGAGGAGCGCGGCGTCCCCTTCCACCTGGCCGGCCCAGCGGCGCTGTTCCAGCGGCCCGAGGTGCGCGACGCGATCGCCTGGCTGCGTGTGCTCGCCGCGCCCGACGACTCGCCGGCGGCGGCGCGGGCGCTGACCAGGCCGCCGATCGAGCTGCGCGCAGCCGACCTGGCGCGATTGACGACGATCGCCCGCCGCCGCAAGGTCGACATGGTCTCCGCCTGCGAGGCGGCGCTGGAAAGCCCGCAGATCCCGCCCGAGGGTCGCGAGCGAATCCAGGCCTTCCTCAAGCTCTACGGCGAAGCCTCGGCGGCGCTGGAAGAACGCCGCGCCGACGTCTTCGTCAGGCGCCTGATCGAGCGGGTCGGCCTGCGCCGCCAGCGGCTCTTCGCCGCCGAGCCCGAGGTGGCGGAGCGGCTGCTCGGCCTCTCCCGCCTCGCCGAGCTTGCCTCGGCCTGGGCGCGGCGGGAAGCGCACGGCACGACTCGCGACTTCGTCCGCTACCTCAGCGCCGTCGCCGAGGCTGGGGTCGAGCCGGCGGGCGGCGAGGAGCCACCGTCGCCGGGCGCCGTCCTCGGCCTCTCCCGCCGCGCCGCCAAGGGAACCGAGTTCGACCACGTCTTCGTACTCGGTCAGGGAGCCGAAGGCGCTCAGGCGCACCTGAGCCTGGTGCTCTCCAGGGTCGAGCAGGACGGGGCGGCGGCGGAGAGCAGCGAGGAGGAGACGCAGGAGGAGGAGCTGTTCGGCCCTGCCGAGGGCCTACACGCCACCTATCGCAAGCTGCGCGAGGAGGTGCTGGAGGCGTCCTGGCGAGCGGGTCGAGAGCTCTCGGAGCCGCGCCTCGACACCGTGATCGACGTCAACCGGGCGATCGCCCGCCACCTCGAGCTGCTCAAGCTGGCCGCCCTCGCCCAGCGGCCCGGCGAGGAGGCGACGGCCGAGGCGATCGCCGCGGTCAACGGGCTGCTGCGCCAGGTGGCGACGCCCGAGCAGCAGACAGAGCTCGACGCCTCCCCACTCGACGCCTACCTGCTCGACTCAGAGCGCGAGCGCGACGGGCGCCGCATGCTGATCGCCGCCCGCCACGAGCCCTCGCTGGAAGCCTTCCTGCCGCGCCGCGGCGACGGCGCCCTCAGCCTCTCCGCCTCCGACCTCGACCTCTACCTGACCTGCCCGCTGAAGTACAAGTTCCGGCGCGTCTTCGGCATCCCGGAGGAGCCGACGATCAACCAGCGCTTCGGCATCCTCATCCACAGCGTGCTGGAACGCTTCCACAAGGACGCCGGCGAGGGCGAAGCCACGAACGGTGGGCTACCTGAGTTGATGGACCTCTTCGAGTCGGGTTGGCGCCGCTCGGGCTTCGGCAGCAGCGACGACGAGCTGCAGTTCCGCGATCGCGCCCGCGAGGCGATGCGCCTTTACTGGGAGCGCGAGCGCGAATCGGAAGGGGTACCAGTCTGGCTCGAGCGCAAGTTCGACATCCGCATCGGCGAGCACCAGGTGCGCGGCCGGGTCGATCGGGTCGATCGCCTTCCGGACGGCAGCTACGAGCTGATCGACTACAAGACCGGCGAACGAAAGAGCGAAGCCCAGCTCGAGAACGACCTGCAGCTGGCGCTCTACCGGCTCGCCGCTCGCGAGGCTTGGGGGCTCGAGGCGGGGACGGGCAGCTACTACTACGTCCTTGATGCCGACAAGGTGGCGGCGCCGGTCAGGGCCGACGACGCCGAGCGGGTGGAGCGCACCGTGCTCGAGGTCGGCGAGGGGGTCCTGGGCCAGGACTTCGAGCCGCGGCCCGCGCCGACGACCTGCAGCTGGTGCGACTACCGCCTGATCTGCCCTGCGGCGGAGAGTTGACACTGAGGGCGCGAAAACCAAGCAGGTCGGTGCCCGCAGGGAGCCCGAATAGCAGCGCTATTCGGGCGACCGAGGGTGCCGAGATGCGCCGGTTTGCAGCGTCCTCAGCTACTGCTCGCCCTGCTGGCGCAGGAACTGCTGGAAGTCCCTCGCTATGGAATCCGCGGAAGGTAGGTCTTCGGGGCCGTTCAACTCAGTCTGTTCGGCCTCGATGCGGTCGACCAGCTCCTCGATCTCGGGGTTGGCGGCGATCGCGCGGTCGATCTGCTCTTCGTAACTGCTCGTTTCCTCCTCCAGCTCGGTAGCGTCGACGACAATGCCGGTGAGACCCTCGAGCCGGCGCAACAGGGCGAGCGCCGCCTTTGGGTTCGGCACGGCGGCGACGTAGTGGGGCACCGCGGCCCAGAGCGAGGCCGAGCTCATCCCGACCTGGCGACAGCAGTCGTGAACGACGCCGACGATCCCGGTCGGCCCCTCGTAGCTGGAGCGCTGCAGGTCGAGTTCCTCGACCAGTTTCTCGTCCGAGGCGAGGCCGGTGATCGGCACCGGCAGGGTGTGGGAGACCTCGGCGACCAGCGCTCCAAGGGTGATCACCATCTCCACCCCGAGCGCGTCGGCGGCAGTGGCAATCGTTTCCGAGAAGGTGCGCCAGCGCAGGTTCGGCTCGGTGCCGTCGAGCAGGACGAGATCGCGCTCGGCGGACGGTATGCGGACGGCGATCAGGTTGTTGTGGGGCCAGTCGATCCGCCGCGCCTGGCCCTCGCTGAGGACGATCGTCGGCCGCGTCGCCTGGAAGTCGAAGTAGTCCTCGGCATCGACCTCGGCGATCAGCTCCGAGTCGAAGGCATCGCCGACCGTGGTTAGCGCCGTCGAGGCCGAGGCGGCCGCGTCGTTCCAGCCCCGAAACGAGCAGACGAGGATCGGGTTGCGCAGCTGCGGTACGTCGCCTTCCCAGCGAAGTGAATCCACGCGTTTGAGGTTACCGATGGGCTTGCGCGGCGCTGACTTTGAGCTTTGTAGGCGTACAGGACTACAAAGCTCAAAGTCAGCGTTCAGACGGGTGCCGAGAGGGCGCGGCGGACGAGGGTGTAAGCCATGAAGAGGGCGAGGGCGGCGAAGGCGAGTTCCAGGGCCCGGGTCGGGACCGCGTTGGAGACCGCGACACCGATCAGGACCCCCAGCGGCGAGAGGATGCCGATCACGAGGGCCTCGCGCAGCCTGACGTTGCCGTAGCCGTTCTGTCGGTAGGCGCCGATGAGGGCGACGATGACGATCATCAAGAGCGAGGTCGACTCGCCCTCGACCTGGCTGAGCCCGAGGAAGATCGTCAGCGCCGGCACGAAAAGGATGCCGCCGCCGACGCCGACCAGCCCACCGGCGAGCCCACCGGCGATCGCGATCAGGATGGCGGCGAGCTCGTTCATTTCACGATCAGCTCGATCGCCACGGCGACGAGGAGGACGGCGAAAAGCAGGGAGACGGCGCGCTGGGGGATGCGCTGCTGGATCGCGGTTCCCATCACCACCCCAACGACGGCGGGTATCGCCAGCAGGAGGCCGGTGACGACGTGCACGTTGCCGTAAATCCCGCCTTGCGCGACCGTGCCCAGCAGGCCGATCAGGACGATCGCCGCCAGGCTGGTGCCGGTGGCGAGCCGCTCGCCGTAGCCGAACCAGAAGATCAGCAAGGGCACGATCACGGTGCCGCCGCCGACGCCGAAGAGGCCGCTGAAGATGCCGGCCAGGGTGCCGATCGCGGCGAGCTTGAGGGTCGCATGACCGGGCAGGGTCTGGTCCGAGGGCATCGTGCCGCGATACTAAGGCCGTGCCTCCCGCAGACGAGACAGGGGATGGCGGCGCTGGGCACTCGTCGCTGGCCCGCCTGCGCGCCGACCCGGCCCGCGCGGCGGTCCTCACCGATGTCGATGGCACCCTGGCGCCGATCGTCGAGCGCCCTGAGCTGGCCGCGGTGCCGGCCCGCACGAGCGAGTTGCTGCGAGCGCTGAACCGGCGCTACGGCCTGGTCGGTTGCATCTCCGGGCGACAGGCGCTCGAGGCGCGGCGCCTGGTCGGCGTCGAGGAGATCGCCTACGCCGGCAACCACGGGCTCGAGCTGCTGATGCCGGGCGAGGACCAGCCGCAGCTCGACCCGGCGTTGGTCGGTGCCGAGCGAGTGGCGGCGGACTTCATCGCCGGATTCGACCGCGAGGAGCTGGAGGCGGCGGGATTCCGGCTGGAGGACAAGGGCCCGATCCAGTCGCTGCACTGGCGGGGCGCCGCGGACGAGCGGACCGCCGAGGCGCGCGCCCATGAGATCGCCGCCGAGGCCGGGCGGGCCGAACTGGAACCGCGCTGGGGCCGCAAGGTGCTTGAGCTGCGCCCGCTCGGGGGCGGTGGCAAGGACACCGCCGTGGCCGCGCTACTGGCTGGCGAGGACATCGTCGCCGCGGTCTTCGCCGGCGACGATCGCACCGACCTCGACGCCTTCCGTCGCCTGCGCGAGCTACGCGAGGAAGGTCAGCTCGAGATGGTGCTCTGCGTCGGCGTCGTCTCACCCGAGGCACCGCCGGAGTTGACCGAAGAGTGCGACCTCGCCGTCGACGGGCCGGACGGCTGGGTGAGCCTGCTCGAGGAGCTGACCTCCTAGCGATGCCTTACACCGACCTGCTCCGCGTCACCGTCCTGCTCACCGGCGCCGAGGCGACCGCCCTGGCCGCGATCACGGCGGTGGCGGTGAACCGCGACGGCGACACGAGGACCCTCACGGTGGCGGCGGCCTGGTGGCTGATCGCGCTCGTCGTCGGCTTCTACCTCGGGCGGCCGAGCCGGGCGGCCGAGAGCCTGCGCGGCACCCTCGCCCAGGCGCGCACGGCAACCTCGCTGCCGCCCGAGTCGCCGGCTCGGATAACCGCCGCCCGCCTCTGGCCCGTCGCGGTAACCGCGATCGGCGCCGGCGTCCTCGGCGTCTTCTTCCCCGGCGTCGCCGCGATCGGCGCCGGCTACGCCCTGCTCATCTCGCTCGCCTGGCACTCGCGCGAGCCTGCGGTGCTGGCGATCGAGCAGCGCGACGGGGTCAAGTTCTACGTCGTCCCCAACTCGGCCCTGCGCCCGATCCAGCTCGTCCGCACGCCGGGCCTGCGCAGCAGCCGCCGCGCCCATGCTTGAGTGAGCGTCGCGGCCGCCGGGTAGCGTCATCACAGATGACTCGACGCTTGCCGATCGTATTGGCCCTCTTGGCGCTCGCCATGCTCCTTCCGGCAAGCGCCGTCGCCGCCGAAAGGACCGTCACCGTCAAGGGCTCCGCGACGCAGAAAGTCCCCAACGACGCCGCCAAACTCGGCTTCTCGGTCAGCAAGGAGCGCAAGAGCCGGGGAGCGGCGCTGCACGACGTCGCGGCCAAGCTGCGCGCGGTGATCGCCGTCGTGCAGGCGACCCCAGGAATCGCCGCCGGCGACGTCACCACCGGCCAGATCTCGGTCCGCAAGATCAGTCGGGACAAACACACCCTCTTCCGCGCCTCCGAGGGCGTCGGCGTCGTCCTCCACGAACCCCAGCGCTCGGGCGAACTCGTCAACGCCGCCGTCGCGGCCGGCGCCACCGGCACCCGCGGCCCCGACTTCTTCGCCAGCAACCCCGAAGCCGCCTACAACAACACCCTCCTCGCCGCCTTCGACCAGGCGAAAGGCAAGGCTGCGACCTTGGCCACCCGTGCCGGCGCCATCCTCGGCCCGGCGATCACGATCGAAGAAACCACTGAAGCGGTCCCGATCGAAGGCCGCGCCAGCCCCAAGGGAGCTGCCGACACAGCGCCGGCCCCGCCCGCCAAGCCGGGTGCCTCCACAGTCACCGCGAGCGTCCGCGTAGTTTTCGCTTTGGAATAGATCCGACGGCAGGATGGCGGCGGGGTCCGTCTCGCGGGAACCTTCGCGAAGCGGCTCCGCAGAGTAATTCTCAGCCGCGAAGCGGCACTCAATTGCACCGCCCCAGGCGGTGCCCGGGTTCCCGCGAGACGGACCCCGCCGCCCTACCGCTTCCGCAGCTTTTTGAAGTCCGCCCAGCTCCGCGTATTGGCAATGTCGTCTTTGGTCAGCCAAGCGCGCCGCGCGGTGGCCACCGCGTAGGACATGTTGCTCAGCGTGTCCACTCCGTGCGCATCGGTGTTGAGCGCGATCGTCACGCCCGCTTCGCTGGCCAGGCGAGCGTGCTGCTCGGAGAGATCGCGGCGGTTGGGGTTGCCGTTGATCTCGATCATCGTGCCGTTGCGGGCCGCCGCCTCGGCCACGGCCTCGACGTCGATCCCGTAGGGCTCGCGGCGGCCGATCAGGCGCCCGGTGAGGTGGCCGATGCAATCAACGTAGGGGTTCTCGATCGCCGCCAGGACCCGTGCCGTCATCTCCTTGTCGGAGATCGCGAAGGAGGTATGGACGCTGGCGACGACCCAGTCGAGCGCCGCCAACACGTCCTCGGAGTAGTCGAGCGAGCCGTCAAGACCGATGTTGACCTCCGAGCCGGCGAGCAGGCGGAAGCCACGTTTGCCCTTGTTCCAATCGGCGATCTCGTCGATCCGCTCCCAGAGCCGCTCCTCGGTGACGTGATCGCCAAAGCCGTGGCTGGCGGAGTGGTCGGTGATCGCCATGTAGGCGTAGCCACGCTCACGGCCGGCCTCGGCCATCTCCTCCAGCGTGTTGCGGCCGTCGGAGAGGGTGGTGTGCGAGTGCAGATCGCCGTTGACGTCATCGAGCGAGACCAGCTCCGGCAGCTTGCCCTCGCGCGCCGCCTTCAGCTCGCCGCGGCCCTCGCGTAGCTCCGGCTCGATGTAGGCGTAACCGAGGCGCTCGTAGACCGCCTCCTCGCCGGCGCAGAGCTCGACATCGCCGCTCTCGACCTCGGTGATCCCGTGCTCGGAGACCGAGAGGCCGCGGGCGACGGCGTCCTCGCGCAGCTGCACGTTGTGCGCCTGGGAGCCGGTGAAGTGCTGGAGCAGGTTGCCGAAGGCCTGCGGCGCGACGATCCGCAGGTCGACCGAGATTCCGTTTTGGGTCTGCGCCCGCACGCCGTTGGGACCCGGTTTGCCGGCCGCCGCGATCAGCGGGCTGGCGATCAGGTGCTCGGCCAGCGCCTGCGGCTCCTCGGCGGTGGCGATCAGGTCGATGTCCTTGCAGGTCTCGGCCCAGCGCCGCACCGAGCCCGCAACCTCGACCCGGTCGGCGGCCGGGTGTTCGCGCAGCGTCCGCGCCAGCTCCTCGGCGATCGGGCGGGCCATCGAGAGCAGCACGCGGCCACTCCCCTCCCCCGGCTCGCCGAGCCGCTCCAGCCCAGCCAGGACGTTCTCCTCGGCCTTCGGCCCGAGGCCCTTCATCTCGCGAATCCGTTCGCCCTCCGCCGCCGCCCGCAGGTCCTCCAGATTGGCGACGCCGAGCTCGTCGAAGAGCCGCCGCGCGGTCTTCGCGCCGACACCCGGCACGCGGGTCACCTCGATCAGCGTCGGCGGGAACTTCGCCTTCAGTTTGACCGCTGCCGGTATCTCACCGGTCTCCAGCAGCGCCTCGATCTTTTCCGCCAGGGTCTTGCCGACACCGGGGATCTCCGTCGCCCGGCCCGCCGCGGCCAGCTCGGCGACCGAGACCGGGCTTTCGCGAATCGCCTTGGCCGCCGTGCCGTAGGCGAGGACGCGATATTTGACCGCACCGTCGAGCTCGTAGAGAACCCCGAGCTCCTCGAGGGCGGCGGCTATCTCGGCGTTGGTCACAGCTGCAAGCTAGCGAGGCGAGGGTCTCTTTAGCTCGCACTCAGCTCCGTCAATAGCATCGCCCCCGCAGATGCCCGCGAGCAAACCCGAGCGAGGGCCGGCCTGGCTCGTCCTCCCCACCTATGAAGAGGCGTCGAACATCGAGCGGCTGGTCGCCGATGCGCGCGACAAGCTTCCCGCCGACGCGCAGGTCCTGATCGTCGACGACAACTCCGCTGACGGCACCGGGCGGATCGCCGCCGAGCTCGCCGAGCGCGAGCAGTCGATCCACTTCCTCCACCGCGAGGCCAAGGAAGGCCTCGGCCCCGCCTACATCGCCGGCTTCCGCCATGCCCTCGCCGGCGGGGCGGGCCTGGTGATCGAGATGGACGCCGATTTCTCGCACGAGCCCGCCTACCTGCCGCGCCTGCTCGAGGCGGCCGAGCGCGCCGACATCGCGATCGGCTCGCGCTACGTGCCCGGCGGCGGGGTGAGCGACTGGGGTGCGCTACGGCGGGCGATCAGCAAGGGGGGCAGCACCTACGCGCGGCTCGCCCTCGGGCTCCAGGTGCGGGATCTGACCGGCGGCTTCAAGTGCTTTCGCCGCGAGGTGCTGGAGGCGGTCGACCTCGGCGCGATCCGCTCCCGCGGCTATGCCTTCCAGGTCGAGGTGACCTACCGCGCGATCCAGCTCGGCTTCGACGTGGTCGAGGTGCCGATCGTCTTTCGCGACCGGCAGACGGGCTCGTCCAAGATGAGCCGCTCGATCGTCCTCGAGGCGATCTGGCGGGTGCCTCTTCTACGCTATGGACGGTGAGGAGAAGCGGCCAGGAAGGCTTGCATACCTCGCTATACTTTATGAAGTATTGAGTGCCGAACCTCAATCCCCAGGAGAGCGATTCCAGTGACAGGCAAACTCAGCGACGTGACAGACGCCAACTTCAAGTCAGAGGTCCTCGAGGCCGAGGGCCCCGTGCTCGTCGACTTCTGGGCTCCCTGGTGCGGCCCCTGCCGCGTGGTCCATCCGGTGCTCGAGGAGATCGATGCCGAGCGCGACGATCTCAACATCGTCAGCATCAACGTCGACGAGAACCAGCAGACCGCCACTCAGTACGAAGTCCTCTCGATCCCGACCATGATCCTCTTCAAGGACGGGGCGATCGCCAAGAAGGTGATCGGTGCGATGCCCAAGCGTCGCCTCGAGGCCGAGCTCGAGCCGGCTCTCGCTTAGCGACGGAACCCCGTGCCCTTCGTCGAGGTCAACTGGTTCGAGGGACGTAGCGACGAGCAGAAGGCGGAGATCGCCAAGCGGATCGAAGCGGCTCTGGTCGAGGTTGCCGGCGTCGCGCCCGATCACTGCTGGATCAAGTTCTCGGACTCCAAGAAGACCGACTTCATCATCGGCGAGTCGACCCCGGACTAGCGCGCGGAGGTAGCCGTCCAGGGAGCCCTCCCCTGAAGGCCGTTGCGCAGCAGGTCCGCAGCTTGGGTCCCAGCGTGGTCGCCAAGCCTTCCGGAGAGGGCTCCCTGGACGGCTTCGACACGTGTGCCAGAAACGGCCCGGCCCACGGATGCTTTCGCGGAAGTGCTTCTGCACCTTGAGCGTCTGGCCAGGAGTTCGGGTGCGCGGGGGCAGAAGGTGCCCCTCTCCGGGAGGCTCGGCGACCACGTTCCGAAGCGGCGAGACGATTCAGCTGCGCGACGGCCTCCAGGGGAGGGGCACCTTCTGTCCCCTTGTATCTGAATCCGAGGTGATCGAAGTTCGGCCGGAGAAGCGTGATTAGAGCTGGGTGACGATGGCGGCGAAGCCGGCGATGTAGGCGGCTGAGAGGGCGATGACGCCGTGGAGCATTGTGCGGTTGATCGCTTCGAAGCCGCTTTTCATCTCGGCCCGAAGCTCTCTCATCTCGCCGCGCAACTCACTGATATCGCCTTCGACCTTGTCGAAGCGACGGTCGACATCGGCGCGGAAATCGTCCAGGCGGGCGTCTGTCCAGCTCTCCCTCATCACGTGCATGATTGCACCGTAAACATTTCGGCCGCACGCGTGGCGCGCAGAATGTCAAGACTTGGTGACGTCGATCCGCAGGTCGCGGCCGTCGACTCGGACGGCGGGGCCATCACCGGCGTCGAAGGCGACTGAGGTGGCTAGAACCTCGGCGGCTATGTAGGGCTCGTGGACTTGAGCGGCGGCAAGCAGCTCCTCGTCGCCTCCCAGCGTCAGCTCGATGCGGTCGGAGATGTCGAGGCCGGCCGCTTTGCGGGCGTTCTGGACGGCGTGGACGATCTCGCGGGCGAGGCCCTCGCGGCGCAGCTCGTCGTCGAGCTCAAGCTGCAGGGCGACGGCGTGGCCGGCCTCCGCCTCAACCTCGTAGCCCTCCAGTGGCTGCAGGGCGAGGGTGACCTCGTCGGGGCCGATCGTGTGATCGTCGCCGTCGATGCTGATCCCGACCTCGCCGCCGTCGGCCATCACCTTGGCGACGTGGACGGGGTCGAGCGCTTCGATCGCGGCGGCCACCTGGGGCATGCGCTTGCCGAAGCGTGGGCCGAGCGAGCGGTAGTTGGGCTTGACCGCGTAGCTGACCAGGTCGGCCTCTTCGGAGACGAAGTCGAGCTCCTTGACGTTGAGCTCGCTGGTGACCAGGTCGGCGCGGGCCTCGATCGCCGCGCGCTCGGCGTCGTTGGCGACGATCACGGCGCGGCGCAGCGGTTGGCGCACCTTGGCCTTGGCCTGGGCGCGAGCGGCGCGGCCGAGCTCGACCGTGAGCCGCACCGCCTCCATCGCCGCCTCGAGCTCGGGGTCGGCGAGGGCGGCGTCGGCAGCCGGGAAGTCGCGCAGGTGGACCGAGTCGGGGCTCTCGCCGAGCGCTTCGGCCTCGCCGCCGGCGAGGTTGAGGTGGATCTCCTCAGCAAGGAAAGGGGTGAAAGGAGCCAGTAGCGCAGCGACCTCGAGCAGGCAGTAGCGCAGGGTCGCGAAGGCGGCGCGGTCTCCTTCCCAGAAGCGCCGGCGCGAGAGCCGCACGTACCAGTTGGAGAGCTCCTCGACGTACTCGGCGATCTCCCGCCCGGCGGCGGTGCAGTCGAACTCGTCCATGTTCTCGCGCACGCTCGCGATCGTCGACTGCAGCTTGGAGAGCGCCCAGCGATCCAAATCGGAATGCTGAGTTTGAGATTTGTCCCGGCCATCCCCGACAAACCTCAAACTCAGCGCGCCGACGGCAAAGTCGGCGGGACCGAGGCCCTCGGCGTTGGCGTAGAGGACCCAGAAGGAATAGGTGTTCCAGAGGGTGAGGAGGAATTGGCGGACCGATTCGCCGACGGTGTCGACCGAGAAGCGGTAGCCCGACCAGGGCTGCTGCGCGGTCAGGTAGTACCAGCGGAAGGCGTCGGCGCCGTGGGCGGAGATCACGGCCCAGGGCTCGACCACGTTGCCCTTGCTCTTCGACATCTTCTGGCCCTCGGGGTCGAGGATCAGGCCGAGGCAGACGCAGTTGCGGTAGCTCGATTGGTCGAAGAGCAGGGTCGACTCGGCGAGCAGCGTGTAGAACCAGCCGCGGGTCTGGTCGATCGCCTCGCAGATGAAGTCGGCCGGGAAGCGTTCGGCGAACTGCTCCTCATTCTCGAACGGGTAGTGCAGCTGCGCGAAGGGCATCGCGCCGCTGTCGTACCAGGTGTCGATCACCGACTTGACCCGGTGCATCTCGCCGCCGCAGCTCTCGCAGTCGAGCACGACCTCGTCGATGTAGGGGCGGTGCAGGTCCTCGGGCACCTCTCCCCTCGCCCGCTCACGCAGCTCGGCGACCGAGCCGGCGCAGTAGAGCTCGGTGCAATCGCCTTTGGTGCAGTGCCAGATCGGCAGCGGCGTGCCCCAGTAGCGGTCGCGCGAGAGCGCCCAGTCGACGTTGTTCTCCAGCCACTTGCCAAAGCGGCCGTCCTTGATGTGCTCGGGGTGCCAGCCGATCGTCTCGTTGTTGGCGAGCAGCTTGTCGCGCGCCTGCGAGGTGGCGACGTACCAGCTCGACTTGGCGTAATAGAGCAGCGGCGTGTCGCAGCGCCAGCAATGCGGGTAGGAGTGCTCGTAGACCTGCTCGCGGAAGAGCAGGCCGCGCGCCTCGAGGTCGGCGATCAGCGCCTTGGTCACCTCGGGGTCCTTGACGAACTGCCCCTCGAAGCCACTGACCCGGCGGTCGAAGCGGCCTTCGAGATTGACCGGGTTGAAGAGCGTGCCGGCGCTGGTCGGGTCGAAGATGCCGTTGGCGGCGGCGACCGCGTAGTCGTCTTCGCCGAAGGCGGGAGCGATGTGGACCAGCCCGGTGCCGTCCTCGGTGGTGACGAAGTCGCCGGCGACGACGCGGAAGGCGTTGGCGGGCTCCTCCTCGAGCTCGAAGAGGGGGCCCTTGTATCTCCGGCCGACCAGGGCGGAGCCCGGCAGGCGCTCGAGCACCTCGACGTCCTCGCCCAGCACCCGCTCGAGCAGCGGCTCGGCGAGGATCAAGACCTCCTCGCCGCAGCGGGCCTTGACGTAGGTGACCTCGGGCGCGACGGCGACCGCGACGTTGCCCGGCAACGTCCACGGGGTCGTCGTCCAGACCAGAAGAAATTCCGCCGCCTCCTCTGCTCCCGCGAGGGCGGAGGAATCAGATATGGATCCGCCCTCGCTCCCGCGTCCGGGGGCGGCGGCGGCCACCGCCGGGACGAGCGGAATTTTTATGAAGACGGAGGGGTCCTCGACGTCTTTGTAGCCAAGCGCTACCTCGTGCGAGGAGAGCGCCGTGCCGCAGCGCGGGCAGTAGGGCACGACCTTGTGGCCCTCGTACAGGCGGTCCTTGTCCCAGAGCTGCTTCAGCGACCACCAGACCGACTCGATGTAGTCGTCGTCGAGGGTGACGTAGGGATCGTCGAGGTCGATCCAGAAGCCGATCCGCTCGGTCAGCTTGTTCCACTCCTCGACGTACTCGAAGACCGACTCGCGGCAGCGCGCGTTGAACTTGTCGATGCCGTACTTCTCGATCTCCTGCTTGGAGGAGATCCCGAGCTGCTTTTCGACCTCGATCTCGACCGGCAGCCCGTGGCAGTCCCAGCCGGCCTTGCGCGGCACCCGGTAGCCGCACATCGAGCGGTAGCGCGGGTAGATGTCCTTGAAGACGCGAGCGAGGACGTGGTGGGAGCCGGGGCGGCCGTTGGCGGTCGGCGGGCCCTCGTAGAAGTTCCAGATCGGCGCGCTCTCGCGCTGGTCGAGCGAGCGCTGGAAGACCTCGCGCTCGCGCCAACGCTCCAGCACTCGCTCCTCCAGCTCGGGGAAGGACTGCTTGGTGTCGACGGGGCGGAAGCCGGGCATGGACGGGTGATTCTAGGAGCGGCCCTCTGTTCCTGACGCCCTGTCCCGACGGGCCGTGCCTAACGGGTGGGATCGGTACGCATTAGTCTTGCCGCGTGCCCACCTACGACCTCAACGGCAAGGTGGCGCTCGTCACCGGCGCCGCCCGCGGGATCGGCTTCGAAACGGCGCGCCAGCTGCACGCGCGCGGCGCCTCGATCGCCGTCGTCGACCTCGACGCCACCGAGGCAAGCGAAGCGGCCGAGCGGATCGGCGAGCGCACCCTCGGAATCGGCGGCGACGTCACCGACGCGGGCGCGATGCGAGCCGCGGTTGCGGAGACGGTCGAGCGCTTCGGCGGCCTCGACATAGCGATGGCGAACGCGGGGATCGCGCCGCCCACAATCACGACCACGCGGGCGATGCCGGTCGAGGAGTGGGAGCGGGTGATCGACGTCAACCTGATGGGCGTCTGGCACACGGTGCGGGCGGCGCTGCCGCAGATCAGCGAGCGCAACGGCCAGGTCGTCATCGTCGCCTCGGCGGCGGCCTTCGTCAACGGCATGCTGATGAGCCCTTACGCGACCTCGAAGGCCGCGGTCGAGGCCTTCGGCCGCTCGCTGCGAGCCGAGCTGGCGCCGTTCGGGGCCAGCGCCAGCGTCGTCTACTTCAGCTGGATCGACACCAAGATGGTCCAGGACACCTTCGAGAAGCCGGGGACCAAGCTGCTGCAGGAGTTCTCCCCGGACTTTCTGCTTAAACGAACGACGCCCGCCGCCGCCGGTGCGGCGATCGTCGCCGGGATCGAGGAGCGGGCGCCGCGG
This sequence comes from Solirubrobacterales bacterium, assembly GCA_036271315.1. Taxonomy (GTDB): domain Bacteria; phylum Actinomycetota; class Thermoleophilia; order Solirubrobacterales; family 70-9; genus VRUE01. The sequence continues at coordinate 54,784 of DATBAV010000043.1, read as the reverse complement.
ATCTTCGCGCCGAAGTGGCTGCGCTACGTCTCCGCCTTCCGCGGCCTGATCAACCCGCTGCTCGAGCGCCGGGTCGAGCGCGACTCGCGCATGGCCGCCGCGATCCGCGAGGCCGAGGCGGTTGAAGCCGGCGGCGACGACAAAGCCTCCACCCCCACCGCGTCGCGTTAGGCTGCCCGCCGCATGCCCGCTTACGACTTGAACGGAAAGGTCGCGCTGGTCACCGGCGCGGCTCGCGGGATCGGCTACGAGACGGCCCGTCAGCTGCACCTGCGCGGCGCCTCGGTCACGGTCCTCGACATCGACGCCGCCGAGGCGCGCGAGGCGGCCGAGCGGATCGGGCCGCGGGCAATCGGGCTCGCCACCGACGTCACCGACCACAGCGCCGTGATGCAGTCGGTCGCCGAGACGGTCGACCGCTTTGGCGGCCTCGACGTCGTCGTCGCCAACGCCGGCATCGCCCAGAAGCAGATGGCGACCGTGCGCGGGATCGGCGTCGAGGAGTGGGAGCGGGTCTTCGAGGTCGACATGCTCGGCGTCTGGCGCACGGTGAGAGCGGCGCTGCCGCAGGTGGTCGAGCGACAGGGGCACATCGTCGTCACCTCCTCGGTCTACGCCTTCGTCAACGGCATGCTCAACAGCCCCTACGCCGTCGCCAAGTCGGGAGTCGAGTCGCTGGGCCGCTCGCTGCGGGCCGAGCTGACGCCGCTAGGCGCCAGCGCCAGCGTCGCCTACTTCGGCTGGGTCGATACCAAGATGGTCCAGGACGCGGTCGCAGCAAATGGCGATCGCATGCAGCAGAACCTGCCCGAGTTCTTGAGGAAACGGATCACGCCCGATCAGGCCGGCGCCGCCGTGGTGCGCGGGATCGAAGAACGGGCGCCGCGGATCTTCGCGCCGAAGTGGTGGCGCTACGTCTCGGCATTCCGCGGCCTGATCAACCCGCTGCTCGACGGTCGCATGGACAGCGACCGGCGGGTCTTGACGACGATCCGCGAGGTCGAGGCCGAAGCCGATGAGCAGGGCGCGGCGGCGGTTGCCGCGGCGAAGTCCTGATCAGCGGCTGAGCCGCTCGAGCAGGATCAGCACCGACTCGTACTCGGCACCGGTGGCGCGGCTGAGGCCGATCTCGCAGGTGCGGTTATTGGAGAGGTGGGCATCGAAGTGGCGGCCGGCGAGCTCTTCGGCCTGGGGACGGGTCGCCGCCTCGGTCAGCTCGGGGTGGGAGATGCCGCGGTCGCCGGCGAAGCCGCAGCAAGTCGCCGACGGGGCGACGTAAACGTCGTCGGCGAGGGCCCCGGCGAGCGAGCGCAGGCGCAGCGCCAGGCCCATGTGGCGGGTGGCGCAGGTCGGGTGCACGGTGGCCGAGCCGACCTTTTCCTTGAGCTCGAGCGAGGGCAGCAGGCGATCGTGCGCCCAGGCGACCGAGTCGATGATCTCGAGCTTGGCCAGGCGCCCGGCGTTCTCCTCAGAAAGCACCCCCTCGCCCGGATCGGCGATGCCCTGCGTGCAGGAGGCGGCGTCGATCACGATCGGCAGCGCCCCCTCCCCACTCCAGCGCCAGAGCTTGACAACCATCTCGTTCGCCTTGTGCGCATGCGCCGCCCCGAACCCCTTCGAGCTCCAGGGCAAGCCACAACAGCTCCCGGCAACGTCGTCGGGAATCCATACCGGCATCCCAGCCCGAGCCGAAACCGCCACGAGGGCCTCGACCGGGTTCCCGCCAAAGATGCGATTCGTGCAACTCGGAACGTAGACGGCCGCGGCCCCGCTTCGAGGAGCAGGGGGTGTCCCTCTCCCGACACTCCCCGCTTTTGTCGGGAGAGGGACACCCCCTGCTCCCCCCTTTGCGGGTCCCGGCAGTCCACGCCCACGCTTGGTCCGCCGCACCAACGGCCCACCCAGTCGCAGTCCCAGTCGCGAAGCCGCCTCGACCGTGCGCCAGCGCTTGGCCGCCGCCAGCGCCGCCGCTTCGGCCCGCTCACCGTGCCCCTGCTTGCGCAGTTCCCTGACCAGCGCGCCGGTGTCGATCCCGACCGGGCAGGCGAGCTGGCAGGAGCCGTCGGCGGCGCAGGTCTCGAGCGAGTCGTACTCGTACTCCTCGAGCAGCGCCTTGCGCAGCGGCGAGCCCTCGGGCTGGCGGGCGATCTCGCGGCGCAGGACGATGCGCTGGCGCGGCGTCGTGGTCAGGTTACGGCTGGGACAGACCGGCTCGCAGAAGCCGCACTCGACGCAAGTCGTCGCCGAGTCCTCGATCGCCGGCGTCGTTTTGAGGTTGCGCAGGTGGACGCCGGGGTCGCGATTGAGGACGACGCCGGGGTTGAGCACGCCGTCGGGATCGGCGAGCTGCTTGATCCGCCACATCAGCTCGGTCGCCACCTCCCCCCACTCGCGCTCGACATATGGGGCCATGTTGATCCCGGTGCCGTGCTCGGCCTTGAGCGAGCCGTCGTACTTACCGACGATCAGCTCGACCAGCTTCGCCATGAAGGCCTCGTAGCGCTCGAGGTCCTCCTGCTTGGCGAAGTCCGGGGTCAGCATGAAGTGCAGGTTGCCGGCGGAGGCGTGGCCGGCGACGCCGGGCAGGAAGCCATGCTCGCCGAGCAGGGCCTGGAGGTCACGAGCGCCCTCGGCGATCCGCTCCGGCGGCACGCAGACGTCCTCGACGATCAGCGCCGTGCCGGGCAGGCGCAGGCGGCCGATCAGGCCGTGCAGGCCCTCGCGCACGCGCCAGGCCAGCTCGACCCCCTCCGCCTCGCGGGTGAATTCGTACGGCTTGATCGTCTCGTGGCCGGCGAAGATCTCGCCCGCCCTGGCGACGTAGGCGTCGAGCTCCGCGTCGCTTTCGGCGCCGTACTCGACCAGCAGCACCGCCGACTCCGGCGGCAGTTCTTTCCACTCCTCCGGCGCGCCGACCATGTTCCAGGCGGCGGTGATCAGGGCGGGCGCCACCATCAGCTCGACCGCGGTGGCGCCGCTGTCGACCAGGTCGCGGACCGGGGAAATCGCCTCGTCGATGCCGGGAAAGTGGACCCAGGCAGTGGTCGTGCGAGCGGGAAGCAGCACGGTCTCGAAGACCGCCTCGGCGACGAAGGCGAGCGTGCCCTCGGAGCCGACGACGAGGCGGCGGAATATCTCCAGCGGCTCGTCGGCGTCGAGGAAGGCGCAGAGCCGGTAGCCGGTGGTGTTCTTGATCGCGAACTTGCGGCGGATGCGCTCGCTCAGCTCGGCGTCGGCGCGGATCTCGTCGCGGATCGCTTCCAGGCCTTTCGCCAGCTCGGGCTCCTCGGCCGCAAAGCGCTCGGCCGCGTCGGGGGCGGCGGTGTCGATCATCGTCCCGGAGGGGAGCACCAGCGTCATCGAGCTGACCGTCGAGTAGGAGTCCTTGGTCACACCGCAGCGCATCCCGCCCGAGTTGTTGGCGATCACGCCGCCGACGCAGGCGATGTCGGTGCTGGCCGGGTCGGGGCCGAGCTTGCGACCGTGCGGGGCGAGCACGCGGTTGGCGTGGCCGAGCACGGTGCCGGGCTTGACCCGGGCGAAGGCGGCCTCGATCTCCTCGCCGCCCTCCCGCGGCAAGCCCGACTCAACCGCGACGCCGCTGAAGTGGCGGCGCACGTCGACGAGGATGCCGTCGCTCTGGCCCTGGCCGTTGAGGCTGGTGCCGCCGGCGCGGAAGGTGACCGGGATGCCACTGCGCTTGCCGAAGGCGAGCGTCTTGGCGACGTCCCCGGCGTCGCGCGCCATCACCACGACCTGCGGCAGCAGCCGGTAGGGGCTAGCGTCGGAGGCGTAGCGGACGATGTCGCTGGCGCGGGCGAGCACGCGGTCGGCACCGAGCAGTTGCTCCAGTTCCCCACGCAGCGGGGAGGGCGTGCCGGCGGCGAGGCTGTCGGGGGCGCGATCGGGTGCCGGTTTGCTCTCCAGCAACGCCATCGTCCGGCCCTAAAAGAGGGACATCCCCGGCGCGACCGGGACTTCGACCAGCTCCGGCTGCGAAGAGGCGAACGCTTTCTGCAGGGCGTCGCGGACCTCGTCGCGGTCCTTGACCCGGGTCGCGTTGACGCCGTAGCCCGCGGCTACCGCGGCGACGTCGAGCTTGGGCAGGTCGAGGCCGGGCGCTCCGGCAACCTGCTCGACCTCGGCGAACCACTTGAGGATCGCGTACTCCTCGTTGCGCACGACCAGGAAGGTGACCGGCACCTTGTAGGCGACGGCGCTCCAGAAGGCGCTGACCGCGTACTGGACCGAGCCCTCGCCGACCACGCAGACGACCGGACGGTCGGGCTGGGCGAGCTGCACGCCGACCGAGGCGGCGAGGCCGAAGCCGAGGCCGCCGCCAGCAGCGAAGTAGTAGCTGCCGGGGCGCGAGAGGCGCATCTGGTTGCGCAGGGCGAGGGTGCTGGAGGGCGACTCGAGCACGACGATGCCGTCATCCGGAAAGACCTCGGCGAGGGCGGTGTGCACCGTGGAGGAATTGAGCGGGTCGCTGGGCGGAATTTCCTGCGGCCCGGGATTCGGCTCCGGCGCAGGGCGGGCGGACTCGGGCAGATCCTCGAGCAGGGCAGCAAGGGTCAGCTTCACGTCGGCAACGAGCGCGTCGCCCATCGGCGCCCGGGCGGCCTCGTCCGGATCGCTGGTGATTGCGACCAGCTTGGCGCCCTCAGGCAGCAGCGGCCCGGGGATGTATGGGTAGTAAGGGAAGACGGAGCTGCCGAGGACGAGGATCAGGTCGTGACCCTCGAGGGTCTGGCCGACGGGACCGATTGCCGGTGGCAGCACGCCGCGGTAGTTCGGGTGGTTCTCGGGAAAGCCGAGGCGCCCGCCACCCGTGGCCGGGGTCGCCCAGACCGGCAGGTGCTGGCGCTCGGCGAGCGCTATTGCCAGGTCCCAGGCGCCGGAGGCGTCGATATCGGGACCGGCGACCATGACCGGGTTGGTGGCGGCGTCGAGCCGGTCGGCGAGGACCCGGACGGCGGCCGGGTCGGCGGCGGCGCGGCCGCTGACCTTGCGGGCGATCGCCTCGCGCGCGTCGGCCTCGTCGACCTCGGCGTACCAGTCGTCCATCGGCAGCGAGACGAAGGTCGGGCCCTTTGGCGGCAGGCCGGCGAGGTGGGCGCCGTGGGCGAGGGCGAGCGGAACGTCCTCGGCCCGGGCCGGCTCGAAGGCCCACTTGACCAGCGGGTGGGGCATGCGGATCGCGTCGCGATTGGTCAGGTTGGCCTGCAGGGTGATCTGCGCCCGCGCCTGCTGGCCGGCGGTGATCAGCAGCGGCGAGTGGTTGGCCTGGGCGTTGAAGATCGCCCCCATCGCGTTGCCGACGCCGGGCGCGGTGTGCAGGTTGGCCATCGTCGTGCGGCCCGAGGCCTGGGCGTAGCCGTCGGCCATGCCGACCACGACCGCCTCCTGCAGGCCGAGCACGTAGCGGAAGTCGGAGGGGAAATCGGCGAGCATCGGCAGCTCGGTCGAGCCGGGGTTGCCGAACATCGTCGTCATCCCCAGCTCCCGGAAGAGGTCGAAGCTTGCCTCGCGGACCGTTGCCATACCGGTCAGAACCCTACCGGGGACATGCAGCCCTCAAGGTCACCCCCCGGGGCGGTCGATAAGCGAGGGCGTGAGGGGTACTTCACAGACGATCTGGCAACTCGCCTGCCGCGCTGCGCTCGCCAGCCGCGCGCTGGTTGGAATTGCCGCCGTGGCGGCGATCTGCCTGCTCTGGGCGGCGCAGGCCAGCGCCGGGCCGACGGCAACCAGGGTGGTCCACACGCCCGGCGAAATCGTGGCGATCCCGGCCTCGATCCCGCACGAAGAAGGCGACATGGTCGACAAGCGCATCCTCGGCGATCTGCGCTGGATCGCCGCCCGCTACCCGATCTACGTCACCGACGGCTACTCGGGGCCCCTGCCCAACGGCGAACACGTCGGCTGCAACATGTGCCACGTCAAAGGCTCCGATCACTACAACGGCGTCGCCGTCGACGTGGTGCCGCTAAACGGGACTCCCGGTAAATGCGACGCCAGTTGGGCGCCGATCACCCGCCTCGCCGAATGGGCCGAGCCAGTGCAGAACGAGCCGGTGCCGCCCTTCCGCTGGGTCGGCTACAACGGCGACGCCGGGCACGGCTGCGGCAACCACCTCCACCTCTCCTGGCAGCATGCGCCGGCCGCCATGTTTCAGCTCGCCGAATGGGTCGAAGTCTTCCCCACGGGCCCGGCCAGCGAACGCAAGCCGCGCAAGCCCCGGCCCAGCTCGCCGCCGCAGAAACTGCCGACCGGGCCTCCTGGCGGCATCGGGACGATTCACTCCGGCGGCGTCTCGCCCCGCGGCGACTGATCCGCGTGCCCGCACCCTCCTAACGGTCACTTGGATGTGACTGCTCCGAAGCTTGCTCCGGCGGGCCGACGAGAATTCGCTCTTGAGCATCCTGAACCACCGGTTCGATCAATGCTTCGGCTGCTTCTTCGGTCTTCTCCGCAACCTCCTTGAGCACGGAGGTGACAATCTCCGGAGGAAGCGCTTTCGTTGCTTTTCGAGCCCCGGCTTTTTCAAGTGCTTTGCGGATGGTTGGCGTCGCCGCTTTTATGACACTTGCGCTGACTAGTGCCGGCACCTGATTGCCCACACCAACCATTGCCTCGGAAGCCGTTGCCTTAGCCGTGTTCGCTTCGCCTTCTTTTTCCGCCGATTCCTTTTCCGCTTCCGCCGTTTCTTTTTCCGCTTCAAGGAGATCGAGGGTCTTTTTCTGCATGACGAGGAGAAAATTTGCACCCGCAGACCCGACGATCAGGGCGAGTGCGACTAGTTTCGTCAGGTCGTATTCCTTGATGGGCTTGGTCAAGCCTTCAACCGTCACAGAGCCGACCACTTCTTCGGGCGGAAAGAAGTAGAGGATCGCAACCGCCGCGATGCCCCCTAGAAGGACACAGGAGGCGATCGCTTTGCGGCACTCTTTTGCCTTTTTGGGGTCGCGGCGTATTTCGAGAAGACCAGCTCCGATCCCACCAATCAGTCCCACGCCGCCGGCAACGAGCAGCATGACGACCGTGTTGCATGTGTTGTGGATCGGAATCATCGAGCCTCCAGAATCGATTTATATATCTAGATTCTCTTAGTAGTCACTATGGAACCGCAAGACCAAATAAGTACGAAACCGCTGAGTAATGCCCTCGACAGGGCGGCTTGATATGGATTCGATGTGCGATTCCGAGTCATTGCCACATCAGTCTGCCTTGGGGCCGGGCTCCTTCTCAGCGCCTGCGGGCAGCCGAGCGACACGACGCCGGTTGCCTGCCTCGAAGGCGAAGGCGCCTACCTGAAGGCACTGCACACCGCCCCCGGCGAAGTCAAACTGGGCGAGACTTCGATCAGCGAATGCCTCGCTGAGAACCAGAAGGCCGGCGATCTGGCCACGGTCGGCACCGCACTGGTCGGGGTGGCGACGAAGCTCAACGCGGAAGCACGAGCCGAACCGGGTGGCGACGCCAACCTGCGACTCGGCTACCTGCTCGGCGCCGCCGAACGCGGCGCCTCCCAAACCGACGGCATCCATGCCGAGCTGATCCGCCGCCTCACCGCCGCCGCCCGCTACAGCCCGGACAACCGCCCGCCCTCGGCGGACTTCCTGCGCGTCTACCGCGAAGGGTTCGACGCCGGCCAGGCGGGCGGCTGAGCAGCTCCGCGACGCCGTGTTAGGGTGGCGCCGACTCACGACGCGGGGAACTCCGGTGCGAATCCGGGGCTGACGCGCAGCGGTATGGGTGACGACTGACCGGTAGTCCCACTGGGCCGACAAAAAGGTCCGGGAAGGGTGGTCAGGAGGACGATCCCGAGCCCGAATATCCGGTCGAGAGTCGTAATGAGGTTCGCCTCGCGACTAGGCGGCCGGCTCACTCGACACGGTTGTGCGCGTGCGTCGCCGCCCTTGAAAAAGGAGTTGGCGACATGAATACGCCACAGAGAATCGCCCCCCGATGGTCCCTGCGCACACTTGCCGCGCTGGGCATCGCCCTCGCGGCCCTGGCCGTCGCGGCCGGCAGCGCGGGCGCTTACGTAACCCCGGCCCAGGCCGAGCACGCCGCGGATCGCGGTGCCAATTGGTTCCAGGCCAACCAGGAAGAAAGCGGCAGCATCGGCAGCGACTGGGGCATGATCGCCCTCGCCGCCGCCGGCATCAACGCCGCCGATGTCAGCACCTCGCTGGCGAACCCCAGCGCCCAGGACTTCTACCTGGACGAATGGCAAACGACGGGACCCGGGGGCGCCGGCACCGACGCCGAGCGTGGAATCCTCAGCGGCGTCGCCGGCGGGATCCAGCCCTCGCGGCTATCGGCCTCGACCGCCGACACGACGACCAGCAACCTCGTCGCCCGTATCGCCGAACTGTTCGACGGCACCCAGATCGGCGAACCGGGGCTGCTCAACGACGACATCTTCGGCGTGCTCGCCCTGCACCAGGCCGGCGCCCCGCAGCCGATCCTGCGCAAGATCGTCGACTACCTGCGCACCAAACAGCTGCCTGACGGCGGCTGGACCTGGAACGCCTCGCCGGGCGCCCCCGCCGACACTGACATGACCGGTTCCGTGGTCGCCGCCTTCTGCGCCGCCGGGGTCACGCCGAGCGACCCGGATCTGAGCAAAGCGCTGACCCTGCTGCACACCCTGCAGGACCCGGCGACGGGCGGCTTCATCGCCCCGCCGGAATCGTTCGGGATCGGCGTCAACACCGACACCACCTCCTGGGTGACCAGCGGCCTGATCCAGTGCGGGATCGATCCCCAGAGCGCCGAATGGACCACCGCCCAGGGCAAGACCCCGCTCGACTACCTGGTCTCGCTGCAGCGGCCCGACGGCCACTTCGACTGGACCGGCGAATACGCCGGCGGCGCTTTCGAGACCTATGACTCGGTGCGGCCACTGGGCGGCATCGGCTTCTCGACGGCCCCTCCGGCTCGGCTCGACGGGGTCAGCCCGGCGGTGCGGCCGGTAGCGCCGGTGGCGCCCGGCACGGATGTGCCGATCACACTGGTGATCGACCACGGGCCGGGCGCCGGCAACGTGCGCATGTGCCGGGTCGACAGCAAGACCGGCGATGACCTGGAGCAGGTGCTCGCCGACGCCAAGGCGGCGTCCACTCCGTCCGGTTGCGTCGCCGGCTTCGACGCGTCGACCGGCAGCGCCGGCGTGCACGTCGACTCGCTCGACGGCGTCGCCGAAACGCCCGACTACGGCTGGCGGGCCAGCCTCGACGGTAGCTCGCCGCAAAGCGAGGCCGCCGAAACGGTCGGACTTGGCGATCTCGTCTTCCTCCAGTTCGGCGCGAAGACGGCGAACCCGGGACCCGCGCCGAAAGTCGAGGTCCCGCCGCTGAAGAAGGCGAAGCACGGCCGGGTGCACGGGCCGCGCGTGTCCCTGCGCGGCAAGGCACGTCTGCAAGGAAGTGGCATCGCGATCCGTCTGCGCTGCCCGCGCGGCAACGGTGTCGGCGGCTGCCGCGGCACGCTCACGGTCCAGTACCGGACGGGGCGGGGCGACTCGCTGCGCACGCTCGGCACGGCCGGGTTCGAGCTCGATTCGGGCGCGGCACAGGCGGTCGCGGTCGACGGCGGCGGCGCTCTCACCACGGTGCTTGCCCAGCGGCCGCGGCTGAGGCTTCGCCTCACCGCCGCCACCCGGGCCGAAGACGGCTCCGTCCGGCTCACCCACGCGAGGCGGATCGTCTCCGAGTGAGGGCCCGGCTAGCGGCAGCGCTTCTCGCCACGGTCGCCTCGGCGGCCGTGGCGGCGCCTGCCGCACCGGCCGGCGCCACGGTGGTGGCGCTCAGCGTCACTGCCGCCGGCGCCCCGGCGCCGCTCTTCGACGGCCCGGTCGACACCCAGCCGCATCCCGTCGACGGTGGTGACGGCAGCGGCGCCCATCCCTGCTCCGGCTCCCCCAGCTCGGCGCCCGGGCCGACCGCGACGGGAGCTCTCGACGACGCGATGCGAACCGCCGGCATCGCCTGGCGCGGCAACTGGGACCCGAGCTTCCGTGACTTCTTCATCGACCGCATCGGTCCCTACGCCTCGGCCGCCCCGGATCGCTACTGGTCGCTGACCGTCAACGGCCGCTTCTCGGCAGGTGGCTGCCTGGCCCAGGTGGCCGAAGGGGACTCGGTCAGCTTCTTCTACGGCCCCCTCTACGGGCAGGGTTCGCCGCAACCGCCACCGGTTTCCCCCCAGAATCCGGGTGGCGGAGCTGGGTCGCCCGGCGCGGCGGCAAAAGCGGGACCGTCCTCCAAACGGCTGCGGCGAGTGGTCGCCAACGCGATTCTCTTCCTCCGGCGCCAACGCGGCGAAGCCTGGGCGCGCCTCGCCCTTGCCCTGCGCGGCGATGGCAGCCCGGCGGCCGCGGCCGCGGCGCTGGTCGGACCGCGACTCCACGCCCAGGCCGCCAACGGCTCCTTCGGGGCCGACGTCAACGCGACCGCGCTGGCGGTGCTCGCCCTGCGCGACTCCCGTCCCCGCGCCGCCGCCCACGCCGCCGCCTGGTTGGTCGCCAACCAATCTTCCAATGGTGGTTTCGGCTATCGCCCCGGCGTGGAACCAGACATCGACACCACCGGCCTCGCCAGCTGGGCCCTCGCCGTCGGGGGAAGGAGCGCGGCGCTCGCGCGCGCGGGCGCCTTCCTCCGCTCGGCGCAATCGGCGGACGGTGGTTTCCCGGCGCTGCCGGGCGGGGACTCCAACGCGCAGAGCACCGGCCTGGCGACGGTCGCCCTGCGCCTCGCCGGGATCGACCCGCGCCGCTCGCTCGCCCCATCCGAGCGCGGTCCGCTCGATTACCTGGTCTCGCTCGCCCACCGCGACGGCTCGATCGCTTACCGGCCGGGCAGCTCGCCGACGCCCGCTTGGACCACGGCGCAGGCGCTGCTCGGACTCACCGGCAGGGCCAGGCTGCTCGACTTGGACGCAGGCGGAACCGCCGGCTCAATACGCTGAAGCGACCACGACTTCGATGGAGGCACCGACTTTGACTGAGCAGCTCTGGGGTGGCGAGACCACCAAGGCCGTCGACAACTTCCCCGTTTCCGGCGAGCGGGTTCCCGTTCCCGTCGTCCGCTGGCTGGGCCGGCTGAAGGCCGCCGCGGCGCTGGTCAACGGCGAGCTCGGCCAGCTCGACTCGGCCCTGGCCGAGCGGATCGCCGCCGCGGGCGACTCGGTTGCCGCGGGCGAACACGACGACCAGTTCCCGATCGACGTCTTCCAGACCGGCTCTGGCACCTCCTCCAACATGAACGCCAACGAGGTGCTCGCCAACCTCGCTGGCGAGGGCGCCCATCCCAACGACCACGTCAACATGGGCCAGTCCTCCAACGACGTCTTTCCCTCTGCCGTCCACCTGGCAGCGCTGGGCGAGGTCACGCACGACCTGCTGCCGGCAATGGGCTCGCTGGAGAGCGCCCTGGAGGCCAAGGCGGAGCAGTTCGCCGACGTGGTCAAGGCCGGCCGCACCCACCTGATGGACGCGGTCCCGGTCACCCTCGGCCAGGAGTTCGGCGGCTACGCGGCGCAGGTGCGGCTCGGCATCCAGCGGGTCGAGGCGACGTTGCGGCGGGTCGGCCAGATCCCGCTCGGCGGCACCGCCACCGGCACCGGGCTCAACACCCACCCCGAGTTCGCCGCCAAGGTGCGCGAGCGGCTCGGCGCCGAAACCGGACTCGACATCTCCGCCCCGCTCGATCCCTTCGAGGCGCAGGGCAACCGCGACTCCCTGGTCGAGCTCTCGGGCGCGCTCAAGGTCTACGCGATCTCGCTCAACAAGATCGCCAACGACCTGGCGCTGATGGGCTCCGGGCCCCGCGCCGGGCTCGCCGAGTTGCGCCTGCCCGAGCTGCAGAAGGGCTCCTCGATCATGCCCGGCAAGGTCAACCCGGTGATCCCTGAGGTGGTGATCCAGGTCGCCGCCCAGGTCGTCGGCAACGACGCCGCGATCACCCTCGCCGGCAGCCAGGGCCAGTTCGAGCTCAACGTGCGGGTGCCGCTGATCGCCCGCAACCTGCTCGACTCGATCAAGCTGCTCGCCTCCGCCTCGCGCCTGCTCGACGTCAAGTGCGTCGCCGGGATCGAGGCCAACGAGGAGATGACGACCCGCCACGCCGAGGCGACGCTGGCCACGGCCACCGCGCTCAACCCCCACATCGGTTACGACCGCGCCGCCGACATCGTCAAGGCCGCGGCCGAGTCAGGCCGCTCGCTGCGTGAGGTCGCGCTCGAGCAGGGCGTCGAGCCCTCGGTGCTGGAGGAGGCGCTGGATCACCGCAAGATGGCGCGGCCGCACGACTAAGGTCGGGAATCCTGCGCGGGCACTCAACCCTGCAGCGTCACGAAGCGCTCCTCGGTCAGCTCCATCACCGCGAACGAGGGGCCCTCGCGGGTGTTGCCCGAGTCCTTGACGCCGCCGTAGGGCATCTGGTCGGCGCGGAAGGTCGGCACCTCGTTGATCAGCACGCCGCCGAACTCGAGCGTGTTGGCCGCTTCGAGGCCGCGGCCGACGTCGCGGGTGAAGACGCCGGCCTGGAGGCCGAACTTGGAGTCGTTGGCGGACTCGAGCGCCGCGCCGAAGTCGGAGAAGCGGTCGATCGTCGCCACCGGGCCGAAGATCTCCTCGCACCAGACCTTGGCGTCGCGGGGCGGTGAGCCGAGCAGGGTCGGAGCCAGGCAGCGGCCCTCGTCGACCAGCTCGCCGCCGGTCAGCAGCGTGGCGCCGGCGGCGAGCGCCTCGTCGATCCACTCCTTGACCCGGTCGCGGTCGCCGGGCGTGATCAGCGGGCCGACGTCGGTCTCGGAGTCGAGCGGATCGCCGACCCGCAGCTCCCGGGTGTTGGCGACGAGCCGCTCCGTGAAGGCGTCGGCGATCTCCTCGTGGACGAGGATGCGCTGGATCGAGATGCAGCTCTGGCCGGCGTGCGAGAAGGCGTGCAGCTTGGCCTTGTCGGCGGCCGTCTCCCAGTCGCCGTCGGCGTTGACGATCAGCGGCGCGTTGGAGCCGAGCTCGAGGTTGACCTTCTTGTGCGGCACCTTGCTGCGGATGCCCCAGCCGACGCCGGCCGAGCCGGTGAAGGTGAGGGCGCGGGTCAGCTCGTGCTCGACGATCGCGTTGCCGACCTCCGAGCCGGGCCCGGGGATGACGCTGAGCCAGCCGTCGGGCAGCCCCGCCTCAACCAGGATCTCGGCCAGCTTCAGGGCCGAGACCGGCGTCTGGCCGGCCGGCTTGAGGACGATCGCGTTACCGGCGGCGATCGCCGGGCCGAGCTTGTGGGCGACCAGGTTGAGTGGGAAGTTGAAGGGACTGATCGCGCCCACCACTCCGTAGGGGACGCGCAGCATCACGCCGAGCTTGCCGACGCCGGCCACCGACGCCGCCATCGGCACGGTGCCGCCGGTCAGTTTGCGTGCCTCGGTCGCCGAGAAGGTCAGGGTGTCGACGCAGCGTTCGGCCTCGACCGTCGCCGTCTTCAGCGGCTTGCCCGCCTCGGCGGAGATCGTCAGGGCGAGGTCGTCGCGGCGCTCGCGAACCAGCGCGGCGGCGCGGTCGAGCAGTGCGGCCCGCTCGTACTGGGGAAAGTCGGCGGTCTCAAAGGCCTCGTGAGCGGCTTTGACCGCCCGGTCGACGAGCGCGGCATCGCCTTCAGCGACCCTGCCGACCACGGTCCCGTCGTAAGGACTCTTCACCTCTCCCCACTCGCCGGTCTCGATCCACTCGCCCGCGGCAAGAAGCTTGTGATCGACCGCCTTTACCGTCTGCGTGGCCATGCTGGTCTCCTCTTTGGTCGCTTGATTTCAGCCTAGAGCAGGCCGCTACTCGCGCAAGGCGAATCTGTTGACCCGAGAGATGCTTACCCAGCGCAAAGCCCTGCGACTCTTTCTCGGCCTCTGCATGGCGCTGCTCGCCCTGGCGCCCGCCGCGCGCGCCAGCGTCAACTGGGTGGTGCGCGGCCATGGCTTCGGCCACGGGGTCGGGGTCAGCCAGTACGGCGCCTACGGCTACGCCCTGCACGGCAAGGACTACCGCTTCATCCTCGCCCACTACTACCAGGGCAGCTCGATCAGCCAGATCGAGGGAACGCGGATCGTCCGCGTCCTGCTCGACATCTCGCCCGGCGACATCGGCTTCAGCGCCGCAACCAGCGCCTGCGGCGTCGCCCTCGACCCAGCTCGCACCTACGAGGCGCACCGCGACGGCACCCACGTGAAGCTGCGCAGCTCCGCCGGCAAGCCGCTGGCGGATTGCGGGACCAAGCTGCGCGCCGCCGGCAGGGGCAAGATCGCGATCGCCGGCATCGGCACCTACCGCGGCGTGCTCGAATCGGTGCCGACCGAAAGCGAGGCGGGCTCGCTCAACGTGATCAACGCGCTGCCGGTCGAGCAGTACGTCAAGGGCGTGGTCCCCAACGAGTCGCCGCCCTCCTGGCCGGCGGCCGAGCTGCAGGCGCAGGCGATCGAGTCGCGCTCCTTCGCCCTCACCGCAGGGGTCGGCGGCAACGGCTTCGACCTCTACGACGACACCCGCAGCCAGGTCTACGACGGCCTCTCCAGCGAGACCGCGACGACCAACGCCGCGACCGAAGCAACCAGGGGCCAGGTCGTCACCTACGGCGGCAAGATCGTCGAGACCTACTTCTCCGCCTGCTCGGGCGGCTACACCGAGAGCATCCAGAACGTCTTCGGCGGCCCGGCCATCCCCTATCTGACCGGGGTCCCCGACCCCTACGACTACTACTGCCCGCTGCACGACTGGACGCTCAAATTCTCCGGCCCCGAAATCAGCGCCAAGCTAGGCGGCTACCTCGACGGCAAGCTGAAGCAGGTGGTGATCGTCAAACGCGGCGTCTCGCCGCGGATCGTCGCCGCCAAGCTGATCGGCACCGGCGGGGTGACCACGGTGAGCGGCGAACAGCTCGAGGTCGCGCTCGGCGGCTACAGCACCTGGATGAGCTTCCAGAAGGTCGCGGGCTAGCCGTCCGGATAGGGCTGGATCGGGACGCCGTGGTCGGTCTCGCGCATGCCGAACTCATAGGCGGCACCGGCGCTGAGGGTGAGCCGGCGGGCCGGCAGCGCGGGGCGTTCGACGGTCAGCTCGAGGTCGGAGACCGAGCAGTTGAGGGTGTGATGCTCGGGGCCCTTGGGGTCGGCGTAGACCCAGCCGACGAAGTCCTTTTGGGGAGCGCTGACCCGGCCGCGGACGACGATGTCGCGGCCCGGCAGGGTGAACTCGCAGGCGCCCGGCTCCGCCTTGATCGAAGCGGAGCGGATCTGGCCGAAGCCGCCGAGCCGGTGCGCCTCGCCGTCGAGCACCAGCATCCCCGAAGGCAGCCAGGGCGTTCTCCACGGCCCGACCTGGACCCGGGCGGCGCCGGCGTCGAAGTAGATCGAGGGGTCCTCGACGAAGCCCGTCCCCTCCAGCCAGACCCAGCGCTCGGCGTGCTCGCTGCCCCAGTTGTGGCCGATCATGCCGGGCCAGTCCTCGAGCTCGATTGCCTCGCCGTCGATCTCGAGCCGGCCCTTGAAGCTGGCGTTGGGGAACGGGGCGACGAACTTGGTCCGCGGCACGGGCGCCTCGTAGAGCCAGTCGGCCGGCAGGTACTTGCAGGGCTCGGCGTCGCCGCCGAAGCTGAGCTCCCAACTGGCGCTGAGCGCCTCAGTCGCGATCCAGCCGCTGGCATGCCCGGGGCCGATCTCGGTTTTGTCGACCCTGATCCATAAACCGACCGGGGCCGAGAGCTTTTCGGCCGGCACGGTGACCTTGGTCGCCCGCGGTCCGTCGGCCTCGCGGTCGAAGAGGCAGAACCAGATCGAGGCGTTGGGCTCGGCGCGGGGACGCTTGTGGACGGTGTGGCGGATCCAGATCCCCTGTCCCCCGCCGGGCCGGCAGGCCTTGATGTAGAAGCTCTCGTAGTGGCCGGCCTTTGCCGCCACGCCACCGAAGCGCGCGCCTTCGTCCATAGCGAAACCCTAGATGGTCGATTTCGGGCCGACAGAGCGAGGGCTCATCGCCATCACCGAGCTCATGCCGGCGATCCAAGCAAACAGCGTGGCGGGAATCGCGATCGTCACCCCTCCATCGAGCGAGAAGAACCCGCTTCTGATCGCCAGCGAGGCGATCAGAAGGAGGTGCGCCAGGGCGGCCAGAGTCGCCAGCCAGGCGGTCCAACGGGGCAGGGGGTTGGGCTGGAAAGCCAGCGCCGCGTACGAGCCGAGCGCCAGGGCGGTGGGAATTCCGGACACGGCGAGGAGCGCGAAGGAGAGGTCGTAGAGCAGCCGCGGCTCGGGCGCTGCCGGAGCCAGGTAGACGAGCAGGAAGAAAACCGTGAAACCGGCAAGCAGAAGCGTGACGAAGCCGACCAGGCCGGCCAGGAAGCAGGCCGGGAGAATGCTCTCGCCGCTGGCAAACTGCCGCAGGCGCAACCACACGCCGGCGCCGAAGACGAGCCAGAGCCCCACCGCGATCGTGTTGAGGGCCATGGCGACGAACAGCTCCGGACGGTTTTCCCGCGCAAAGGCCGCCACCTCGCCCGCCGTCGCGCCTGTCCCCGGAAACGTCCACATCTGATCGACGGGCAGGGCAACGATTCCAAGCGCGATGCTGAACAGGCCGGCAAGTCCGGCGAGCTTGACCCCGTCGCTCACGACGCGTCGCCGTTAGCAGGCGGCCGCAGCATCAGCCGCAACAGCGGGCCGCCGAGGACGCTCAGCTGCGCGAGGTGCTCGAAGCCAAGGCGCTCATAGAGGGCAGCACTGCGCTCGCTCGAGGCCTCAAGGTAGGCGGGCAAACCTTCGCGGTCGCAGAGCTCCAGGGTCGGAGCCATCAGGGCGCTGCCAAGGCCCCTCCCCTGCATCTCCGGGAGCACCCCGACATCGCGGACGTAGTAGTGCGGCCCTCGCACCTCGCGCGCGTGGCGCCACTCCATCGCCATCCCAAGCCTCGCCGCCCTGCCCAGGCCAGCGCCGAAAGCACGGCCCTCGCGCAGGGTCGCGAACAGCGGCACCCGCCATCTCCCTGGCGGCAGCACTAGCGCCGCGGCGCTGAGATCGCTCGTGGTCCAGACACAGCCACGCGCCAGGGCCAGATGGCGCAGCTCGATCCCAAAGAAGCGCCGCAGGCGCGCCGGCCTTCTGCCCGCATCCGGCAACAGCCAACCGATCACCGGATCGTCGTGAAAGGCCTTCGCCATCACGACCTCCAGGCGAGCCGCGTCCGCCTTAACCGCGCGACGCGGGCCGTCCATCTTCAGGCCGCCTCGGCCTCGTGCACGAGCGCCTCGAAGGCGCGAAAGATGAGCGCGAGGAACTCGCCGTAGATCGAGTCGGGAACCGAATCGGGGTCGACCAGCTTCTCGAGTGCGAGCCCGTTGCCGAGTGCGTTGATGAAGAGACCGAGGTGCTCGCCTGCCTCGGCCGCGCCCGCCGAGAGGCCCCAACGCTCGGCCGCCTCAGCGGCCACTTGAGCGCTGCCGGAGCGCAAGGCGGCGAAGCGCGTGGCAAGGCGCTCGCGGAGCTGCGGCTCGCGGATCGCGTAGGACCAAAACTCGATCAGCAGCGGGAAGTAATCCGGGCGCTCGCGCAGGATCTCCATCCAGCGATCCCCCGCCCCGCGTGCCTGCTCCTCGAGGGTCTCCCCGCCGGCGACGATCTCCGAGTACTCCCCCACGTCGGCGGCGATCCGCTCCTCGAAGAGGGCGAGGAAGAGGTCCTCCTTGCCGGCGAAGTTGGCGTACAGCGCCCCGGTCGTCGCACCGGCCTCGCGAGCGATCTCTCCAACCGAGGCGCCGTGATAGCCGCTGCTGGCAAAGACCGATTCGGCCGCGTCGATGAGGCGTTTGCGGGTGAGGGCCTTCTGCTCGTCGCGTAGGGAGGAACGGGGTGCATCGCCATCTGACATAGCGGTCAGTTTTATAGATAACGCTCGCTATGTCAAATTCTCGCTCGCTTCGCCGCTGGGCTAAACCTTGATCGTGATCACGTCGCCGTCGCGGACGACGTAATCGCGGCCCTCGATCCGCAGCAGGCCCTTGTCTCGGGCCCGCGCGTAGCCGCCGCACTCGACCAGCTCCTGCCAGCCGATCGCTTCTGCCTTGATGAAGGCGTCCTGGATCTCGGTGTGAATCGTGCCCGCTGCCTCCCAGGCGGTCGAGCCGCGCGGGATCGGGCGGGCGACCGCCTCCTTGCCCTCGCCGGCAGTGAAGAAGGTGAGCAGGTCGAGCAGGTCATAGGCGGCGCGGATGAGGCGGGCCAGGCCCGAGCCCTCGACGCCGTAGGACTCGCGCATTTCCTCCGCTTCCGCCGGGTCGAGCTCGGCCAGCTCGCCCTCGATCCGGGCGCTGACCGCAACCACCCCGGCGCCGACCGCGGCCGCGTGATCGGCGACGGCCTGCGGCGGCTCGGCGTCGCCCTCGTCGACGTTGGCGACGTAGAGGATCGGCTTCGAGGTCAGCGCCTGCAGGTTGCGCGGGCCGTGCGCCGCCGCGTCGGGAACCGGAATCGAGCGGGCCGGCTTGCCCTCCGCCAGCGCCGCGACAACCTGCTCGAGCCAGTCGCGCTCGGCGATCGCCTCGGCGTCGCCCGACTTGGCGCCCTTGCCGACCCGGTGCAGGCGGCGCTCGGCCTGCTCGTAGTCGGAGAGGATCAGCTCGGTCTCGATCGTCTCGATGTCGGCCAGGGGGTCGACGCGGCCGTCGGGGTGCGGTACGCCGGAGTCGGCGTGGCAGCGGACGACGTGGCAGATCGCGTCGGTCTCGCGGATCGAGGCGAGGAACTGATTGCCCAACCCCTCCCCCTCCGAGGCGCCCTTGACCAGGCCGGCGATGTCGTGGAAGGCGATCGTCGCCGGTTCGAGCTTGGAGGACTTGAGTGTCGCGGCGACCTGTTCGAGCCGCTCATCGGGCACCTCGGCGATCGCCACGTTGGGCTCGATCGTCGTGAAGGGGTAGTCGCCGGTCTGCGCCCCGCCCTCGGTCAGCGCGTTGAAGAGGGTCGACTTACCCGCGTTGGGCAGCCCGACGATCCCGATCTTCATATAACGCCGCCTCCTCTGCTCTCGTGGGGGGCCAGAGAATCAGATATGGATGGCCCCCCACTTCCGCGTCCGGGGGCGGCTCTCTCACTGCTCATATGGAAAGTGGAACAAGCAATCCGAGGATGATGCCGAGCAGGGCACCGACGAGGACGTCGGATGGGTAGTGCATGCCGAGGTAGGGCCGGCCGAGCGAGATGACCAAGGCGACGACGAGGGCGCCCGCCGTGGCCGGATCGACCCGAAACATCGCCGTCGCCACCGCGAAGGAGGAGAGGGCGTGGGCGGAGGGGAAGCTGAGCGAGCTGGGCGCGCCACCGAGCGGCGGCAGACCCTCGAGCACCGGGCGCGGGCGCTTGACCAGCAGCTTGATCCCGTAGTTGAGCCCGATCGCTATCGGCCCGAGCGCGGCGCAGATCAACCACGATTCGCGCCGCTCGGGGTCGAGCAACGCCAGCGCAATCCCGAGCACGACCCAGACCGCGCCATTGTTGCCGGCCTTGCCCAGCGCCTTCGCAGCTGACTCCAGTCCGGGCGAGTGGCCGCGGGTCCGCATCAGGCGCAGCAGCTTGAGATCGGCTTCGTGCATCGGCGCGCAGGATAAGCCGGTAGGTCAGTATCCCGTCATGCCCTCGGTCCCCGGCTACGTCCACACGCCCGGTCACCACTGCGGCTCGACCGCCCTGCGCAATCTGCTTGGCTTCCACGGCGTCGAGATCAGTGAGGAGATGGCGTTCGGGCTCGGCGCCGGCGCCTGCTTCTACTACGTGGTCCTCGACGACGCCTCGCCGACCCGCTGGTTCAACGGCCGCACGGCGCGGCTGGAGGAGAACTTCGACCAGCTGACCGGGGCGGCGCTGGAGCTGCGCACCTTCGAGCAGGGCGACGACGGCGCCTGGGAGGTGGCACGCGAGGAGGTCGACGCCGGCAACCCGGTGCTGCTGCTCACCGACCTCTATTACCTCGACCACTACGGCAACTCGGCCCACTTCCCCGGCCACGCCGTGGTCCTGGCCGGCTACGACGAGCAGTACGCACACCTCTCCGACACCGGTTTCGAGCAGCTGCAGACGACGACGCGGCTGGAGGACCTCGACAAGGCGCGCCACAGCGGCCACCCCGCCTATCCCCTCTCCGGCCATATGTTCACCGCCTCGGGTGGGGTGACGCAGGAGCAGCTGCGCGCGGCGATCCCGGCGGCGATCAATCGCGCCGCCCAGGCGATGGTCGCCTCGGAGTTCGGCGAGTTCTCCGGCCTCGGCGCGGTCGAGCGCCTGGCCAAGGAGGCGGGCAACTGGCCCGAGCTCGCCGGGGACTGGCAGTGGTGCGCCCGCTTCGGCTACCAGGTGATCGAGCGCCGCGGCACCGGCGGCGGCGCCTTCCGCCTTATGTATTCGCGCTTCCTCGAGGAGGCGGGGCGCGCCGAGGCGCCGCTGGCCGCCGAGGCAGCCGCGCGCTGGACCGAGCTGGCCGGCGCCTTCCATGCCGCCAGCGAGCGCGACGATCCCGAGCCTGGCCTCTGGCGCGAAATCGACGTCAAGGCCCACCGGGTCTTCGAAGCCGAGCAGCGACTCTGGACCACCCTGGCCTGAGCGGTGGCTGAGGGCGACACGATCCTGCGGGCGGCACGACGGATCGAAGCGACTTTGGACGGCGGCATCGTCGAGGCCAGCGCCCCGAACCCGCGCGGGCGGACGGTCCGGATCGAGCGCCTCGACGGCC
The DNA here is from genome assembly GCA_036271315.1 of Solirubrobacterales bacterium. Classification (GTDB taxonomy): domain Bacteria; phylum Actinomycetota; class Thermoleophilia; order Solirubrobacterales; family 70-9; genus VRUE01. The sequence continues at coordinate 34,014 of DATBAV010000043.1, read as the reverse complement.
ACACATTCGAGCGCGCCAGCGCCCACGGCAAGCACCTGCTGCTCCACTTCGGCGAGCTGGTCCTGCACAGCCACCTCGGCATGAGCGGTTCTTGGCACACCTACCGGCGCGGCGAGACCTGGCGCAAGCCGGTCGGCGCCGCCTGGGCGGTGCTCTCGACCGATCGGGCCGAAGCCGTTCAGTTCGGCGGGCCGACCCTACGGCTGCTGCGCGCGGAGTCGGTGCGCCGCGACCCGGTCCTCGCCCGCCTCGGCCCCGACATCCTGGCGGCCGACTTCGACGCCGAGCAAATCGCCCGATCGCTCACCAGCGTCCCCGACCGCAGTCTCGGCGACGCTCAGCTCGACCAGCACCTGGTCGCCGGCATCGGCAACATCTTCAAGAGCGAGGCCTGCTTCGCCGCCCGCCTCGACCCTTGGCAGCGAGTCGGCGACGTGCCCATCGAGCAGCTCCGCCACGTCGCCCAGGCTGCCCATGACCTGATGCACGAGGCGGTCGAGGCGGGCCGCCAGGACCGCGCCGTCTACAAGCGCTCCGGCCGTCCCTGCCCCAGGTGCGGGACGCAGATCCGCTCCCGCGGCCAGGGCGACGCCAACCGCACCACCTACTGGTGCCCGAGCTGCCAAGTGGCTGCTCAGGCGTCCGCGACCTAGATCCCAACCCGTTTGCCGATCTAGACCGGGGGTACCCACGCCCCATGACAATTGGTGGAGGGATATTCCTGATCGCCGTCGGCGCGATCCTCAAGTTCGCGACCAACGTCCACGTCCAGGGCGTCAGCCTCGACACCGTCGGCCTGATCCTGATGATCGCCGGTGCCGCCGGCCTCATCCTCGGCCTCTTCCAGGAAGTGATCTGGTCCAAGCGCGCCCGCCGCGGCGCCGTCGTCTCGGAAGAGCGCGTGGAACGAGTCCCCGAGGAACGCCAAGACCTGCCGCCGCGCTACTAGCGGCTCACGAATCTCTGTCTCGTCTGGCGAGCCATCTAGTCGAGGAATTAGATTTGGCGCAATGGCTTTCGCGACGAGCGCAATTCCAAAACCCCGGCAAGTCTTCCCTGATACCCCCAAGGGGACGCATGGGGCTGTATTCACTCGGCCCTGGGTCGTGGATCTGATCCTTGATCTAGCCGGCTATACGGCCGATAAGCCCCTTTGGGAGATGGTTGCCATAGAGCCAGCTTGTGGGGAGGGAGCATTCCTTGGACCAATGGTTGAACGCCTCTCCGCAGCATGCAAACGCAGCGGGCTAGATATTCGTGACTCTCTTGGGTCAATCCAAGCTTTTGACCTACAGCCGGGGAATGTCGAGAAGAGTCGCCAGCTCCTCCACGAGAGACTCGTTACATGCGGCTGGGGAGCAAGCTCCTCGAAAAAATTTGCCAATAACGTAGTTCGCTCGGGTGACTTTCTCTTGCATGATCATGACTGGCTAAAAGCTGATTTTGTACTGGGTAATCCTCCTTATATTCGCCTAGAGGCCGTTCCGACTACTCGCAGCAACGCATACCGTCGAGTGTGTTCGACAATGACGGGTAGAGCAGATATCTACGTTGGTTTTTTGGAGATAGGACTTGAACTGCTACGCCCTGACGGAACACTGTCGTTCATTTGTGCAGATCGGTGGATGCGCAATCAGTACGGTCGCCTACTTCGACAGCTAGTAGAAAACGACTTCAGCGTCGAGGCGGCCATTGAAATGCACAATGTGGACGCCTTCGACGATGCCGTATCCGCTTACCCATCAGTCGTAACGCTCCGTCGGCGCCCGCAGCGACCGGCTCTGGTCGCTGACACCACCGATGTGTTCAATGCGACGTCCGCGCAAGCCCTGACCTCCTGGCACCTCCAAGCCAAGGCGGGAGACGAAACGCACAGTACGGCCTACCGCGCAGCGATGCTACCGAGTTGGTTCTCTTCACAAGCACCCTGGCCGGCAGGATCCCCTGCACGACTAACTCTCCTAAGAGAGCTAGAGACTCGTTGCCCTCCTTTGGAAGACGTGACAACCGGAACACGGGTTGGCATAGGCGTTGCCACCGGAGCCGATCAAGTGTTTGTGACATCCGATCCGTCGGCAATTGAGAAAGATCGCCTAATGCCCCTAGCAATGGTGGCAGATACCGCGCAAGGCCATTTGGAATGGTCCGGCAATTATCTAGTTAGTCCCTGGAAGACGGATGGTCAGGGATTGATAGATCTCAATGATTTCCCGAAGCTTCGGAGCTACTTCGAGGAAAATGCCAATCGCCTCAAAGCTCGCAACATAGCTAAGCGACAATCCGTGGACTGGTTTCGAACCATAGACCGCGTCCATCCTTCGCTTTTGGGACAACATAAGTTGCTCCTGCCAGACATAAAGGCTGAAATCCACCCCGTACTAGACAAAGGCACAATCTATCCTCATCATAATCTCTACTACGTCACCTCGCGAGATTGGGATCTAGAAATACTCGGTGGTCTCCTCCTATCGCGCGTTGCTCAGATGTTTATCGAGGCGTACGCAGTCCGAATGCGAGGGGGGTACCTCCGATTTCAGGCCCAGTACCTGCGCCGCATCAGAGTGCCGTCGATGGCGAAGTTGAAGCGTAACCATGTTGAAAGGCTTCGGGTGGCCTTTCAAACGCGAGACGTCGCGCTAGCGACAGATATCGCTCTTCAGCTATACGAGCTGGACGACCTCCCCGAACTATGAACCAGAAGGCTTTCGAAAAAGCTGTACGCTCATATTGGACGGTGCGTACTAGCCAGCGAGACCGTCAGATGAAGTCTGGAAAGACCGACGCTGGTCTACGTAGTGCAGTGACTGGAGGCGCGCAGATGGACGCGCTCGCCGAGCTACTGGCCGAGACCTTTGTCGACGCTGGGTTCTCAAGCGAGACCATCTATCGAGCGACGAGTGTCGAGCTCCCTGGCTACTACAGGCCGGAGAAGCAATGGGATCTGGTTGTGATTCATGAGGATCAGCTCGCGGCAGCCATTGAGTTCAAGTCGCAAGTCGGTCCCTCATTTGGCAACAACTTCAATAATCGGGCCGAGGAGGCAATTGGTAGTGCGACGGACGTTTGGATTGCGTACCGCGAGGGCCGCTTCGGGAGCACACGACCTTGGCTTGGGTATTTCTTTCTACTAGAGGAGCATGCGAAGTCGACTAAGCCAGTAGCGGTTCGTGAGCCACTTTTCAATGTAGATGATGTATTTGCCGGAGCTTCATACCGCGACCGATATGAAATTCTGTGTCGTCGCTTGGTCCTGGAGCGACTCTACGACGCTGCCTGCCTGGTCACATCAACAGCGGACCCTGAAACACCTATCCATGAGCCAGCTATGGACCTTTCCTTTGAGAATTTCACCGCACAGATTCGTGGACGCGCCGCCCAGCTCATCAGAGAGTCTGACTAGCCAAGAGTCAGGCGCGACTCGCTGGCTTCAGACAGCCGAAATAACCGAACCAGTTGCCGGAGCGCGACTCCCAGTCGAGGCCGGCTTCTGCGGCTTGGCGTTTGAGCGCGGACTGGGTGGTGAAGTGGGGGTCGCCGAAGAGCTCGCCGACCACTAGGCGGCCGCTGGGCTTGAGGACTCGCTGGACCTGGCGCAGGGCCGCGACCGGATCGGGAATCTCGCCGAGGACGGCGGTGAGGACCACGGCGTCCATCGAGTCGTCCTGATAAGGGAGTGCCGTGGCGTCGCCCTGGGTGGGATTGATGTTGGCGAGGCCGCGCTCGGATGCGCGTTTGCCGACGTGGTCGAGGAACTCCTGCTGCAGGTCGAAGATCTCGATCATGCCCTCCGACCCGACCCACTCGGCCATGTCGAGGGTGTAATAGCCGACGCCGACGCCGATCTCAAGGATGCGCTCGCCTGGCTCAGGCCGTAGCACGGAGCGCAGGCGGTCGCGGGTGATGATCGGGTGCGGAGCTTCGACCCAGAAGCGCTGTCCATAGGGACAGGCAGACGGGTTCTTGCGCCACCACAGCGCCGCGGCCAGCGTCGCCAGGGCGGCGGCACCGAGCAGCTTGCCTCCGCGCATCAGCCCGGGCGTGTCTGCGAAAAGCCGACCTTGTGCTCGCCCGAGTCAATCCTCAGAAAGGAGACCTTGCCGACGTAGATCGCGAGGATGCCGTCCTCGGTCTTGACGTCGTGCCAGCCGCCCTTCTCGACCTGCTTGCGCAGGTCCTTCAGCTCGTCCTCGCTGAGGCGGACAGAGATGACCTGACCACCCTCGAAGCCGACCTCGACCTTCTGTGCGTCTGCCATCAGTGCCCTCCTTCGGGGGGTTCGACGATCTCGGTGAGTACGCGCCCGGTCGAGCGCGGCTGCAGAAAGGCAACGCGGCTGCCGCCGATGCCGACCCGTGCCTTGGCGTCGATCAGCTCGGCCCCACTCGCCGCCAGCTGCTCGAGCGCCGAGTCAATGTCGTCGGTCGCGTAAGCGATGTGGTGCATGCCCGCTCCCCGCTTGGCGATGAACTTGCCCACGGGCGTGTCGGGCCCGGTCGCGGCCATCAGCTCGACGTGGCCGTCGCCAACGTTCAGCAGCGCTGCCTCGACGCCCTGCGCCTCGACCGTTTCGCGCAGCCCCAATTCCATGCCGAAGCTCTTTTCGTAGAGCTCGATGGCCGCGTCGAGGTCCTCGACGGCGACGCCTATGTGGTCGATCCTTCCAAACACGAGGCGGCAGTCTACGCGGCGTTCTCGGCTCGCAGGATCTCGGCCAGGGCGGCCACCCCGACCTCGAGCTGCTGCGGCGTCGGCTCCTTGGTGGCGATCACCCGCTGGATCTCGCGGCCCGGCGCGTGAAAGGCCTCGGCCAGCGGATCGCCGTGGTGGCGATCGCTCCAGGCGAACATCTCGACCGCGATCGAGGCGCCGGCCAGGCCCACCACCGCGCGGGCGGCCGGGCTGGGCTTCTCGACCAGGCGCTCGAGCATCACGGTGCCGCCAACCGAGAGCAGCATCATCGGCGTGATCAGGTTGGAGCCGCAGCGGTCGTGCTCCTTCGGCACCCCGGCCGGATCGTCGATGCCCTGCTCGTAGGCGGCGATCGCCTTGTGCTCGACCCCGTGGTAGGCGGCGAGATCGCGATCGAGCAGGGCGACGATCGCCGGCGCCGCGCCGATGACCTGAACCACGCCCTCGCGCAGGGCCGAGCTGCCGAAACGCTTGCGCAGGGCGGCGGTGGCCACCAGCGTGGCGCCGATCGTGCCGAGCACGCGCAGGTTCTCGAACGGGAGCCGCGCCGCGGGCATCCGCAGACGCACCAGCGGCAGCACCGCCAGGGCGTCGGCGAGCTTCAGCGGCCCGCGCAGGCCCGGAATTCGCGTTGCCAGGCCCGGCGCCAGCTCGGGCTTGCGCTCGGAGGCGACTTCGATGCTGCCGTCGGCATCGCGCACCGCGGCGGCCCAGTGCGTCGGCCCGTGGATCAGGAGCCCGTTGCGCAGCGCCATGCCGCCGAGTCGGAGCCGCTCCTTCTCCTCAGTGGCCATGCGTTCACGATAGGCGGTCGGCCGCATGGGCGCGGGGCGGAGCGGCGGCGCAATACGCCGCTCCCTGACCTGGCCCCTTACGCGGTGGCGGCGCCCGTCGAGCGAGGCGCGCCACCGTTTCCCCCCTGTGTGTCCCTTTTGATACCCGGCCGGAGGTCCCCAGTCCAGACCTCCGGCCGGTGTGTCGGCTCTCCCTGGCTCTAGCTTGGAAAGCCGCCCATTAAAACACCGGATCTGGAAGAAGTTGCGGTTGTCTCAACCGGGGCGGATCTTCTCTTGCAGAGCGGCCCAGCGGCGACTCAGCTCGGCCTCGAAACCGTGATCGGTGGGGGAATAGAAACGCCGGTTCTCGAGCCCCTCCGGCAGCAGTTGCTGGTCGCTGACGCCGCCCGGCTCGTCGTGCGCGTAGCGGTAGCCCTCGCCGCGGCCGAGCGACTTGGCGCCGGGATAGTGAGCGTCGCGCAGGTAGTCCGGCGGCGTCTTCGCCCCGTTCTCCCGCACCTCGGCGCGGGCCGCCTCGAGCGCCTTGTAGGAGGCGTTGGACTTCGGCGCCAGCGCCAGGTAGACGGCGGTCTGGGCGAGGTTGAGCGCGCACTCGGGCAAACCGACCCGGTCGACCGCTCGCGCCGCGGCGTCGGCGATGAGCAGCGCCTGCGGATCGGCGTTGCCGATGTCCTCGGAGGCGAGGATGACCATGCGGCGAACGATGAAGCGCGGGTCCTCCCCGCCCTCCAGCATCACCGCCAGGTAATAGAGCGAGGCATCGACGTCGGAGCCGCGCGTCGCCTTGATCCAGGCCGAGACGAAGTCGTAGTGGCGATCCCCCTGGCGGTCGTAATCGAGCGCCTTGCGCTGCAGCGCGTCCTCGATCGCCGCCACGTCGACGGTCTTTCCCTGCGCTCGCTCAACCGCCCGCTCCAGCGCCGAGAGCGCCACCCGCGCGTCTCCCCCACTGCGCTCCGCCAGCATCGCCAGCGCCGTGTCGGAGACCGGCGGCGGATCGACCAGCCCACGCTCCGGGTCGGAGAGCGCCCGCCGCAACAGCTCCTCCACCTGCCGGGGCTCCAAGGGGCGCAACTCATAGATCTGGCTCCTGGAGAGCAGCGCCGAGTTGACCTCGAAGTAGGGGTTCTCGGTAGTCGCCCCGATCAACGTCAACAGCCCTTCCTCGACCGCCGGCAGCAACGCATCCTGCTGCGCCTTGTTGAAGCGATGAATCTCGTCGAGGAACAACACCGTCGGCCGCCCGCTCCCCCGCCGCCGCTCCCGAGCCCGCTCGATCACCGCCCGAATCTCCGCGCGTCCGGCGTTCACCGCCGACTCCTCCTCAAACGCCCCTTCCGCCCCACTCGCCGCGATCCGAGCAAGCGTCGTCTTCCCCGCCCCGGGAGGTCCGTAAAGGATCGCGCTGTGCGGATGCCCGCTTTCGATCGCGGTCCGCAACGCCGACCCCTCCGCCAGCACATGCTCCTGCCCCACGAGCTCGTCCAGGTTCCGCGGCCGCATCCGCACAGCCAAGGGCGCATCGGACGCCGGGACGCCGGACTGAGCGGGTCCGCCGGTGTCAAAGAGCTGATCAGCCATTGCGGCTGAGTATGAGGGCATCGGGGGAGGTCTCGGCGTGCCTCCCCGCTGTTGCACGCCGAGACCTCCCCCGATGCCCTCAAACCCACCTACAATCGACCGATGGAGAGCGCAACGCAGTCCCCCCCGTCCCAGTCCACCCTCGAGTCCTTCAACCCGGCAACCGGTGAGCTGGTCGGGTCTGTGGCGACCATCACCTCGGATCAGGTCCAGTCCGTGGTCGACGACGTCGCCCGCATCCAGCCCGCCTGGGCCGAGCTCTCCCTGCAGGACCGCGCCCGCTACATGAAGCGCGCCGCCGACGCCCTGCTCGACGACATCGACGAGATCGCCGAACTGCTCGTCCAAGAGCAGGGCAAGCCGCGCGCCGAGGCCTACACGATGGAGCTGCTGCCGACGGTCGATGCCCTGCACTGGTGCGCCAAGGCCGGCCCCAAGATCCTCGCCGACGAGAAGGTGCGGATGACCCAGGGCTTCCTGCTCAGCAAGAAAGGCCACTTCTCCTACGAGCCGATCGGCGTCGTCGGCGTGATCGCCCCCTGGAACTACCCCTGGTCGATCCCCTTCGGCGAGGTCGCGATCGCCTTGATGGCCGGCAACGGCGTCGTGCTCAAGCCGGCCAGCCTGACGCCGCTGCTGGGCGAGGCGATCCGCCGCGTCTTCGAGAAGGGCGGCCTGCCCGAGGGCCTCGTCCGCGTCGTCCACGGCGGCGGCGCGGTTGGCGACGCGCTGGCCCGCTCCAGCGTCGGCAAGGTCTTCTTCACCGGCTCGGTCGAGGTCGGTCGCAAGGTCGGCGCCGTCTGCGCCGAGAGCCTCAAGGGCTCGGTGCTCGAGCTCGGCGGCAAGGACCCGATGATCGTCTGCGCCGACGCCGACCTGCCCAACGCGATCTCCGGCGCCGTCTGGGGCGGCTTCGCCAACGCCGGCCAGACCTGCTCGGGAATCGAGCGCGTCTACGTGCTCGAGCAGGTCGCCGACCGCTTCGTCGAGGGCGTCGCCCGCGAGGCCGAGAAGCTGCGCCTCGGCGACCCGCTGCAGTGGGAGACCGAGATCGGGCCGATGACCTCCGACGGCCAGTACGAGATCGTCGTCGACCTGATCGCCGACGCGGAGGCCTCCGGCGCGACCAAGCTCTGCGGCGGCCCCGTCGACGTCGCCGGCCTGCCCGGCAAGTTCGTCGCCCCCGCCGTGCTGACCGGGGTCACGCACGAGATGCGGATCATGAAGGAGGAGATCTTCGGCCCGGTGCTGCCGATCGTCGTCGTCAAATCCGAGCAGGAAGCGATCGACCTCGCCAACGACTCGGAGTTCGGCCTCGGCGCCTCGGTCTGGACCAAGGACCGTCAGAAGGGCGAACGGATCGCGCGGCGGATCGAGTCGGGCATGGTCTGGATCAACGACCACTCCTTCAGCCACGGCGCCTGCCAGTGCTCCTGGGGCGGTGTCAAGGACTCCGGCGTCGGCCGCTCGCACTCCAAATTCGGCTTCTACGAGTGCGTCAACATCAAGATGAACGCCTGGGAGCCAGGCCTGACCCGCGACTTCTGGTGGCACCCCTATGACCGCACCTTGGGCGAAGCGGTGCGCGCGTCCGCGAAGCTCCTATATGGCAAAGGCGCAACTCGAACTCAAGCTCTCCGCGAGGGCGCTGGCCCGCTCCTCACGGTTGGGCGCCGCACTCTCAGCAAGAAGCGCGCTGGCTGAAAGCCCGCCCGACAGGGGTGGAACGCCTTGTACTTTTTCGTCGTGAGCTAGCGGCGCCAGCGCAGCGACTCTCCACCGAAAAAGTTAAGTGGAACCCCTGCCGGGCGGGCTTTCAGGAGGCGACTAGTTGCTCAAGCTCGAAGACGGCGCCTGAGGCGTCGAGCTCGCGGATGCGGTCGTAGTCGACTTTGAGCCGATCGCGGTCGGGATCGACCAGGTAGATGATCCCCGGGCAGGAAAAGAGGTCGACGGTCTTTTTCAGCAGGTCGCCGGGGCCGAGCATCGAGATCGTGCCGGCGAATGAGGGCAGCGCTTCGATCTCGCGCATGCCGGCGTCGTCGACAATCCGCCCTTCGTGCTGGGAGATCAGCATCACGCAGTAGGCGCCGGCCGCCAGCTCGTAGGGCTGCTGGGCACGGCGCGCGACCGATTTGGGATCGAGGTAGGCCTCGGCGGTAAGCGTCTGGTGGCTGGGCGTGCAGCGGTCGACGATCTCGTCGGGGACCGAGCCGTGCATGCGCGCCCCCGACTCGACCAGCGCCGGCCCGGCCGCGGTCAGCATCACCTCGGTGTGGGCGGGCCCGAAGCGGATGCCGAGCGCGTCGAGCACGGATTCGACGTAGGGCACGACCTGGTCCTGCTGCTCGCCGTGGCGCGGCAGCAGCTCCTCGTAGTCGTAGATGAAGTTGGCGCCGGCGCGCAGCTTGTTGTCGCGCCAGACCTCGGAGACGTGGTGGACACCGTCCCAGCTGATCGAGTTGACGAAGAGCTGGGTGCCCTCCAGCAACTCCTGCACCAGCAGCTGATCGTTGGCGCCGTGCAGGGCGTTGGGCCGGCCGAGGTTGGCGGCGAAGGCGGCCTCGATCGCCGCCGCGTCGTGGCAGATGCTGACCCCGTCGGTGCCGGCGCTGTCGAGCGGTTTGACCACGACCGGGGCGCCGCCGCGCTGGGCGGCCCAGGCGACCGCCGCGCTCGCCTCAGCGGTCTTCAGCGCTTCCGCTGTGCGCAGGCCGGCGGTGCGCAGCGCTTCGGACATCGCGTTCTTGTCGCGCCGCGCGGCGCTCTGGGCGCTGCCGTTGGAAGGCAGGCCGAGCCGCTCGCTGAGCGCATCGGCCAGCGGCACGCCGGGCTCGGCGCCGACGACGACAAAGGCCGGCTCGTGTACGGCGAGCCGCGCCGCGGTCGCCTCGAGGTCTCCATCGTGAATGACATTCTCGACGAAATCGCCGGCGCGGAAGGCGCGCAGGTAGAACTCGGGCAGGCTGGAACTGCTCTGCACATGGACGACTGGCAGGCCGGCGGCGGCGAAGCGCGGCGCCAGACGCGCGCCGGTCGAGTAGGCGTCGACGACAACCGCCGCGCCGTGCACGGTCATCGCAGCTCTTCCCGCCCGGCGGTCATGCCGTGGCGACGAGGACCAGCCGGTCCTCGGGCCGCTTCGGCCCGCCGGCGAAGTTGCCGTAGTGCTCGACATCGCGAAAGCCCGCCTCGACCGCCATCCGCTCCAGATCCTCCGCCTCGTACATGCGGATGCGCGAGTCGACCACGTCGTCACCGTAGACGTAGTGCACGTGCAGCATCCCGGTTGAGAAGTTGACGTCGAGCGTTTCCTGCACGCCGTTGGTCTCGCGCTCGACTACGCCCTCGTCGGTTTTGAGCCGGTAGCGCGAGCGCTCCAGGTCGGAGAGCTCCATCGCCATCTTGCCGCCGGGGCGAAGCATCCCGTGGTAGGCGCGCATCATCGCTTCGTCCTCGGCCACCGTCTCGCCGAAACCGAAGCTCGAGGAAAGGCTGACCAGGCCGTCGAAGCCCTTCAGCTCCGGCGGCAGCGGCTGCATCAGGTCGACGACGTAGTAGGTCGGCCCGGGGTACTCCCGCTTTGCTGCGACGATCGCGATCTCTGAGATGTCGACGCCGACCGCGTCGATCCCGTTGTCGGCGAGGGCAGCGACGAAACGGCCGAGGCCGCAGCCTGCGTCGACGACGCGGTCGCCCGGCTTGACGCCAAGCAGCTCCATCGCCAGCGGCGCCTCCTCCTCGTTGCCCTCGTAGCGGCCGAGCTGGTTGGCAACCCGCATATAGACGGGGCCGTAAGTGTCGACCTCGTTGAGGATTGGTGGCTGATCGCTCATGAAACTCAAAGCGTACCGCGAGCAAACCAACCTGGGAGGCGCAGCACCCTGGTCGATTGCGGTCGTCATCATCGCCGCTCCCCCGCCTGCCACCGCCTACCTTCAGAATCCCAGCGGTGGAGCCCGGTCAGGCGACAGACGAGCCGGCGCTGAGCCTCGCCGGGCTGCGCCGCGACTACGGTGAACGGACGGCGCTCGACGGCGTCGGGTTGCGGCTCGGGCGCGGCGAGACGCTGCTCGTGCTCGGTCCCAATGGGGCCGGCAAGACGACGCTGCTGCGCATCCTCGCCACCCTACTGCGGCCGAGCGGCGGCGAGGTGCGGGCGCTGGGCTGCTCGCTGCCGGGCGAGGCCTGGAAGCTGCGCGGCAAGATCGGCTTCCTCGGCCACGAGCCGCTGCTCTACCGCGACCTCAGCGGCCGCGAGAATCTGCGCTTCCACGCCCGCCTGCATGGGCTCGTGGGCGAGGCCGGCGAGGCGCGGATCGCCGAGCTGCTCGCCGCGGTCGGGATGGAGCGCCGGGCCGAGCAGCGGGTCGGCGAGCTCTCGGCCGGGATGCGCCAGCGCCTGGCGATCTGCCGCTGCGTCCTGCACCGGCCCGAGCTGCTGCTGCTCGACGAGCCCGACTCCAACCTCGACGCCGAGGGCCGCGAGCTGGCCCGGGCGCTGATCGGCCCGGGCGCCGGGCGCACCCGCGTCATCGTCAGCCACGACCCCGAGCGCTTCGAAGCCGAGGCCGACCAGGTGCTGCGGCTCGAGGCGGGCGGGCGGGCGGTGTCGGCATGACGCCTTCGCGGGTTGCCTACGTGACGATCCTCGCCAAGGACCTGCGGGCGGAGCTGCGCACCATGCAGTCGCTGCCAGCTATGGCTCTCTTCGCCACCACCACCTTCGTCATCTTCCGCTTCGGCCTCGACCGCACCCAGCTCTCGGGCAGCCTCGCCGCCGGGGTGCTCTGGGCGACGCTGCTCTTCGCCGCCCTGCTCGGGGTCAACCGCCTCTTCGTCGCCGAGCGCGAGGAGGGCGGCTTCGATGCGATCCGCCTCGCCCCGATCGACCGCAGCGCCCTCTTCGCCGCCAAGGCGACGGCGCTCTTCGCCTACCTCGCCGTGCTGGAGCTGGTCGTCGTGCCGATCTTCGCCCTCTTCTTCCTCGGCTCCGCCGCGGCGCTCGGGCCGCTCGTCGCTGTGCTGCTGCTCGCCGACCTCGGCATCGCCGCCACCGGCACCCTGATCTCCTCGATGGCGGTGCACTCCCGCGCCCGCGACCTGCTTGGGCCACTAGTTCTACTGCCGCTCGTCGTGCCGCTGATGATCGCCGCCACGGGCGCCAGCGAGCCCCTGCTCGCCTCGGGCGGAGTCAGTTACCACCGCTTCGGAAGCTGGCTGGCGGTGCTCTCCCTATACGATCTGATCTTCCTCCTGCTCGGCTGGGCCGTATTCGATTTCCTCCTGGAGGACTAGCGGGCAGGGCGCCTCCCACCGCCCAAACTCAGGCATGTACGGCAAAGGACTCAGACCCCTCTCGATCGCGACCGTCGTGGGGATCGCCGCTGCGCTCTCGCTGGTCTTCTTCTACGCGCCGCTCGACGCCGACCAGGGCTTCATCCAGAAGATCTTCTACCTGCACGTGCCGCTGGCGATCACGGCGCTGATCGGCTTCGTCATCGGCGGAATCTTCGCGATCTGCCACCTGCGCAGCGGCAACCGCAAGTGGGACGCTTACTCCTACGTCTCGATCCACATGTCGGTGATCTTCGGCGTCGCCGTGCTGGTCACCGGCTCGATCTGGGCCAAGGCCTCATGGGGCCACTGGTGGGTCTGGGACGAGCCGACCCTGGTCAGCTTCCTGATCGTCTTCCTGATGTACGCGACCTACTACCCCTTCCGCTACGCGATCGAGGATCCCGAGCGCCAAGCCCGCTACGCCTCGGTCTTCGCCGTCACTGCCGGCGCCTTCGTGCCGCTCAACTTCATGGCGGTGCGGATGGCGCAGAGCCTCGTTCACCCCCGCGTCTTCGCCACCGCCAACGGCGGCCTGCCCGGCTCGATGATGTTCACCTTCCTCGTCTGCCTCGCGGCGACGGCGCTGCTCTGGGTGACCCTGGTCAAGCTCGAGCTGACCGCGAAGAGCACCTCGGGCCAGCTCAAGCGGCTGCGCCGCGCCCTCGACGCGCCGGCCTCGGGCGGGGGCAGCTCGCGGGTCGCGCCGGAGGTGAGCTAGGTGATTGGCTTGCTCCTGGCCGAGACGCCGGCCCTGCCACTCGATGATGCCGGCAAGTACGTCGCCGGCGCCTACGTCGTCTTCCTGGTCCTGATCGTGATCTACGTCGCGATCATGGCGAGCAAACTACAGCGGATGGAGAAGGAGTTGCGCGAGCTCGCCAGCTTCGCCGAGCATCGTGCCGAGGGCGAGGCCGCGGCCAGCGAGCGCGAGGAGGTCAGCGCCGATGTCTGAGCTTCTGGCCCTGGGCGTCTCGCACAAGACCGCCCCGCTCGACCTGCGCGAGCGGCTCTCGCTGACCGAGGGCCGCGCCGCCGGCGCCCTGCGCGAGCTGACCGAGGTCGCCGGCATCCACGAGGCGGCGGCGATCTCGACCTGCAACCGCACCGAGCTCTACCTCGTCGTCTCCGACCCGGTCGAGGCCGAGTCGACCGCGCTCGGCGTGCTCACCCGCCAGGCCGATATCCGCCCCACCGAGCTACTCGGCCACCTCTACTCGCTGCGCTCCGGCGACGCCGTCCGCCACCTCTTCCGCGTCACCGCCGGGCTCGACTCGATGATCCTCGGCGAGGCCGAGATCCAGGGTCAGGTCAAGCGCGCCTACGAGCTCGCCCTGGTCGAGGGCGGCACCGGGCCGATCCTCAACCGCCTCTTCCGCGGCGCCCTCGCCGCCGGGGGGCGCGCCCGCGACGAGACCGGGATCAGCGAGAAGAACGTCTCGATCCCCTCGGTCGCGGTCGAGCTGGCGCGGCGCACGCTGGGCGATCTCAGCGACCGCCGCGTGCTCGTCGTCGGTGCCGGCGAGACCGCCGAGCTGCTCGCCCGCGCCCTGGTCAGCCGCGGCGTCGCCACCGTCTTCGTCGCCAACCGCCACTACGACCGCGCGATCGGCCTCGCCCAGCGCTTCGACGGCAACGCCGTCCGCTTCGAGGAGCTGCCCGAGCAGCTCGAGCGGGCCGACATCGTCGTCTCCGCGACCAACTCCCCGCACCACATCATCGAGCGCGACGACCTCGAGCAGGTGATGGCGACCCGCGAGGGGCGCCCGCTGCTGCTGGTCGACATCGCCGTGCCGCGCGACATCGAGCCGGCCTGCCGCGAGATTCCGGGGGTCAGCCTGCACGACATCGACGACGTCCAGCGGATCGTCGCCCGCAACACCGGCGGCCGCGAGGCCGAGGCGCGCCGGGCCGAGCGCCTGATCGACGCCGAGCAGGACCGCTTCGAGCGCTGGCTCGCCTCGCTCGAGGTGGTGCCGACGATCGCCGCCCTGCGCGAGCGGGCCGACGAGGTCGTGCGCCGGGTGCTGGCCGAGAACGACGGCCGTTGGGAGGACCTCAGCGAGACCGACCGCGAGCGGGTGAGCGTGATGGCCAAGGCGATCGCCTCGCGGCTGTTGCACGAGCCGACGCTGCGGATCAAGCGCTCTGCAGGCAGCGACGAGGCCTACCTTTACGTCAGCGCCATGCGCGAGCTCTTTGGGCTGGACGTTGAGACAGAGCCCGAGGAGAGCGCTTCGAAGGTGACCCCCCTGCGTCGGGTCGATCCCGGCAGGGGTCCCACTTAACTTTTTGGGTGGAGAGTCGCCCGCTGACGCCGCTAGCGCCTGCCCAAAAAGTACAAGACGTTTCACCCCTACCGGGATCGACCCAACACGAACGCTGATGCTTCGAATTGCTACACGCGGCAGCAAGCTTGCCCTGGCTCAGGCGGGGCAGGTCGGCGAGATGCTCGGGGGGGCTGAGCTGGTGGAGGTGGGATCCGACGGAGGTGCGGACGACAAGGCTCGCTTCGTACGGGGAGTTGAGCAAGCGCTCTTGCGGGGCGAAGCGGAGATTGGGGTTCACTCGGCCAAGGATTTGCCGGCGGAGTTGACGGAGGGACTGATGCTGGCGGCGGTGCCGAAGCGTGAGGATGCGCGGGACGCTTGGATCGGGGTTGGGGCTTCGCTCGATGAGGTGCCCGAGGGGGCGAAGGTGGGGACCGCGAGCTTGCGGCGGCGGGCGCAGCTGCTCGCCGTGCGGCCGGACCTGAAAGTGAGCGAGCTGCATGGGAATGTCGATACCCGCTTGCGCAAGCTCGCCGAGGGCGAGCTCGACGCGGTCGTGCTTGCGGTCGCCGGGCTGCGCCGGCTTGGGCGGGCCGAGGAGATCGCCTTTCCGATTCCGGAGGAGGCGATGACCCCGGCCGCGGGGCAGGGCTCGCTGCTGTTGCAGATTCGCGCCGAGGACGAGGACGCTCTGCTCCTGGTCGACCCGATCGTCGACGAAGCGGCACTGCGCGAGCTGACCGCCGAGCGCACCGTGGTCGCTCTGCTCGGCGCCGGCTGCGCCAGCCCGATCGGCGTCCACGGCCGGGTCGATGCCCAGAACGACCGGATGCGGCTGGACGCCTTCACCGGCCTGCCCGACGGCAGCGAGTGGGTGCGCGACAGCGTCGAGGGCGACTCGACCGAGCCGACCGCGCTCGGTGCCGAGCTGGCCAAGCGGCTGATCGGCGCCGGCGCGCGCGAGCTGCTCGACCGAGCCGAGGAGATGGCGTGAGCGCTCGCGCGGGAGTCGTCTACCTGGTCGGTGCCGGGCCCGGCGACCCGGGGCTGATGACGGCCAGATCGCTGGCGCTGATTGGCTCGGCAGACGCGATCTACTACGACCGTCTGATCCCGCCCGGGGCGCTCGACGGCGCACGCGAGGACGCCGAGCTGGTCTACGTCGGCAAGGCGCCCGGCGTGCCCTCGGTGCCGCAAGAGGAGATTGGCGAGCGGCTGATCGAGGCGGCGCGGTCCGGCAAGAGCGTGGTGCGACTGAAGGGCGGCGACCCCTTCGTCTTCGGCCGCGGCGGCGAGGAGGGCGAGGTGCTGCGCGAAGCGGGAGTCGAGTTCGAGCTGGTGCCGGGGATCACGGCCGGGGTCGCGGCCAGCGCCTACGCCGGCATCCCGGTCACCCACCGCGACGACGCTTCCGCGGTCGCCTTCATCACCGGCCACGAGGACCCCGAGAAGGAGGAGAGCGCGCTCGACTGGGAGGCGCTCGCCCGCTTCCCCGGCACGCTCGTCTTCTACATGGGCGTCAAGCGCCTGAGCGACAACGCTGCCGCCTTGATCGCCGCCGGCCGTGACGCCGACGAGCCGGCGGCGGCGGTCGAACGCGGCACGATGGAGGGCCAGCGCACAGTCGTCGCCACGCTCGGCACGCTGGCCGAGCGTGCCGAGCGCGAGCAGATCAAGGCCCCCGCCCTGATCGTCGTCGGCCCGGTCGTCGCGCGGCGCGAGTCGCTCGCCTGGCTGGAGCGCCGGCCGCTCTACGGCCGTCGAGTCGTCGTCACCCGCGCTCGCGCCCAAGCCAGTGGGCTGGCGAAGACCTTGGGCAACCTCGGCGCCGAGGTGGTCGAGCTGCCGGCGATCCGGATCGAGCCGACGATCGAGAGCGACGAAGCGAAGCGTGCCGTCGACGAGATCGGCGACTACGCCCTGATCGTCCTCACCAGCCCCAACGGGGTCCGCCTGCTCTTCGAGTCGCTGCGGGCCGCCGGCCTCGACGCTCGCTCCCTCGCCGGCACCACCGTCGCCGCGATCGGCCCCGGCACCGCCCGAGCACTCGCTCGCAGCGGGATCGCAGCCGACATCGTCCCCGAGCGCTTCGTCGCCGAGTCCCTGGTCGAGGCGCTGGCCGCGGTCGAGGTCAGCGGCAAGCGCGTCCTCGTCGCCCGCGCCGCCGACGCCCGCGACGTCATCCCCGAGCACCTCGAGGGGCGGGGCGCCGAGGTCGATGTCGTCGCC
Source organism: Solirubrobacterales bacterium (assembly GCA_036271315.1). Taxonomy (GTDB): domain Bacteria; phylum Actinomycetota; class Thermoleophilia; order Solirubrobacterales; family 70-9; genus VRUE01. The sequence goes on along the minus strand of DATBAV010000043.1, from coordinate 17,111 downwards.
CTCTATGAGACCGTGCGCGAGGAGCCCAGCCCCGATGCAGTCGAGGCTGCACTGGCCGCCGACTACGTCACCTTCACTTCGTCCTCGACCGTGCGCAACCTGACCGAGGCGCTGGGCGAGCGCTTCCCAAAAGAGGCCCGCATCGTCTCGATCGGCCCGGTGACCAGCGAGGCGGTCCGCGATGCCGGCCTCGAGGTAGATGTCGAAGCCCAGCGCCACGACATAGACGGCCTCGTCGCCGCCCTGCTCGCCGACATCCCAGGCTGACTTCGCCTTTGTTCGCCATAGTGGCGAAGAAGTGCGAACTCAGCGGCCGCAGCAATCGACATTCGGATCCCCGCATCGCCATTTCGGGGTCACCGACTCGACCAACACCCGCGCTCGCGAGCTGGTTGAAGCCGGAGCGCCCGGGGGCACCGTCGTCACCGCCCGCGAACAGACCGCGGGACGCGGCCGGGTCGGGCGGGTCTGGACCGCGCCCAAGGGCAAGGCGCTGCTCTACTCGGCGATCCTGCGGCCACTCGGCCAGCGCCACCTGCTGCTGCCGCTCTCGGTCCCGCTCGCGGTCTGCGCCGCCGCCGAGGAGCTTCGGCCTGGCATCTCGTGCCAGGTCAAGTGGCCCAACGACATCTGGCTCGAAGGTCGCAAGCTCTCCGGCATCTTGATCGAGGCCCGCCCCCAAGACGGCTGGGCAGTAATCGGGATCGGCTTGAATCTCTCCATTGCTCCGGAGGAGTTCCCCGCTGACCTCCGTCAACCAGCGATTTCGCTCTTCGGCGCGACTTCGGAGAGTCGGGGGAAGTCTCGACGGAGCCTCCCCGCTGTTGCTCCGACGGGGCTTCCCCCGACTCCCTCAACCGCTGCGGTAGTTCTAAGTCGTCACCTCGACCACTGGGTCTGGGCGGAAGACGACGAGGTGCTCGGCGAGTGGCGCCGCCGCGACGGCCTGCGCGGTCGCGAGGTCGCCTGGGAGGACGGCTCAGGCGTCGCCGACGGAATCGACGACCGCGGCAACCTCGTCGTTGCCGTTGCCGGCGGCGGCAGTGTCAGCCTCGGAGCCGGCGAGGTTCAGCTGCGCCTCTGAGTCTTTGGCAGGTTTTTTCGCCCGTTTGCGACGCCGTTTCGGTTTGGCGGCTTTCTTGACGGCCTCGTCCTTGCCCTCCTCGACGTCGGGAGCCTCCACCGCCGCCTCGTTCGCCGCGGTCGCCTCGCCATTCGCCGGCGCTCCGTCGCGCTTCGGGCGCTTCTTGCCGCGTTTGTTGCGCCGCTTACCGCCCTTGGGGAAGTTGCGCAGCAGCTCGCGGGCGATCGCCGAGGGCTTGCGGGCCATCCGCATCCGCGCCCCGCGCAGCACCTCTTCGCCCTCAGGCGTATGCGAGACCGCGCCGGCAAGCAGCGCCACGGCGAGGCGGCGGTCCTGTTTGCGCGCGGAGTGCACCAGGCGCCGCGCGTTGCGCCCGTGTGCGCGGCCCGAGGAATTGACCAGCAAACCGAGCAGCCGCTTCGTCTCCGGCCAGCGCTGCACCGCATACTCTTCGTGCAGCTCCGGGGTGTAGGAGGCGAGCCGCCAGACCCAGGCCTGGGCCTGGTCGCGGCGGCCGATCCGCTTGTCGACCAGAGCCTGCAGCAGCGTCTTCGTCCCGGCCCGCTTGTCGTCGCGGCTCCAGGTGCCGACGATGTCGATCGCGTCGTCGAAGGCGTCGGCGTCGCCGAGGTCGGCGATCTCGCTCAGCGCTTTCAGTTTTAGTTGCGAGGTGCGGTTGCGCTGCACGCAGGTGAGCAGGAAGCGACGCTTCAGCTCCTGCGAGCCGGAGCCCTGCAGGATCGCCCGCGCCCGCCGCCAGCCCTGCGGGTTGACCCGCGCCCCGGCCAGCGCCGCCCAGGCGTGCTGCTCGGCGTGGTCGAGGTTCTCGACCGCGATCCGCCAGAGCTCGCGTTCGAGTACCTGCATGCGGCGCTCCTCCTCACCGGAGACCGGCACGATCCGCCGCTCGACCCGGATCCGCCGCCCGCGCGAGCGCCGCACCGGGCCGATCACGATCGCACCGCCGCGGTAGACGTCGCGGTCGAGCAGGCTGTGCAGGGTGATGATCGTCTCGTCGTGGGTGGTCGCCGGGTGGACGAAGTCGATGACGAGGCCGGCCTCCTTGCCGGGCGCCCGCCGGGTGACGCGGCCGACCCGCTGCTGGTAGATCCGCCGCGAGGCGGTCGGGGCGAGATGCATGCAAAGCGTCGCCCGCGGCGAGTTCCAGCCCTCGGCGAGCAGCATCGCGTTGCAGAGCACGTCGACCTCGCCGCGCTCGAAGCCGGCGAGGATCTCGGCCAGTTCGCGCTTCGGCGTCTCGCCGGAGACGGCGCGCGCGGTGACGCCCGCGGCCTGCAGCGCCCGCGCCACGTTCTTGGCGTGCTGCACGCCGGCGGTATAGAGGACGCCGGGCATGCCGTCGAAGCGGGTCTTGTAGAGATCGGCGATGGCGACGTTGAAGGGCTCCTGGTCGAGCAGCGCGGCCAGCTCCTCCTGGTCGAAGTCCTGGTCGACCTCGCCCTTTCGCAGCGGCACCTTGGCGATCGTTCGCACGCCCGGGCCGGGCGGGATGCGCATGCAGCGCAGCGGCGAGATCACGCCGCGGCGGGCCGCCTGGATCAGGTCGAAGCGCGAGGTCTGGGTCGGGAAGAGGTCGGCAACGTGGCGGGCGATCAGCGCCCCGGTCGCGGTCATGCCGATGAAGACGGGGCCGGTCCAGGCGCGGATGCAGGCGCTGGTCTTCTCGCCGAGGGCGGTGTGCGCCTCGTCGCAGATCACGATCGAGTAGGCGTCGGAGATTTTCTTGTGGTTGCGGACGAACCACTGGTAGGTCTCGACCGTGACCGGGCCGTCGGGGTCGTCGCGATCGCCGAGCAGCGGCGGGCGCAGGCGCTCCTTGTAGCCGCGGTCGGAGATCTCACCGATGAACTGGTCGACCAGGTTGCGGCGGTGGGTGAGGATCAGCACGCCGCCGGTGCGGGTGGCATCGATGAAGCCGACCGCGGCGACGGTCTTGCCGGCGCCGGTCGCGTGCTCGAACCAGAAGCGCCGCTCGGCGCCGGGATCGTCAGGGGCCTCCTCGATCACCTCCTCCTCGTCGGAGGCCGGCTGCTCCTCCCAGTCCTGCGGCTCCTCGTCGGGCGCCAGCTCCTCGTCCTCGTCGTCGAGCTCGACCTCGCCGTTGGCGGTGGCATCCTCGTCGTCGGCCTTTGCCTTGGCGGCTTTCTTGGCCGGCGGCGCCTTCTCGACCGAGCCGTTGCCCTTCGCCTTGCCGTTCGCTTCGTCGCCGATGGCGACTTGCTGCTCGGCCATCAGCTCGGTCAGCGTGCCCGAGAGCGCGTCGACCTGGTGCGGGTTCAGTTCGGCGCCGTCGCGCAGCTTCGGCGGTTCGTCGGCGAGAAGGCGCTCGAGGCCCAGGAGCAGGGAGAAATCGCGGCGCCACTGGATCGAGGGGTCCTCTGCACCCTGGTCGAGCTCAGCCAGGGCAGCGTCTAGAGCACGGCGCCGGGCGGTGCCGGGCGCGAGCGCCTCCGGCCCCTCGCCATCGAGCAGGAAGGGCTCGCGGGCGAACTTCGCTGCCCGATCGATATCGGCGCTAGATGGAACTGCCGCCGGCGCGGCAACTTCGCTGGTCTTGGCCATGAAGGCTTTCGGATTCAGTCCCCGCCGCGATGGATGACGGGCGGGGGCACTTAGACGAGGAATGCCGGGAGTCGACCTACTGCCTCCCCCCAGCGCTCTCACAAGCGGTTCGCACAAAGCAGCGAACCGAACATACGTATTGTAATCAAGGAATTGAAGAAAAAGGGACGACAGTTCGCGATCGGTCTGATCTCGGTTGCGGCGGCGGGGCTGATGGTGGCGGGTTGCGGCGCCGACAGCGGTGGCGATTACGGCGGCCAGCACCCCGATTACACCAAGGCACTCGCCGGGGCGCCCGCGCCCCTCGCCGCTCTATACAAGGAAAGCGACAAGCTCCTGCCCGGCGGCGCGAGCGCCTTCGCAAAGCGCATCGCCGCGCTCAAGGGTTACCCGGTAGTGGTCAACGTCTGGGCCTCTTGGTGCGGGCCCTGCCGCTTCGAGTTCCCCACCCTGCAGAAAGTCTCCGCGACCTACGGCAAGAAGGTCGCCTTCCTCGGCGTCAACAGCCAGGACTCCGACGCCGGCGCCGAAACCTTCCTCGAAGAGGCTCCGCTCCCCTATCCGAGCTTCAGCGACGGCAATCAGGAGATAGCCCACGCGATCGGCACTGGCAGCGGCCTGCCCGACACGGCTTTCTACGATCGATCCGGGTCGCTCTGCTACCTCAAGATCGGCGTCTTCCCCAAGCAGTCGGAACTGGCTGCCTATGTAAAGCGCTTTGCTCTGCGCGAAGAATGCGAAAGCGGATAATCGAGATATGGACTCAGCCGCAATCGTCGCAGCGCTCGGTGTCGGCCTGCTCGTCGCCGAGCTGCTGCTCTCGACTGGTGGCGTGCTGGCGGCGCTCGGCGCGCTGGGCCTGATCGTCGGCGGCGTGCTTGCGCTGGATTCCAACAGCAGCGCCGCCGACTACGTCGGCCCGGCGCTGATCGCGCTCGGCCTGCTCTCCCTCGTCGCCTTCTACTTCATCACCCGCAAGGTGATCGAGGCCCATCGCGACCAGCCGGTGCGCACCGGTACCGAGGAGCTGATCGGCTCGCTCGTCGAGGCGCGCAGCGACATCGATCCCGACGGCCGGGTCTGGGCCGAGGGGACGGTCTGGAGCGCGCGCCTGGCCGATGGCGGGGCCGCGGCTCGGCTGGGGGATAGAGTCAGGGTCGATGCGGTGGATGGGCTGACCCTGGTGGTCCACCCCGAGCCGACACCCGCCGGCAAGGCCGAAGGAGGAGCAAGCTGATGGCAGCAGCACTCGGAGTCCTGATCATCATCGCCTTCTTCGTCGTGATCGCGCTCGGCACCTCGGTGCGGGTCCTGCGCGAGTACGAGCGCGGCGTGATCTTCCGCCTCGGCCGCCTGATCGCCACCAAGGGTCCCGGGCTGATCCTGCTGATCCCGCTGATCGACCGCATGGTCAAGGTCGACTTGCGCACGGTGACGCTGAACATCCCGCCGCAAGAGGTGATCACCCGCGACAACGTCCCGGCCAGCGTCAACGCGGTCGCCTACTTCCGCGTCGTCGACTCCAACCGGGCGATCGTCGAGGTCGAAAATTTCCTCGTCGCCACCTCGCAGATCTCGCAGACGGCGCTGCGCTCGGTGCTCGGCAAGGCCGAGTTCGACCAGCTGCTCTCCGAGCGCGAGCGGCTCAACGAAGAGCTGCAGAAGATCATCGACGAGTCGACCGAGCCCTGGGGCGTGAAGGTGACCGCGGTCGAGATCAAGGACGTCGAAATCCCCGAGCAGATGCAGCGGGCGATCGCCCGGCAGGCGGAGGCCGAGCGCGAGCGCCGAGCCAAGATCATCAACTCCGAGGGCGAGTTCCAGGCGGCGCAGAAGCTCACCGATGCGGCCGACATCATCAGCACCAACCCGGCCTCGCTGCAGCTGCGCTACCTGCAGACACTGCTGGAAATCGGCAGCAACCAGAACACGACGGTCGTCTTCCCGCTGCCGATGGACATGATCGAACCGTTCCTGGGCGGCGAGCAGGGCAGGAAAAGGCCGAAGCCGCCTGCACCGCCGGCGCCGCCCGCCGAGCCACCCCCACCGCCGCCCGTCGAGCCCGAGCCCGACCTGCCACCCTCCCGCTCCTGAGTTCCCCCGAACTACGAATCGACCAGCTCTCCGGGCTGCCGGCGATCCTCGCCCCCGGGCGGGCCGCCCGTCCCGACAGCTTCAACCTGCCCAAGAGCGAACCGAAGGGGCCGGAGAACTGCCCCTTCTGCGAGGGCCGCGAGGACCGCACGCCGCCCGAGGTCTACGCAACGCGGCCGGGCGGTGGCGAGGCGAACAGCCCGGGCTGGACGACGCGGGTGGTGCCGAACCTCTATCCGGCCCTGGCGAATGAGGCAGACGGCGGTTCGGCTGGAGCTGGGGACTCGGGAGCCCGTTCGGGTGAGGCCGGTGCCTTCGCCAGCGCCGGCGACCCGCTGCTCGAGTCGCGCCGCTCCGGCGAGCCCGACCTCTTCTCCTCTCGCCCAGCGACCGGCACGCACGAGGTGCTGATCAACGCGCCCGGGCACGTCACCGCGATGTGCGAGCTGAGCGCGGAGCAGCTGAGCGCGGCGGTGGACACCTGGCGCGAGCGCATGCGCGCCCACGCCGGCGCGTCCTACGTGCAGCTGATCGTCAACGAGGGCGGCGGCGCGGGCGCCTCGCTCGAGCACAGCCACGCCCAGCTCTACGCCCTCGACTTCGTCCCCGCCGCGGTGGCGCGCGAGCGCGAGCGGGTCGGCGCCTACGCCGAACGCACGGCGGGCGGCGGGCTGCTCAGCGAGATCCTGGTCGAGGAGGTGCGGCGCAAGGAGCGCCTGGTGGCGATCGACGACGAGGCGGCGCTGATCTGCCCGTGGGCCTCGCGCTCGCCCTTCGAGCTACGCGTGATCCCGCGCTCCGGCGCCGCCGGTTTCGCCGAGGACAGCGGCGGCGCGGCGATGATCCACACCGCCCTACGCTTGCTTGCCGAGCGCTTCGAGAGCCCCCCCGAGCTCAACCTCTGGGTCCGCACCGCGCCGCGCGGTGCCGAGCACTTCAACTGGCACGTCGACATCGCGCCGCGGCTCAGCATCAAGGCGAGCTTCGAGTTCGCGACGGGAGTCGACATCAACACCTACCCTCCCGAGCTCGCCGCCGCCGACCTGCGCGAGTGCCTCTGATGCCGCCCAACCCGCGCCCCATCCCCCGCTTCATCGCCGACTCGACCCAGGAGGGGATCCCGCACGGCCGCTTCGCCGAGCGGCTCGGCGAGGCCTTCCGCAAGGCCTGCGGCGAAATCGAGGACCTGCCGGACGGCGTCGAGGCGCCCGCCGAGCTCGACTGGTACCCCGAGCGCGCCTGGGGCGGCCGGGTCTGGGTGCCCTGCACGGCGCGAGCCGAGGGCCCGGAGGGCGCGCTCGAGCTCTTCGGCCACGTCTCCTACGTCCAGCCCAAGCAGGGCGAGCCCGCCGAGTTCCGCGCCATCGCCGACTTCACCGACGTGCTCGCCGAGGACAACTCCAGCTGGAAAATCGACCTCAACGACGAGGTCGTCGGCCGCTGGCGCGGCGAGAACGGACGCGCCGGCGCGGTCACCCTCGTCTGGGGACGTCCCCTCGTACAGAGCGCCGTCGCCGCCACCGCCGAGCTCGACGGGGAGACGGTCGACCAGGAAGAGATCTCCAACGGCCGCTTCACCCTGCTCGCCCTCGACGCCCTCGAGGCCTACGGCGACGACATCTTCATGCAGGTGAAGCTCTGGAGCCGGCGCGCGCAGGAGCTCGCTTCGGAGAGCCTCTACGCCTGAGCCACGATGAGCTCCGAGCTCGAGATCCGCGAGCTTCTCCCTCCGGAGACGGGCCTGGCGTTCGAGGCGATGCGAGCGCTGCGCACCGACCTCGGCGACGAGCAGTCGTTCGTCCGCCAAGTCGATGTGGTCCAGCGCACCGAGGGCTATCGGCTCGTAGCTGCGTTCGAGGCGGGCGCCGCAGAACCATCCGCCGCAGCGGGCTTCCGCACGGCCCACAGCCTCGCCTGGGGTCGCTACCTATACGTCGACGACCTATCGACACTCCCCGAGGCCCGACGCCGGGGCCATGCCCGCGCCCTGCTCGATTGGCTGATAGCGGAGGGCAGGCGCCTCGATTGCAACCAATTCCACCTCGACTCCGGCGTCGGCATCGACCGAGCCGACGCTCACCGCCTCTACCTGAACGCTGGCTTGGTCATCTCAGCGCACCACTTCGCGCGCTACGTCAACTAGCCGGTTTGGCAGCAAGAGCAGCCTGCTGCCCATTCAGGAGAGAACCATTCCCCTCCGCTACCGTGTCCTCGTGACATCGATCCAACAGTCGGGCAAAGCACGGAAGGATCCTGCGGCGGCAGCCGAGGCGATTCGCGTCCGGCGACTCCGCGATGACGCTCGGCGACCGATGAGCATCAATCTGGCCGAGGGCATTGCACTGAGTCACAAGCTGATGCAATTCGTGGGCACTGCTCGCCCGCAGTGACTGAAGCGGCCTTTCGTCGATTGCCGTGGTTCTATGCCGGTTTGGGCAGCGAGAACGCTCCGCTGCCCAATGGATTGCATTGTCTGCCCCCTCCTACCGCTACCGTGTCGACATGGCGTCTCGCGACCTGATCGAGCAAGCCGGAAAAGCGCTGGCCGAGGCTGCCGGTGTCGACTCCAAGGTGATCCTGTTCGGCTCCCACGCTCGCGGCGAGGAGCGCCCTGACAGCGACGTTGACTTTCTCGTAATCGAGCCAGAGGTCGCGAATCGACGCGAGGAGTGGGATCGGCTACGCCGGGCGATTGACGACATTCTCCTCCCGGTCGACATCATCGTTCTCGACCAGCGACTGGCTGAGCGGCGAGCAAAGGTTCCCGGCACGGTCGTCTACCACGCTCTTCGCGATGGCCAAGTCTTCGCCCATTCCTGAGCAGGTTGAGGTTGCTGAACTGCTCGCCGGCAAGGCAGCGAGCGATCTGCTGGTTGTGCAGAAGCTCGTTCCCGATCCAGAGGTAAGCGACGACCCAATCGGCTTCCATGCTCAGCAAGCAGTCGAGAAGGCGCTCAAGGTCGCTCTCACTCTGAATGGCGTCGACTTCCCAAAGACCCATGATCTCGACTTCCTACTCGCGCTGGCCAACCGAAGTGAGATCGAACTTCCAGCCGAGATGGCCCGGGTGGCTGGCTGACTCCTTGGGCCGCAGAGTTTCGCTACGACGATGCACCCATGGAATCGCTTGACCGGAAGCGCGCGGAGGCTATCGCTGAATTCGCGGTCGACTGGTCCCACGAACTGCTTCCGAAGACCAGCTCTTAGCCTCTACGCTTTGCCCTTCCCGCCCCGATAGCTCAGCTGGATAGAGCGACTCCTCCTAATCAAAGCGGAGGAGTGCGCGTTTTGGCTCTGCAGAGCCGGCTGTGCAGTGCTTCGCGCGGCGGCCGATTGCCGTCGATTGCCGTGGTTCTATTCCGTTTTGGGCAGCGAAATTGCCTCGCTGCCCAATGAATTGCATCGTCCGTAGGACGCTCCGCTACCGTGTCGACATGGCATCTCGCGACCTGATCGACAAAGCTGGGGCGGCGCTGGCCGAGGCCGCCGGGCCCGAGGCCAAAGTCATCCTCTTTGGCTCCTACGCACGAGGAGAAGAGAAGGCCGACAGCGACTTCGATTTCCTGGTGATCGAGCCCGAGGTTAGAGATCACTTTGGCGAGTCGGCACGACTCGCAAGGCTCGTCGGAGAGCTAGGCGTGCCCGCCGATGTGGTGGTTGCCAGCGAGGACCATGTCCGTGAATGGGGGGGGCTTTCGGGAACAATGATTCACGATGCCCTAGCCGAGGGGAAAGTCGTTGGTGGCAGAGCCGCGTAGCGGCGACGATCACGCCCAGCTGCTGATGGAAAAGGCGGCTGGAGACGAAAAGATCCTCTTCCGCCTCATTGACGAAGACGACATCCCTGACGATGGGCTGGGGTTTCACGCTCAACAGGCTGTCGAGAAGATGATCAAGGCAGTCCTCGCGCACAACGAGGTCTCCTATGAGCGCACGCATAACATCGCCTACCTGCTCAACCTCCTCGACGGGGCAGACATTCCAAAACCCGACCGAGCGACCGACCTCCCCAACCTGAGTCCGTGGGCCGCGGAGCTCCGCTACTCACGCAGACCCGAAGATGTGCCGGATCGACCAGAAATGCGCTCCTTGGTCGAGCAGACCAAGGCCTGGGCCGAGAGCCAACTCAAGGGCGATTACGATTCCTCCTCCCGCCCCGATAGCTCAGCTGGATAGAGCGACTCCCTCCTAATTGATCTGGAAGAACGGGAGTTTTTGGCTCTGACAAGGGGGACGCACCTCGGCTGAAGCTTCTCTTGATTCCTTCGGATTACGCACGATTAATGCGCGTTTGGGCAGCGACATCCCTCCGCTGCCCAAACAGAGCGGCAGATACCAAGCGCGTCAGTGAGTGACCTCAACATCAATCTCGTCTATACAGGTCTGCGGCTGACTATGGCGACCATCCGTATGCCATTCGCCTCCTCCGACCAAAACGTCAGTCATCTCATCCACCGGGATACATCGCCACTCTCCCCCAGGAGGTAGGCCACTGCTGCTTTCCCCCCCAAACTGGAAGAAAAGCGCTTGCTTGCGGCCGTTCTTGGTTCCAATGGTATGTGGGCACAGCTCTCGCAGATAGCCTCGGTAACTAGCCACAACCTGTTTTAAATCGATAATCGCCTGCCGTATAAGATCGTAGTTGTCAGCCATGTGTCCTCCTCAGACTTCGGTCTTGCTTGATGTGTCCCAATGCTTCCCCGTCACCGGACCCAGAGTTCTTGCCTCATCGAGCAGTCGGAGGATGTTCCATTGCTTCTCAACGGAGCCATCGAAGACCATTTGGTCACCATTCCAATCGACGTCTATGGCGTATTCTTGGCCGTACTTCCGTAGGATTTCCGGGTCTCGCGTGTGCATGTCAGCGCGCTCGACGATTCGTTGCAGCTTGACCATCATCGCGGGGTAGGACTTGATCCTTTCCGCGAAGTCGGAAAGATTGGCGATGCCAACGTGCTCGCTCACTGATGAAAGGTGCTCGTCCACCTTGGCAACAAGAGCCGGGATGTCGCGAAAGGTCCCGTGAAAGCCTTTCTCGTTGAGCACGATCAGCGTGTCTTGCCAAGCAATCCAGTCGAAGCTGGGTCTAAAGGTAATCACCGTCTCGTCCAGAGAGTCAAAAGCCTCATCCCGATAGACAACTCGAAGCAGCCGGCTTGTACGCTCAAGCACGAGCGAGCGAGTTATTCTCGCCCCGAAATACGCCAAAGTGTCGTCGGAAAGCTGCGCGATCACCAGCCAAATGTTTGGCTGCCTAATTCGGCGGCGCTCTTGAAACTCCGCGAACGTGCCGAAGTTTGGGAGTTGGGTAAAGAAATCCCCGCCCACCGGCGGATCGTTCGAGAGATACAGAAATTCGTCGGACTTGAGATCCCACTCAGGATCATAGTCGCGGCCTACCCGCTCGTCTCTCAGGTTTTCTGCTGCTGCGAGGACGGTCTCACGAAATTGATCTGGAAGTCCCTCATGAAGTCGCAAGCGCTGGAAGTCCCAATCGATAGGGGAGTTCTTGTAACCAAAGACGACTTGGATGGTGGCGTCAGCCAACTTCGTGACAAGGTCGTCGCGGGGGAATTCACTGGGCTCGAATGGAGGCATCGCGGGGAGTGAGATCGATGAAGACGCCGTTGGCGAGGCGGTCTATCTTGACTCTGTCTCCAGTGTTGAGATCGGTCTGTTGACTCAGCAAAAAGGCCCGCGGGAGAGACCCGCCGCCCTGCGTGCGTACCTTAACAAGGAAGACACGGTATCGGAAAAGCACGAGTAGCGGGTTGAGGTAAATCATCCGACTGTTTACCCATAGAAGTCCGATAAAAAAGAGGAAGACTGCGAGCGCTAGGACATCTTGCGTCGTCGGATCGGAAACCATCACGAATGGAAGGAGATAGGTGGCTACGTATGCAGCTAGGTCACTATCGCGATCCTCTACTTCTTCCACCGTACCGGCAAATGGTCCCCCGCTCCGGGCGACCTTAATGAAGATTAGAAACGCTGAGGCCGAAAGAATCGCTAGCAGCAACGATGTCCAAAACAAGAAGCAAGAGTGCTGAAATGCACGGATCGCAATGATGAGGAATGCGGGCGAATACGAGCTGAGAAACAGCGCGAAGGCGAACCTAGGATTTGGCATGACAACGCCACTTAGGCCCGGAGCAATTCATGACACGCGGCGCAGGGCTTTACCCGACGGCTAGGCGCTGCTCTCTAATCTCAACCTGATAGTCAGCAGGCAGAGGGACAGAAGGCTGCTGATCTTTGGAGTCGCGCCGACGCTCCAATAGATGCTCGACGAATGCGAGAGCGCCCCCTCTAGGAGCCGCAACTATCTCCCGGCCGTCGGGATAGACGATTGCAAGCGGCCGGCGGTCAGCAATCGCCTCAGCGAGGATTGCACCGAAATGCTCCTGATCCGCCGCAATGAAAGCGGTTCCTTCCGGATAGCGATCAGGATCAACCACCGCTTCAATCAGACGCTCATTCGCGATCTGGCCAGCCTCGGTGAACTTGCTGTGCTCTAGCTCTTCCATGATCTTGCAATTGCTTCCCAGTGGTCGATTAGATAGCTGATTGCCATGGGTACGACCTCGTTTGCTGATCCCTCAGCGAATCGCTCAGCGGGTTGCTTCTCAGTCCCAGTGTAGCGATGCATATCGTGGTCGCCGTGGGCATTGTCGAACAGGCGAATCGTTTTCCAACGCCCATCGACCCGCAGCTGGAGCATGATCGCGTAGCCCTCTAGAGGCCGCCCTGAAAGCTCTACAAGTACACGAGCATCCCGCGCAAGCGGACGGATAAATGGATCGGTCACTCCCGAAAGGTATTAGCTGAGTCGGCTAAGTCTCGAATTCAAGCGAGAGCGTCGCGATGTCAGCAATCGAGATCTCTAGTGCGTTTGCAACGCCTTTGATCGTGCCCCAGGTCGGATTGGAATGGCCGCGTTCGATCATTGACATGTGGCCGACCGTGACGCCAGCGTCCTGAGCTAGGGCTTCCTGGGTCATGCCGCGCTTTTCCCGGAGTTGGCGGATTGCCTTGCCTAGGGCGGGCTGGGGCTGATCGGAGCGGCGCATCTTCTGCGCACGCTCTCAGACGCAGGCGCTTTGATCCACCCGTCTCAGCACTTGTGCTTAAGCAGAAGTTACGGTAGCCTCGCCGGCCCAACGACAAAGCGCCCCCGCGCTGGTGGAACAGCCGGGGGCATGGCACAGGAGGTATGAGCTCCCATGCACAACGAAGATATCCGGCCGGGCATGTCTACGCCCGCCCAAGAGGACGAGATCATGGAGCGCTCGGTCCTCACGCAGGTGCTGCTCCTGCACCCCGCCCAGCTCACGATCTTGGAGCTTGCCCTGCGGGTCGAGGCCGATCTGCAGAGTTGCGAACAAGACGCCGTAGAGCGAGCCATACGGGAACTGAGTCGCGACGGGCTGCTCTCTTGCGACTGCCGACGCCTTGCCCCGAGCCGGGCTGCTGTGCGCTTTGACGAGCTGCTCGGGGGCGTCAGTTGAGCGTCGTGGCTCAGCGCTTCGGCGAGAACCTGGCGAGCGCCCGCGAGGGCGCGAGCATCACCCAGGAGGAGCTGAGCTTCCGAGCCTCGCTGCATCGCACCGAGATCGGCCTGCTTGAGCGCGGCGGCCGTATCCCCCGCATCGACACCCTGGCAAAGCTGGCTGGTGCCCTGGGAGTCCCTATGTCCAGCCTGCTCGACGGCATCGACTGGCAGCCGGGCGAGTTCACGCGCGGCGGCTTCCGCCGGCCGGATGCGACGAGCCAATGAAGCTAAGAGCAAAAAGAGACCAACCAAAACCCAACAAGCAAGAAGGCAAAAGAAGAAGCAAGCCAAGAAAGAGCCAAGCCAAAACCAAAAGCCAAGAGAAGCAAGAAGAAGGACCTAAAGAAGCAGGCAAAGGAAGAACTCAAACAGCAACAACCCAACCGCCGACACACTACGCACCCTCCGGGTTCGTGCCTGGGCCGCAGTTTGGTGATCCCAAACGTCAGGAAGGCTCGGGCGTGATGGAGCTGGCTTACTCCGGCCGTGCCCCCGGCGGCCGATTGTGGCACGGCTCCGCCGTGTGGGGGCCGCCTGTATGGAGGCCCGGCAGTACCCCTGACCTTCGGTCTTTTGCCGAACAAGTGGATCAAGCGGAGCCCCATTTGGCACCTACGGGGCATGAGACGAGATCCTCGCATCAGGCTCGATCCGCAGACCGTCGAGGCAATCGCTCGCCGGGTGGTTGAGCTGCTCGAAAAGCGCGGGCTTCAGCGGCGAGAGCTGGTCGATGCTGCTGAGCTGGCGCGGCGGTTTGGGATCGAGCGCTCTTGGGTGTACTCCCACGCGATCGAGCTTGGCGCGATCAAGCTCGGCACAGGTGCGAAGCCTCGACTTCGGTTCGATCCTGAAATCGCAGCGCGGGTGCTGCGGAGGGTGGATGGCAAGCCAGCGGCTGACCCGCCCGCCCGCTCGGGTAAGCGGGCGAGTCAACCTCAGGGATCGGAGGGCCGGGTGGAGTTGCTTCCAATTCACGGATCGGGAGAGAGCGACCCACCCTCGGCGGCTTAGGCAGGGATGCCTCGCTGGGCGACAGGACAGGTGATCGAGCCGCAGGACGGACGGGCCTGGGCGATTAGGTTCCGGGCCTACGGCAAGCGGCGCTACTTAGCGCTGGGGACAAGTGAGGCGGGCTGGGACCGGCGACGAGCAGAGGCCGAGCTGCGCCACGTCCTCGCTGACGTAGAGCGCGGCATCTGGCGGCCATACGAGCCTGCTCAGGCTCCACAGATAGCCGAAGCACCCACCTTCCACGAGTTCGCATCGGAATGGCTGGAGAGCCGGGAACCGGAGCTACGGCCGAAGACGATCAAGAGCTACCGCTGGCTGTTGAGCGGCCACCTTCTCCCCCACCTCGCCTCAATGCACCTCGATCAGATCGGTCCCGAGGACGTCGACCGCTACAAGGCAGCCAAGCTCCGCGAGGGAGCGCTTGGGCCGAACCAGATCAATAAGTCGCTCGGGTTGCTGGCGATGATCCTCGACGCTGCCGGCGACTACGGACACATCGACGCGGCGCGCAACCCGGCACGTGGAAGAAGGCGGCGGGTCAAGCGCAGCACGCCGAACCGCCCGACCATCGAGCCGGAGCAGCTGCCCTCGCTCCTCGAGGCTTCGCGCAAGCTGCGGCCGATGGTCGCCACGATGGCGGGAGCAGGACTGCGCAACGGCGAGACCTGCGGGCTCGACTGGCCCGACTTCGACCCGGCCAGCGGCACGCTCACCGTTGGCGAATCGAAGACCGAGGCGGGCGTCCGCCAGGTCGATCTGCCCGACGCCCTGCGCAAGGAACTCGCCACCTACAAGCTCCGCACGCTGCGCAGCAGCGAGGGTCCGATGTTCCGCAACCGCAAGGGTCAGCGGCAGAGCGTCAGCAACGTCGAGCGGCGCTTGAAGACGGCGCTTCGCCGAGCCAACACGAGGCTCGATGAGCTTGGCCTGCGACCTATTGACGAAGCCGTGACGCCGCACTCGCTGCGACGCCTCTACGCGAGCCTGCGCTTCGCCCTTGGCGACGACCCCGTGTACGTGGCGAACCAGCTTGGACACACCGAGCCGGGGTTCTCGATGAAGGTCTACGCTAGTGCTGTGCGACGCCGCGAGAGGCTGATCGGCGTGGCGCTTCGCGAGTTCGATGCAGCCCTCGAATGGGCAGCAATGGGCAGCGGAGAGCCTGTTTCTGTCGAATCTGAGCCGAGCGCGGACGACTCACAATCACCGGAAACGGCCCAGCAGAGCCTTTTCCGGTAGCCCGCCCCGATAGCTCAGCTGGATAGAGCGACTCCCTCCTAAGGAGTAGGCCGCTGGTTCGAATCCAGCTCGGGGCACTATGTGATGTGTCGCGACATCGGAGACAGATGTCGCGCGACATCGTAGACACCTCAGGTCCCTCCAAGCGGCTGGTAGTCCCGACGCGGATCGAGGGTCAGCCGGCGGATCAGCTCACCCGTCTCGGGATCGAGTATCCGGATGTCTCGGTCGGCGATGAGGAGCTTGACCGGCTTTCCTTTGTGAGCCCTGCCCAGGCCGATGTGGTGGAGCTTTGAGTCGTGGCGCAGGGTGACCGTTCCGGCCGTGTCGACCTTGTCGTGGCGGATGCGGAAGTGAGTCTCGGTCTCAGGCCCCTCGACCGGCCGGGCTTTGATCCGGGCGCTGTAGGCCTGCAGTGGCGTGCGCCCCCCTGAGGCCCGGTGGGGCCTGATCGTGTTGTAGTAGTGCACGAAGGCATCGAGCTGTCCCTGCAGCTCGAGGAGCGTCTTCACAGGGACCTGCCTCGCCAGGTAGCGCTTCAGCGTCTGGTGCAGGCGCTCGACCTTGCCGCAGGTCTGGGGGTGGTAGGGCCGCGAGTTCTTGGCGGTGATCCCCAGGCGCTCCATCTCGACCTGCAAGAGCACCTTGCCGCCCCGGGGAGTGGCAGTGAAGACGGCGCCGTTGTCGCAAAGCAAGGACGCCGGAGCCCCGTGGAGGTCAATCGCAGAGCGAAAGACGTCGACCACGTCGGCGGCCTTGGTGGTGGGGAAGGCACGGGAGGCCAAAAACAAGCGCGAGTGGTCATCGATCATGTTGAGGATCTCCACGTCGCGTCCATCTGCCAGCCGCCAGTGGGTGATGTCGGCTTGCCACATCTCGTTGGGCAGCTCGGCCTCAAAGCGGATCGGCGAGCAGCGCGGGCGCTTTTGGGGCTGGGGGACCACCAGGCCCTCACGGCGCAAGATCCGCCAGATCGTCGAGACCGAGGGAACGCGGTCGGTCCCCTTGCGGGCGAGGTGGTGGGCGATCGTCTGCGCGCCGCAGTCGTGGCCCTGCGAGAGCAGCTGCACTCGCAGGGACACGACTTCCCGCACCAACTCCTCGGGCGTCGCGTTGGGACTGCGCCGCGGTGCCCTGGAGCGTGGCTCCAGGCCTCATAGCCGCCTTCTCGATACCGAGCCAAGAGCTTGTAGATCCAGCTGCGATGCACGCCGTGGGCCGCTGCCAGCTCTGAGACCGAGCGGCCTTCGACCAGATGCGCCTCGACCAGGTACCGCGCCTTTGCCACAGGAGATCTCCCTTCGTTGGGTCTCCTATGTCTCGACACAGGTGTCGCCTATCTACTGAAACCGGACACAGCTCGGGGCACTGTGTTTCAGTGCTCTGAGACGTGCCTTTTCAGGCAGCTATTCCCTAACCGCGCAAGCCTTTTCCACCTTCGCGCTCAGTTCCGTCCCGTCGGCAAAAGCAAAGGAGGCCAGCGCCAGCGGGAAGACGGTGCGCGGGGAACCCTCCGGAGCGGGACAACCGGCGTTGAAGTAGGAGAG
This sequence comes from Solirubrobacterales bacterium, assembly GCA_036271315.1. Taxonomy (GTDB): domain Bacteria; phylum Actinomycetota; class Thermoleophilia; order Solirubrobacterales; family 70-9; genus VRUE01. The sequence continues at coordinate 1 of DATBAV010000043.1, read as the reverse complement.
C
>DATBAV010000042.1:0-128408 GCA_036271315.1 Solirubrobacterales bacterium | reverse complement strand
GTTCCTCGTGACCAACCCGTCCTCCGGCGTGATGAGCTCGCTGCCGCTGTCGGTCTACAACAGCGTCATCGCACCGGAGCCCCAGGCCGTGGTCCGCGGCTACGCGACCGCCGCGGTGCTGTTGATGCTGGTGCTGATCCTCTTTGTCGTCGCGCGCCTGCTGGCCCGCCCGGCCTCCGCCAAGCCGTCGGTCTGGCGTCGCGTCCAACGCTCCGTGCGTCCCGCTCCGCGCCGCGCGCCGGCTGCTCCCGCCATGGCCACCTCCACGAAGGAATCCGAGTGAAATCCCCCCGCACCACCGCGCTGCGCGGCGTCGCCGTCGTCCTCGCCCTGGCCGTGGTGAGCCTCTTCAGCGCCTCGCCGTCCAGCGCCACGGAGTACGCCGAGATCGAGGGCTCCGGCTCCACCTGGGCCTACGGGATCATCGCGCCCTGGATCGCCCAGGTGCAGGCGGCGTACGGGATGCAGATCACGTTCAACCAGTCCGGCTCCTCCCAGGGCCGCAAGGACTTCGCCAACGGGGTGACCGACTTCGGTGACTCCGACATCCCCTACCAGGGCGTGGACCCCACGACGGGCCAGACGGACGCGAGCCAGCGGCCCTACGCCTACGCCCCCGTGGTGGCGGGCGGGACGGCGTTCACCTACCACGTCACCGTGGCCGGCCATCTGGTCACCAACCTGCGGCTGTCGGGGCAGACGATCACCAAGATCTTCACCAACAAGATCACCAACTGGAACGACCCGGAGATCACCCAGGAGAACGGCGGTCACGCGCTGCCGTCCGAGACCATCAAGCCGGTGGTGCGCTCCGACGGCTCGGGCGCCACGGCCCAGTTCACGCTGTGGATGGACAAGCAGTACCCCTCGCTGTGGCGGCCGTTCAACGGTCACAAGGCCGGGCTCACGTCGATCTACCCGCGTCAGGGCAGCCAGATCGCCGTCGCCCAGGACGCCGGGGTCATGAACACCATCAAGGGCGCCGGTGGCGAAGGGGAGATCGGGTACACCGAGTACTCCTACCCGCTCCAGGCCCACTACCCGGTCGTCTACGTCGAGAACAGGGCCGGCTACTACGTCCAGCCCACCCAGTACAACGTCGCGGTCGCCCTGACCCAGGCCAGCATCGTGGGCTGCAGCAAGGGCGGCTCGTGCAGCCCGAACGGCGTACCCGCCAACAGCTACCTCACCCAGAACCTCGACCGGGTCTACACCTACGGGGACGCGCGCACCTATCCGCTCTCGTCGTACTCCTACATGGTCATCCCGACCAGCAAGACCGACCAGCGGATGACCGTGCCGAAGCGCCAGACGCTCGCGGACTTCCTCAGCTACTCCCTGTGCACCGGACAGGGGCTGGCCGGCAACTACGGATACTCCCCCCTGCCGCTCAACCTGGTGAAGGCCGCCTTCGGGCAGATCGAGAAGCTCGGCCCGGACGCCCAGGGCGGTGCCGTCAAGGGCGTGAGCATCAAGAACCCGTCCGCCAACCTGGCCAGCTGCAACAACCCGACCTTCGTCAAGGGCAACCTCTCGGCGAACCATCTCGCCCAGATCGCACCACAGCCACTGGCCTGCCAGAAGGCCACGAGCCAGCCGTGCGGTGACGGGACCGTCCCTCCCGGCACCAACGGGAACGACGGCGACAACCACGGCGACAACAACGGCCAGACCGGCACTGCGAACAACGGCTCGAACGGCGACAGCACCACGTCCGACGGCACAACACCACCCGGCGGGAGCTCGCCCACCACCGGCGACGGCACCACCGCGGCCGCAGGGACCAGCGCCGACGGCACGACCACTGCCGCGATCTCGCCGACCGCCACCGTCCTCGGGGCGCAGTCCAGGTCAGACAGCTCCATCTGGGGCTGGACGGCCGTGGTCGAGCTGCTCGCGATCGTGCTGCTGCCGGGCCTCTACGTCGCCTGGCTGCACCGACGAAGGGGTGCCCGATGACCGGCCGGACGGTGCGCACCGGCAGGCTCCTCGCCCTGGTCGCGGTGCTGTCGTTCGCCTGCGCAGTGATCGTGGCGCTGCCCGGCCAGTCGGCGACGGCTGCCGGCTGCAGCACGTCGTACGGCGGCACGACGAAGGGCGACTCCTGGAGCGCCACCGAGGCGCTGCAGCGCAGCTTCTACGACTCCGCCGGGCCGACCGCGACCCACAACTGCTTCCGGCTCACCGTCGACAAGCACACCGACCTCCAGGACCACGAGCGCATCACCGTGAACTGGGCCGGAGCCCACGTGACCGGCGGTCGGTCGCTCAACCCGTACGGCGAGTCCGGCCTGCCCCAGGAGTACCCCGTCGTGCTCATGGAGTGCCGTGGGGTGGACCCCAAGGACTACCCGAGCGGCCACCTGCCGAGGGGCGCCGAGGCCGTCTCACCGCAGACCTGCTGGACCAACACCTACTTCCAGCGCACGAGCTCCGCGGACCCGGGACACGGCATCTGGGAGCAGGACGCCGCCAGCCACGACGACACCGACCACATCCAAGGGCTGACCGGCGCGGTCCCCGGGACCTGCAACGTCAACTCCCAGTTCGACTACCTGATCACGCCGTTCCTCGCCGCCAACGGCAAGAGCTACGCCGGCTGCTCGTCGCAGGCGATGCCGCCGGAGGCCACGGTCAGCTCGGTGAGCATCCCCAACGAGGTCTACGCGTTCACCAACACCAACGGCGCCGGCACCTTCCCGTTCGAGGTGCGCACGGCCCTCGAGAACCGTTCCCTGGGCTGCTCGTCGACGGTGCCGTGCACGCTCGAGGTGATCCCCGTCGACGGGATCGACTGCGACAACCCCGATGCCACCGCGGCGTGCAACGAGACCGGTGCCCTCCCCCCGGGCCAGGTCAACACCGGACAGGCCCCGCAGGATGCCGTCGCGCCGGCGTTCTGGGCCTCCGCCTCCAACTGGGACCGGCGGGTGCCGGTGCCGCTCGGGTTCTCCCAGCCGCCGAGCGTGTGCACCGTCGCCAAGGCCGGCCAGCCGGTGCCGTTCTACGGCTCGGAGCTGCTCGACCAGGCGGCCCTGCAGTGGATCCCGGCGTACTGCCTGAACAAGAGCCGGTTCAACTGGCAGGACAACGTGATGCCCGACGACGCGGCGTTCGGGCTCATGCAGGGCGGCTCGGCGGCCGCGGCCGAGGTCTCCGCGCGCGGGGCGGGTGACACCGGCATCGGCTATGCGCCGACCGCGGCCACGGGCTGGGCGATCGCCTTCGACATCGACAAGCCGGGCAACGCGGGTCAGCAGCTGTCAATCAAGCTCGACCCGCTCCTGCTCGCCAAGCTCCTCACCGAGTCCTACCCCGGCTCGACCGCGGTGGCCGCCAACCATCCGGGCTTCTCCGACAACCCCCTGTCGCTCAACCTCGACCCCGACTTCTACCGGCTGAACCCGGGGCTGGACCTCACCCACTGGTCGGAGGCCGCCGCGACGCTGCTGGCGACGTCCACGACCTCGACGGTGATGACCGAGCTCACCTCCTACATCGCCGCCGACCCGAAGGCGATGGCCTTCCTCGACGGCAAGCCGGAGCACGACGGCCCCTACACGATGCGGGTCAACCCGGCCTACCGGCACATCAAGCTGCCGGTGGACTCGTGGCCGCAGCTGGACACCTGGCAGTTCAAGGCCGCCCCCAACTCCTGCCTCAAGGCCCAGGGCTCGTCGATGCCGCCGTACATGCCCCTGGTCGCCAACCCCACGACGAGCATGCAGCTGGTCGCCCAGGCCCTGCTCTACAACTGGCCGAACGTCGGCACCGGGTGCACCGGAACCGGCTCGAAGAGCGACCCCTACCAGCTCGGTCGGGTGGCGCCCCAAGGCGTGGGCAACCGTTTCATGCTCGGCGTGGTGACGCTCGGCGACGCCGAGCGGTACGGGCTGACGACCGCGAGGCTGCAGGCCTCCCCGGGTCACTTCGTCGGCGCCGACGCCGCGGGCATCAAGGCGGCGCTCTCCCTCGCGAAGCCGACCTCCGGCCAGCGTCCGTTCGACCTGACGCAGACCGCGATCCGCACCTCCAAGACGGCCTACCCGGGATCGATGGTCGTCTACACCGCCGCCAAGACCTATGGCCTGCCAGCCGGGACCGCCGGCGACGTCGCCCAGTTCATCCGCGTCTCGACCACCGAGGGCCAGGTGCCCGGGCGGGGCAACGGGCAGCTGGCGGCGGGCTACGTCCCGATCGTGAGCTCGGGGGTGACCAAGGCCCTCTACGACCAGGCGCAGCACGTCGCCACGGCCGTCGGGGCCCAGAAGGCACCGCCCGCCCCGCCCCAGCCCCCCACGCAGGCCAGCTCGCCTGCCAGCCCGTCGAACGACGTCCCGCCGGCGACGACCCCCAGTGACGCCCCCACTGCTCCGGAGCCTTCGACCGACAACGCGCCACCCCCCGAGAAGTCGAGCGTCACCGACGCTCCGGTCCTGAGGACGGCGGCGGTCTCCTCCCAGACCAGTGCCGGCCTGCTGATCGCCCTGCTCGGGACCGGCGTGCTGGCGAGCCTGGGCGCGCTCGCGGGCCGGACGGCCCTGTGGCGAAAGGGGTTGCGGTGGCTGCCACGACGACCCTGAGACCCGCCGCACCCCCGATCCGCCAGGGTGAGCCCGCGGAGAGCCTCTACGTGATCTCCTCGGCGAGCACGATCGTGCTGCTGGTCTGTATGTGGATGCTGCTGCAGATGCTGGTGCTCGGGCGGATCAGCGAGGCACGCGCCCAGCACCTGCTCTACGGCGAGTACCGCACCGAGCTGGCCACCGAGACGGCTCCGTCGGGTGCGCTGGACTACAACGGCAAGCCCGTGGTCGAAGGCAGCCCGGTCGCCCTGATGACGATCCCGGCCCTCGGCATCAACGACGTGGTCGTCGACGGCACCGCCTCGGGAGACCTCCTGGACGGTCCCGGCCACCTGCGTACGACGCCGCTGCCGGGCAACGTCGGCACGTCTCTGGTGATGGGTCGCAGCACCACGTACGGCGCCCCGTTCGCCCACCTCACCTCGCTCGAGGTGGGAGACCAGATCCAGGTGCTCGGGGCGCAGGGCACCGTGACGTACGCCGTCCGCGACGTACGCCGCGCGGGCGACCCGATCCCGCCGTCGCCGACCGGTGCCTCGGAGGGCCGGCTGATCCTGGCGACCGCGGACGGCAGCGGTGCCCTGTCGGTGCTGCGTCCGCGAGACGTCGTGTACGTCGACGCCGACACCACGAAGGCGTTCCCCTCCGGGCCGGTCTACCCGACGGTGCCCGACTCCGAGAAGGCCATGCAGCACGATCCGAGCGCCTGGCCGCTCCTCGTGCTGCTCCTGGCGTTCCTGACCGGTCTCGTCCTCGCCGTGAGCATCGCCCGGCGCCATCTCCGGACCACCTTGGTCTGGCTGGTGGCGGCCCCGGTCGCGATCGCCCTGGCGTGGACGGTGACCGACCAGGTCATGCGCCTCCTACCGAACTTGATGTAACCGCATCGAGAGTGAGAAAGACACGAGATCAGGAGCAACTGATGTCTGTTCGTCAGAAAAGCGTCAAGCTGGGGCTGGCTGCTGTGGCCACTGCCGGCCTGGCACTGACCGTGCTGGCCCCGGCCAACGCGGACACCGTGCCCAACGGTGGCTCTGTGCACGGCAGCTACACCCTCGGTACCACCCTCATCGGCGTCGGCTCCGACACCATCCAGTGGGTCGACGACCAGCTCTCCACCGACTACGACAACCAGGGGTCGGCGCCGGCCGTCGCCTGGGCGAACTTCGACGCCTGCCTGGGCAACACGAGCTCCGGTGCTCCGGGACTCGGCGACAACCCGGACGGCTCCGGATTCCCGTGCGGAGCGGACCACTCGGGGACCCAGGCCGGGGTCAAGCGCGAGGAGCACGTCGTCGACTCGAGTGTGCCGACCGGCCAGAACCACTTCCTGCCCAGCGGCTCGGGTGACGGTCGCACGTTGCTGCGCAGCCCGTCCGACCCGCTCTTCATGGACGTGGCTTACGCCCGCTCGTCGGGACCGATCAGTGCCGCTGACTCCGCGGCGGGGCTGCTCGCCTTCCCGTTCGCCGTCGACAAGATCGTCGTGACGACGCACCCCGGCGGCCCGGCTCCGGCCTCGCTGACCGGCCAGCAGATCCTCAAGATCTACAACGGCACGTACACCAACTGGAACCAGGTCGGCGGCAAGAAGGCTCCGATCCACCCCTACCTGCCCAAGAGCGGGTCGAGCACCCTGAACGCCTTCGAGTCGTTCCTGGCCTCCCTGGACGACGTCACCGAGGCCCCGGGCGTCGACAACGACGCCGCGTCCCACGCGGCGGCCTCGCAGACCTGGCAGGGACCTGCCGGCACGATCACGAACGCCAACTGGAACAAGGGAGCGGCGAACGTCGAGGAGCACGACCCCTCGGTGGTGAGCGCCGACGCCGACGCGCTCGAGCCCTTCTCCTACGGTCGGGCCCAGCTGGCCAACAAGACCGCGACGTCGGTCCGCATCGAGGGCGGCTGGTCGGAGGACCGCGAGCTCTACCATGTCGTCCGCGACCAGAAGATCCCCGGTGTGGGTGACCCGGCCGGCGACGGCACCCCGTTCCTGTACGGCGCCGACGGGGGCGCTCTCGAGGCGCTGTTCAACCCCCAGACCGGCTGGGTGTGCAACAACGCGACGGCTCGCACCGACATTGCCAACGCCGGGTTCTGGCCGCTCGCGACGGGCACCTCCGTCGGCAACTGTGGGGTGTCGACCAACCAGCAGTTCGACTCGATCGACCCCTTCAGGTCGAAGGGCGAGAACGAGGGTGAGGCGACCAAGACCAGCGCGTTCATCAGCGGTGGTGCGGTGCACATCTCGGTCGATGCGCTCGCACCGGGTACGACGACTCCGACCGGGTCGGTCCAGCTCGTCGCGTCGCCTCCCGCGACTCCCGGGCATGCCTCTCCCGCGTCGTTCCACACGACCGTCAAGCTGTCGGGTGGCAAGGCCACGGTGAAGCTGCCGGGCTCGGTGTCGGGTCACCAGACGTTCGACGTCGCCTACCTGCCGACCGACTTCGGTGCCAAGGCCGCCCATGGCGGGCACACCGCGGCCGGCTCGTCGTACATCGAGTTCGACGGGAAGGTGAAGGGCAAGGTCGGGACCTCGGTCAAGGCCAGCGCCGCCCCCGGCACGCTGAAGAACGCGAAGGGCAAGAGCAAGGTGACCATCACCGTCAAGGCTGCCAAGGGCTCGGCTAAGGCGACCGGCAAGGTCAGCCTCCTGCTGGGCAAGAAGAAGGTCGGGACCGGCACCCTGAAGAACGGCAAGGTGACGATCACGGTCAAGGGCTCTTCGCTGAAGAAGGGCAAGAACAAGCTGGTCGTCGCCTACACGCCGAAGGGCGGCTTCTCCGCCCCCAAGAAGGCGCCGAGCGTGACGATCACTCGCAAGAAGTGACACCGGGTGGTGGGCCGGGACTCGGACCGGCCCACCACCGTCTCCCTGTGGCTGAACCCGATCTGAGGACTTCCGACCATGACCGCGACCGACGAGATGCCGACCGCCGTGATCCCCGTGAGCCCGGCCGCCGACGCGGCGTATCCCCCTCGTGCGGGACTGGCGACCCTGGAGGCTCGCGACGTGAGCTGCTGGTTCGGCGACCGACTCGTCCTCGACCGGGTCTCGCTGACCATGCCCGCGGGGGGCATCACCGCGCTCATCGGCCCGTCGGGCTGCGGCAAGTCGACGTTCCTGCGCACACTCAACCGGATGCACGAGCTGGTGCCGAGCGCGAAGCTGGCCGGCGAGGTGCTGCTCGACGGGCAGGACGTCTACGCCGCGGACAAGAAGCTCACCGATGCGCGCCGCGAGATCGGCATGGTGTTCCAGAAGCCCAACCCGTTCCCGGCGATGTCGATCTACGACAACGTGGTCTCCGGCCTGAAGCTCACCGGCACCAAGGCACCGCGCAGTGGCAAGGACGAGCTCGTCGAACGCTGTCTTCGGCTGGGCGGCCTGTGGAACGAGGTGAAGGACCGTCTGGACACGCCGGGCGGCAGCCTGTCCGGTGGTCAGCAGCAGAGGCTGTGCATCGCCCGGTCGATGGCGATCAAGCCGCGGGTGCTGCTCATGGACGAGCCGTGCTCGGCGCTCGACCCGACCTCGACGCGGGTGATCGAGGAGACCATGAGGTATCTCGCCCAGGAGGTGACCATCGTCATCGTCACCCACAACATGCAGCAGGCGGCGCGCGTTGCCGACGAGACGGCCTTCTTCGGGCTCGACTCGAGCACTGGCGAGCCAGCCGGGACGCTGATCGAGTTCGCCGAGACCGAGACGATCTTCAACCACCCGGCGGACCCGCGCACGCGCGACTACGTCACCGGCCGCTTCGGCTGAATCAAGCGCGCCGCCTCCGCCGGCGGGACTAGCGGCGCAGGATCGCGTCGCTGGGGACCTGCTGGAGCAGCGGCTGTCCGCACTGCCAGCAGAAGGTGGCGCCGGTGCTGTGGGGAGCGCCGCAGGCCGTGCAGGAGCCGGCGGTGCCGGTCTGCTCCATGCGCACGATCCGTTCGACCTCGCTCAGTTCGGCATCTGCGTCTTGCAGGGCGACCGCGCGTTTGACCAGCACCTCGACCTCGATCTTGTTACGGACCGCCATTTCGTAGACCAGGCCGCCGAGGTCCCACTGCAGCTCGGCGACGCGGGCGACGAGCTGATCGCGGCGCCGTTCGAGGTCGATGGTCAGCTCGTGCTCGGTCGTGGCGGGGGTTGTCGGCGTCGCGCTCCGGGCCGGAGCGCTGCCGTTCTGGCCCTTTCGTGTGAGTCTGCCCGGAAGTTTCATTCGCCGAAAAATTCTCCCGTAAATTCTTCGCCTTTGCAGCCGGCGGTGCCGCTTTCGCACTTGCTGCCCGGCTTGGCAGTCGCCGGTGGCAGCTTCACCCCGGCGCTCGGCTTCAGCACTTCTTCCGCGCCCTGTCCGGTTTCCGCCTTCTTCTTGGCGCTGGCACTGGCTTTCTTGCTCTTTTTCCCATCTTTGCCGGCGCCGCTGTTCTGATTAGCCGTGGAGGCGGTTTCCGTTTCTCCGCCTCCACCGTGCACCGTGATCACCTGGGCGGGCGCCGCGCTGGTGGCGGCAGACTGGTTGCCGGAGTGCCCGATCAGGACACCCACGCCCATTGCCAGCAACAGCGTGCCGACGCCGGCGATCAGGGCCGCGTTGGGCGAGAGGCGCCGACGCTGTTTCGGCGGTGGGGAGGAGGCCTGGGCCTGGGCCGGCCGATTCATCGTGTCCATGAAAGTCGTGGCGTTCATGAAGGGCAGGCGCGGCTCGCCGCAGCGCTGCCCGCAGTGCAGGCAGTAGCGCTGGTCCGCCGCGATGGCATTGCCACACGAAGGGCAATGCTCGCTGCTCGCGCTGACGAGCGAGTGGTTGACGGTGGTTGCATCGCTCGCCCCGGCCGGGGTGGACGATGCTTTCAAGGCGTCTGCTGGGTCCATGTGAGTTCGCCGCTAGGCATTCCGGAGCACGGTCCGGAATGGCGAGACGAGAGCACCATGGTCATCGTCAATGCATCCCGAAATGTTTCGGTGTTGTGAAAAATTAGGCCGAAATGTGATCAAAGTTCACATCAGGGTGACAAATGCGCACCGCACCACGGCGAGACTTCAGTGGTGGCGATCTCCGCTGATGACGGTGACCGCAAGTTTGGCTCCAGCTCTTGCAGCGGCTGCGGTGCTCGCTTGGCGGTGGACCAGCGTTACTGCTTGGCCTGTGGCGAGCGGCGCGGGGCGATTCCGGCCGCCATCGCCCGGTGGCTCTCGATAGTCGATTCTCCCGACGAGGCCGCCGCCGCGCCGCCGGCCGCTTCCGCTGCGGCGGCCGGGGAGGAAGCGTCAGCGCGGAGCTTCATGCCCGAGCCGCGCAGCGCCGCGGTCGCGGTGATGTGCCTGCTGGCATTCGGAGTTCTGCTCGGAGGCTTGACCGGCCCCGCTGCACAGAGCGCCGGCATCGCCCCGATCGTCCTCTACAGCGAAGCCGAACCGCCGCCGCCCGCGGAACCCGTTTCGGAACCGGCGACGGAAGCGACAGAACCGGTTGTCGTGGCCGAAGCCCCTCCCGCCGCCGTAGAAGTCCCCGCGGAAGCCGAAGCGCCTGAAGAAGCCGCTGCCGCTCCGCCGAAGAAAAAACTCCCTCCCGAACTACCCGAAGAACCCGGCTTGCCCCCCGTTCAGCACGTCTTCGTGATCGTGCTCGCCGATCACGGCTTCGAAGAAACCTACGGCCCGACCTCGACCGCGACCTACATCTCGAAAACCCTGCCGGAAAAAGGCGAGCTGCTCTCCAACTACTACGCGGTGACCACCGGCGATCTGGCCAACGAGATCGCCCTCGTTAGCGGTCAAGGCCCCAACCCCGCCACGGCGGCGAACTGTCCCGAATACAAGGACTTCGCCATCCCGACGCTGAGCGCGACGGGCCAGGCCGAAGGCGAAGGCTGCGTCTATCCCGCCGAAACCGAAACGCTGCCCGGGCAGCTGGTGGCGGCGAAAAAGAGCTGGAAGGCCTACATCGGGGGAATCGGCAACGGCCAGGCGGGGGAGCCGACCAGCTGCCGGCACCCGGTGATCGGGGGAGCCGACCCCGCGCAGGCGGCGCTACCGGGCGATCCCTACGAGACCTGGCGCAACCCGTTCGTCTACTTCCACTCGATCGCCGACAGTCCCGAATGCGCTGAACGCGACGTCGGCCTCGAACAGCTCGGTGCCGACCTGAAGAAGGAAACGCGCACCCCTTCCTTCTCTTACATCGTGCCCGATGCCTGCCACGACGGCAGCGAAACTCCGTGCGAACCGGGGGCGCCCGCCGGCCTGGCCGCGGCTCAGCCCTGGCTCGAAACCACGATTGCCGAAATCGAAGCCTCCCCCGCATACAAAACGTCTGGCTTGATCGCGATCACCTCGGCTCAGGCCCGCCAGGACCTGCCCGAACCCGATACCAGCGCCTGCTGTGGGACCCCCGAATACCCGAACCTGCCCGCCCCGGAAGTGGCGCCGCCGCCAAGCAGCGGCCCGGTGAAAGAAAGCGGTGGCGGAGGCCGCGTGGGGATGCTGCTGCTCTCGCCCTTCGTCGCCCCCGGCAGCGTCAACGAAACCGGTTACTACAACCACTTCTCCTTCCTGCTCAGCATCGGCGAACTGCTCGAAGTGACGCCGCCGCTCGGCTACGCCGCCGAACCGGTGCTGACCGCTTTTGACAGCACCATCTTCAATTCAGAAGAAGCGCCAGCTGACGCGACTGTGCCAGCAAGCTCCCGTCCTGGCTCCAAAGCTCTCCGTCTTCCTCGAAGAAGCCGCCGCGAGCAAGGCCCGAGCGGAAGGTAGCTAGGTAGGGATCCTCGGCCGAGGCGGCCGGCTCGGGCAGGGGCGCGCGAAAGTGCACCGTGTAATCGATCGTCGGCGCTGGCACCGGCCGTTCGAGCCGGATGAACGGCGCCGGGAACCAGGCGTCGAGGATCGCCGCGGCCAGCGGCGCGTCGAGCAGGCGGGGCTCGCGGGCGCGGATCCAGAGACCGCTGTAGGAGGCGCCGCCAGAGAAGGCCTCGTCGCCCAGGACCGGCCGCACGCTGTAGTTCTGGAACATCGTCGGCATGCCGGCGACCTGCTCCGGATCGGGTGAGTAGAGCTCCGCCGGAGGCTCGACGCTGGGCATTTTCAGCTCCTCGAAACCGTTCGCGTCGAGATCGTCGGCAAGCACCGCCAGGGCCGTTGCCTGCAACTTGCCCTGCTGCTCCATCCGCGCCGAGAGGAAGGTGACGGTACGGCCCTCGCGCTCCGTTCTCACCGTGATCTCCACCGGCCCGGCGACCGGCGCGCGGGGGAACTGAACCGTGAGCGAGCGCGGCGCTCTCTCGATCTCCGCCGCGGCCTGGATCGCCCGCAGGATGACCGCGGCCACGTAGCCGCCGTTGGGCCCGCGCTCGACCCACCAGCGTTCGCTCATCTCGGCCCCGAAGTGGCCTTCGCCGAGGTCCTTCACATCGGTGTCGAGGTCGAACGGGTGCACGGCGACCCGGGCATCCTCGCCGATTGCACCCGTTCTCACGCTCAGGCCTCGCCGGGCTCCGGCGCGCTCATGCCGGACTCGCTGATCCCGAACCTTTCGTGCAGACGGCGCAGCGGCTTCGGCGCCCACCAGTTCCATTTGCCGAGCAGCTCCATCAGCGAGGGGACCAGCAGGGCGCGAACAATGCTGGCGTCGATCAGGACGGCGAGGGCGGTGCCGACGCCGTTCTCCTTGATGAAGATGATCTGCGAGGTGGCAAAGGCGAACATCGCGACGGCGAAGAGCAGCGCCGCCGCGGTGACGATGCGCCCGGTCCGCTCGAGCCCGATCGCCACGCACTCGGAGTCCGAGGCGCCATTGTCGCGCGCCTCCTTGATTCGGGAGAGCAGGAAGACGGCGTAATCGGTGGAGAGGCCGAAGGCGACGGCGAAGAGCAGGATCGGCATCGTCTGCTCGATCGCCCCCGGGCTCGTGTAGTTGAGGAAGCCCTCGAAGCGACCGTCCTGAAAGATCAGCACCAGCAGGCCGAAGACGGCGCTGAGGTTGAGGAAGTTCATCAGCAGCGACTTGATCGGCAGGATCACCGAGCCGGTCATCAGGAAGAGGATGGTCAGCGTCGCCAGGATGATGATTCCGAGCACGATCGGCAGATGGCTGGCGAGGCTCGATTGCAGGTCGATGAAGTCGGCGGTCGCGCCACCGACGAGCGCCGTCGCCCCGGGCGGCGGTCGCAAGTCGCGGATCCGCTTTACCGTCGTCTGGCTGGACTCGGAGACGAAGGGGTGGCTCGAGACCACCTGCAGAGCCGTCACGCCCCCTTTGAGCCGCAGTGGCGGGTTAACTTCGGCGACCCCCGGTACCCGGCGCACCTGGGCGGCGAACCGCGCTCCCGCGCCCGGCCCGCCGCCTTCTACGTCGACCCAAATCGGCGTTTCGCGATAGGGCGGGAATTCGCTGTTGATCGTGTCGTAGGCCTGGCGGGCGCCGGCCGAGGTCGGCAGCACGGTTGGGTCGACGGTGTCGAACTTGATGTTGAAGAAGGGGATGCCCATGACGATCAGCAGGGCGGCGCTGATCGTTGCCACCGGTACCGGCCGGCGCATGACGAAGCGGGAGAGGCGGTACCAGAAGCCGCTCTCGTCGGCCCGCGTGTCGGCCTCGGCGCGGCGCTGCAGGAAGCGCGGTGAAAGGGCATTGACCCGGGTGCCGAGCAGGGTCAGCACCGCCGGCAGCACGGTGAGCGAGATCAGCGCCGCGAAGAGGGTGACGAGTGCGCCGCCCAGGCCCATCGAGTAGAGGAAACGTTGCGGGAAGACGAGCAGCGAGGCGAGCGCCGCGGCAACGGTCAGCGAGGAGAAGAAGACCGTGCGCCCGGCGGTTGCCAGCACGCGCCGCATCGCCGCCAGCCCCGGCCCGTCCACGGCGATCTCCTCGCGGTAGCGGGAGACGATGAAGAGGCTGTAGTCGATCGCCAGCCCCAACCCCAGCGCTGTGGTCAGGTTGAGGGCGAAGATCGAGATCGAGCCAAACTCGCTGGCGATGCGCAGGATCAGGAAGGTGCCGACGATCGCCAGGCCACCGATCATCAGCGGCAGCGCCGAGGCGACGAGGCTGCGGAAGAAGAGGAAGGAAAGCAGGAAGAGCAGCGGGAAGGCGAGCATCTCCGCCATCCGCAGGTCTTTCTCGACCTGCTTGTTGACCTGCTCCTGGGCGACGGCGGGGCCGCCGGCGAGCACCCCGGGCTTGGCGGAGAGCTGGTCGGCGATCTCCGACCCGGTTTCCTGCCACTTCTTGTCGTCGAAGGTCTTCAGCGTGACGGCGAAGTAGGAGGAGCGGTGATCGTGCGAGACGAAGACGGGGGAGTGGGTGTCGTAGTAGCCGGTCACCGAGCTGACGCCGGGGCGACGGCGCACGCTGCGCTCGAGGGCCTCGACCCGGGCTCGCGAGGCCGGAGCGGCGACCGGCGCGTTCTCGACGATCCCGATTACCGCCGGGATCTTCAGCCCGGCGTCGTGCAGTCGTTCCCGCGCTTCGACCGTCTCGGTGGCTGGGTCGTCGGCGCCGTAGGGGTCGAGACGGCTGGCGACGCCGCCGCCGATCGCCGCGGCAAGGACGAAGAAGACGATCGCGATGAGGCCGACGCGGCTGGCGCGGCCGTCGGCAAGGCGGGCGAGGGAGTCGAACATCAGCTGCTCCTTTCGTTCTGGGCGGCGAGGAGACGGTCCTCCATGCGCTCGCACCAGTCTGCGAACCACTCGTTGAACTCGATTCCGCTCTGCAGCACCATCAGCGAGAAGGGGTCCTTCTCCAAGGTCTCCGGTTCCATGCCGCGCAGCCGTGTCGCCAGCTCCTGGCGCCGCTCGCGCATCGCCCGCAAAGTCGCCAGTGCGTCCTCCGCCGGCAGGACGCCGGAGAAGAAGAGCTTCAAGAGGCCTTCTTCGCGCATCTCAGAGGCTTGCGGCGGCTGGCGCAGCCAATCCGTCAGCGCCGCCATGCCCGCATCCGTGATCGCGTAGACCGTCCGTTTGCGCTCCCCACGGGGAGCGTCGACTCCCTCGATGAGGCCGGCCTCGGAGAGCCGCTTCAGCTCCGGGTAGATCTGTCCGTAGCTGGCCGCCCAGAAGAAGCGCGTGGATTCGTCAACCGCGCCCTTGATCTCGTAGCCCGACCGCGCCTCGCGGCTGACCATGCCGAGGATGACGTAGGCGGTGGGGCTCAGGTCCACGGCAACTAGATATATCGCGCCGATATATCTAAATAAGTGATTAGCATCACACTATCTGCCAACCTGGCTAAGGTCGCGCCGAAGCCAGCAAGTCGTAAACGCCCTGGCGGGAAAGACCGGCATGAGAAGCAATCTGGGTAATTGAGACCCCGGCGAACCTCGCCGCCTCGCAGTAGTCCCTCAGATCTTCGGTTGCTTTCTGGCGGTCCGCATCGGCCTTGGCCCGACGCTTGGCGGCTTTGCCAATCTCGCGCAGCGTTCGTTCCTGCTCGCTGATCACTTTGCTACCTCCTCTAGGAGCGAGTGGAACATCGAGCGGCCATCGCGGAAACGTTCGTTGTAGCGCCAGGCGTACTCGTCCAGGTAGGACTGAAGCCACTTGTTGGAGACCTGCTGATAAGCACCACGCATTCCGGTCTTCAGGTTGCCAAGGATGCCCTCGCAATGGACTCCAAGCTCCCGCTTCGGCTCGTGGCGGTTGGCCGGAGGCATAGTGTAAAGCTACTTGACAGACTAGCGTTTGTCAAGTGAGTTGACAGAAGCGCCAAAAGCTAGCTAGGTTCCTCAGGGTGACGGCAGGAATCTTCAACGAAGGACAACCGGTAGACGCGGGCGAATCCTCTCCGTCGATCCCCCGAAGAGCGTTCGGCGAGGATCGGCCCGTTCTTCTGGCCGACGCTCTGCCCGAGGTTGGGGCCGAGGTGGGCGCGATCGTCGAGCAATTTGCCCCAGACTTCGATTGCAGAGTGGGGGCTGGCGCTTGCCCATCTGGGCGTCTTCGCCTCTACGGAGATGGGATAGGTGTGATTAGCATCACGCTGCCGGCAGGGAGAAGCCGTGCGGGGCGCGCCTGTAGTCTCCTAGGCCATGCCGATCGACCAGAGCAAGATGGGGCAGGTGGTGACCGCGCAAATGGAGGCGCTGGAAGCCGACTACGGCGAGGACTGCCAGATCGGCGACGTCTGCACGATCGTCGAGGTGATCGGCCCGCACGGCTCCCACGTCCGCGTGCGCACCAGCGACATGCGGCCGCACATGGCCCTGGGCCTGATCCGCATGGCCGAGCACGCGATGCTCGGCAACCTCGGTGGCGCCGGCGGAGAGTAGCGCCCAGCCCTACTCGAGCTCGGCGATCAGGGCAGCGACGACGACGGCGTCGAACTGCGTCCCGGCGCTGGCTTCGAGCTCGCGAATCGCGGCCTGCTTCGGCATCGCTCGCCGGTAGGAGCGATCCGAGGTCATCGCGTGATAGGCGTCGCAGGTGGCGATGATCATCGCCCCGCGGGGAATCCGATCGCCGACCAACCCGTCGGGATAGCCACCACCATCGACCCGCTCGTGGGCTGAGCGGACCAGCGGCGCGACCGGGGCAAGGAAGGGGATGCGCTCGAGCATGCGGGCCCCGATCGCGGTGTGGGCGTCCATCTTCTCCCGCTCCTCGGCGCTGAGCGGCCCGGCCTTGCGCAGCAGCTCGCCCGGGACTCCGATCTTGCCGACGTCGTGCAGCAGCGCGCCGTAGCGCAGGCGGTCGAGCTCGACCCCGCCGATCCCCATCCGCCTGCCGACCGCCACCGCGAGATCGGCGACCTCATTGGCGTGGTCGGCGGTGTAGGCGTCCTGCAGCTCGACCGCGTCCGCGAGCACGCCGAGGGTGGTCAGGAAGGCGCCCTCGAGCTCGTCGACGAGCTGGCAGCGGTAAATCGCCGAACCGAGCTGGCCAGCGACGATGTGGGCTAGCAGCAGGTCGTTGCCGTTGAAGGCTTCCGGGTCCTCCTGCTCGAGGTTGAGCACGCCCCAGACCGTGCCGGCGACGCGAATCGGCAGCGAGAGCTCCGAGCCGGGGTCGGTGCGGGGATTGCGGTGCAGGTAGTCGGAGTCGAGCCGGGTGTCGTTGACCATCGCCGGCTCGCCACTGCGGGCGACGCGCCCGTTGACGCCGATCTCGACCGGCTGCTCGACGGCGAGGAAGTCGTCGACCTCCTCGGCCAGCGGCCCCGCTCCGGCGACGACCCGCAGCGAGCCATCGCCGTCGAGGCGCTGGACGACGGCGAGGTAGTAGTCGAAGGAATCGTGCAGCTCGCGCACGGCGATCGCGGCAACGTCGGCGACGCTGTGCGCGCGGGCGAGCAGGGAGGAGATGCGGCTGGCGACGACGAGGCGTTCATCGCGGCTGGCGCCCTCGCCAGCGGGCAACAGCATCGGCATTTCGGTCGTGCTTGGCTCCACGATGGGGAATCCATCGGTTTTCAGGGCGCTTGCCTTTAGGACCACTTATCCTCAGCTTTCTATGTCCGCGAGCAACTCGAAAACGGTGGTGATGAAGTTCGGCGGCTCCTCGGTGGCCGGTGCCGAGCAGATCAAGCGCGCCGCGCGGCGCATCGTCGCCGCCCGCGAGGCCGGCAACCGGGCCGTCGCCGTGCTTTCGGCCCGCGGCAAGACGACCGACGAGCTGGTCGCCCAGGCGCTGGAGATATCCGCCCGCCCAGAGCCGCGCGAGATGGACATGCTGCTCTCCACCGGCGAGCGGATCTCCTGCGCGCTCTGCGCGATGGCGATCCACGACATGGGTCACAAGGCGATCTCGCTGACCGGCTCGCAGGCGGGCATAGTCACCGACTCCTCCCACACTAAGGCGCGGATCATCGACATCCGCGCCGAGCGCATCCAGGAGGCGCTGGAGGAGGATCGCATCGTCCTCGTCGCCGGCTTCCAGGGGGTCTCGACTACGAATCACGACGTCACCACGCTGGGGCGGGGCGGCTCCGACACGACTGCGGTCGCTCTGGCCGCGGCGCTCGACGCCGACGTCTGCGAGATCTACACCGACGTCGCCGGTGTCTTCAGCGCCGATCCGCGGATCGTCCCCGACGCCCGCAAGATCCCGGTCGCGACCTTCGAGGAGACGCTGGAGATGGCCGCCTCGGGCGCCCGCGTCCTGCAACTGCGCTCGGTCGAGTACGCCCGCAACCACGGCGTGCGGATCCACTGCCGCAGCAGCTTCGAGGACGGTCCCGGTACCCTCGTCGTCAGCGAGGACGAGACCGAGCAGGAGACCATGGAGCAGCCTTTCGTAACAGCCATCACCCACTCCGTCGACGAGGCGCGGGTCACTCTGATCGGCATTCGCGACGAGCCCGGGGTTGCCGGCGAAATCTTCAACGCCCTTGCCGATGCCGGGATCAATGTCGACGTGATCATCCAGAACGAGCCGGTCAGCGACGATGAGCTCGCCGACCTCTCCTTCACCATCGATCGCGCCGAGCTGACCACCACCACCGACGCCCTGGCCGCTCTCGGCGATGTCAGCGAGGGGATCCGCACAGACGACCAGATCGGCAAGGTCTCGATCATCGGTGCCGGCATGCGCTCGCACCCCGGCGTCGCCGCCAAGGTCTTCGAGGTGCTCGGCCGCGAAGAGATCAACATCGAGATGATCTCCACCTCGCCGATCAAGATCTCCTGCGTCATCTCGGCCAAGCAGGTCCCGGCGGCGGTGCGTGCCCTGCACCAGGCCTTCGAGCTCGGCACCGACGCGGTGCGGGCGGAAGACCCCGAAGGCGCCGAGCACCGCCCAACGATCTCCTCATGAGCGGGTACCGCGTCGGCGTACTCGGCGCCACCGGCGCTGTCGGCTCGACGATCCTCGAGATCCTCGCCGAACGCGACTTCCCAGCGGCTGAGGTCATTCCGTTTGCCTCCGAGCGCTCGGCCGGGCGCGAGATCGCTTGGAACGGCTCGACCTTGGAATGCCGGCCGCTCAGCTCGGAGACGATCCAGGGGTTGGATGTCGTGCTGTCTTCCGCGGGCGGCTCGGTCAGCGCCGAGTGGGCGCCGCAGCTGGTCGAGGCCGGCGCCGTCGTCGTCGACAACACCAGCTACTGGCGCATGTACGAGGAGGTGCCGCTCGTGGTCGCGGGAGTCAACCCCGACGCGGCGGCCGATCACAAGGGGATCGTCGCGAATCCCAACTGCACGACGATGGTGATGATGATGGCGCTGGCGCCGATCCACCGCGCGGTCGGCTTGGAGCGCCTCGTCGTCTCCAGCTACCAGGCCGTCTCCGGTACCGGCCAGCGGGCGATCGAGGAGCTGCTCGCCCAGTCGCGGGCCTCGCTGGCGGGCGAAGCCGTGCCCCCGGCCCAGATCTACCCGCACCAGATCGCCTTCAACGTGCTGCCCCAGGTCGAGGTCTTCAAGGACGGCGACGATTACACGACCGAGGAGCGCAAGGTGATGGCCGAGACCCGCAAGATCCTCGGTTTCGGCGACGAGGTGGCGATCTCCGCCACCTGCGCCCGCGTGCCGGTGATCAGCGGCCACTCGGAGTCGATCAACGTCCGTACCCGCGAGGACCTCTCGCCCAACGATTGCCGCGCCCTGCTCGCCGAGGCCCCCGGCGTGATCGTCGTCGACGACCCCGCCAGCGGCAAGTACCCGATGGCGCTCGACGCGGCCGGGAAAGACGACGTCCTCGTCGGCCGCATCCGCCGCGACCTCGACCAGGAGCGCACCCTCAATCTCTGGGTCGCCGGCGACAACCTGCGCAAGGGCGCCGCCACCAACGCGGTGCAGGTTGCCGAGCTGCTGATCGAGCGGAACCTGCTCAACAGCGGCGAATAATCCCCAATGGGCATCGGTTTCGGCGACGGAGTGCTGATCTTCGGCGGGCTGCTGACGGCCGTCGCGGCGCTCTCGGGGGTGATGAAGGGCACTGTGCTCTCGGCTTCGGTGCTCTCGGTGGCGCTGGGGGTGCTGCTCGCCGCCGTCGGCGTCATCGACATCGACCCAAAATCCGAGTCGATCGTCCAGCTGGTCGAGCTGGCGCTGATCCTGACGCTGTTCTCCGACGGCATGTTCGTCGAGCGAGAGCTGTTGCGTAAGCACTGGAGCCCGGTGGCGCGGGCGCTGGTGATCGCGATGCCGATCACGATGGCGCTGCTGGGGCTTGCCGCGAAGGGCCTTTTTCCTGACCTGAGCTGGGCCGAGGCGCTGCTGCTGGCGGCGGTGCTCTCGCCGACCGATCCGGTCGTCACCTCGGCCGTCGTCACCTCGCGGATCGTGCCGGCCTCGGTTCGCCACACGCTCAACCTCGAGTCCGGCCTCAACGACGGGCTGGCCCTGCCCTTCGTCCTCTTCTTCCTCGTCCTCGCCGGCCCCGGCGGCGATCCGGGCGGCGAAGCGGCGAAGCTGGTCGGCGAGGCTCTCTTTGGCGCCGCCGTGGGCGTCGGCCTCGGCACCCTCGGCGGCCGCCTCCATCACCACCTGCCGGGTGGCGGGATGACCGCCCGCTACGAGGGGATCTACGCGGTCGGCATCGCCCTCTTCGCCTTCGGCCTCGCCGAAGTGACGATCGGCAACGGCCTGATCGCCGCCTTCGTCTGCGGCATCGCGATGGCGGCAACCGAGCGCGACGTGCCTGAGGGCTTCGTCGAGTTCGCCGAGAACGCCAGCGCGATCCTGCAGGTGCTGACCTTCTTCGTCTTCGGCGCCCTGATCGTCGCCACCGGCTTCCACCACAGCATCCCGCCGCTGATCCTCTTCGTCGTCTTCGCCCTGATCGTCGCCAGGCCGCTGGCGGTGATGATCTCCTTCATCAAAACCGGCATCCCGCGCCCGCAGAAGCTCTTCATGGCCTGGTTCGGCCCCAAGGGCGTCGCCTCGATGCTCTTCGCCCTCTTCGTGCTCAAGTCCGACGTCGCCGACAGCAACCTGATCTTCGACATCGCCGCGATAGCGATCGTCTGCTCGATCGTCGCCCACGGCCTCACCGACACTGTCGGCGCCAAATGGCTGGCCCGCCGCGTCGGCCTCGACAGAGCTGGCTGAACAAACACGCACCCGCCTCCGGTGTGCAACTTTTTGTCTGCTAAACTAAGCGCCCATGGAGACTTGGGAGGAAGCCAGAATCAACCGCCTCGAGGACCGCATCGACCGTCTCGAGATCAAGGAACGAGAGCGCCGAGACTTCACCTTCCGCCTGATCATGCACGGCCTCACCGCAACCATGGTCGCCGTAAGCATCGCCTCGATCGTCCTAAGCATCATCCGCGCCACCCACTGACCTCCGACTGAGGTTCGCTCCAAGGTGCCGAGCTCGCCGAAGTCCCAGAGCCTTGAGCTTTCGAGACAGAGTGGATGGACTTCTTGGAGCTGATCCTGCTTGATCTGCTCTCCGAATCGAGAAGAGCGCGTGCGCAGGGGTCTGCGGACACTCAGCGCGAAGCGCGTCCGCAGACCCCTGCGCACGCGCTCACCCCGTTCAGGTCAGCGAATCAGGCAGGAACCGCAGCAAGCCGCTCTTCAACCCACTTGGTCGAAGCGATGTGCTTGCTCATCCCCAGTTCCTTCGGCGAGGCGCCGAGGGCGAGCGAGACGAGCTGGGGGAGATGCAGGACCGCGAGGCCCAAGTCCCTATTGACCACCTTGGCCGCCTCGGGCTGCTGCATGTCGAGGTTGAGGTGACAGAGGGGGCAGGGGGTGACGAGGCAGTCGGCGCCGGCGTCGAGCGCGTCGCCGACGTGGGTGCCGGCCTGGCGCAGCGAGGTGTCGCGGTTCATCGTGATCACGGGAAAGCCGCAGCACTTGCGGGCGCCGTCGTACTCGACGACCTCGCCGCCGAGCGCCTCGATCACCTTCTCCAGGTAGAGATCGCGTTCGGGGAACTCGTCGTAGCCGAGCCGCTCCTTGGGGCGGACCACATAGCAGCCGTAGAAGGGGCCTACGCGCAGGCCGCTGAGCGGGCGCGTCACCTTCTCGGCGAGGCGGTCGAGGCCGTAGTCCTCGACCAGCAACCAGAGGAAGTTCTTGTTGGTGAAGCCGTCCTTGCCCTTCTCGTAGGAGAGGCCCTGGCCGCTCAGCACCTCGTTGATGTGGGCGCGGTAGGAGGAGTCGGCGTCGAGTCGTTGCTGGCACTCCGACTGCGCGCCCTGGCAGGTCGAGCAGATGTTCATCATCGAGAGGCCGGTCTGCTGAGCGAGGGCGAAGGTGCGGGCGTTGAGCGTGTCGGCCAGCTCCTGGTTGTGCTCGGCGATGACGCCGGCGCCGCAGCAGTTGGCGCGGTCGAGTTCGACCAACTCGATGTCGAGCTTCTGGGCGGCGATCGCCATCGAGCCGTGCAGCTCGGTGGTGAAGCCGCGCGAGACGCAGCCGGGCCAGTAGGCGACCTTGATCTGCTCGCTCACGACTCCTCGCTTTCCGCGGCCGCGGCCGCCTCCGCTGTCAAGGTCTCATCGGTCGGCTCATCGGGCTCCGGTTCGACGAAGTCCTCGTCTTCTCCGGCGATGTAGATGTTGAATTCCTCACGGTGCTCCTCGGCGTGCTTGTAGATCGCCTTGACCTCGTCCTGGGCGCCGCCGGGCAGCTTGGGGTGGAGGCCGGGGATTACCTTGTGGGCCGAGCGCGCCTTGCCGGTCTTGATCGCCCGCAGCACCGTCGGCAGCGACTCGATCAGGCCCTTGATCGCGCCCATCGAGGGTTTGAGCTTGCCTTTGACGCCGGGCGCGTAGGACTCCTGCACCAGCAGTGCCTCGTCGAGCGTGCCCTTCTTCTCGATGATCTTGACGAAGGCCTCCTCGTGGCTGTGGCCGTTGTTGGGGTCGTCGTCAATACCCTCTTCGCCGGCTTTGCGGCGCAGGCGCATGATCTGGTCCATCGGCGCCACGCCCTTGGGGCAGGCGTCGATGCAGCTGAAGCAGTGGGTGCAATCGTAGATCCCGTGCGGGTCGTGGGCGAGGTCGTGGAGGCGCTCCTTGGTCTCGGCGTCGCGCGGATCGCCGACGAAGCGATAGGCCTTGGCCAGCGCGGCCGGGCCGATGAACTCGGGGTCGGCTTCCATCGAGAGGCAGGAGGAGACGCAGGCGCCGCACTGGATGCAGGCCATCGACTGGGTGATGTCGATCATCGACTCGGGCTCGACTACGTACTCGCGCTCGGGCGCCTCGCCGTGGGGGAGGAGCCAGGGGGTGACGCGGCGGATCTTGGTCCAGTGGGTCGACTCCATGTCGGTGATCAGGTCCTTGATCACGGGCATGTTTCCCATCGGCTCGATCACGATCGGCGGCGTGCCGCCGTCGGCGCTGGGGCTGACGCTGGCTTTCCGTTCGGCCATCTCCAGCGCCTCGCCGACCTGGGTCTTGCAGCCAAGGGTGGACTGGCCGTTGACCTTCATCCCGCAGGAGCCGCAGATCGCGGCGCGGCAGGAGCAGCGCACCGAGAGCGAGCCGTCGTCGCGGTCTTTGACCTGCAGCAGACCGTCGAGGACGGAGAGCGAGGGATCGAGCTCGACCTTGAACTCCTCCCAGTAGGCGCCCTCGCCCGACTCGGGCTGATACCGGCGGACCTTGAGCGTGTACTCGGCCATTAGTAAGTCCTCTCTTGCGGTTCCCACTGGGTGATCGTCACCTCGGAGTAGGAGATCTCGGGCCCGTCGTCGTTGAGCTGCAAGTCGATGTGCTTGAGCCACTCCTCATCATTGCGCTCCGGGAAGTCCGTCCTGTATTGGGCGCCACGGCTCTCCTTGCGCTCCAGCGCGGCGACGCAGGTGCACTCGGCGTTGTCGAGCATGTAGCCGAGCTCGATCGCGCCGAGCAGGTCCTGGTTGAAGACCGAGCCCTTGTCGTCGATGTAGGCGGTCTTGGCCTCCTCCTTGAGCCGGCGCACGGTCTCCAGCGCTTCGGTGATGCCGGCCTCGTCGCGGAAGACCGCCACCTTGGCGTCCATCACCGTGCCGAGGTCGAACTTGATCTCCGAGACGCGGCGACCGGAGCCCTTCTCGCGGGCGGAGATTGCGTCGATCGTCGCCTGCTCGGCCTCGAGCACCGCTTTCGAGGGCCGCGAGCCCTCGGTGCGCTTGGCGCGTGCTGCCGCGTCGGCGCCGGAGCGGCGGCCGAAGATCAGCGTGTCGAGCAGCGAGTTGGCGCCGAGGCGGTTGCCGCCGTGGACCGAGACGCAGGCGACCTCGCCGGCGGCGTAGAGGCCGGGGATGTCGGTGCGGCCGTCGACGTCGGTCTTGACCCCGCCCATCGTGTAGTGGTTGCCGGGCTTGATGTGGATCGGTTCCTTGGTGATGTCGACCCCGGCGAAGTCCTTGCCGACGAGGACGATCTCGCGCAGCGCCTCGTGCACCCGCTTCTTCGGCACCACGGTGATGTCGAGGGCGACGGTGCCGTCGTCGAAGCCGCGGCCCTCGTTGATCTCGGTCTGCTCGGCGCGGGAGACGACGTCGCGCGAGGCCAGCTCCATCTTGTTCGGCGCGTAGCGCTCCATGAAGCGTTCGCCATTCTTGTTGAGCAGGTGGGCGCCCTCGCCGCGGGCGCCCTCGGTGATCAGGAAGCCCTTGCCCGCCAGCGTCGTCGGGTGGTACTGGATCATCTCCATGTCCATCAGCTTTGCCCCGGCCCGGTAGGCCTGCGCGATGCCGTCGCCGGTGCAGATCAAGGCGTTGGTGGTCGGCTTCCAGACCTGGCCGTTGCCGCCGTTGGCGAGGATCACCGACTTCGCCTGGAAGAGCTGCATCGAGCCGTCGGCGATGTTGCGGGTGACGACGCCGCAGCACTCGCCCTGCTCGTCGAGCGCCAGCGCTGTGCAGAACCACTCCTCGTAGCGGGCGACCCGCTCGGAGTGCTTCATCAGCTGCTCGTAGAGCACGTGCATGATCGCCTGGCCGGTGATGTCGGCGACGTAGTAGGTGCGGGCGGCCGAGGCGCCGCCGAAGGCGCGGGTGCCGAGCTTGCCTTCCTCGTTGCGGTGGAAGGTGACGCCGAGGTGCTCGAGGTGGAGGATCTCCTCCGGCGCCTCGCGGCACATGATCTCGACCGCGTCCTGGTCGCTCAGGTAGTCGGAGCCCTTGATCGTGTCAAAAGCGTGCGACTCCCAGGAGTCGCCGGGGTTGAGCGCGGCGTTGATCCCGCCCTGGGCCGCGTTGGAGTGGGAGCGGACCGGGTGGACCTTGCTGACGATGCCGACCGAGACGCCCTCCTCGGCGGCTGCCAGTGCTGCTCTTTGTCCGGCCAGGCCGGCACCGATCACCAGTACGTCATGCGTGGGCACGAGCGCGGACTCTATAGAGCCGAAATCCGAGGCCGCAGTCGGAATTCGGCGAGCTACAGCCAGCGCTGGTCGAGGCGACGGATCGCGGCCTCGCTGAGGCGGATGCCGTCGGCGACGGTGCCGAACTCGACGTTGGCGGCGACGTCGTTGGGCCAGTGGTAGAAGGCCGGCTGCTTGAGCTCGTTGCAGGCGCAGAGCGCGGCGGTCTCATAGCCCGCCGCCAGCGGCTCGAGGCCGTCGGTGCCGTTGTGCAGGCGCAGGTTGGGATAGAGCCAGATCCCCAGCTCCTCGGCCAGCTCGTCCATCAACGCCAGGGAGCGCTGCGGGTACTCGTGCATCTCGAGGAAGCCCTCGCCGCGCAGCACCAAGAGGTGGGGCGAGCCGAGCGACTCGAGGCAGAGGAAGAAGGTGCTCTCGCGCGGCAGCTCAGCGAAGTGGCGCTCGCCGAAGGCCTTGATCCCCTCGCTGAAGGACTCCTCGGATCCGACCGAGAGGAGGATGACGCGGACGTCCGCGGTCGGCTCCTCGACCAGTCGCTTCGCCAGCGCCAGCAGGGCGACGACGCCGGTGCCGTTGTCGTTGGCACCGGGCACGGTCTCGCGCCGGCCGATGTCGGCCATCGCCGCGACCGTGCCGAGGCCGCAGAGGGCACCGAGCCTGGCCAGCCAGCGTCGTCCCATCAGGGCACCCAGGCCGGCGAGTAGCGGGCCGCCCACCACCGGCGCCATCAGCATCGGGCTCGTGTCTTTGCCCTCGATCAGGCCGAGGCGGTCGGCGATCCTGGGGATCCGCGGGTGGAAGATCAGGCCGGAGTGGGCGGCGTCGTGGTGGGCGATGAGGACGACGGTGCGCTCAGCCTCGGTCGGTCCGAGCTCGCAGACGACGTTGTAGGTGGTGCGCTTGGGCAACAGCCGGCGCAGCGGACGCTTGCCGGGTGGAAAGTCGGCAGCGATCCCCGCGGCTCCGCCGAGTCCCAGGAGAGCTCCGACCAACCTGCGCCCCCGCAACCCGAGCCAGCCGCCCAGTACCCCCAGCGCCGCGCCAAGGCCCAGCGGCCACCAATAAGTGCCGTGCGCGATCTCAGCCTCAATCCGCGCCTCCGCTCCAAGCTCCCTGAAGCGCTCGACGATCCACTCCGCAGCACGCCGCTCGCCATCGGAGGCCGAAGGCCTATGGATCTGCTCGAGCTGCTCGAGCCACTCTCGAAGCTGGTCTTGGTTTGCCGCCATCGCCGCGAACTTATACGTGGCCGTCCAGGCGGGGGTGGAACGTCTTGCACTTTTTCGTCGGGAGCTTTAGGCGCCAGCCCAACCACGCCCCACCGAAAAAGTTAAGTGGAACCCCCGCCTGGACGGCCACGTACGATTGGACCTGTGATGGGCGGCAAACCGATAACCCTGTTCCACGTCCGCGGCATCCGCATCACAGTCGACTGGTCGTGGTTCCTGATCCTCTTCCTGGTGATCCTCTGGCTGTCGAGCTTCTACGGCGACGTGCTCGGCGAGAGCAGCTCCAGCTCGACGGCCTTCGTGCTGGCGGTGATCAGCGCTCTCGCCTTCTTCGGCTCGATCGTCCTGCACGAGCTCGGCCACGCCTTTGCCGCCCAGCGCAACGGCATCGGCATCTCCAGCATCCAGCTCTGGATCTTCGGCGGCATGGCGCGGATGGATCGCGAGTCCCCCAGCCCCGCGGCCGAGTTCAAGGTGGCGGTCGCGGGCCCGCTGGTGACGCTTGCCATCGTCATCGTGCTTACGGCAGTGGGCCTGGCCGCGGTCGGGCCGGAGGAGTTCAAGCGCGCCGTGGAGATCGAATCCGGCTCCGGCGTCTCGGGAGCGATGGCGGTGGTCGGCTGGCTGGCTTGGATCAACGCGGCCGTGCTCATCTTCAACCTCCTGCCGGCCTTCCCGATGGACGGTGGCCGGATCGTCCGCGCGATCGCCTGGTGGCGCACCGGCGACCGCAACTCGGCAACCCGCTTCGCCGCCAACCTCGGCCGCGTCTTCGGCTACATCTTCATCGGCGGCGGGCTGGTGCTGATCGGCGTCGGCGACGCCTTCAGCGGGGTATGGCTTGCCCTGATCGGCTTCGTGATCAACGGCTCCGCCAAGGCCGCTTCAGTGCAGACGCGGATCACCGGCAAGATCAGCAGCCTCCAGGTCTCCGACGTGATGGACCGCCAGCCGGTGACGATCCTCGATGAGTTGAGCGTCGAGCAGGCGCTGGACGAATACTTCCTCCGCTATCGCTGGCCCTGGTTCCCGGTGGTCGATGCCGCCCACCACTTCCTCGGACTCGTCGTCCGCGACAAAGCGGATGAGGTTCCCGAGACCTCGCGCACGAGCTGGCACGTCTCCGATCTGCTCGAGCACAACGACGGCACCTTCCAGGTGCGCGACGACGCTCCACTCGATTCGCTGCTCACTAGCGGGGCGCTGAGGCGCTTCGGTGCCTTGATGGCGGTCGACGCCGACGGTCGCCTTTCGGGCGTGATCACCGCCGAGCAGGTAGGACGAGCGCTACGCGACCAGTCGACGTGAGCCGCCGGGGGTTCCTTGTCAGGCCGCTTCGCGGGAGTTCCTGACAGGGAACTCCCGGCGGCTCAGGCCCGGGGCCGGTGGCGCTCGATTATTGAGCTGAAGTTCGTGCCCGCTGGAAGGGTTCCGAAGGCGTTGCCCCAGTCGCCAGAGAGGCGCGAGGCGCAGAAGGCGTCGGCGACCGCCGGATCGCCGTAACGAACAAGTAGGGAAGCTTGAAGGGCGACGGCCATGCCCTCGACGATGCGGCGGGCGCGGGACTCGATCGTCGCGACGTCGCCGGGGATTTCGTCCTTCAGGGCGGCGATGTAGTTGTCGAGCTTCGGTTCGGCGCCGGAGCCGGCTTCGACCTCGGCGAAGAATGCCTCGACCGAGGCCGGGCTCTTGACCATCGCCCGCAGGGCGTCGAGGCACTGGACGTTGCCGGAGCCCTCCCAGATCGAGGCGAGCGGGGCCTCGCGGTAGAGGCGGGGCATGCCCGACTCCTCGACGTAGCCATTGCCGCCCAGGCACTCGAGGCACTCGACCGCATGGGAGGGGGCGCGCTTGCACATCCAGTACTTGAGGACGGCGTTGGCGAGGCGGCGGAAATTGGCGGCGTCCTCCTCGCCAGCGGCGGCCTCGTCGTAGGCGCGGGCGAGGCGCATCGCGGCGACCGTGGCGGCTTCGGACTCGACCGCGAGGTCGGCGAGCACGTTCTGCATCAGCGGCTGGTCGATCAGCTCCTTGCCGAAGGCCGCCCGGTGTTCGGTGTGGTTGAGTGCCTGCACGAGCCCGGCCCGGTAGCCGGTGGCGGCACCGATCACGCAGTCGAGGCGGGTGTGGTTGACCATCTCGATGATCGTCGGCACGCCGCGTCCCTCCTCGCCGACCATGCGCGCCCAAGCGCCGCGGAACTCGAGCTCCGAGGAGGCGTTGGAGCGGTTGCCGAGCTTGTCCTTGAGGCGCTGGATCTGGAAGGCGTTGCGCTCGCCATCGGGGGTCCAGCGCGGCATCAGGAAGCAGGAGACGCCGGAGTCGGTCTGAGCAAGGACGAGGAAGGCATCGCACATCGGCGCCGAGCAGAACCACTTGTGGCCGACCAGCTCGTACTCGGCCCCGGGCCCGCCGCCGTTGAGCGGCGTCGCCACGGTGGTGTTGGCGCGCACGTCGGAACCGCCCTGCTTCTCGGTCATCGCCATCCCGCAGAGGGCGCCGCTCTTGCGATCGGCGGGCAGCGAGCGCTCGTCGTAGTCGAGCGAGAGGAAGCGCTCCTCCCACTCGGCTGCCAGCTCGGGCTGCTTGCGCAGCGCCGGGATCGCCGAGTAGGTCATCGAGAGTGGGCAACCGACGCCGCTCTCCGCCTGCATCAGCAACATGAACATCGCCGCGCGGGCGACGTGGGCACCGACGCCCGGCTCGCGCCAGGGCATTGCGTGCAGGCCGTGGCTGGAGCCGATCCGCATCAGCTCGTGCCAGGAGCTGTCGAACTCGACCTCGTCGATGCGGTGACCGAAGCGGTCGTGGGTCTTCAGCTGCGGCTTCTTCTCATTGGCCTCGAAGCCCCAGCGGATCGTCTGGGCCGAACCACAGATCGCGCCGAGCTCGCGGGCCCGGTCCTCGGCCCAGCCAGCGCCCTCGCGGACCAGCGCCTCGCGCAGCGGTCGATCGGCGTCAAAGGGGTTGTAGTCCTCCAGCGGCGAGGCCTGGTTGAAGACCTCGTGGGTCACTTGTGAGGCTGAGTGCTCGACAGTTGCCACGCGCCCATTCTGGCAGGAGACCGGATTCCCGTCAGGCGCCGGCGCCCTCCGGCTGGGGATCTGGCCTGATCACGACGGTGTCGGCGACCTCGAGGATCTCGTCCGCGGGCATGTCGACGCGCTCGGCATGTCGCCTCACCGAATCCACATCGGTCGCCTGGTAGATGCAGACGGTTCCCAGGGTCCCGGCCGGCTCGCTGATCACGTAGCTGCGGATCCAGGAGATGTCCTCGGGGAACTCGCTTTCCGCGACCTGTTTCGATCGCGCCGCGGTGGCCTCCAGCTCCTCGGCTGATTTCCAGGCTTGTTCCCGCCGGATCACGTACGTCTTCACGCTTCCTCCTCATTCGGGGCGGAGGGCAGCGAAGCCCGATCCGACCAATTACCGACGAATGGTCGGTAATATAATGAGAGGCGGTGGCGATAGCAAGCAAGAGAGCCCGGGGGCGACCCAGCGAGGGCGCCCGGGAGGCTCTGGTCGAGGCGTCGCGCGAACTCTTCATGGAACGCGACTACGGCGATGTCTCGACCGGGGAGATCCTCGAACGCTCCGGCGTCAGCCGCGGCGCTCTCTATCACCACTTCGCTTCCAAGCGAGACCTCTTCAAAGTCGTCTTCGAAACCGGTGAGCGGCGAATCCTCGGACTCGTCATCGAGCGCGCCATGGCAGCGGGCTCACCCTTTGCCGCGCTGCTCGAGAGCACTAGGGCTTACCTGCAACTGTGCGAGACCGACGAGGAGCTGCGTCGCATCGGCCTTCTCCAGAGCCGCGTCGTGCTTGGTTGGGAGGGCTGGCGGGCGGCCGCGACCGAGCTGGGGATCGGGGTGGCGCTGGCGGCGGTCTCGGCGGCGATCGAGGCGGGCGAATTGGTGCCGCACGATCCCGAGATGACCGCGATCATCCTGCTCGGGGCGATGATCGAGGCGGCGACGTTGATTGCCGTCGCTCCCGACCGCCGGGCGGCGCGAGAGCGTTCCGAAGCGATCGTCGTCGACCTGCTGGAAGGCCTGCGTCGGTAGCATCGCCCGCCGCGTGGAAAAAATCTCCGTGAAGAACCCGGTCGTCGAGCTCGACGGCGACGAGATGACCCGGATCATCTGGTCCTTCATCAAAGAGCAGCTGATCCTGCCCTACCTCGACCTCGAGCTGATCTATTTCGATCTCGGCATCGAGAGCCGCGACGCCAGCCGCGACCAGATCACGGTCGACGCGGCCAACGCGATCAAGCAGCACGGCGTCGGCGTCAAGTGCGCGACGATCACGCCCGACGAGGCGCGGGTCGAGGAGTTCGGGCTCGCCGACATGTACCGCTCGCCGAACGGGACGATCCGCAACATCCTCGGCGGCGTCATCTTCCGCGAGCCGATCGTGATCTCGAACATCCCGCGTCTGGTGCCGGGCTGGACCAAGCCGATCGTGATCGGCCGCCACGCCTTCGGCGACCAGTACCGGGCCACCGACATGGTCGTCCCCGGCGAGGGCACGCTGACCCTCACCTACACCCCCAAAGACGGCAGCGAGCCGATCGAGCTCGACGTCTATGACTTCCCCGGCGGCGGCATCGCGATGGCGATGTACAACCTCGACGACTCGATTCGCGATTTCGCCCGGGCCTCGATGCGTTACGGGCTCGACCGCGGCTACCCGGTCTACCTTTCGACCAAGAACACGATCCTGAAGCGCTATGACGGCCGTTTCAAGGACCTCTTCGCCGAGGTGTATGAGAGCGAGTTCAAGGCTGACTTCGAGGCCGCGGGAATCACCTACGAACACCGCTTGATCGACGACATGGTCGCGGCGGCGCTGAAGTGGGAAGGCGGTTACGTCTGGGCCTGCAAGAACTACGACGGCGACGTGCAGTCCGACACAGTCGCCCAGGGCTTTGGCTCGCTCGGCCTGATGACCAGCGTTCTGATGAGTCCCGACGGCAAGACGGTCGAGGCGGAGGCCGCGCACGGCACCGTCACCCGTCACTATCGCCAGCACCAGCAGGGCAAGCCGACCTCGACCAACCCGATCGCCTCGATCTTCGCCTGGACGCGCGGCCTCGCCGCCCGCGGACGGCTCGACGACACCCCTGCCGTCTCCGAGTTTGCAGAGACACTGGAGCGCGTCTGCATCGAGACGGTGGAAGCGGGGAAGATGACCAAAGACCTCGCCCTGCTCGTCGGTCCCGACCAGGAGTTCCAGACAACGCAGGAGTTCCTCGGGTCGATCGACGAGGCCCTGCAGCGGGCAATGGCTTAGTTCTTCGAAAACTACGAATCCAGGAGATAGAGACTCTGTGAGCACCCCTGTGAAAGTCACCGTGACCGGCGCCGCCGGCCAGATCGGCTACGCACTCCTCTTCCGTATCGCTAGCGGTCAGATGCTCGGTTCTGACACGCCGGTGGAGTTGAGCCTGTTGGAGATTCCCGACGCCGTGAAGGCCGCCGAGGGAACCGCGATGGAGCTCGACGACTGCGCCTTTCCCCTGTTGAGCCGGATCGACATCTTCGATGACCCGAAGCAGGCGTTCGACGGCTGCAACGTCGGCCTGCTCGTCGGTGCCCGCCCGCGTGGTCCGGGCATGGAGCGCTCCGACCTGCTCGAGGCCAACGGCGGGATCTTCAAGCCGCAGGGCGAAGCGATCGCCGCCGGCGCCGCCGATGACGTTCGCATCCTCGTCGTCGGCAACCCCGCCAACACCAACTGCCTGATCGCGATGTCAAACGCCGACGGTGTGCCGCGCGAGCGTTTCACCGCGATGATGCGACTGGACCACAACCGCGCGATCGCCCAGGTTGCCAACAAGCTCGGCAAGGGGGTCTCCGACGTCACCAACATGACGGTTTGGGGCAACCACTCGACCACCCAGTACCCGGACCTCGTCAACGCCAAGGTCAACGGTGAGAGCGCCTGGGACGCGGTTGACGACGAGGCGTGGATCGCCGATGAGTTCATACCCCGAGTCGCCAAGCGCGGCGCCGCGATCATCGAGGCCCGCGGGGCATCCAGCGCTGCATCGGCAGCAAACGCCGCGATCGATCACGTTCACGACTGGGTGCTCGGCACCCCCGCGGGCGACTGGGTCTCGATGGGAGTGCCGGCCGATGGCTCCTACGGGGTCGAGGAGGGGATCGTTGCCGGCTTCCCCTGTGCCTGCAGCGGCGGTGAGTGGTCGATCGTCGAGGGGGTTGAGGTGCCGGACTTCTCACGGCCTCGGATTGACGCCAGCGCCGCCGAGTTGCGCGAGGAGCGCGACGCGGTAAGTCAGCTCGGCCTGCTCTAGCTCGGCCTGCGCTAAGTAGTCACCCAAAGAAAAAGCCGGCCCCCGATTCGGGGGCCGGCTTTGTTCAGCAAAGCGCGAAGTCTCAGGCGCTATTTGCCTGGGTGGTACTCGCGTCCCTTCTTGGTGACGCGACCCTCTTTCTCCATTTCGCCGAGAACCCGGTACAGGTAATTCGGTTTGATTTTCATCGTTTTGGCGATCTCCGAGGCGGAGATGCCGGGGTTCTGCTCGACTAGGGCGACTGCCTGGTCGGCGCGAGTGCCACCACGGCGACGGCGACGGCGTTTACCCGGGGCAGTAGTCGTGGCTGCGGCCGGGGCCGCGGCGGCGTTTTTACGAGGGCGACCGGGGCCGCGTCCGGAGCCGGGAGGGCGACCGGGACGACGTGTGACCGTGCCACCAAGCTCGGCGAGCGCACGCTCGAGGCGCTTACGCTCCTCGTCGAGCTCCGCGAGCCTTTTCTTGACCAGGTCTAGAGCCTCGTCGAGTACGTTGCTGGTGCTGGGCATTTCCTTCCTTTCATCCCGCAAGCGCTATGGCCGAGCGGGTCGTCAGCTGCTGCGGAGTGTGGCAGAGTCACAGTGACAGTGACTATTCGTATAGTCAAATTCGCATCTGACACTCTGGCCATTTGGATGAAGCTACCCAGAGTGCTTGGATTTCAAGCAGTGCGCTGTGCCTGACGCTCAGGTGAGATGCGCACCACGTTCCAGGCCAGTCCCACTCGCTCCAGGCCCGCAATTATCAGTGCAGATGGGTCAATCTCCCAGCGCCGCAGTCCATGAACAGCGGAGCGGGGGAAGGCGTGGTGATTGTGATGCCAGGACTCCCCCAGTGAGGGAAGGGCCAGCCAGAAGACATTGGTCGACCGGTCCTCGGTTGCAAACCGACGCGTACCAAAATAGTGGCACACCGAATTGACGCTCCAAGTCACGTGATGCACAAAGAAAATGCGGACCAGTCCTCCCCAGAGCAAACCGGTGGCCGCGCCGAACAATGTGCCGCTGGCGAGATAGCCGGCGAGGGCCGGCAGCAGGAGGGTGAGCAGTACGAGGGGAACGAACTGGCGGGCGATCAAGCGCATGCCTCGGTCCTCGTTGAGATCCGCCGCATAGCGCTTCCAGTCCGCCCGCCCCTGGGTTGACATCAGCCAGCCGGCGTGGGCGTGCCAGAGGCCGGCCGCAACTCCGCGCAGGCCGTCGTGCTGACCCACGTGCGGGCTGTGGGGGTCACCCTCACTGTCCGTGTGCGCATGATGCTTACGGTGGTCGGCGACCCAGGAGATGACCGGTCCCTGCACGGCCATCGAGCCGAGCACGGCGAAGGTGTACTCGAGTGATTTCGAAGTTTGGAAGGAGCGGTGGGTGAGCAGGCGGTGGAAGCCGACCGTAATGCCGATCGCTGTCGCCAGGTACATGACCGCGGCGATCGCCAGGTCGGTGACGCTGACGAACCTGTTCCAGAGGAGGACTACGGCGGCCAGCGTGGCCAGGAAGGGGATCGCTACGGCGCCGAGGTTGGCGACTTTCTCGGTTCTGCTCATTTTGTGCATATGGCGCAACTTACGCCGCTCAAAGCGATAAGAAATAGGCTCTATGTACATTTCTTCGCCAATTTCTTGTTAGCTAAATGACAAAATCTATGGAATCTGAGCCCTGGCGCGGCCTTCCTGGCTCGGTCGCCGACCTGATCGAGCCCGAGCTCGAGGCGGTGACCGCGGAGATCCTCGCGACGATCGCCAGCGAGGTACCCGAGTACGCGCGCCCGCTGGAGGGTCGTTTCGGCCGCGGGATTCGCACCGGCGTCGGCGAGGCACTCAAGCAGTTCGTCGCCCTGATTCGCGATCCCGAGACCGGCCGGGGGTTGGGACGCGATGTCTACGTAGCCCTCGGGCGCGGCGAGTTGCGCCAGGGTCGGACGCTGGACTCGCTGCAGGCCGCCTACCGCGTTGGCGCCCGCGTCGCCTGGCGCCGCCTCGCCCGCGCCTGCCGCGAGGCCGAGCTCGAGCCAGAGGTCCTCAGCCTCCTGGCCGAGGCGATCTTCGCCTACATCGACGAGCTCTCTGCCGACTCGGTCGACGGTTATGCGGCGGCCCAGTCCGAGAGCGAGGACGTTCGCCGCCGGCGTCGCGGGGAGCTGGTCTCCTTGCTGATGCGCGAGCCCGCGGCCGATCTCGGCGATGTTCGCGCGGTCGCCCGGGCTGCGGGCTGGAAGGTCCCGCGCCGGTTGGCGACGCTTTGTTGCGCGGAGGACGACCTGGCGACGATCGCCCGTCGGCTTCCCGCCGACGTATTGATCGCGAGCTTCGAGGAGCTTGGCTGCGCCCTGATTGTCGATCCGGCTGGGCCGGGCCGTGCCAAGGAGATTGCTCGTGCCACCGCAAAGAAGACAGCGGCACTTGGCCCAACGTGTGAACTGGGCCAAGCACGCGAGTCCTGGCAACTGGCGAAGGCAGGCCTGCGCGCGTTGGAGGCGGGCGCGGTCTCGGCCGACGGCCTGCTTCGGACCGAGGACCATCTCGCCGTGCTCTTGCTGCTCGAAGGCAGCACCGTTACCGAGAGGATCGCCGCTGGCCGTCTCTCACCCTTCGACTCGCTGACGCCGAATGCTCGCGAGCGCATGCGGGAGACTGCGCTTGCCTTCGTGCGCCGGCGCGGCAACTCGGTCGAGATGGCGGCGGAGCTGCACGTCCATCCGCAGACCGCCCGCTACCGGGTTGCCCGACTACGCGAGCTCCTCGGCGACCAGTTGGACGATCCCGATGCCCGCTTTGAGCTCGAGATCGCTCTGCGCGCGACCGCCGGTTGGGGCTAGCGGTTGCTCTTGCGGGGCAGGGTCCGGAAGACCACGTCCCAGATCGGCGAGGAGACGCCGTAGCCGTAGCGGTGGTCCTGGAAGTGGTGGCGCATGTGCTGCTCGCGCAGGCGCTTGCCGAAATCGGACTTGGGGACGAAGTGGTGCACGTAGTAGTGCGTGTAGTCGTAAAAGAGGTAGCCGAGGATGAAGCCGGCGAAGAGCGGATAGGTGGCCGGCGTGCCGAAGATCAGCGTGAAGGCGAAGAAGAAGAGCGCCGCCAGCGGGATCGCCACGGCGGGGGGCATGACCAACCGCAGCTTGTCGTTGGGGTGGTCGTGGTGGATGCCGTGGATAATGAAGTGCATGCGGCGGCCGAAGGCGTTGTCCGGCTGCCAGTGGAAGACGAGCCGGTGCAGCCAGTACTCGGTCAGCGTCCAGATGCCGACCCCGGCGAGGCTGAGCAAGAGCAACTGCCAGACGGCGTAGCCATGGCTGGCGCCGAGCCACTCGCCGGCGATCACCACGGGCACGAAGACGATCGCCGGCACCGAGGGGTGTACCCGCGAGAAGAAGTTGAGGAAGTCGCTCTCGAACAGCTGCGGCGAGGCGGCGAGCTTGTCGGTCCTGCTGGAAGACTCCATCCGTGGCCGAATGGTAGCGGCGGGCGGCGCCGGCTCCCGCAAGACGCGGGGAACCTGTGACGAGACTGTGTCAAGAACGTTGCGCTTTGCGGAATTGAGCCGCACGGAAGAGTCATGGCGATGGCAATATCGCCGTCGTGCCGCGCAAGCCCAAACCGCCGACCTGCGAGGACTGTTACTTCCGCAAGAACTTGCTTTGCGCACTCGAGCTCGATGAGCCCTGCACGACCTTCAGGCCGAACCGGCCCGAGGGCCTGGTGCCGCCTCGGCAGCCCGTTTTGCTGATGCGTCCCCCCCGCTGGGCCTCCCAGCCTCAAACAGCCTGACCGCGCGCAGCGCGGCTAATGTTCCGCAGATGCCGGAGCGGGACCTATATGCCTGGGCGCGGACTACCTACGTCAGCCGCAGGAGCAGGGGATTTACTCCCAACGTGGATGTCTATTACTGCGGTGATCCACAGCGAGCCGTTGTGAAGGTCGATCTTGCGGGCGTCGAGCTCGACGAGGTCGGGATCGAG
Organism: Solirubrobacterales bacterium; assembly: GCA_036271315.1. Classification (GTDB taxonomy): domain Bacteria; phylum Actinomycetota; class Thermoleophilia; order Solirubrobacterales; family 70-9; genus VRUE01. Next base: position 92,106 of record DATBAV010000042.1, on the reverse strand, counting down.
GTGGGGACTCGGCAGCTGGCGATAGTCGGCGAGCGTCAGGTGCAGGAGACCGAGGGACGGGTCTACCAGCAGGTGGAGATTCCCTCGGGCCCCTTCCGCCGCGTGGTCGAGCTGCAGGTCGACGTCGACGCCGAGCGGGCCACGGCGACCTATGAAGACGGGGTGCTGCGGATCGAGCTGCCGCTGCGCGATCCGTCCGAGACCACCCGCCGGATCCCGATCGGGAGGGAATAGGAGTGGCTGGGGGAACCCCCGCACGCGTCCGGCGGCGGCGGACGCTGCGCGGTACGGCGTCCTCAGTCGGCCGAATAGCGCTGCTATTCGGCCTCCCTGCGTCCTTGTCCCGCTTGGTCCGGCGCTCGCCGACCCACGCACGCGGGTTCCCCCAGCCACTCCTAGTGCCCACCCACGAGAGGCGGCACTGATGGAGGGCAGCCCCGTCCTCGAGGTGGTCGACTCGCTCGACGCCGAGGACGTGATTCGCGCCTCCGAGCCGTTGCCCGACGCGCTGCCGGTCCTGCCGCTGCGCGACACCGTCACCTTCCCCGAGACGCTGACCCCGCTGGCGGTCGGCCAGGAGCGCTCGATCAAGCTGGTCGACGACGTGCTCGGCGCCAACCGGATGCTGGCGATGGTCGCCGCTCGCGATCCCGAGAACGAGGAGCCGGGCCCCAAGGACCTGCACGAGGTCGGCGTCGTCGGCGTCGTCGCCCGCATGCTCAAGGTGCCCGACGGCACCCTGCGCGTCCTCGTCCAGGGAACCCAGCGGGTACGGCTAGGTCCTTACGTCGCCGAGCAGCCCTACCTGGTTGCGCGGATCGCCGAGCTGCCCGACGTCAGCGAGGACGGGCCGGAGCTGGAGGCGCTGACCCGCAACGTCCAGCGCACCTTCTCGGAGATCATCGAGCAGATCCCTTACTTGCCCGAGGAGCTACAGATGGCGGTGGCCAACCTCGACGATCCGGCGGCGCTGGCCCACCTGATTGCCGGCACCCTGCGCATCTCCACCGAGGAGAAGCAGGAGCTGCTCGAAGAAGTCGAGGTCGTCGCCCGTCTGCGCCACCTCTCCCAGATCCTCGCCCGCGAGCTCGAGGTCGTTCAGCTCGGCACCCAGATCCAGACCCAGGTGCAGTCAGAGATCGACAAAGGACAGCGCGAGTTCTTCCTGCGCCAGCAGTTGAAAGCGATCCAGGACGAGCTGGGGGAGGGGGACGAGCAGCAGGCCGAAGTCAACGAATTGCGCGAGAAAATCGAGGCGGCGAAATTGCCCGAGCAGGCGCAGAAGGCCGCCGACCGCGAGCTCTCACGATTGGAGAAACTGCCGCCGGCCGCGGCCGAGCACGGTGTCATCCGCACCTACCTGGAGTGGCTGACCGAGCTGCCCTGGGCGGCGGAAACCGAGGACAACCTCGACATCGCCCACGCTCGCAAGGTGCTCGACGCCGATCACTACGACCTGGAGAAAGTCAAGGACCGCATCCTCGAGTACCTGGCGGTGCGCAAGCTCAAACCGGACTCGCCGGGGCCGATCCTCTGCTTCGTCGGCCCGCCCGGGGTCGGCAAGACCAGCCTCGGTCGCTCGATCGCCAAGGCGCTGGGGCGCGAGTTCGAGCGCATCTCGGTCGGCGGCGTCCGCGACGAGGCCGAGATCCGCGGCCACCGCCGCACCTACATCGGTGCCCTGCCGGGCGCGATTGTCCGCGCCCTGCGCGACGCCGGCTCGCGCAACCCCGTCTTCATGATCGATGAGATCGACAAGATGGGCGCCGACTTCCGCGGCGACCCCGCCTCGGCGATGCTCGAGGTGCTCGACCCGGCCCAGAACGACTCCTTCCGCGACCACTACCTCGACCTCGAGTTCGACCTCTCCGAGGTGATGTTCATCGCCACCGCCAACGTGCTCGACACGATCCCGGGGCCGCTGCAGGACCGGATGGAGACGATCGAACTGGCCGGTTACACCCTGGAGGAGAAGAGGCACATCGCCCGCCGCTACCTGGTGCCGCGCCAGATCGCGGCCAACGGGCTGAAGCCCTCGCAGATCGAGTTCGCCGATCCCGCCCTGGTGGCGATCATCGAGGAGTACACGCGTGAGGCCGGGGTGCGCAACCTCGAGCGCCAGATCGGCACCGTCTGCCGCAAAGTCGCCCGTGACGTCGCCGAGGGCAAGAGCAAACGCAAGGCGAGGATCTCGGCCAAGCGCGCCCGCGAGCTGCTCGGTCGCCGCCGCGTCTTCGCCGAGCAGCGGCGGCGGACCAAAGTTCCGGGCGTCTCGACCGGCCTCGCCTGGACCCCGACCGGGGGAGACGTGCTCTTCATCGAGGCGACCTCGATGCCGGGCTCGGGCCAGCTGACGATCACCGGCCAGCTCGGCGACGTGATGCGCGAGTCCGCCCAGGCAGCGCTCTCCTACGTGCGCGGCCACTGGCGCGAGATCGCGCCGAAGCTCGACGAGGACTGGTTCGCCAAGCACGACATCCACGTCCACGTGCCGGCCGGGGCCGTGCCCAAGGACGGGCCCTCTGCCGGCGTGGCGATGACGGTGGCGCTCTCCTCCCTGATTAGCGGCCGTCCCGTTCGCAACGATGTGGCAATGACCGGAGAGGTGACCCTGACCGGCCAGGTGCTGCCGATCGGCGGCTTGAAGGAGAAGTCGCTGGCGGCGCAGCGGGCCGGGATCAAAAGAGTGCTGGTGCCCCAGCGCAACGAGGGGGACGTGGCGGAGATTCCCGAGCACGAGCGCAGCGAGCTGGAGTTCGTCTACGTCGACGAGGTCTCCAAGGCGATCGAAGCGGCGCTCGCCTAGTAGACGGTTGACCCCCGCACCCCGCACACACGCTGCCCAGGAGCCAGCCGTCTGATGGAGGCCGCCGGGGCGCTGCGCAGGAGCAGCTTTTCGACCTATCTGGAATCGATCAGCAACGCGGTGCGCGCTCGCTCCCGCACTTTCTGGATCGTTGTCGGCCTCACCGTTCTTGCTGGAGCTCTGCGCTTCGCCACGCTCGGGGTGCAGAGCTACCACCACGACGAGATCGTCACCGCCAGCCGCATCCTGCGCGACGGCTTCTGGCACGCGATGGACGCGGTCGGCTTCAGCGAGTCGGCGCCGCCGCTCTATTACGCGGTCGCCTGGCTCTGGACGCAGGTCACGGGGACCGGCGAATTCGGCCTGCGCTCGGTCTCGGCCGTTGCCGGGGTCGCCACGGTGCCGGTCGCTTACCTGCTCGGCGCCGAGCTGAGCAACCGCCGTGCCGGAATCGTCGCCGCCGCCCTGGTCGCGGTCAACCCGATGCTGCTCTGGTACTCGCAGGAGGCCCGTGCCTACGCGCTCTTCGTCCTGCTGACCGCGATCTCGCTGCTTTATTTCGTGCGGGCGCTCGATCGTGGCCGCCGCCGCGACTCACTCGCTTGGGGGATCGCCTCGGCCCTCGCCCTCGGCACGCACTACTTCGCCGCCTTCCCGATCGCCGCTGAGGCGCTCTGGCTGCTGCGCCGCCGCGGCAGGGAAGCAGGGGGGGCTTTCCCAGGCATCTGGATCGTCGCCGTCGCCGGCCTGCTGCTGACGCCGCTGCTGCTCCACCAATCGTCCTTCGCCCACGCCGAATGGATCAGCAACTTCAGCCTCTGGCACCGGCTCTGGGAGACCGGCCTCACCTTTGCCCTGGGAGAGACCGGCGACATCATCGCCCAGCCAGAGCACCCATTGCTGGCGGTCGTGCCCGCCCTGATCGCGATCGCGGGGGTTTGGCTGGTCTTCGCCCGAGGCGAGCGCGCCGAGCGCCGCGCCGCCGGCATCCCGCTGGCGCTGGCCGCAGTCACCGTCGTCGCCCCGCTGGCGATCGGCTTGCTAGATCCGAGCAAGGACTACGTCCTCGCCCGCAACCTGCTGCCCGCGCTGGTTCCGCTGCTGGTCGCGCTGGCGGTCGGCTTCACCCTGCGCGGCGCCCGCCGCAGCGGCGCCGTGCTCGCCGGGCTGCTGGTCGCTTACTCGCTCGGCTTCTCGATCTGGGCGAGCGTCTCGCCGGCCTTGCAGCGGCCCGACTGGGACTCCGTCGCCAGCGCGATCGGCGAACCGACGGTGCCGCGGGCGATGGTCACCTGGAAGCTCGGCGAGGCCTCGCTGCGCTACTACCTCTCGACCGGATCGATCCAGGTCCAGCCTTCCGATGGCTTCCGCTGGTGGGTGGGCGAAATCGATTTCATCTCCGACGGCAAGGCGCCCCCGCCCCCGGCCCGCCTTTTCGGTTCCGGCTTCCGCGAAGTCGGCTACGAGCGCGTCGGCCGGCTCTACGTGCGGCGCTTCGCCACGCCGGGTTCGGAGTTGAGGCCGTTGAGGCTGCGCACGGTTCGCAACGCCAAGCTTGGCTTCCGCACCAACGGGGTATTGCTGGACGGCATCGGCCCGGGCTGACGCCCCCCGATCGATGCGAGTTATTCTGGGTACCCCAGGAGAATCCAGCGAGGAGAAGGCATGAGCAAGACGAAGGCGACCCAGGCCGCCGACCTTTATGCGACCGCACGCGAGAACCCCTACGTGGGGCGACTGATCGAGGACGAAGAACTGCGCGACAGCCTGAAGAAGGCGTTCGAAGCGGCGAAGGGTGCCTACGGCCGCGCGACCAGCAACGGCGGCACGGTCAAGGCAGTCACCAGCGACAAGAAGGTGCAGCGCGATCTCAAGGTCGCGGCGGAGAACCTGCGTGACGCCTCCGAGGCGTTCCGGGCGCCGAAGAAGCGCAAGAAGAGCCGCCTCGGTCGCATCGTCCTGCTCGGCCTGGTCGGTGCCGCCGTCGCCCTGATCCTCAGCGAGGATGCGCGCAAAACGGTGCTCGATGCCCTCTTCGGCGCCGAGGAGGAGTTCGAGTACACGTCTACCACGAGTATCAACGGCAGCTAGACGACCGCCTCGCCTGGCATACCCGCGGATGACGCGCCGGCGCGGCGCTGGACCACCGCCCGCCTTCTCGCGGATAGCGCTGCTATTCGCTAGTCGGCGTGTGGCGCCCAGCTTGGCCGGGCGCGCCCCCTCGAGCATGCCAGGCAGCGTTGGTCATCTATCCGCCTGGGCGACGTAAACTGACTTAATGGAGGCGGCGACTAAGGAACGTGAGCTCAGTGGCGAGAAGGCGCAGCGCATCATTGATGCGATGCGGGTCAGCGTCGCCAAGCGCGGTGCGGCCGGCTCGACCTTCGAGCACGTTGCCCGCGAGGCGGGCGTAAGCCGCGGCCTGCTCCACTACTACTTCGGGACCAAGGAGCGCTTGTTGGTCGAGGTCGTGCGCCGCGACGCCGAGATCCGCGTGGCGCGGCTCGACGAACCGCTGGCCAAGGCGGAGACGGTCGACGACGTAATCGACGTCCTGCTCGCCAGCCTCACCGACCTGATCGAGAACGAGCCAACCTTCTTCCTGCTTCTCTACGAGCTCTTCAGCGCCGGCCGCCGCAACCCGGAGATCCAGCGTGAGGTCGGCCAGCTCTTCGAGCGCACCCGCTCGCACGTCGCCGACGTCTTGCGCGCTAAGGAACAGGAGGGCGTACTCAAGCTCCGCCACGACGCCGAGGAGATCGTCTCCTTCCTCTTCGCGATCGCCGACGGCTTCGCCCTGCAGGCACTCTCCGACACCGAGCGCAACATCAGCGGCGGTCTGGCCGTTGCCGCCGCCTCGGGCCGTTACCTGCTGATCTCCGAGTAGCCCACGCCGGCTGCACTGCTCCTTCTCCACGAGTAGGACGGCAAACGCACGGCGGGAACCGTTTGGAGTGATCGCACTCACAGACGGGCAGACGTCGATTCGAAAAGCTGGCTGTCCAGCCAATGCGTGACTTCATGGTCAGACTCGCGGGATTCCTGGGGCGCCGGCGCCGCTGGGTCCTGGCGGCTTGGATCGCGGTCGTTGCCGTTGCGCTGCCGATCGCCTCGCATCAGACCGATCACCTGACCGGAGGCGGCTTCGACGTTCCCGGCACTCAGTCGAAGGCGGTCAGCGACTCGCTCAAGGACGACTTCAGCGCCAAGACTGGCGGCATCGCGGTGTTGCTGCAGGCCGAAGAGGGCGCAAGTGCCGCCGCCCGCGCCAGCGCAATCGACCGGGTGCGTCGCGCCGTCGCCGGCCTCGACAAGGTGACCCTGCCGCCGGCCACGGCCAGCCGGGCCGAGGTCGCGCTGCAGCGGACCGGGACGGCGATGCTGCCCCTGCACAGCGAACAGTCCTCCGACCGCCAGATCGACTCGGCCGCCGAATTGCGCGAAGACCTCGACCCCGGCACCGCCGTCAACGGCGTCACCACCTACATGGCCGGGCAGCCGACGATCTGGGCCGGAATGCAGGAGCTCTCGAAGAAGGACCTCTCCAAAGCGGAGGCCGGTGGCTTCCCGATCGTCGCGATCATCCTGCTCGTCATCTTCGGCTCGCTCGCCGCCGCGGCGCTGCCACTGGTGCTCGGCTTCGTCAGCGTGATGGTCACCGGGGCGCTGATCTACTTCATCTCGCTGCAGGTCGAGACCTCGGTCTTCGTCACCAACATGGCCTCGATGATCGGGATCGGGGTGGCGATCGACTACTCGCTCTTCATCCTCGCCCGCTACCGCGAGGAGCGCGCCCGCGGCCGCGATCCGGAGGCGGCACGGGCCGAGGCTCTTTCCACCTCGGGCCTGGCGGTGGCCTTCTCCGGCCTCGCCGTGATCGTCTCGCTGGCCGGCCTCTGGATGGTCGATAACCAGGCGCTGCGCTCGATGGCGCTGGGGGCGATGACCGTGGTCGCGGTCTCGATCCTGACCGCGACGACGCTGCTGCCGGCGCTGATCGCGATGCTCGGCGACCGCGTGCTGCCGGGCGGGATCGTCGCCAAGGCGCTCGGCTTCTTCCGCCGGCGCGGCGAGCGGCCCGATCGCGAGGCCTTCTGGGTGCGCTGGACCGCGCGAGTGATGGCGCATCCGTGGCGCGCCGTCATCGGGGTCTCGGCCGTGCTGCTGACCCTGGCGATCCCGCTGCTCTCGATCGAAACCGGGACCCAGGCGCTGACCCAGTTCCCCAAGGACAGCGACGTGCGGATCGGCAACGAACTCGCTTCCAAGCAGCTCGGCGGCGGCACCGATCCGGTGCTGATGGTCGCTTCCTTCGACAGCGCCGGCCAGGCGCGCAAGGACCGCGCGGCGATCGCTGGCTTCGCCCGCACGATCGATTCGACTCCCGGCGTCAGCGCCGTGGCGCCGCCCGCCTTCTCCGGCTCCAGCGTCCTGTTCCAGGCCACGCCGAGCGCTCCCAGCGAGTCCGACGCGACCATCGCCCTGGTCGAACGGCTGCGCGACAACGTCGTCCCGGCTACGGCGCTCGCCCGTGTCGCACCCGTCGACGTCGGTGGCGAAACCGCGCGCAGCCAGGACGCCCGCGCTCAGATCAGCGGCTCGATGTGGAAGATCGTTCTCTTCGTCCTCGCGCTCAGCTACCTGGTGCTGATGGTGATGCTGCGCTCGCTGCTGTTGCCGCTGAAGGCGGTGCTGATGAACCTGCTGTCGATCGGGGCGGCCTTCGGCGTCCTCGTCGCGATCTTCCAGTGGGGCTGGTTCGACAGCTTGCTCGGCTTCGAGAACCAGGGCGCGCTGGACACGATCAACGTGCCGCTGATCTTCGCCATCGTCTTCGGCCTCTCGATGGACTACGAGGTCTTCCTGATGTCGCGGATCCGCGAGCACTACCTCGAGCACGGCGACAACGAACGGGCCGTCGCCGAAGGGCTCTCGACCAGCGCCCGCACGATCTCCTCGGCGGCGCTAATCATGACCTGCGTCTTCGCCGTCTTCGTCCTCACCGGTGTGCCCTCGATCAAGGAGCTCGGCCTCGGTTGCGCGGTGGCGATCGCCCTCGACGCGACCCTGGTCCGCCTGATCCTGGTGCCGGCGGCGATGAAGCTGCTCGGCGGCTGGAACTGGTGGATGCCCTCCTGGCTCGATCGGGCGCTGCCCGACCTCAGCTTCGAGAGCGGGGCCGCGGAGCCAGAGCCCTCCTCCCCTTAGCTTTACTAGATCCCAGCTTGGCGCGCCACATCCTCTTGACTCCACACAGCCGCACTGTGAGAGGCGCTGTGGCCCAGGCGCCAGCCGAGGAAAATCACCGTGGTATTCGGTGCGGACGGCAGCCGCTGACCACTCCGGGCTAGGGCCAAGACCGGATCGAAGTCGAGTCTGATGTCGACGACGCGAGGAAGCAAGCCGGCCGCCGCTTCAACGCGATCGCCGACCGGGACGCTGAGAAGAACCAACTCCTTAATCGGCGTCCCCTCCAGCCGTGCCCGCGCTGCGATCTCACCGCCGTAGCTATGCGCGAAGACGCTCTGCAGGCCACCCGGGGCGAGGTCTTCGGTCCATTCCAAGAAGTCGCGTGCCGCACGTTCGCGCTGATTCTCACTGTATGCGCCACTCCAGCTGAATCGACCGCCTCGGCTGTAGAGATTGGGCCGGTGCTCTTTGAGAATGAATTCGTGGAAGTCTCCGCCGGGCCGCCACCAACTTCCCTTCCAGCCCCAGGTGCCGTGGATCATCGTTGAGACCTCTTCGGCCCTGGCCGATTCACCGACAGGCTCGCCCGGTGGGGGCGCATGATCGACTGGCGCCGGCGCCAGAGCCGCGTGCGCGAGTGACCTTGTTACTTGGTCTGGAGAGCGCAGGGCAAGATCGAGCCGCATTCGAGTCAGGAGGAGCAGGGTGATCGCCTCTTCGGTCGAGTCGCCTATATCCCTCATGTTTTGGTTGAAGACCGCACCCCAGCTCTCACCATCCCAGCCAACGAAACGAGGTCCCTCGGAGCCTTCCCTCGGACCAATGGGAAACTCAAGGGGCCACGCCGGGCCTGTGTCGATGAGCAGCTCGGCCCATCGTGCCCACCGCATCCTCGAAGGGAGCGTCCTCGTCGATCCCGGGTAGTGAGACAGGAGTCGCCATATCGCGGCGCTGGCTGCGGCCGACTCACGCTCGAGTTGGCTTCCCAGGACTTCGACCAGGAATCCAAAGCCCGCTCGGGGATCGTCGTTTTCCGTGATCCGGTGCCATTGCCTCACGCGTTCGGCGCCCTCGGTGGCGAAGTCCTGAAAGCCACGGCCAAAGACAAGATCGACAGGATCCACATCGCGCCAGTTCTGCTCGCCCGTGCTCAGCCCAGGCGGAAAACCGAGTTGTTCGAGTTCAGCACTCAGTCCCTCGATAGCGCGTTGGTCGCCGCCTAGAAGTGAGGACAACGCGGCGACTCGGCAGACATTGGCGCTCTCGAAACCGGCGTCTGGAGCGGCGGTCCGAGGATCTCGGGAGACCTCAAAAAGCTCAACTCCCTCAAGGGACTCGCCTGACGCCTCCACGCGGAAAGTATGTCACGGGGGGGGACGAACAGTGTGTTCGATTGGCTTGAGGAACAAACAGATACCAACACGGTAAGGTGCCGCGGCATGCTTGATCGATTTCGGAAGCCACCCGGCGATGCTCGCGTCTCCGACCTTGATCGCGAGCGCGCCACGGCCCGCGCCAAGCAACTTGCCGCGGAAGGTTTCATCAGGGGCGACGATGAGCTCCAGCTTCGACTGCGGAAGATTCGCCTGGCGATAAATCGGCAACAACTAGAGGCCTCGCTGGTAGGACTGGACTCTGGCAACCGTCAACTCAGTGATGGAGATCTTCGTGCCTCTGCGGCCGACCGCGACGACGCCATTCGCCGCCTCAAAATGCACTGTTCGCTGGGCAATCTGAGTGCAGACGAGGAATTGGCGCGCGTCGGTCTCGTGGAAGCGTCCAAGACGCTGAATGACATCACCAAGGTCTTTGTTGATCTCCCTGCTCTTGCAGTCAGCGCGCCGTCGACCGAGCGCCGCATCTCGCGGCAAGACCGCGATGAAGCGGTCGATCTTCTCAAGAAGGCATCCGACGAAGGTCGGATCACCGGCGGGGAGTACAAAACCGCGGAGGCACAGATATTGGTCGCGCGGACGCGCAGCGAGATCAACGCTGCGTTTCGAGGCCTGTCAAGTCCGGCCCAGACCGCCGCAGTGAAAACGGCTTCAAACGTGACGAAGCAGACCGCCGAGTTCACCACACGCATCGTCGCGGAGGGTGGCCGCCGCGCGAGGAAAGCATTTCTGCGCGGGGTATTTGCCGTGGGCGCACTGATCATCGGAGTGATCCTCGTGATCGCGGGCATCGGGATCGCAGCACTGATCTGCTTTCTGAGCGCGGTTCTACTCTTCGTCAGCGCCGCTACCGCGCTGGTGTCATCTCGGACTTCGACGTAGTAACCACGACGGGCGGAGCTCGGTGCAAGACTCCCAAGCCTTGTGTCGTTGATCAGTCAAGGGCGTTGCTAGGGTCGTCGCCGAGGTCTTGGGCGTCTGTCCTCTCGAGCCAAGCGCCCATTTCATCGTCCATTTCGTCGAGCGATTCGTCGCTGTCGAGCGCAAGGCGATCGAGTTGTTCGGCGTAGCGCTGGGCCGCCTGGTCGACCTCGTCGCGGAAGACGCCCTCTTCGCCGCGCTTGATGTAGTCGCCTGCGATTAGGCGCTCGTATTCGCCGGAGCCGACCCAGTCCAGGAGGGCTTGAACTCGACGGATGGTCAAGGGATGCGTGGACTGAATATCTGCCAGGCGGCGGATCGTGCTGGAGCCGTCGGCTTCGTATTCCAAACCTTGGTCGACGAACGCATCGAGATTGAGGTGTTGGGCTGCGGTTCCCGCCGTTATCGTCATCAGCGCCTGGCAAACCGAGTCGGGGTCTCTGGTGGCGAGGGCGGCGCCGCGGTCGGAGCTGAACTCGGCTGCCCTCGACCAGCCGAGCAGAGCATGAGAGATCGCCAATACCGGCAGGCCGGCAAGTGCGGCGGGCATCGTCGCGGCGGCGAATCTGCCCAGGTAACCCAACACGGTTCCATAAAGGACGTGATTGCAGTGGACGTGGGCGGCCTCGTGACCGAGGATGGCCTTCAGGCTCGTTTCATCCAGGACATCGATCAAGCGGGAATTGACCACGATCTTCGGCCGCAGAGTGCCACCAGCCATTGCATTTACCGTCGGATCCTGCTGCAGATAGAGCTCGGGTACGTCATCCACATCGAGGGCTTCGAAAACGGCCTCGTGTAGTCGCCAGACATGGGGAAGCTGGTTCTCGCCGAGTCGCACCGCTCCGGCCATGAGGCTGGCCCGGGCAATCCGATCGACGCCAAGCCCGAGAAGCCGCCGCATGACGCTGTCGAAATGTGGAATGCGCTGCAACGCGGCGGTGGCTGCCCGGTCGAGCGGATGACGATAGGCCTCAGGTGAAATGCCGGCGAGTCTGTAGGCGGTATTGGCCTTGTCGGACACGAGACGAATGCTATGTGCAGACAACTGCGACGGGCTGGGCAATACGCTGGCGGTATGAGTGACGATCTCGCTTTTGTGGGCGCGGCGAAGCAGGCGGAGATGGTGCGGGCCGGCGAGGCCTCGCCGAAAGAGCTCGTTCAGCTCTGCCTCGACCGGATCGCTCGCCTCGACCCGCAGCTGAACTCGTTCCGCAAGGTGCTCGACGAGCGGGCGCTGCTCGAGGCCGAGCAGGCCGAAGCGCGGCTGAAGGGCGGGGATGAGCGGCCGCTGCTCGGGGTGCCGATCGCGATCAAGGACGAAGTCGACGTGGTCGGCGAGGTCAACATGCACGGCACCGACGCCTTCACCGAGCCGGCGAGCGCCGACTGCGAGATGGTTCGCCGGCTGCGCGAGGCGGGCGCGATCGTCGTCGGCCTGACGCAGCTGCCCGAGCTGGCGATCTGTGGCTTCACCGAGTCGGCCACCTACGGCGTCACCCGCAACCCCTGGAACCTGCAGCGCAGCCCGGCCGGGTCGAGTGGCGGGTCTGGCGCGGCCGTGGCCGCCGGACTGGTGCCGATCGCCTCCGCCGGCGACGGTGGCGGCTCGATCCGCCTGCCGGCCGCCTCCTGTGGCCTCTTCGGGCTGAAGCCTTCACGCGGCCGGATCTCCCTGGCGCCGCTCGAGGACGGCTGGCACGGGCTCGCCGTGCTCGGCTGCCTCAGCCGCAACGTGCTCGACACGGCGCTCTGGCTCGACATCACCTCGGGCGGTTCCTCGGAGCCCGGCGCGCCGCCGCCGCCCGAGCGGCCCTTCGTCGAGTCGGCGAAGACGCCGCCCGGCAAGCTGCGGGTCGCCTACTCGACCCTGGCGCCGCGCGCCGCCGCGCCGCCGATCGTCTCGGACGACGTCAAGCAGGCCGTCTTCGACGCGGCCGAGCTGATGCGCTCGCTCGGCCACGAGGTCGCCCAGCAGGATCCCGCCTGGGCTGGGATCGGCAACAACATCACGCCGCGCTTCCTGCGCGGGGTCGCCGACACCGTCGCCGAAGTGCCGCATCCCGAGCGGCTGGAACGGCGCACCCGCGGCTTCGGCCGGCTGGGTCGCGCGATCCCCGACGGGATCTACGAGCGCGCCCTGCGCGGCCGCGAGGCCGACGTCGCCCGCGTCAACGCGCTCTTCGACTCCTTCGACCTCCTGATCACGCCGGTGATGGGCGGCACGGCGCTGCCGATCCGCCGCTGGGAGGGCCAGGGCGCCCTGCGCACCGTGCTCGGCATGAGCCGCTTCTATCCCTACTGCGTGCCCTGGAACCATCTCGGCAACCCGGCGATGTCGGTCCCGGCCGGCTTCGCCGCCGACGGCATGCCGCTAGCCGTCCAGGTCATCGGCCGCCCCGGCGAGGAGGCAACCCTGCTCTCCCTCGCCGGCCAGCTCGAGGCCGAGCGCCCCTGGGACGAAGCCCGCCCGCCGGTCTCCTAGCCGAAGACCTTGCGCATGCGAGCGATCTCGCGGATCGAGCCGCGGGGACGGATGCGACGGGTGAGGACCATCTTCAGCGGGTTGGCGTCAGGCTTGCTCATGCCGACGAAGTCCGCCCATTTGGCCTCCAGCGTCAGCGTCGGATTCGGCGCCTCGCCAGGTTCCGCCCGGGTCGAGCCGTTGTCGATCACTACGTGCCAGGGGTCGGCGTCGGTGAAGCGCCACTGATAGACGAGAGGGGAGCCGTTGGCAGCCTTGGGGTTGGCGGCGCGCTTGACCACGTCGAAGTAGAGGCGCTGCATCTCGGGATCGGCCTGCGGAACCGCCTCGGGCGGGCCGAGGATGCCGGCTTCCATCAGCTTGACCTGGTTCTTGGCGACGTCCTCGGCCGAGGCCTCGGGGTCGAAGGGGAAGACGCCGGGCGGCATCTCCTCGGTTGGGTAGCCGATCGTGCGCCAGCGTTGGCGGATCAGTTTGAGGCCGAAGCCGAAGATGTCCTCGAGCGAGAAGCCGTAGCACTCGGTGTACTCGCGGTCGAAGTTGGGCGGGTAGAAGACCGCCGGGCCGTAGGGCAGGACTTCGCGCAGCAGCTCGACCACGGCGGCGCGGTTCTCCTCCCAGCCGGGCGTGCCTTCGCCCAGCAGCTCGGAGAGGACCTTGACGCCGAAGCCGATGTGGCGCTGCTCGTCGCGCGAGACGTTGGCCATGCCGGAGCTGAAGCCGGGCATCGTGTCTTCGGAGGCGAAGAAGTCCTCGATGAAGTGCTGGCCAGGCTGGGCCAGCGAGCCCTCGACGATCAGGTGGTAGAGCGTGATCGCCTGCGCGTACTTGGGCAGCGAGCGGTCCTTGCGCAGTTCCTCGGCCATCACGTCGAGGCGGTCGAAGATGCCGCGGTAGCCCCAATTGAGCTGCGGCAGGGTGGCGGAGAGGGTCTGCTCGATCGAATCGCCGCCGACGCCGATCACCTCCTTGAAGAAGCGATGGAAGAAGATCGAGTGGCGCACCTCGTCGACCTGCTGGGTGGCGAGGAAGTAGGACTGCTCCTCGGTCGGGGCGGCGGTGATGTAGGGGGCGAGGGTGTCGGCGACGCGATCCTCGCCATAGAAGAACATCGAGTAGATCCACATCGCCGAGCGTCGCTGGATGTCACTGAGGTTCTGCCAGCCGGCCTTGTCGGCGGAGAGGTCGATGTCGTAGGCGCTCCAGTTGCCGTGCTCCCAGCGCTTGTAGAGATCCTCGTAGGTGACGTTGTCCATCAGGCTCTGCGATGCGACGCTCATCTCTCTCCTTTGCTGGTCAGCAGGCGGCTGCCGCTGAGGTTACCGTCAAACTGGCTGGTCAGCCAGGACAGTCAGGGTGAGTTCGTCACAGAAGCCGGCGTCTCGATCTCTCGCTTGAGGATCTTGCCGGTGGGCCCCTTGGGCAGGTCGTCGAGGAACCAGACCAAGCGCGGGTACTTGTAGGCGGCGATGCGCTCCTTGACGTAGGCGCTGACCTCCTCGGGCGCCAGCTCCTCGCCCTCGCGGCAGACGACCGCGGCGCCGATCTCCTCGCCCCACTCGTCGTGGGGGACGCCGACCACCGCCGCTTCGCGGATCTTCGGGTGCTCGAAGAGCACCTCCTCGACCTCGCGCGGGTAGACGTTGTAGCCGCCGCGGATGATCAGGTCCTTCTTGCGGTCGACGATGTAGAAGTAGCCGTCCTCGTCGGTGCGGGCCATGTCGCCGCTGTGGAACCAGCCGCCGCGCATCGCCTCCTCGGTCGCGTCGGGGCGCTGCCAGTAGCCCTTCATGATGTTGTGGCCGCGAATCACGATCTCGCCGACCTCGCCCTGGGCGACCGGCTCGTCGTTCTCGTCGACGACCCGCATCTCGACCCCCTCGATCGGGGTGCCGATCGAGCCCGCCTTGCGCTCTTTGTCCGGGTGGTTGGAGCAGGCGACCGGCGAGGTCTCCGAGAGGCCGTAGCCCTCCATCACCTTTGCCCCGAAGGCCTCTTCGAAGCCGCGCAGCACCTCGACCGGCATCGAGGCGCCGCCGGTGATGCAGATGCGCAGCGAGGAGGTGTCGAAACTCCCGCGCTCGGGGTGGTGCAGCAGCGCCCCGTACATCGTCGGCACGCCGTAGAAGTGGGTGACGCCGTCGCGCTGCATCGTCGCCAGCGCCTCGCCGGGGTCGAACCTGGGGACCAGGGTGAGGCAGGCGCCTGTCATCAGCGACGCGTTCATGCTCACCGTCTGCCCGAAGGAATGGAAGAGGGGGAGGGCGCCGAGGACGACGTCGCCCTCGGAGATCTCCGAGGTGGTGCGGCTGGAGACGTCGGCGTTGCGGAAGAGGTTGAGGTGGGTCAGCTCGGCTCCCTTGGGCTTACCGGTCGTGCCCGAGGTGTAGAGGATCACCGCGGTGTCCTCCTCGTCGGTCTCGTGCAGTCCCGCGACCGGCTCGTGCGTAGCCAGCAACTCGGCGAAGCCCGCCGGCTCGACCTCGATCAGCTCGGCCTCGGCGTCGGCAGCGCCCTCGCGCGCCTCGGCGCAGAAGCCGTGCCAGGCGAGCAGCAGCTTCGAGCCCGAGTCCTCTAGGTAGAAGGCGATCTCGCGGCGCTTCAAAAGCACGTTCATCGGCACGACGACGGCGCCGGCGCGCAGCACGCCGTAGTAGGCGATCGGGAACTCGGGGACGTTGGGCAGCATCACGCCGACGCGGTCGCCGGGGCCGATGCCCTTCTCGCCCAACAGAGCCGCCAGGCGGGCGCTGCGCTCGTCCAGCTCGCCGTAGCTCAGCTCGACCTCACCGAGCCGGATCGCCGGCAGGTCCGGAGTCCGCGAAGCACTCTCGGTCAGCAGCGATGCGAGGTTGAGTCCCACCTTCGTGGACGCCTACGGCTTGATGATGTTGTGAACGGGGAACTCCTTGATGTCCGGTGGGCCACCGGGACCTTCGTCGCCGAGGCTCGCGATCGTCGGTCCGAGTCGGCTCTCGGCGAAACGGTCGAAGTGATCGCGGGACTCCCAGAAGTCGATGATCCCCCAGCCGCCCTCGATCGGCCCGGCCGAGTGGAGGATTAGGCCTTCGGGCGGGTCCGTCTGGACGCCGATCTTTGCGTCGATCGCGTCGTACATCTCCTGCGTGCCACCGTCGATCTTCATGCGCAGCCCGATCGCCATCGTCTCCTCCTAGTTCGTCCGTTGGCCTTCCGAGCGAGCATAGCCCGCCTTGGGATCGCCGGGGCGGCATTGGGTATGGATATGCTCGTCGCGATGGAGGATCTCGGCGAGCCCACCTCATACCTCGCGGTTGCGAAAGGCGTGCCGGTCTACTCAAGCGATGGCGAGAACCTCGGCCGCGTGGTGCGAGTGCTCTCGGCGCCCAACCTCGACATGTTCGACGGGATCGTCTTCGACACCACCGCCGGGCCCGGCGGCCACCGTTTCGTCGACGCTCCGGAGGTGGGGCAGATCTACGAGCGCGGGGTTGTGCTGAAGATCGACGCGGCCGAGGCGGCGAAGCTGGCGGCGCCCGACGCCAACCCGGGATCGCTCGCGGTCGACCCGGCCGATCTCGTCGCCGGACGCCCGGGTTTTTTCCGGCGCGCCTGGAACTCGATGACGGGGAAGCGCTGAAGGTGAGCGCCAGCTGCCGCGGCGTTGCGTAGGATCTTCCGCCGTGAAGCGTTTGGCCCTCCTCCTTGTTGCGTGTCTTGCTCTCATCGTTGCCGGTTGCGGCAGCAGCGACGACTCCTCGAGCTCGAGCGAATCGACCGCGACGAGCACTGAATCGAGCGAAAAGAGCCCTGCCGAATCCGGTGAAAGTGCCGAAAAGCAGAGCTCCGGCGGCGAAAAGACCAAGCCCAAGGTGACGGTTCCAAGCGGGCCGCCGCCGAAGCAGCTCGAAATCAAGGAAATCGAAAAGGGCAGCGGCAAGGCTGCGAAAGCTGGGGACGAAGTGCTGGTCCAGTACGTCGGCGTGGGTTACGAAAGCGAAGAAGAATTCGACTCCTCCTGGAGCCGCAACGAACCCTTCCCTCTCACCCTCGGTGCCGGCGGAGTGATCCCGGGCTGGGAAAAGGGCATCGAAGGGATGAAGGTCGGCGGCCGGCGCGAGCTGATCATCCCCCCGAACCTTGCCTATGGCGCACAGGGCTCACCACCGGTGATCGGGCCGAATGAAACGTTGATCTTCGTGATCGACCTACTCGCCGTCAAATAGGCACGAGGGGCTGGCACGGCGCTCTGGCAGGCGCGATCATCTCGCCGTGCCGACTGCATCGATCTTTGCCGAACGGTTCGTCGCCCAGGGTCTTGCCGGGCCGACTGAGCACGACGCCGTGGGCGTGGTCGGCCGGTTGCTTGCCGCGCAGGGTCAGGATCCACGAGGCGCGCGGCTGGCGATCAGGGCCCGCAGCGAGGGCCTGACGGCGGCCGACGTTGACCGAGCCCTGAGCGAGGAGCGCTCGCTGCTGATCACCTGGCTTAACCGTGGGACCCTCCATCTGGTTCGCAGCGAGGACTACCCGTGGCTGCAAATGCTGACGACTCCGCCGCTCTTGACGTCGTGCAGCCGCCGCCTCCGCCAGGAGGGAGTCACCACGCAGCAAGGGGAGAAGGCGGTGAAGACGATCGAGCGGAGCTTGGCCAAGGAGGGGCCGCTCACCCGGCACCAGCTGCGCGAGCGTCTCGACTCGGCCGGTATTCCCACCGCGGGGCAGGCGCTGGTCCACCTGCTCTTTCTTGCCGCGGTGCGGGGCGTTGCGGTGCGCGGGCCAATGGTCGGCAAGGACCACGCCTACGTCCTTGTCGTTGACTGGCTGGGGCGGCAACCGAAGGTCGATCGCGACACTGCACTCGCCGAGCTGGCTCGTCGCTACCTGGTCGGCCACGCGCCGGCGGACGACCGGGACCTGGCGCGCTGGGCCGGGCTGCCGCTGCGCGATGCCCGCGCCGGGCTCGCCGCGATCGCCTCGGAGTTGGTCGAGCGCGACGACGGCCTCGTTCACCTCGCCACCTCTCCGCCGGTGGCGGAGGTGCCGGGACCGCGCCTGCTCGGCGCCTTCGACCCGTTGCTGCTCGGCTGGGCCTCGCGCGAGCTGATCCTGGGTCCCCACACCCACCTGGTGACGCTGAACGGCATCTTCCGGCCCTTCGCGATGGTCAAGGGCCGCGCCGTCGGCACCTGGAAGCTCAACCGCGGCAAGGTCACGATCGAGCCACTGGGCCGGATCGGCAAGCAGGTCACCGCCGCGCTCGCGGCCGACGCGGCGGATGTGGAACGGTTCATGGCAAGCGCCTAGGAACCAACAGGAGGAGATTGAGATGGGACAGCCAGTGGTCCACTTCGAGATCGTCGGCAAGGACGGCGAGAAGCTGCAGAGCTACTACGCCGATCTATTCGATTGGGACGTCAACGCCGAGAACGAGATGAAGTACGGCCTCGTCGACCGCGAAGCCAACAGCAACGCCGAAGGCATCGGCCTCGGTGGCGGCATCGGCCAGGGCCCCGACGGCTATGAGGGCCACGTCACCTTCTACGTCGAAGTTCCCAGCGTCGAGCAAGCCCTGAGCAAGGCCGAGTCCCTGGGCGGCACCCGCGTGATGGGCCCCGAGACGATCATGGGCCGCATGGTCCTCGGCCAGTTCAAAGATCCGGAGGGCAACGTGATCGGTTTGATTGAGGGCGGAGCGTAAGCACACGGATTGCGGCCAATGGCGGGGAAAACCTGCCGTACCCCATAGGATCGGGGCATGAATCAGGACACGCTCTGGGGAATTCATCACCGGGGTCCCCACGATTTTCTGGGCGAGCGAATGATTGCCATCGGTTGGCCTGACGCTGGCGATCTCACGGATCTCCCAGAGGACCGCGACCGATTCAAGGCAAGGTTGCGCGAGAGCTTTCCAGACCGGAGCGAGGCGTGGGTAGCAAATGCAGCCGGCCAGCTACTCCGCTTCCGCTATGTAATGCAGGTCGGCGAGCTCGTCGTCTACTCGCGAAAGTCGGATCGCACGATCAATATCGGGCGCATAGTGGGTGACTATGACTATGCACCGGGAACCTCGGGGCGGTATCCGAATCGCCGGCCGGTCGAATGGTTGAAGACCGAACTTCCACGTGACGAATTCTCTACCGGGTGTCTTTATGAGGTTGGCTCGGCCCTGTCGGTCTTCACGATCAAGGAGCACCGCGAAGAGCTGCTCTCACGACTCGATGGGGAATCCAGGGCAGGCGGGGACACAGCGCCTACCGTGGCGGATGCGGGAGACATAGAACCGGTTTCCGAGGATGAGCCGGATGTCGAACGGATCGGCGCTCTCACTGGCGATTTCCTCCTCAAGACTTTCAACTCGACATTGAAGGGGCATGGGTTCGCGCGCTTCTGCGGGTGGTTGTTCGAGGCACTCGGATACTCGGTTCGCGTCAGTTCGCCGGGTGCCGATGGCGGCATCGACATCCTGGCGACCGAAGACCCGCTCGGCATCAAGCCGCCACTCCTCAAGGTCCAATGCAAGTCGGGAACTGGCAAATCGGGGCCCAGCGAAGTCCAGGCCCTGAACGGCACTCTTGCTGGATCTGAGCTTGGCGTCTTCATCGCCGTCAGCGGCTATACCCCGCAGGCCGAGCAGGCGGCGCGAGGCATGCCCAATATGAGGCTGATTGGACCTGACGATCTGATCGAGCTCATCCTCGCTCACTACCCGCAGCTGCCCGACGAAGCCAAGCAGGCGATTCCTCTGCGCCGGGTCTGGATGCCGGATCGCCCTTCCCCAAACGACTGAGGCCCGATCAGCCGAGCTTCGGGCTGCGCCAGGGCTGGGCCAGGCGGGCGACGAGGTCGTCGGCGAGGCCGGCGATTGGGACTCGGGTTTGCTCCAGTGAGTCGCGGTCGCGCAGGGTGACGGTGTCGTCTTCCATCGTCTGGTGGTCGACGGTGATGCCCCAGGGGGTACCGATCTCGTCCTGGCGGCGGTAGCGCTTGCCAATCGAGCCGCCCTCGTCGAACTCGGTCGGCATCCGCGTGCGCAGCTCTTCGAAGATCGGCCGGGCCTTCTCGGGCAGGCCGTCCTTGGAGACGAGGGGGAGGACGGCCGCCTTGTTGGGGGCGAGGCGGGGGTGGAGGCGCAGCACGGTGCGCTGGCGGCCCTCGACCTCCTCGACCTCGTAGGCGTCGACGAGGAAGGCGAGCGTGGCGCGGTCGGCGCCGGCGGCGGGCTCGATCACGTGGGGGACATAGCGCTCTTTGGTCTGCTGGTCGAAGTACTCGAGCTTCTCGCCGCTGAACTTGGCGTGCTGGGTGAGGTCGAAGTCGCCGCGGTTGGCGATTCCCTCCAGCTCCGACCAGCCGATCGGGAAGAGGTACTCGACGTCGCTGGTGCCCGAGGAGTAGTGGGAGAGCTCGTCGGCGTCGTGGGAGCGGACGCGGAGGAAGTCGGGGCGGATGCCGAGGTCGGTGTACCAGCGCTCGCGCAGCTCGATCCACTCGCGGTACCAGCGCTCGGCTTCGGCCGGCGGCACGAAGAACTCCATCTCCATCTGCTCGAACTCGCGGGTGCGGAAGATGAAGTTGCCCGGGGTGATCTCGTTGCGGAAGGACTTGCCGATCTGGGCGATGCCGAAGGGGGGCTTCTTGCGGGCGAAGCTGAGCACGTTCTTGAAGTTGATGAAGATGCCCTGGGCGGTCTCCGGGCGCAGGTAGACCTCCGAGCCCTCGCCGGCGACCGGGCCGATGTGGGTCTCGAACATCAGGTTGAACTGGCGCGGCTCGGAGAGCTCGCCGCCGCACTCGGGACAGCGCAGCTCGGCGTTGGGGTCGCCGCCTTCGGCTTCGACCGCCTCGCGCAGGTGATCCTCGCGCCAGCGCCGCTTGCACTTGCCCAGGCACTGGACCAGCGGGTCGGTGAAGCCCTCGAGGTGGCCCGAGGCCTCCCAGACCCGCGGGTGCTGGAGGATCGCCGAGTCGAGCGCGACGATGTCGTCGCGTTCCTGCAGCATCGCCCGCCACCACTCGGCCTTGACGTTGTTCTTCAGCAGCACGCCGTAGTGGCCGTAGTCGTAGGTCGAGCCGAGCCCGCCGTAGATCTCCGAGGAGGGGAAGACGAAGCCGCGCCGCTTGCAGAGGGCGACGATCTCCTCCATCGAGACGTCTGTCTGCGGCGCTCCCTGCTCGGCGGTCGACATGGCCAGAACCGTACCGGCTGCGATAATCCCGCAGCCCGTGCCTATCTACGAGTACAAATGCGAGAACGGCCACGTCTTCGATGTGATCCAGAAGATGAGCGACGAGGCGCTGACCGAGTGCCAGGAGTGCGGCGCTCCCGCGGTGCGCGTCCTGCACCCCGTTGCCGTCCACTTCAAGGGCTCCGGCTTCTACAACACCGACTACGGCAAGAAGAAGAAGGGCGCCGCCGCCAACGGCGGCTCCTCCGAGGGCTCCGGCGAGTCCAAAGGGTCGTCTGAGGGCTCCAGCGAGTCCAAGTCGAGCGACTCGAAGTCTTCGGGCGACGCGAAGCCCAAGGCCTCGACGACCAGCGACTGAAC
Source organism: Solirubrobacterales bacterium (assembly GCA_036271315.1). GTDB lineage: Bacteria > Actinomycetota > Thermoleophilia > Solirubrobacterales > 70-9 > VRUE01. The sequence continues at coordinate 70,782 of DATBAV010000042.1, read as the reverse complement.
GATTTGCCCCCGCTTTTGGGGGGTCAACTGTTCAGTCGGCGACGCTAGCCGTTGAGCAGGTGGTGCACGGCGCGGCGCCGGGTCGCCTCCGGCACGACGACGCTGCCTTCGGGGCCGTCGAGTTCGCAGCCCGAGTGGGCGCCGGCGCAGAGGACGTCGGTCGGGGCGCTGCCGCCGATCGCAGCCGAGAGGATCAGCTGCGGCATGGTCAGGAAGCCCATGTCGCTGACGAAGGCTTTGGGCGCCTCCCAGCCGATGATCGGGCCGTGAATGAAGTTGTAGGGGAGGCGCAGCGGGTCGGTGAGCCGGCTCTTGATCCCGTTGATTACGCGTTGCTGGGCCTGGGCGCGCTGGAAGTCGTTGTAGCCGAACGAGTAGGCGCTCTTGCCGGGCCCGGGGCATTCGCTCGGCTCGCGCACCCGCGAGTAGGCGAGGGCCTTTTCACCGTCGAGCGTGTTCTCGCCCTTGTGCAGGCGCAGGGTGACGCCGCCCTGGCCGCCGCCGGCGCCGCCGGAGATGTCGGCGCAGAGCTTGTGTGGGACGTCGACTTCGATCCCGCCGACGGCGTCGATCAGGTCTTCGAAGCCGGTGAAGTCGACGATCGCCACGTGGTCGATCTGGATGTTGAGGAAGTTTTCGACCGCTTCGATCTGGGCCTTGGCGCCGCCGAAGGCGAAGGCGGCGTTGATTTTCTGAGGGCTCTGGCCGGGGATTTCTGCGTAGCTGTCGCGCGGGATCGAGAGTTTGCGGAAGGCGCCGCCGCCGGCGCGGATCAGCATCAGGGTGTCGGCGCGGAACTGCCCGTCTTCGCAGCCGTCGTGCGGCGCGTCGCCGTGGGCCTGCTGTTCGAAGCACTTCTGCGAGGGTGCGCCGGTTCCCTTGGTGTCGGGCGGCCGCGCGTCGGTGCCGAGGACGAGGATCGTCTGGGCGCTGGGCAGCAGGAAGGGGTTGCCGTGCAGGGCGTCCTTGGCTTCGCTGGAGAGCTTGAAGGACTGCAGCTGGGCGGAGACGGCGAAGGCGAGGAAGCTGAGCACGATCCAGCCCAGGGCGGCGATCCCGACCCACTTGAGCACTCGCTTGGCGGTCCAGCGGCGGGGCGGCCCGGTGCGCTCGGGCTTCGGCTCCTTGTCGCGCCGCCACCACTTCGGCGCGCGCGGGGTCCGCTCCCTGAGTCCTGAGAGATCTGGGGACCGCAACCCGGACAAGCGGCCCTTCCGGGACCGGTAGACCTTGTACTCGGGCGGCCCGGAGGGCTGCTGCTCGCCATTGTCGGCCATGAAAGACTGCCGGGAATCATGCCGATGCCCGCGGTCGCCCGCCTCTACCCTGCCCTGAAGCTCGTATGAGTGCAGGGGAAATCATCGGCGTTGACCTGGGCGGCACGAAGATGCTGCTCGGCGTCCTCGATCCCGATTCGAAGGTGCTCTGGGAGAGCCGCGAGGCCTCCACGGGTCATACCGGGGACGAGTTGGTCGAGCTGCTGGTGCGCGAGATCCAAGAGGCGCGGGGGAAGTGCCCCGGCGCCGCGGCGGTCGGCCTCGGCATTCCGGCGACGATCAACCACGACAAGGGGATCGCGGTCTCCGCGGTCAACCTGCCGCTGGAGAACCTGCCGATCCGCGACCTGATCGGCGAGCGTACCGGCCTGCCGATCTTCGTCGACAACGACGCCACCGTGGCGGCGCTGGCCGAGCACCTCTACGGAGCGGCGCGAGGCGCTGAAAACGCGGTGATGCTGACGATCGGCACCGGGATCGGCGGGGGCTTGATCTTGAACGGCGAGATCTTCCGTGGCTCCACCGGCGCCGGGTCCGAGCTCGGCCACACGGTGATCGACATGAACGGGCCGCCCTGTCAGGGCAACTGCCCGGGGCGCGGCTGCGTCGAGACGCTGGCCTCCGGGACGGCGCTGGGCCGCGAGGGCCGGGCAGCCGCCGAGCGCGAGCCCGACTCCGCCCTCGGCGCGATGCTCGCTGACGGCGAGACGATCGACGGCAAGGTCGTCACTGAGGTGGCGCTCTCCGGCGACGCGACCGCGCGCGGCGTCTTCGACCTGATCGGCTCGCGGCTCGGCGTCGCCCTGACCAGCTTCGCCAACATCTTCGAGCCGGAAGTCTTCGTCATCGGCGGTGGCGTGATCGCCGCCGGCGACTTGCTGCTCGATCCTGCCCGGCGGGTGCTGGCGGAGCGGGCGTTGCCGCCGATGAAGAAGATCCCCGTGGTCGCGGCCGAGCTCGGCTCGGACGCCGGCATGATCGGCGCCGCCGCGATGGCGCGGATCGAGCTGGAGCAGGGGCAGGGCTGATGCCCGGCGAGCTGATCGTCTGCCCGACCCCGATCGGAAACCTCGATGACATCACGGTGCGGGTCCGCGAAGCGCTCGTCGCCGCTGACTGGATCGCCTGCGAGGACACGCGCAGGACGGGTGGCCTGCTCGACAAGCTCGGCATCCGCCCGGCGCCGCCGCTGATCTCCAACCACGAGGGCAACGAAGGGCCACGGGCGACCGAGCTGGCGCAACGGATCGAGCGCGGCGACATCGTCGCCCTCGTCTCCGACGCCGGCATGCCCGCAGTCTCGGACCCCGGCTACAAGCTGATCCGCCGCTGCATCGAACGCGACCTCGACATCACCGTGCTGCCCGGCCCCTCGGTGGTGCCGGTGGCCCTGGTCGCCTCCGGCCTGCCCACCGACCGCTGGCGCTTCGAGGGCTTCCTGCCGAAGCGCTCGGGCGAGATGGAGCGCGTGCTGCGCTCGGCCGAGACCGTGATCGCCTTCGAGTCGCCGCGCCGGGTGGGGGAGTCGCTGGCGGCGCTGGCGGCAATCGCCCCCGACCGTCCCGCCGCTGTCTGTCGCGAGATGACCAAGATGCACGAGGAAGTCTCCCGCGGCTCCCTGGCCGAACTTGCCCGCCGCTTCCGCGGCGACGTCAAGGGCGAGATCGTCCTCGTGATCGCCCCCGCCGCCGCCGAGGAGCACGACCGCGACGTCGGCTTCGCCGTCGACGCCCTCCGCCACCTGGTCCAGTCCGGCGCCCGCCCCCGTGCCGCCGCCAGCGTCGTCGCCGCCCTCACCGGCACTCGTGCGAACGATCTCTACCGAGCGCTTACGGGCCGCGAGCCGCGTCGTTAGGGCTTGGGAGTGATGGTTAACACTTGGAGTTCAGTGGCTCAAGGAGGAGGTCAAAGAAAACGTGACGCATAGTGGTCTTTCCGGTCGGTTCATTGACTCCGAAGATGCAAAAGCAATGGAAGAGTGGGCTCGCGGGATGTGTCGTGGGATCAAGATTGATCACGCTGCAAAGGAGCTGGATGCTGAGCCGACAGTGCCAGCTGTTGCAAAGGCACTGATAGGCAATATCTCTGAGAATGCGTCCGTTAGGGCGGCTGCATTGAGTAGCTGTGAAGTCGAGCTACGCAAAGCAAATGGTTGAGTTTGAGCGATCGCGCTCGTTTGTGGATGGATTTCAGTCGAAGCCCGCGTTGCTAGCGTGCGAGCCGCATGGCTGAAGACAAAAGCTTCTTCATAACCACCCCGATCTATTACGTCAACGCGGAGCCGCATCTCGGGCACGCGTATTCGACGATGGCTGCCGACGTGCTGGCTCGGCACATGCGCCAGCGGGGAGAGGATGTCTTCTTCCTCACCGGCACCGATGAGCATGGGGAGCCGATCGAGACGGCGGCGGAGCGGGAGGGGATCTCGCCGCAGGAGCTGGCCGATCGCAACGCGGCCAAGTTCGAGGCGTTGGGGCCGATCATCGGTGCCACCAATGACTTCTTCATCCGCACCTCGGACCCGCGGCACGAGGCGAAGGTGGCGGAGATCATCCAGCGGGTCTACGACAACGGCTGGGTCAGCAAGGGCACTTACGAAGGCTGGTATTGCCCGCGCTGCGCCGACTTCAAGACCGAGCGCGAGCTCGGGCCCGGCAACACCTGCCCGATCCACGAGATCCCGTTGGAGAAGGTCCGAGAGGAGAACTGGTTCTTCCGCCTCTCCGCCTTCCAGGCCCAGCTCGAAGAGCTGTATGCGGCGCGGCCCGACTTCGTCGTCCCGGACTTCCGCCGCAACGAGGCGGTCTCCTTCATCAAGGGCGGCCTCGAAGACGTATCGCTCTCGCGGCCGACGCTGAAATGGGGGCTGCCGCTGCCCTGGGATCCCGAGCAGCGGATGTACGTCTGGTTTGACGCGCTGCTCAACTACGTCACGGCGCTGACCTTCGCCCGCGAGGGCGAGGACCTGAGCGAGCGCTACTGGCCGGCGACCCTGCACGTGCTGGCCAAGGACATCCTCAAGTTCCACGCGGTGATCTGGCCCGCGCTGTGCCTCGCCGCCGACCTCGAGCCGCCGCAGCGGATGACGATTCACGGCTACCTGCTGATGGGCGAGAAGAAGATGTCGAAGTCGCTTGGCAACGTGCTTGACCCCTTCGAGGTGATCGACCGATTCGGCGCCGACGCGCTGCGCTTCTACCTCTTCCGCGAGGTCAGCTTCGGCCAGGACGGCTCGATCTCGACCGCCGGCTTCGAGTCCCGCTACGAGACCGAGCTCGCCAACGACTACGGCAACCTCGCCAGCCGCGTGCTGGCGATGGTCGAGCGCTACCGCGCCGGCACGGTGCCGGTGGCGGCCGTCGACGCCGTGCTCGCCGAGGACTTCGAAGGCGTCGTGCCCCGCTTCAGCGAGCTGCTCGACCGGGCTGAGCTGACCCAAGCGCTGGAGGTGGCCTGGACGCTGGTGCGGCGGCTCAACCGCTACGTCGAGGAGACGCAGCCCTGGGTGCTGGCCAAGGACGAGGCCGATCCCGAGCGCCTCGACGAGGTTCTCTACAACCTGGTCGAGGGGCTGCGGGTGACGACGCTGCTGCTCGTTCCATACCTGCCGCAGACGAGTGAGACCCTGCTCGCGGCGCTCGCCGAAGAGGGCAGCGCTCTCGCCGAACTTGGCTCGCGCCCGGGCGGCCAGAGCGTCGAGCGGGTGCCGCCGCTCTTCCCCAAGATCGAGACGCCGGCCTAGTGGCGGCGGTCCTCGCCGCCCGCGCCCTACGCAAGTCCTACCGCGGCAAGGAAGCACTGGTTGGGGTCGATCTCGAGGTCGGTGCGGGCGAGCTGCTCGGCCTACTCGGGCCCAACGGGGCCGGCAAGTCGACCCTGACCAAGATCGCCTGCGGGTTGGTAAGGCCCAGCGGCGGCAGCGTCGAGGTGCTGGGTCAGCCAGCCGGTTCGCCCCCGGCGCGGGCCGCGATCGGCTACCTCGCCGAGCTCTTCCGCTTCCCCGGCTGGTGCTCGGCCGAGGAGCTGTTGCAACTGCACCAGCGGCTCTGCGGCTCGGCCGGCGGAGCAAGCGAGCGCGCCGAGCTGCTCGCGCTGGTCGAGCTGAGTCACGCCGCCGACACGCGGGTAGAGACGATGTCGAAGGGGATGCAGCAGCGCCTGGGCATCGCCCAAGCCCTGGTCGGATCGCCGCGGTTGCTCCTGCTCGACGAGCCGACCAGCGCGCTCGATCCGGTCGGCAGGCGGATCGTCCGCGGCCTGCTCGAAGAGCTGCGCCGCCGCGACGTCGCCGTGCTGCTCAACTCGCACCTGCTGAGCGAGGTCGAGCTGGTCTGCGACCGGGTGGCGATCATCGCCGACGGAAAGCTGGTCCGCGAGGGGCGCCCGGTCGACCTGGAGCGCCCGCGAGGGGTCGAGGTCGAGACCGCGAACGGGGTTCGGCTCTTCGAGGGCGCCGGGCACGAGCAGGCGCCGGAGATCGTTGCGCGGCTTGTCGCCGAGGGCGAGCGCATCCACCGGGTCGAGGTGCTGAGCAGCACGCTCGAGGACGTCTACCTCGAGGCCGTGCGGGGCCGGACGGGCTGAGCCGATGCTGCGTTCGGTCTCAACCGTGATCGGCTACGCCCTCCGCGAGGGCCTGCGCCGCCGCGTCTTCCTCGCCGTGTTGCTGCTCTCGCTCGGCTTCCTAGCGCTCTACGGGGTCGGGGCCCACTTCGCCTTCCGCGATGCCGGCGGCTTCGCGGAAGGCGAAGCGAAGATCCTCGATCCCAAGGCCTTCACCGGCGCGACGATCTTCGGCATGGCGATGTTCACCACGCTCTTCCTCGGCTCGGTGCTCGCCGTATTCCTTACGTTGGGGATCGTGCGCGGGGACGCCGAGAGCGGCCTGCTGCAGCCGCTGGTCGTGCGGCCGATCGGTCGCACGACGCTGATGCTCTCGCGCTACCTCGCCGCCGCCGGCCTCGCCGCCGCCTACGTGCTCGCCGTCTATGGGGCCGCGCTGGCGATCACCTGGCAGGCCGGGCACTGGGCGCCCGACCACCTGCTCGGCCCAGCCCTTGCCCTTGCGCTGGCGGTGGCGATCGTCGCCGCGCTCTCGCTGCTGGTCTCGACTTTCCTATCGGTGACGGCGCAGGGGATCGTCGTCTTCATGGTCTACGGCGCCGGCCTCACCGCCGGCCTGCTGGCCCAGATCGGCCACGCGATCAACTCCGCCACCCTGCACTCGATCGGCCACACCGCCAGTTGGGTCCTCCCCTTCGAGGGCCTCTACGCCGCCAGCCTGCACGCCCTGATCTCCAACACCTCCGGCCTTACCGGCGTCGTCCTCCAACTGGGCCCCTTCGGCGGCTCCGAAGCGGCAAGCCCGGGTCTAATCATCTGGGCCTTCATCTACACCGCGGGGGTGCTCGCAATTGCTGCGGCAGCCTTCTCCCGACGCGACCTTTGACCGCCGCCCGGACCTATCCCGGTAGGGGTGAAACGTCTTGTGCTTTTTGGCCGCCAACCCAGTGGCGCCAGCAACCCCGTCCCCACCCAAAAAGTTAAGTGAAACCCCTACCGGGATAGGTCCGGGGTCTCAGAGAGCGCGTCCGGGCCCAGTTGGCTGGGCTCGGTGTACCCACAGAGCGCCAGCGTCAGGTCGAGCTCGGCCAGCACCATCTTGAGCACGGTTTCGACTCCCTGTTGACCCTCCAGGGCGAGGCCCCAGATATAGGGGCGGCCGAGGCAGACGGCGTCGGCGCCGAGGGCGAGCGCCTTGATCGCGTCGCTGCCGCTGCGCACGCCGCTGTCGAAGAGGACCGCGAGCTCGTCGTCGGCAGCCTCGGCGATCGCCGGCAGTACGTCCAGCGCGCCGATCGCGCCGTCGACCTGGCGGCCGCCGTGGTTGGAGACGATCACGCCGTCGATGCCGCGGGCCGCCGCCTCGCGTGCGTCGTCGGGGTGCTGGATCCCCTTGATCACGATCGGCAACTCGGTCTGCTCGCGTAGCCAAGCGAGGTCGTCCCAGCTCAGCGCGGGGTTGGCCTGGACGCCGAGGAAGTGGCCGGTGGCGCCGCCGACGTCCTCCTCCGGCGGCTTCTCGAGGCCTTCGCGGAAGACCGGGTCCTGGAAGTAGTTGGCGACCCCCATGCCGTTGAGGAAGGGCAGCCAGGCCTGCTGCAGGTCACGCGGCTTCCAACCCGGGACGAAGGTGTCGACGGTGAGCACGATCGCCCCGTAGCCGGCCGACTCGGCGCGGCCGACGAAGCTGGCGGCGATGGCGCGGTCGTTGGGCCAGTAGAGCTGGAACCAGCGCGGCGCGTCACCGCCCGCCTCGGCGATCTCCTCGAGCGTGAAGTGGGAGTTGGTGCTGGCGATCATCGGTAGGCCGAGGGCCGCCGCCGCCCGGGCGGTTGCAAGCTCGCCGTCGGGGTGGACGACCTTCTGCACCCCGATCGGCGCCAGCAGCAGCGGTGCCGGCATCGCCGTGCCCAGCAGGGAGGTTGAGAGATCGCGCGAGGAGACGTCGCGCAGCATCCGCGGCACGATCTGCCGCCGCCGGAAGGCCTCGCGGTTGGCGTCCATCGTGCCCTCGCTGCCGGCGCCGGCAAATACGTAGTTGGCGGCGCGCTCGTCCATCGTCTCGGCGGCGAGGCGCTCCAGTTCGGCGACAGAGACGGGCACGCTCGGGGTCTCCCCGCCGAGGCCGAGGACATAGATCTGGCGGTAGTAGTCGGCGAAGTCGGCCACGGGCGGAAAGCCTACGTGAGAAACAATTTGTTTATTGATTACTCATTAATTTCACTATAAACTACTTAATTTTAAGTACTGCTTCTGTCGATCAAACAATTGCATTACTTGTATTCAGCGAAAACTTTGCCGAAGTTCCGATCATGAACTCATACGCCGTACCTCAGGCAGGACTGAAAGCACGATTCATCTTCGTAGCGCTGGCGGCGGCAGCAATGCTGCTGGCGGCTCTTGGCGGAAGCGCCTCCGCTGCGTCCCCCGTGGGCAAGGACGGCACGATCCACGCCTGTTACCGGGTCAAGGGCAAGCCGAAGGGCAACCTGCGGGTTGTCGCGGCCAAGGCGCGCTGCAAGCGCGGCGAGCGCAAGGTCGTCTGGAGCGCCACCGGCCAGAACGGCCAGTCCGGTAGTTCCGGCCAGAACGGCTCGTCTGGCAGTGGTCAGCAGGGACAGGCCGGAACCGACGGCACCCCTAGCCCTGGCGAAGTCGCCCTGAAAACCCAGGTCGCCTCGCTCAACCTCAAGATCGACGGCCTCGAAGAAGTCCTCGGCGGGCTCACCAAAGGCGACCTGCTCGGCGCGGTCAACACGGTCAAAGGGCTGAACAACACCGATCTGACCGAAACGGTGGACGCCCTACCGCTGGTCAGCTCGCTCTGCACCCAGAACGAAGAACTGGCCGAACAGATCAACCTGATCTCCGGTGTGGTCGAAAACCTCGGCCTCAGCTCCGCCCTGGAAGCGCTTGGCCTGCTCGTCATCCCGACACTGCCGGCCGACCTGCCGCCGCTCGGCTGCGGCACTCCCTAGTCAGCACGAACTAACGGGACCCAACCCCTCTCTGAAAACCAACGGCCCGCGTGCCTCAGGGCGCGCGGGCCGTCGCCGTTCTTAGACTGCGTTCGGTGATCGATTCCCACACCCACCTCTTTCTCTGCGAGCGGCCCGAGAGCGAGGTGGTCGCGTCGGCGGTCGAGGCGGGGGTGGGACGGATGCTCAACGTCGGCCTCGACGCCGAGACGAACCTCACCGCGGTCGCTGCCAGCGAACGCTACGACAGCGTCTTCGCCTCGGTCGGCTGTCACCCGACCGAGGCCGCCGGCTTCGACGACGCGCGGGCCGCGGAGATCGCCCGCCTGGCCACTGAGAACGAGAAGGTGCGGGCGATCGGCGAGAGCGGGATCGACTACTACCGCGAGACGGCCAGCAAGGCGGACCAGCACCGGGCCTTCGAAGCCCAGATCGAGATCGCCCGCGAGCGCGACCTGCCGATCGTCATCCACGCCCGCGATCCCGAGGGCGAGACCGGCGCCGTCGACGACGTCTTCGAGATCCTCGACCGGCGCGGCGATGGCGTCGCCGTGATCCTCCACTGCTTCCTCGCTCCCTGGCGAGTCCAGGACGCAATCGATCGCGGCTGGTACTGCTCCTTCTCCGGCATCGTCACCTTTCCCAGCGCCGAGGAGCTGCGCGAAGCGGCCACCAAGCTGCCTGACGAGCTCATCCTGGTCGAGACCGATGCGCCCTACCTGGCGCCGCAGCCGATGCGCGGCAAGCCCAACGAGCCGGCCTACGTGGTCTCCACCGCCGAGGCGCTCGCCGACGTTCGCGGCGTCTCTTACGCCGAGCTCGAGCGCACGGTCGAGGCGAACGCTCGGGCGCTCTTCGGCTGGTAGAGGTGGTCCGCCTCGGGCAGAACTTCCTCTCCGACCCGAACCTGCTCGACGCGATCGTCCGCGACGCCGAGCTGCGCCCCGACGACGTGGTGCTCGAGGTCGGTGCGGGGGAAGGGGTGCTGAGCGAACGGCTCGCCGAGGTCGTTGCCCACCTGCACTCGGTCGAGCTCGATCGGGGCCTGGCCGAGGCGCTCGAGCCCCTGGCCGCCCGACCCAACGTCAGCCTGCATTGGGCGGATGCGATGCGGATCGACCTCGGCGCCCTGCGGCCGGTGCCGACGGTGGTCGTCTCCAACCTCCCCTACTCGGTGGCGACCCCGGTGATCCTGCGCACGATCGAGCAGCTGCCCTCGCTGCGTTCGTGGACCGTGATGGTGCAGCGCGAGATCGCCGACCGGCTGCGCGCGGCGCCGGGCAACCGCACCTACGGGTCGCCGAGCGTGCTCGCCCAGCTCGCCTGCGAGGTGCGCCTGCTGCGCAAGGTCGACCCGGCCGTCTTCCGCCCACGGCCGCGGGTGGACTCGGCGATCCTCGCTCTGCGCCGCACCGGCCCGGGCGCCGACCAGGCGACGCGCGAGCTGGTCCGGGCGGCCTTCGCCCACCGTCGCAAGGCGCTGGCGCGCTCGGTCGAGCATGTGCGGCCGGGCTCGATGGAGGCGATCAGATCTGCGCTCGAGGCGCTCGGACTGCCAGCGGACAGCCGCGCCGAGCAACTCTCTCCCAACGAGTTCCGAGCATTGGCCAGGGGCCTATCCCGGTAGGGGTGGAACGTCTTGTACTTTTTCGCCAACCCCGCCCACGGTAGACAACTTCCACTCGACCGAAAAAGTTAAGTGGAACCCCTACCGGGATAGGCCCCTTGCGGATCTCTGCTCCGGCCAAGCTCAACCTCTGTCTCTACCTCGGCGCCCGCCGCGCCGACGGCCTGCACGAGCTCTGCTCGCTGTTCGAGCCGCTGGCGCTCGGCGACCTGATCGAGGTGAGCGAGGCAGCCGAGGACGAGGTGATCTGCGCGGGGGTCGAGGGCGAGAACCTGGCGCTGCAAGCGTTGCAGGCGCTGCGCGAGCACGGTTGGGGGAGCCCGCCGTTGCGGATCGAGATCGAGAAGAGGACGCCGGTCGCCGCCGGCCTCGGCGGCGGCAGCGCCGACGCCGCCGCGGTGCTGCGGCTCGCGGCCGGCGAGATCGCCGACTTGGAGCGGATCGCCGCCGCGCTCGGTGCCGACGTGCCCTCGCAGCTGACGCCGGCCCTTTCCCTGGTGCGGGGGGCGGGGGAGAGCGTCGAGCATCTGCCTGAGCCAAAACCGCACGCGGTGGTCCTGCTGCCCGGCGGCGGCGGACTCGACACCGCTGACGTCTTCGCCGAGGCGGATCGCCTCGGACTCGGCCGCGGTAGCGAGGAGCTGGAGGGGCTGGAGGGGCGCCTGCGCTCTGTGGCCGGGGCGGGCGCCTCGCCGCTCGCCTACCCGGAGCTGCTCGTCAACGACCTCGAGCCGGCGGCGCGCTCGCTGCGGCCGGATATCGGGGCCGCCCTCGACGCCCTGCGCGATGCCGGCGCACCGCACGCGCTGCTCACCGGCTCCGGCCCCACCGCTTTCGGGCTCTTCGAGAGCCTGGCGGCGGCCCGGGAGGCGGCGGAGGCACTCGCCCGCGACGATGCGATCGTCTGCGAGGCCGGTCAGGCGCCGAGCGCGAAACCGGGGCTCGCGGCGTGAAGCTTCCGGGCGAGGGGGGCGGCAACCGCAAACGCCTGCTGATCGCGGTCGCGGTCTTGGTCGTCGCCGGTGGCTACTACCTGATCAGCCGCCAGCTCGGCCACCTCGACCTGCAGAGCCTGCTCGAAGACCTCTCCAACGCGCTCGGCGCCTGGACCTACCTGATCGTCGGCGCCTTCGCCTTCGCCGAGACCGGCGCCTTCGTCGGCCTCATCGTCCCCGGCGAGACCGTGATGCTGCTCGGCGGCGCCGTCGCCGGGCAGGGCGCGATCGACATCTACCTGCTGATCGCGATTGCCTGGTTCTCGGCCTGGCTCGGCGACACGACCAGCTTCTTCATCGGCCGCCGCCTCGGCCGCGAGTTCGTGCTCAAAAACGGCCCCCGCTTCGGCATTGGCCACGAGCGCTTCGAAAGGGTCGAGGACTACTTCTCCCGCCACGGCGGCAAGACGATCTTCATCGGCCGCTTCATCAGCCTCGTGCGCGCCTTCGCCCCCTTCATCGCCGGTAGCTCGGGCATGCGCTACCGCGCCTTTGTCCCCTACAGCATCCTCGGCACCGGGCTCTGGGCCAGCGCCCACATCCTGGTCGGCTACTTCTTCTCGCGCAGCATCGAGAGCGCCGCCAAGTACGCCGGCCGCGGCGCCTTCGTGCTGGCGACGACGATCGTCGTGATCGTCGTCGTCGTCACCGCGGTCCGCTTCCTGCGGGTCGAGGAGAACAGGCGCCGGGTCGTGGCCTGGATGGAGCAGCACGCGGCGACTCGCTGGCTGGTCGTGCTTACGCGTCGCTTCCACCCGCAGCTGCAGTTCCTCTGGGAGCGGGTGACGCCGGGCGGCACCTTCGGGCTCGAGTTCACCTCGCTGATGGCGGTCTTCGCCGTTGCCCTCTTCGTCCTCGTCGCCTACACGGTGATCGTCAATGGCGAACCGGGCCCGACTCCCGGCGACAACACGGCGATCGAAATCGCCGAAAAGCTGCAGGCGGCCTGGCTGACCCACTTCGCCAAGGTGTTCACCCACCTGGGCTCCAGCGCACTCACCGGCTCACTCGCTTTCGTCGCCGCGGTGCTGCTGATCGCGCGCCGGCGCTGGGCCGAGCTCGGCGTCCTGCTCGGCGGCGTTGTGCTGATCTTCGTCGGCGTGCACGAGATCAAGGACGCGGTCGACCGGCCGCGGCCCGGCGACGGCCTGATCGGCGTCTCCGGCTCCTCCTTTCCCAGCGCCCACGCCGCCTACTCGACCTTCTACGTCTGGCTGGCGGTGACGATCGTGATGCGGTTGCGGCCCGGCATGGCGCGCGGCGCGCTCGTCGTGATCGCCGGCATCGCCCTCACCGCTCTGGTCGGTCTCTCGCGGGTCTATCTCAGTGTTCACTACCTCAGCGACGTCAGCGCCGGCTGGGCGCTGGGCGCCGCGTCCTTCTCGCTTTGCGCGGCCGTGGCGCTGACCGTCACGACGGTACGGCAGAATGGGCGCGGTGTTGTTGCCACTAGCGCTGCAGAAGATCGAGAATGAGTACCTCCTGTTCGGCGCTGCCGGGCTGGTCAGCCTGGTTGCCTTCGTCGGCTTGATCCTGGTGCCGGCGCTCAGTTCCTACGGTCGAGTCTGGGAGAAGGCCGCTGCCAGCGTGCTCTCGCTCTTCGTCCTCGCCGCCCTCGTCCTGGTCGGCGTCGTGATCGGCCTGGCGATCGTCTACTACTACAACGACATCGTCAATTTCCTTCACGGCCACTAGCCACTGCCCTGTTCGCGGCGGCTAACTGACTCACGTTTGCTGAGCGGTAAGCAAATTCGCGAGTGGGCGTAGCCGTTCTCTAGGGATAATGAGCCGATGCCGGCCGCCTCCAAAGGGACAAAAACGCCTGCAAGCACGCGGGAAGAAGGAACTCTGGACGCGCTCGCCGAGGCGGTCGAATCGGGCGCCGGGCTGCCCGCGGTCGCCCGCGCGGCGGCCAAAGTGCTGGACGCCAGCGTTGCCCTGATCGACCGCTCCAGCGCCGTGCTCGCGGTAGCCGGCGCCTCGCCCGACCAGGAGCGGAAGCTGCTTGCCGGAGGGGAGGGAGTGACCCGCGTCGAGTTGCGGGTGGCGGACTCCGCCGTCGGCGAGCTGCGCTATCGCAGCTCGACCCCGCCTGAGCCGATGATCGCCCGCATGGTGACGACGCTGCTGGCCCTGGAGCTTGAGCGCTCGCGCTCGCCGGAGTGGGAGAGCGAGGAGGTCGCGGGCGCTTTCGTCGCCGCCGTGCTGGCGCGCGAGGTGACGGACCGCGGCGACATCCTCGCCCGTGCCGCCGAGCTCGGCGCCAACCTCGATGCCGGCGCTGGAGTGCTGATCTTGCACGCCGCGCCGCGCGCTGCTCAGACCGGCGAGTGGCGCGCCCGGGTGCTGACCCTGGCCCAGCGGGCGCTGCGCTCGCTCGCCCCCGGCGCCCTGGCCAGCCCCGATGGGGAGGAGGCGGCCGAGATCGCCGTGATCGTGCCGGCCGAGGACGACACCCGCGTCGAGCGTGCCGCCAGCGGACTCGCCCGCGAGCTGGAAGACAGCCTTGCCGGCTTTCACCTGACGATCGGCCGCAGCCGCCACGCCGCCGACCCGGTCGACCTCTACCGCGCCGGCAACGAGGCGCGGCTCGCGGTCAACGTCGGCGAGGCCGAGGGGCGCACCGTGCTCGCCTTCGAGGACACCGGCTCCTACCGCCTGCTGCTGCCGGCGATGAGCGAGGACCCGCGCGAGCTGGAGCGCTTCTACGCCGAGACGATCGCGCCCCTGGCCGCCTACGACGAGCAGTACGAGACCGAGCTGGTAACCACGGTCGAGGCCTACCTCGACAACGACGGCAACGTCGCCGCCACCGCCAAACAACTCTTCACCCACCGCCACACGATTCGCTACCGACTGGAGCGGGTCAAAGAGCTCTGCGGCCACGACGTCTCCGCCACCGAGGGCCGCGAGAAGCTCGGCCTCGGACTCAAAACGATGCGCGTCCTCGGCATCGCCTCGCCCCGTGGCCCGGCGATGGAGCCGGGGTCCGAAGCCGGCAAGGTGCCGCGGTCGTCTGAAGACTGAAACGGTCCCGAAAGTTCCGGGGGAAGGACTCGAACCCTCTCTTCTTGGACCAAAACCAAGCGTGCTGGCCGATTACACCACCCCGGAGCGGGTTCCGAGCCTAGCGTCCGGATAGCGGCTTAGGGTTGCCACATGGAGATGGGGACTCCCACGATGGACCCGGAGATTCGCGAGGGCCTGAAGCGCAGCTGGAAGGCGCTGATGGCGGTCGGGGTCGTGGCGATCTTCATCGGCTGCGTGGCGATCGTCGTGCCGGAGGTCGCCTCGGTCGGCACCGCGATCTTCATCGGTTGGATCCTCGTCATCGCCGGTGCCTTTCTGGTCGCCGGCGCCTTCATGGCGCACTCGATCGGCAGCGTCGTCCTGCGCCTGATCTGGGCGCTGCTGACGGTGATCGTCGGGCTCTGGCTGATCGTCGAACCGCACAACGGCACGCTCACGCTGACCCTGGTGCTGGGCATCTACTTCCTCTTCATGGGCCTGACCCGGATCGCCGTCGCCTTCGCCGCTCGCGGCCAGGAAGGGGCCGGCCTGGTCGGCCTCAGCGGCGTCGCCGGTCTGCTCGTCGGCATCCTCGTTCTCGCCAAGTTCCCCAGCAGCGCCGACTGGGCGATCGGGCTGCTGGTCGGGATCGACCTGATCTTTGCTGGCTGGACGCTTACTTCGGTAGCCCTGGTCGGCAGGGATCTCGCCCGAGGAACGTGATGTGCGGAGGGGTCGTGTGCCCCTCTCTCAGAGGCCGTTGCGCAGCAGATCGTCTTGGGCGATTTGGGATGTGGTCGCCAAGCCTCTGTGAGAGGGGCACACGACCCCTCTTCGCCACTACGATCCTGGGGTGAGTTCGCCGCTCGTCCTGGTCATGGCGGCAGGACAAGGGACGCGGATGCGTTCCAGCCTGCCAAAGGTGCTCCATCCCGTCTGTGGGCGGGAGATGGTTGCGTGGCCGATCATGGCCGCCCAAAAAGCAGGCGCTGGACTAGTTGCCGCGATTGTCTCCCCTGGTCAGGAAATAGCTTCTGGGCTGCCTGACGGAGTCGAGACCGTTGTCCAAGCCGAGCCCGATGGAACCGGTGGAGCGGTACGTGCTGCGCTACGGCTGATCGAAGAGGCCGAGACGGTGCTGGTGCTCTCCGGCGATGTGCCGCTGATCTCGGCCGAGACGATCGGCGGGCTGCTCGCGGCGCACGAGTCTTCCGGGGCGGCGGCGACGATGCTGACGATCGAGCTCGACGACCCCGGGTCCTATGGGCGGGTCGTGCGCGACGGCGAGGGCGGGGTGGAGCGGGTGGTCGAGGCCAAGGCGGCCGGAGACGCGACAGCTGAGCAGCTGGCGATCCGCGAGATCAATGCCGGCACCTATGTCTTCCAGGCGGGACCGCTCGCGGCGGCGCTCGCCGGCCTCTCCAACGACAACGCCCAGGGCGAGTACTACCTACCCGATGTGCTGCCCGCCCTGCGCGAGGCCGGCCACGCGGTCGGCGCTCATCTCGCCGACGACCTGGCCGTGACGATGGGGATCAACAACCGCGCCGACCTCGCCGCGGTCGAGGCCGAGGCACGCCGCCGCATCCTCCGGCGCCACATGCTCGCCGGCGTCACCGTCGTCGATCCGGGGTCGACCTGGGTCGACGTTGGGGTCGAGATCGCCGCCGACGCCCGCATCGAGCCCGGGACCAGCCTGCGCGGTGAAACCAAGATCGGCGGCTGCACCACTGTCGGGCCGCTGAGCACCCTGATCGACGCCGAGCTCGGCACCAACGTCTCGGTGCCACACTCCTACCTGGTCGATTGCGTCGTCGCCGACAACGCCAACGTCGGGCCGTTCGCCTACCTGCGGCCGGGAGCCGAGCTCGCTGAGGGCGCCAAGGCGGGCACCTTCGTCGAGATCAAGAACTCGCGCATCGGCGCGGGCGCCAAGGTGCCGCATCTCGCCTACGTCGGCGATGCCGAGGTGGGTGCTGGCAGCAACCTCGGTGCCGGCACGATCACCGCCAACTACGACGGTTTCCGCAAGAACCGGACTGTGATCGGCGAGAATGCGCGCCTCGGCGTTGACACGATGCTGATCGCGCCGGTAGAAGTCGGCGACGGTGCTTACACTGGCGCCGGGGCAGTGATCAAGAGCGACGTGCCCGAGGGCACACTCGCCGTAAGCGAGAACGAGCAACGGAACATCGAGGGCTACGCCGCCCGCAAGGCCGCCAAGATGCAGGAGGAGCAAACCCCGTGAGCACGATCGAGGAGCGACCCGAGTCGGTGCCGTCAAGCGCCATCACCCACGACTACTCGAAGCGGATGATGGTCTTCGGCGGCCGCAGCTCGATGGAGCTCGCCGCCAAGGTCGCCGGCAAGCTCGATGTCGACCTCGGCCAGGTGACGCTGAAGACCTTCGCCAACGGCGAGGTCTACTGCCGCTACGAGGAGTCGATCCGCGGCGCCGACGTCTTCATCGTTCAGTCGACCTGCGCCAACGAGCACTCCGGGATGACTCCGAACGACTCGCTGATCGAGCTGCTGACGATGATCGATGCGGCGCAGGGGGCCTCCGCGCACAGGATCATCGCCGTGATGCCCTGGTACGGCTATGCCCGCCAGGACAAGAAGTCGGCGCCGCGCGAGCCGATCTCGGCCCGCATCGTCGCCAAGTGCCTGGAGGGCGTCGGCGTCGATCGCGTGCTGACCATGGACCTCCACGCGGGCCAGGTGCAGGGCTTCTTCCACGTCCCGGTCGACCACATGACGGCGATGCCGATGCTGACCCAGTGGTTCGCCGACCAGCACCCGGCCGAGGACCTGGTGATCGTCTCGCCCGACGCCGGCCGGGTGAAGACGGCGCGCAACTTCGCTCGCCGCATCGGCACCCACTGGGCGGTGATGGAGAAGGAGCGCCCGGCACAGCAGGTGGCCGAGATCGGCTACGTGGTCGGCGACGTCAAAGGCAAGACCGCCGTCCTGGTCGACGACATGATCGACACCGCCGGCACCCTCTGCGCCGCTGCCCAGACCGTGCTCGACGAGGGCGCCGCGCGGGTGATCGCCTGCGCCACCCACGGTGTCTTCTCCGGCCCGGCCTACGAGCGGCTTGCCTACGAGAACTCCAACATCGAGCAGATCGTCGTCAGCGACACGATCCCGCTACGCCCCGGCGCCCCGGACAACATCACCGTGCTCTCCACCGCCGGCACCTTCGCCGACTCGATCCGCCGCATCTTCACCGACGACTCGGTCTCCGAGATCTTCGCCGGCGAGAACCAGCTCTTCTAGTGCCCGAGAGCCTGCGCTTGGTCGGCCACAAGGGCGCCGACCTGATCGCCCCCGGCAACACGCTCGAGAGCTTCGTCGCCGGCGTCGAGGCCGGGGTCGACACGATCGAGCTCGACGTGCTCTGGCTGCGCGACGCCCACCTGCCGGCGGAGGAGCGGGCGCCGCTGGTCGTCGCCCACGACTGGGACGACGCGCAGAGCCGCACGCCGCTGCAACTGACCGAGGCGCTCGACGCCTTCCTCGAGCCGCCGCTGGACGAGGTCGAGATCGACATCGACATCAAGTTGCCGGGCCGCGAGGAGGAGATCGTGACGGCGCTGCGCGAGCGCGACCTGGTCGGCCGCGCGATGGTCTCGACGATGGAGCTCTACTCGCTCGGCCGCATCCTCGAGCTCGAACCGAAACTGCGCCGCGGCTGGACCTACCCCAAGGTGACCAAGGACTGGACCTCGAAGCGCTGGGCCAAGGGCCCGTTGCTGGCCGCCCTGGTGGCGATGCGCCAGCGCCTGCCCGGCCTTGCCGCCGAGAAGCTGCCCAAGTTCGGGGTCGAGTCGATGTGGGTCTACCACCCGCTGGTCAGCCGCCGCCTCGCCCGCATCACCGAGCTCGCCGGGGTCGAGCTGATCGCCTGGACCGTCGACGACCTGGAGCGGATGAACAAGCTCGTCGCGACCGGCGTCAACGGCCTGGTCTCCAACGACCCCCGCCTCTTCGCTCAGCTCGGCTAGGCCCGACGTCTAGACGGTGCCGGGAGTGGCTGTGGGTGGGGCGTTGCGGTCGCCGCCTTTGGTCTTGACCGCCGAGTTGAGCTCATCGGCGGTGAAGCCGCCGACCGCGTTGCCGTCGAGGGCGTAGCGGTAGAGGGCGACGCCGAAGATGTTGCTGAGGGCGCTCGAGATCAGCACCGAGATCGCCAGGCCGATTACCCCGATCACCAACAGCAAGGCGCCGGCGAAGCTGGCCGATGCCCAGATTAGGAAGCCGGCGAAGATCAGCAACGCCGACGGCAGCATGCCGAAGAGGAAGACGGCGCCGCCGATCGCGATGTTGCCCGTCACCTGGGCGCCCCAGCGCGACTTGAAGAGGCTCGAGGAGCGCTTCAGCGTCTGCAACGGGCCGGTTCCCTCGAGCGCGATCACCGGCACGGCGAGGAAGGTGATCAGCGACCAGCCGATGGCAAGCAGGCGGCCGACGATCTCGCCGACCACACCCTGGTTCTCGAGCGCGCTGAGGACGAGGCCGATCGTGGTCGAGACGGCTGCCCAACCGGCGATCTGTGAGAAGCGGCTGCGCGATACGGCCAGTCCATCGGCGACCGTTGCCTGCTGGCCCTGGAAGATCATGTTCGCGGCGGCGGCGAGGCCAACGCTGAAGTAGGTGCCGATCACGGCGAGCAGGTAGAAGCCGATCACCGCCACGGCGCCGCCGAAGACCGTCTGGTCGTTCTCGATCAGGAGCAGGCCGGGCCCGATGACGATGATCGCGGCGACGATCGTCGCCGCCCCGCCGTAGAGCGGGAAGCGCAGCAGCTCGGGGTTCTCGCGCAGCAGTCCCCAGCTCTTCTTGGTCAACGCCCAACCGCGTTTGATCCGGCTCATCGCTGCTCTCCTTCCAGGGACCGCTCGATTATCGGCATCTGCATTACGCCTCTTCCCTCGAAGTACTCCCACTCCTCCTCGCCCAGCGGGGTCGCCGGCGCGTCGGCGTAGATCCACTCGCGCATGATCCGGTGCCAGTTGCGCTTGGCTTTGAGCTGGCCGAGCACGGCGACGACGCCGATTTCCATCCGCCGTCCCATTAGCTCGTCGGCCGGCATTGCCTCGCGTCGCATCAGGTCGTAGTACTCCGAGCGCGGGTCGTTGGTCGACTCGATGATCTTCATCACCCGTTTGGCGCTGATCTCGATCTCGCGGTCTTCGATGTACCAGCCGCCGACCGCGCGCATGTGCTCGAGCAGCCGCTCGGCGTCGAGCTTGGAGGGGTTCTTGATGAAGCCGAGGTCGTGCAGGGCCTTGCGGAAGTCCTCCGGATCGTCGCGCGAGGCGGCGTCGAAGGCGCGCTGCTCGAGCACGATCTGCTCGTGGTCGAGCTTCTTGGTCATGCCGAAGTCGAGGAAGGCGACGCGGCCATCGCCCAGCAGGATGTAGTTGCCGGGGTGGGGGTCGGCGTTGAAGTGCTGCAGGTGGTAGATCGAGCCGAAGCTGCCGCGGAAGACGATCTCGCCGAAGCGGCTGCGCTCCTCGTGAGGCAGCGCCTTGACCTGCTCGAAGTCGAGCCCTTCGACCAGCTCGGTGACCAGCACGCGGCGGCGCGAGAGTCGGGTGATCACTTCCGGCACGTAGATGAAGGGGTGGTCACGGTAGGCGCGCGAGAAGGTGCGCTGGTTCTGCGCCTCGTACTCGTAGTCGAGCTCCTCCATCACCCGTTCGCGCAGCTCTTTGGCGATTGCCTTGGCGTCGAGGCCGGGGGCGAGGGCGCGGGCGAGGCGGACGATCGTGCCGGCGTTGCGCAGGTCGGCATCGAGCGCCTCGGCGATCCCGGGGTACTGGATCTTCACTGCGACCGTGCGCCCGTCGAGCAGCTCAGCCCGGTGGACCTGGCCGATCGAGGCGGCGGCGAAGGCCTCGTGCTCGAACTCGGCGAAGAGCTCGGAGAGCGGTTCTCCGTCGTACTCCTCCTCGAGCACCTTCTCGACCTTCTCCCAGGGCATCGCCGGCGCATCGGTGCGCAGCTTCGCCAACTGCTCCTGATAGATCTCGCGGTACTCGTCGGGGATGAACTCGGTGTCGATGAAGGAGGCGAACTGGCCGAGCTTCATCGCCGCGCCCTTCATCTGGCCCAGGGCGCCGACCATCTTCATCGCTGTCTCGAGGTGGCGCTGCTCGAGTCGCTCCTTGCTCGATTCCTCGGAGCGGCCGACGTTCGTCGCCTTCGTGCCGGCGTAACGGGCGCCTTGGACTCCGACGATCGAGCCCAGCTTGGCCGAACGACGAACCCGTCCCTTGGGGATCTTTGAGCCCTCAGACATAAATTTCGCGCTTTGCTCCCTCTCGAAAAATCAGATATGGACGCTCGATCGCTGCCGCACTCATGCGGTCCCTAGGTTGCCACAGGTTCCGAATTCGCCTCTTTCTCTATCCTCTCCCGTCCGAATGGCCAAAGGACGCGAAACTCTCAAGGCTGCCCCGCGCAGCGATTTCGGCTCCCGCACCTCCCGTCGCCTGCGGCGCGAGGGCCTGGTGCCGGGCGTCGTCTATAGCGGTGGCGCCGAGTCGCGCGCCTTCCAGGCGCCCGAACGCGAGATCCGCAACGTGCTCGGCGAAGGCGCCGCGCTCTTCGACCTCGAGATCGAGGGCGGCAAATCCGTCCCGGTCGTGGTCAAGGAGCAGCAGCACCATCCGGTGCGCGGCAGCCTCCAGCACATCGACCTGCAAGAGGTCCGCCTCGATGAGGCGATCCAGGCCGAGGTCACGATCGAGCTGGAGGGGACCGATTCCGCTCCCGGCGTCAAGGGCGGCGGCGTGCTCGAGCACGTCACCCGTGAAGTCACGGTCGAAGCGCTGCCCACCGAGATTCCCGATCGCATCGTCGCCGACGTCTCGACGATGGAGATCAACGACACCTTGCAGCTCTCGGCGCTGGTCGTGCCCGAGGGCGTCACGCTCGTTGCCGATGACCCCGAGGAGGTAACGATCGCCACCCTCTCGCCGCCGCGCGTCGAGGAAGAGCCCGAGCCCGCCGTCGAGGAGGAGGCCGAGCTGGTTGGCGAGGAGGGCGAGGCAGCCGCTGCCGAGGATGGTGGCGACGGGGGCGACTCGGGCGACTCCGGCGGGGACTGAGCCTGTCGATCTTTCGCCGCCGCCGAGCTGAGCGCGGCGAGGGCGAGCAGCAGGGCGATCGCATCTTGATCGTCGGCCTCGGCAATCCGGGTGAGCGCTTCGCCGCGACCCGGCATAACGTCGGCTTCGAGGTAGCCGCCGAGCTCTCGCGGCGCTGGGACCTGCCCAAGGCGAAGTCGAAGTTCGGCGGCCTGCTGAGCGAAGGGCGCGCCGGTCCCGGCGGGCCGCGAGTGGCGATTCTGCTGCCGCAGACTCAGATGAACGTTTCCGGCGACTCGGCCGGCCCGGCGCGCGGCTCGCTCAAGGTGCCGCTCGAGCGCGTCATCGTGCTCCACGACGAGATCGACCTGCCCTTCGGCGACGTCCGGGTGCGGCTCGGGGGCGGTCTGGCCGGCCACAACGGCCTCAAGAGCCTCAAGCGTGGCTTCGGCGACCCTGAGTTCTGGCGCGTGCGGGTCGGGGTCGGCAGACCCGACTCGACCGATCCGGAGATCGTCGCCGCTTACGTGCTGGGCCGCTTCCGCGAGCCCCGCGACGAGGTGGCGGCGCTAATCGAGCGAGCCGCCGATGAGGCCGAGACCCTGATCGCGCAACTGGATGAATAGATTGCCGCCGGTGAGCGACGAGACTGCGGTGACGAGCTACGAGGTCGACGAGCGAGGCGTGGCGGTGCTGCGCCTGCAGCGGCCCAGGTCGCGCAACGCGATCGACACCCAGATGCTGCTCGAGTTGCTCGAGCACCTAGCGGTGGCGCGCGGCGACGAGGCGGTGCGGGTACTGGTCTTCAGCTCCGCCGACCACATGGGCTTCTCGGCTGGCGCCGACGTCAAGGAGGAGCTAGACGATGAGGGCAAGGTCCGGCGCATGCAGCTCTTCGCCGACGTCTACGACCAGATCGTCGCCTTCCCCAAGCCGACGGTCGCGGTCTGCCATGGCGACGTGGTCGGCGGTGGCGCCGAGATCGCGGTCGCCTGCGACATGCGGGTCGGCGGCTCAAACCTGCGCATGCGCTTCCCCGGCGCGGCCCTCGGCGTGCCGGTGGGCCCGGCTCGCCTGGTCACGCTCTGCGGCCTTGCTACCGCCAAGTACTTGCTCTTCAGCTCGCGCACGGTGGGCGCCGATGAAGCGCTACGGCTTGGGTTGGTCAACCGCGTGGCGCCGGCGGCGGCAACCGAGGAGGCCGCCTTGGCACTCGCCGGTGAGGTCGCCGCCCATCCGCCAGAGGCGGTGGCGCGGCTGAAGACGATGCTGCACGAGTGGGACGACGTCGTCGGCCGCTCGGCCTCCGAGGGCAAAGGCCAGGTCGAGTGGCAGCGCTCCGGACCCGGCTTGCCTTACCGAAGCTGACGCGACCCCCGTTCACTACCCATTAGGGGGTCAATGGAGGGTTCGTCCTTTAGTCCTTAGCCGCAGCCTCGCCGACCCCGGCTGCCATCGCCATGATCGAGATCTGGGGGTTCACGCCGGGGCAGCTGGGGAGGATCGAGCCGTCGGCGACCCAGACGCCCTCGATGCCGCGCAGGCGCCCTTCGGGGTCGACCGGGTGGCGGGTTGGGTCCGATCCCGCGGCCGCGGTGCCGCTCGGGTGGAAGCCGGCGAGGCGTAGGCGGCGGACGTCAAGGTGCTGCATCGCCGCCTCGAGCTCGGTCTCCGAGCGCACCGGTGGGGCGCCGCCGCCCAGTTCGACGTCATTGGCGCCGGCCGCCAGCATCACCCGCGCCATCGCCTCGATCGCGACGGCGAGGCGGCGTTCGTCGGTCTTGGCCAAGCGGTAGGAGACGATCGGAGCGCGCGAGCCGAAGACGCGCCCTGAGGGCTCGTCGGCGATCATCGCGCCGATCATCGCCCGGTCGGCGGCGCGGTCGAGGCGGCCCAACAGGTGGGTGCCGTAGCCGGGGGCCGAGATCGCGCCCATGCCCGGCGGGCTGCCGGTAGCCTCGATCAGGACGCCCTCGGACTCGTGCAGCTCCTCGATGCCGACGCTCTGCATGACGCCGCTCCAGGGCACGACTGCCTGCTCGAAGCCGGCGGTGATCCCGGTGGCGGGATGGATCGAGAGGTTGCGGCCAAGCCGGGGATGGCGGCCGAGCCCGCTGCGGCGCAGCAGCGGCGGGGTGGGGATCGCGCCCGCGGCGACGATGACCAGCGGGGCCGAGATCCGCACCTCGCTGCCATCGGCGCGGCGGGCGAGCACGCCGCTGGCGCGGCCGGCCTCGCTCAGCACTTGCTGCACCTGGATTCCGGTGACGATTCGCGCCCCCGCCTCGCAGGCCTGGGGTAGGGCGTTGAGGTGGACGCCTCCCTTGGCGTTGTTGGGACAGCCGATCGCGCACTGGCAGGCGCCGCGGCAGCCGGGCGCGTTGCGGCGCAGCGGGGCGCTTTGCCAATCCAGCGCGGCGGCGCCCTCGAGCGCGAGTTCTCCGTTGCGGCCCAGTACCTCCATCGGGGCGGGGGCGACGCCGATCGTCGCTTCCACGTCGGCGATCCGCGGGCCGAGCAGCTCGAGGTCGGCGAGGGCGAAGCCGTGCTCCTTGTGCCAGGAGGTTGCGACCGCGGCCGGGGGCCTGAAGCAGGTGCCGGAGTTGATCACCGTGGTGCCGCCGACGGCGCGCCCCAGCGGCAGCGCGATCGGCGGGTTGCCCAGTGCCATCGTCGTGCCGCCGTCGCGGTAAATGCCGGCGAAGCGGTCGAGCGGGTGCGAGCTGCGGATCCGCTCCACGGTCCAGCGCTCCCCCTCCTCGACGATCACGGTGTCGAGGCCCGCCCGAGCTAGGGCGCGGGCGGCGAAAGCGCCGCCGGCACCGGAGCCGATCACGACCGCGTCGCAGCTGGAGGTGTGGGGCCACTCGGCCGCCGGCACGATCGTCAGCTGCGGGTCGGGCCGCGAGGGTTGGTGGCGCGAGCCGACCGCCGCGATCTCCGCCGCGAACGTGTCGGCGCCGTGGGCGAGCAGGACGATCGACTTGACCGAGTCGACCAGCGGCGCGCCGCCAAGGCGGGCGACCTGCCTCAGCAGCGCTTCACGCTGCTCCTGGGAGGCGCCGCCGAGGGTGCGCCCGGAGCGGGCAATCGAAAGCCCCTCCAGCCCCAGCAGCGCCGCCCCGAGCCCGACCTGCGAGGCCCGCGGCATGCGCGCGATCATCCGCCTGGCGACGCTCGCTACCCGCTCGGGCTCGGGCCCCCCTGCCTCGGGCGGCAGCAGGGCCGCCGCCGCGTCTCCCAGCGCGGACATGACGCGGATACTAGGTCCAGCTGGCGGTGTCGAGCACTGCGCCGTTCCCAAAGCGATCTGGGTGGATGGCAATGCGCTCGGCGACCTCGGCGCAGGGAGCTACCCAAACCTCCTCGCCCGCCGCTGCGGCGGCGACCCGGTCGAGCAGCGCCGCCAGCCGCTCCTCGCCGAACCAGCCGAGCATGAACGGGTGCAGGACGATCGCCATGTAGCCACCCTCTCGCGCCAACTTGCCGATCTCCGCTTCGAGCCAGGCGAGGAAGCGGGTGGGCTCGATCGGGTCGGGCGATCCGCCGATCTGTTCGCGCGCCGAGCCGAGCGGTGGCAGCACACAGCTGGCGTCGACGTGTCGCCACTCGAAGGGCAGCAGGGCGACGCCTTCTTCGAAGCCGGCTCCGGCACCCGCGGGGGAGTAGTAACGCAGGCCGGCCTCCCTCAAGGCGCTGGTGCCGCCCGCGCCGAGTTGACCCCCCGGCGGGCGCAGGCCGGCGATCTCGAGGCCGAGCCGCCTGAACGCGGCGAGGCCCTGTTCCAGGTTCGCTGTCTGCTCGGCCGCGCTCAGCTCGGCCCACTGCTCGTGGCGCCAGGCGTGGAAGGCGACCTCGTGGCCGCGACCGTCGATCTCGCGCAGCAGGTCGGGATAAATCTCCGCGTTCAGTCCCTCGACGAAGAAGGTCGCGGCGATTCCCCTACTTTCGAGCTGCTCGAGCAGGCGTGGCACCACCTCGAGCGCGGTTTCGTGAATACCCAGCGGCGCGTCGGCCGGCAGCGCCCCCATCTCCAGTTCCGCCGCCTCGCCGAGGTTGTCGAAGGTGAGATTGAGCGCGCCGCGGGCGCCGCTCGGCCAGGGCTCCGCCGCGCTCATTCGCGCAGCGCCGGGCTCCAGCGCTCCGGTTCCAGCTCCGCCTGCTCGCGGGCCCAGCGGAAGTGGTGCTGCGCCGAGGCGAGCAGGATCGGGAAGTTGAGCAGGCCGGCGATCGCGAAGCGCCGCGCCCCCGGCCGGTTCGCGGCGGGCAGGCTGAGGGCGCTGCTGAGCAGCCAGAACCAGAGCACGGCGTTGTAGGCGGGCAGCTGGTCCTCGCTCAGCCCCTCGGCTTCGTCGAGCATCGGCAAGCCGCCGTGCAGGGACCAGGGCCAGGCCTTGAAGTGGACGGCGACGCCGGCGACGCCGATCCCAGCGCTGAAGGCCGAGAGGCGGCGGGCGTTATCGCTGTCGCGAGCGGCGGCGGCGAACATCAGGGGGAAGTAGGCGGTCCACATCGTGACCGCGCCGCGCCGCCCGATGAACGGCTCGAAGACGAGGCCGACCCCGGCGCGTGTCTCGAAAGCGTTGTGGGCGAGCAGGCCGAGGGCGGACCCCCCTGCGAAAAGTCTTCTCAGCATTCCGGCAGCGTAGCCTGAGCCTGCGTATGTCCCTGCGTCCACTGATCGAGATCGCCGCCGAGAACGAGCGTGTCCACGCGCTCACCGGCCGCGTGCGCGAAGCCGCTGCCGCCGGCGAGGCACTCGACGTCCCGGCCTCCTCGATGTTGCGCCCGCTGTTGCTGGCAGCGATCCTCGAGGACGAGCGCGGGCTCGCCGGCAGCCCGGCGCTGCTGGTTAGCCCGGACGATCGCTCCGCCCGCGACCTCGCCGCCGATCTGCGCGCCTACCTGGCGCCCCGGCGCGTCCGCCTCTATCCCTCGCGCGGCACCGGCTTCGCCTCCCACGTGACGCCACCCCCGCACCTGGTCGGGCTGCGGATCGACGCGCTCGACGCGCTCGGCCGTGAGCAGGATGCGGTGGTCGTCGCCAGCGCCACCGCCTTGGCCGAGGCCGTGCCGGACGCCTCGCTGCGCCCCGCCGGCTTCGCGATCGGGACCGGGGAGGAGATCGATCTGACGCAGGTCGCCCGCGACCTCGACGGGGCTGGCTACGAGCGGGTCGAGCAGGTCGAGGAGCGCGGTCAGTTCGCTGTGCGCGGCGGCATCCTCGACGTCTTCGGCGCGACCGAGGAGCGCGCCGTCCGGATTGAGCTCTTCGGCGACGAGGTCGAGTCGATGCGCTGGTTCTCGACCTTCACCCAGCGTTCGCTGGGGGACGCCGAGCGGGTGGAGCTCGCGCCGGCCGCCGAGCTCGATGCCGAGCATCGCGAAATCGCCGCGCTGGCGGCGATGGAGGCCGAGGAGGAGGGCCGCGAGGCGCCAAGCCTCGCCGAGGCTCTGCCGCTGGAGCACTTCGGGGCGCCGCTGGACTTGGTCCCCGAGGGGGCCGCGGTGATCCTCGCCGCCGCCGAGGAGATCGAGCCTGCACTGCGCGACCACTGGGATGACGCGACGGCGGCGATGCACGCCGACGATGCGCGCCACCTCTACGTCGACGTCGCCGAGCCGCTCGCCGCCCGTGCCTCGCTCGCCTTTCGCACGGCCAGCGACGACGACGAGAGTGCCTTCCGCGCCGCCCGCGCCGAGTCGCCGGCGCGCAGCGTCAAAGAGGCCGAGGCGGAGCTGGAAAAGCAGGTCCGCTCCGGCTACCGCACGGTGGTTGCCTTCGACGATCGCGGCGAGGCCGAGCGAGCCCGCTACGGGCTCGACCGCCTCGATGCGAGCCTGCTCGAAGGCGGCCGCCTCTCGCCCAAGCCGGCCCTCACCTTCGCCGAGGCTCGACTGCGCGAGGGCTTCGTCAGCCCCGAGCTCCAACTCGCCGTCTACCCATTCCGCCGCCTCGTTCATCGCCGCCGCCGGGCCGAAGCTCGCGCCCCCGGCGCCGCTCGCGGCCGGCTCGCCTTCAGCGAACTGCGAGTCGGCGACTACGTCGTCCACGAGGACCACGGCGTCGCCCGCTTCGCCGGCTTCGAGACGCGCGAGGTCGGCGGCGTCACCCGCGACTACCTCTACCTCGAATACAAGGGCGAGGACCGCGTCTTCGTCCCCACCGACCAGCTCGCCAAGCTGAGCCGCTACGTCGGCGCCGGCGGCGAACCGACGCTCTCGGCGCTGGGCGGCAAACGCTGGCAGAACATGAAGGCGCGGGCGCGCCGCGCCGCCGGCGCCCTCGCTGGCGAGCTGCTCAACCTCTACGCCGAGCGACGGACCCGCAAGGGCCACGCCTTCGAGCCAGACGGCGAGTGGCAGATGACGATGGAGGCCGCTTTCCCCTACCGCGAGACCGCCGACCAGGTGGAAGCGATCGAGTCGGTCAAGGGGGACATGGAGGCCGATCAGCCGATGGACCGCCTGGTCTGCGGCGACGTCGGTTTTGGCAAGACCGAGGTGGCGCTGCGCGCCGCGGTCAAGGCGGCGGCCGACGGCAAACAGGTGATGATCCTGGTGCCGACGACGATCCTTGCCCAGCAGCACTTCGGCACCTTCCGCGAGCGCCTCGCCGACCTGCCCTTCGTCGTCGAGGGGATCTCGCGCCTGCGCAAGCCGGCCGAGGTGAAAGCGGTGCTGGCCGGCTTCGAGGCCGGCAAGGTCGACATCCTGATCGGCACCCACCGGTTGCTCTCGCGCGATGTCCGCGCCAAGGACCTCGGCCTCGTCATCGTCGACGAGGAGCAGCGTTTCGGGGTGAAGCAGAAGGAACTGCTGCGCCAGCTCAAGCTCAAGGTCGACGTGCTCGCCCTCTCGGCGACGCCGATCCCGCGCACCCTGCAGATGAGCCTGGCCGGCCTGCGCGACATCTCGACGATCGAGACGCCGCCCGAGGGCCGTCGCCCGGTCCGCACCTACGTCGGCCCCTACGACGAGGGCCTGGTGGCGAAGGCGATCGTCCGCGAGCTCGAGCGCAGCGGCCAGGCCTTCTTCCTGCACAACCGGATCGACTCGCTACCCGAGACGACTGAGCGGTTGCGGGGGCTGGTGCCGGGTGCCCGCTTCATCGAAGCGCACGGGCAGATGGACGAGAAACAGCTCGAGGACACGATGCTCGGCTTCCTGCGCGGCGACGCCGACGTCTTGGTGACGACGACGATCATCGAGTCCGGTCTCGACATCGCCAATGCCAACACGCTGATCGTCGAGCGTGCCGACCAGCTCGGCCTCTCTCAGGCGTACCAGATCCGCGGCCGGGTCGGCCGCTCTCGCGAGCGCGCCTTCGCTTACATGCTCTATCCCTCGGCCGAGGCGCTGACCGAGGACGCGGCGGCGCGACTCTCGACCCTCGCCGACCACACCGAGCTCGGCTCCGGCTTCAAGATCGCGATGCGCGACCTCGACATTCGCGGCGCCGGAGATCTGCTCGGCGAGGAGCAGTCGGGCCACGTCGCCGCGGTCGGCTTCGAGCTCTACTGCCAGATGATCGACGAGGCGGTCGGTGCGGCGCAGGAGGCCGAAGGTGGGGAGGAGGCGCCCGAACCGGTGCGCCTCGACGTTCCCGTTGACGCTTACCTGCCCGCCTCGTTCATCCCCTTCGAGGCAGCGAAGATCGATGTCCACCGACGTGTCGCCGCCGCTCGCGAGCCCGGAGAACTGCGCGCGATCCGCGACGAGATCAGCGACCGCTTCGGCCCGCCACCTCCGCAGGCGGAGAACCTGCTTGCCCTGCAGCGCGCCCGGATCGAGCTCGGCTTGGCGGGCGCGCGCAGCGTCGAGTTCCGCGGTGGCCGGCTCAGCGTCACTGGGGTCGAGCTCGACTCCGAAGCCGCCGGCGTCTTCAGGGAGAAGCTCGAGGGGGCGCTCTATGAGTGGCGCGAGCAGACCGCGGCGGTGCGCGTGCCCGACGAGCCGGAGGCGCGGCTGACGGCGGTCCTGGCGATGGCCGAGGCGATCCGGACCGCGAAGCAGGGCCAGGCCGAGGCCGCCGAGGCGAGCCTTAGCGGCTGAGCGCGGCGCCCTCTCGGAGCATTTGATTTATGCTGCCCGATCGGTGGCACGCTTCAGCGCCAAGGGAGGGAAGTTGGCCGGGCTACAGCGCCTTGCGCTGCTGGGCTTCGCTGCGCTCTTCATCCTGCTCTTCGTGATCTTCGCGATCGCCCAGGGAATCGGCCACCCCAGCGTTCCCTCCGGCTCCGTCGCCGTGGTCGAAGATGCGCCGGACGGCCTCAGCCCGGTCACCGAAGCGCAGTTCAAGCACGCGCTGATCCAGGCATCGGCCGAAGACAAAGTCACGCCGGTCCCCAAACCCGGTGACGAAAAATACGAAGCCGAGCAGGAAAAAGCGCTGGGCAACCTGCTCGACTCGATCTGGATCCAGGGCCAGGCCGAAGAAATGGGCATCTCGGTGACGCCGAAAGAAATCGCCGAAGAACTCAAAAAACTGAAGGAAAAAGCCTTCAAAACGGAACAGCAGTACAAGGAATTCCTCAAAGAAGCGCACTTCACAGAAGCGGACGTCAACACGCGCGTGACGATCCAGATGCTCAGCGAACAGATCCAGAAACAGGTCACTGAAGAAGCTCCGATCCCCAGCAACAGCGAAATCAAGAACTACTACGAAGCCGCGAAGTCGAGCCAGTACACGACGCCTGAATCGCGCGACATCCGCGTGATCAAGAACCCGGACAAGGCGAAAGTCGAAGAAGCCAAGGCCGCGCTCGAAAAGGACGACTCGATCAAAAGCTGGGAAAAGGTCGCGAAGCAGTACTCCATCGACACGACCAAAAGCACCGGTGGGCTGCAGTCGGCCGTGACGGAAGGCTCGGGCACCCTGCAGGAACCGCTCGAAGCAGCCGTCTTCGCAGCCGAGCAGGGCGAACTGGAAGGGCCGCTGAAGGAAGGCAAGACCTACACGGTCTTCGAGGTAATGAAGATCACCCCGGAGAAAGTTCAGTCGCTTGACGAAGCCAAATCGCAGATCAGCGCCCAGCTCGCCGAACAGGTCCAACAGCAGACTTTCGCTGCCTTCGTGCGTAACTACGGCTCCAGGTGGCAGTCGCGCACCTTCTGCGCCTCGGGCTTCGTGATCGCGCGCTGCTCCAACTACAAGCCCAGCGGACGTCCGGCCGAAGCGGATGAAGCCTGCTTCGAAGCGAACCCCAAAAAAGCGCCGGAAGCCTGCCCGGCACCGATCGCCTCGATCAAACCGGCTCAGCCGGGGACGGTCAGCCCGCTCAACCGCGAAGGGCAGAAACTCGCCCAGCGGCCGCGGCCGGCGGGGCTCGAAGAAGGCGCCGCCCCGGAAGGCGAAATTCCGGGCGGGATCGTGCCGGGAGCCGCACCCGGCGCCACCGGCGAATAAGAGATCGCCCGGGGCTTTCCCGCGGGCGTCTCTGCCGCCTGACTGAATAGGATGCGCGCTCCGTGAGCGGCATCGCATCGATCCACGCCCGTCAGATCCTCGACTCGAGGGGCAACCCGACCGTCGAGGTCGAAGTCATGCTCGAGTCCGGCGCTCGCGGCCTCGCCGCGGTGCCTTCGGGTGCCTCCACCGGCGAGTTCGAGGCAGTCGAGTTGCGTGACGGCGGCGATGCCTGGGTCGGCAAGGGCGTCACCGCGGCTGTTGCCAACGTCAACGGGGAGATCGCCGCGGCGCTGCAGGGCGTCGACGCTGACGATCAAGCGGCGCTCGATGCCAAGATGATCGAGCTCGACGGCACTCCGAACAAGGGACGCCTCGGCGCCAACGCGATTCTCGGTGTCTCCTTGGCGGCGGCCAAGGCGGCGGCGATGCTGGCCGGCGAACCGCTCTTTCGCTACCTGGCCAAGCTCTACGGTGGCGAGGAGCCGAACCTGCTGCCGGTGCCGATGATGAACGTGCTCAACGGCGGCGCCCACGCCGACAACTCCGTCGACTTCCAGGAGTTCATGGTGGTGCCGGCAGGGGCGGGCAGCTTCTCGGAGTGCCTGCGGGTCGGCACCGAGGTCTTCCACGCGCTGAAGAAGAGCCTCGCCGCCAGCGGTCACGCGACTGCGGTCGGCGACGAGGGCGGCTTCGCGCCCAATCTCGAGTCCAACGAGGCGGCGCTGCAGGCCGTTCTGGCGGGAGTCGAGGCAGCCGGCTATGAGCCCGGCAAGGACGTCTTCATCGCCCTCGACCCGGCGACCAGCGAGGTCTTCGAGGGCGGCGCCTACGTGCTCGAGCACGAGGGCCGCTCGCTCTCGCCCGAGGAGATGGCCGGTTACTGGGAGGACGCCTGCTCGCGCTACCCGATCCTCTCGATCGAGGACGGCATGGACGAGGAGGACTGGGAGGGCTGGAAGCTGCTCACCGAGAAGCTGGGGGAGAGGGTCCAGCTTGTCGGCGACGACCTCTTCGTCACCAACCCCGAGCGCCTTAAGCGTGGCATCGAGCTTGGCGTCGGCAACTCGATCCTGGTCAAGGTCAACCAGATCGGCACCCTCAGTGAGACCCTGGAGGCGATCCGGATGGCCGCCGATGCGGGTTACACGGCCGTGATCTCGCATCGCTCCGGCGAGACCGAGGACACGACGATCGCCGATCTCGCCGTCGCCACCGGGGCGGGACAGATCAAGACCGGCGCCCCCTCGCGCTCAGACCGCGTCGCCAAGTACAACCGCTTGCTGCGAATCGAGGAGGAACTTGGCTCTGCGGCACGCTTCCCCGGCTTGCAGGCGTTCCACCAACGGTCCGCCTAGTGCAGGAAAGCGGGGCCCGGCCGCGTAGGACCGGGCATGGCAGCACGCGCACAGGCGAGGAAACGCTCCTCCGCCACTGCCAAACGCCGCCCAGCGGCGCGCAAACCGGCCGCCCGGCGCAAACCCGCGGCGCGCCGCGGCGCCAGCCGGATCCACTGGGATCGAGTCGGCCGCGTGGCTCTGACCCTCGTCCTCTTCGCCGTTCTCTACTCCTACCTCAACCCGGTCATCGACTTCGTCAAGACCTACACGACGACGACCGCGGCGCGGATCCAGCTGCACGAAGCGCAGCACGAAAACACCCGCCTGCACTGGCGGATCCAGCACGCCGACGACCCGATCACGCTCGACGCCAGGGCGCGCGCCCAGGGCATGGTCGCGCCCGAAGAGACACCGCTGGTCGTACGCGGCCTCTAGCGCCGCTCAGACGCCCGCCAGTCACTCCCGGGACGCCTTTTGCTCCCCGTGCGCGCATAAAGCACACTGGCGCTCGGAGGGGCCATGGTTAGCGCCGGCTCCTACGTGCTCAGTGCCCTGTCGCTGGTAGTTGTCGGAGCCTCGATCGGGTTCACCGCATACAGGCTGCGACAGCGGCTGATACCGGCCTGGGACGGGGCGCCGGCGCGCCTGGTCGAGTCGATCCTCGCCATCGCCCTGCTCATCTGGCTCGGCGAGATCCTCGGAACCTTCGGCCTCTTCTACGCCTGGATCTTCGTCGGTGCTTCCGTCCTGTTCGCGGTCTCGGCGTGGGCGCTTCTGCCGGGGGGTGGCGCCGTAGGGGGACCCGCCGCCGAGGGGGGTCCACGGGCTGTCCTTGACCCCCCTCCCCCCACGCCACCCGTGGAAGGAGCGTCGTGGCTGCCGTGGTTGGTGACCACTGGGGTAATCGCGCTGGTGTTCGCCCACTGGGGCCTGACGACCAAGGACGCGCTCGACCGAGGCATCTTCAACTTCGACTCGCTCTGGTACCACATGCCCTACGCGACGGACATGGTCCAGAGCCACTCCGTAACTGGGCTTCACTACACCGAGACCGTCTTCACCAACTGGTTCTACCCGCAGAACTCGGAGCTCCTGCACGCCACCGGGATCCTGCTCACCCACCGGGACACCCTGTCTCTCTTCCTCAACTTCGCCTTCCTCGCCCTCAGCTTCTTGGCCGCCTGGTGCATCGGCCGCCCCTACGGCCGCGGCCACCTCACCGTCGTAGCCGCCGCCATCGTCCTCGAGTGTCACACGCTCGTCGTGAGGGAGCCGGGAGCGGCCAAGAACGACCTTGTGGCTGCTGCGCTCCTTCTCGCGGCCGTTGCCATCCTCGTCACGGCCTGGAGCCGCCTCCGTCAGGAAGGGACGCTCGTGCCGGGGGGTGGAGCTGTAGGGGGACCCGCCGCCGAGGACGCTTTAGCGACCGCAGGCGGTGGGGGGTCCCCTGCGGCGACAGGACCCGCCGGCCCGACCCCCCTTGCCTGGCCCATCGCTGCCGCTGGCCTTGCTACCGGCCTCGCCGTAGGCACCAAGTCAACCGCCGTAGCCATGGCCGCCGCCCTGACCCTCGCCGTGATCGTCCTGGCGCCCACCGGCCGCCGCTGGGCCAGCTTCGGCTGGTGGTTCATCCCGGCCCTCCTGGGCGGTGGCTACTGGTACCTGCGCAACCTGATCGTCGCCGGCAACCCCCTGCCGCAGGCGACGAGCATCGGCCCGATCTCGCTGCCCCACCCGGAGCGACTGCAGGAAGGCCGACCCAACTTCAACATCGTCCACTACGCCACCGACACCGGCGTCTGGCGCCACTACTTCGAGCCCGGCCTGCATCAGGCCTTCGGCTCGCTCTGGCCACTGGTCATTCTCGCCGCAATCGCGGGCGGCCTGCTGGCCCTGCTGCGCGGCCACGACAAGATCATCCGCTGGGCCGGCGCCATAACCCTCTTCGGCCTCCTCGCCTACATCTTCACGCCGCTCAGCGCCGCCGGCGTCGACGGCGCCCCGGTCGGCTTCAGCATCAACATCCGCTACGTCATTCCGCCACTCCTGCTCGGCGTCGTCCTGCTGCCATTGGCCATCCGCCGCCTCGACGGCTGGCGCCAGTGGGCCCTTCTTGGGGCCTTGCTTGCCGTTCTAGCGATCACGGACCGCTCAGACGCCGCCCTCCGCGATCCAGCCCGAACCTTCGGCATTCCATTGGCCTTCATCCTTGTGGCACTACCGGCCGCCCTGATCTGGACCTACTACCGGTCAGAGAGAACCACGGCGTCCCCTGCGGCGACAGGACCCGCCGGCCGGAGACGTCTGTCCCTCCTATTGAGCGGCTTCGCCGCCCTCATCCTGCTCGTACTCGCGATCGGCTACCCGCTGCAGCGCCACTACCTCCGCGATCGCTTCGACGCCGCCTCGGAAGTCCCCGGCCTGCACCTCGAAGGCGCCTACCAATGGGCCCGCGACAAGAGCCACGCCCGCATCGGCCTGGCTGGCACCACCGCCGGTTTCCTCAGCTACGGCTTCTACGGCACCGACCTCTCCAACCGCGTCATCTACCTAGGCGAAAGGGGCCCCCACGGCGCCTACAACGCAATCCCCACCTGCGAGGCCTTCCGCACCGCCGTCAACACCGCCGACCTCGACTACCTGGTCACCACCCCCTTCCTCAACTTCATCCACACCGGCGACCCAATCCCCTCCCCCGAGGCCACCTGGCTCCGCAACGACCCAGCCGCAGTCCCGATCCACCGCGACGGTCCCACCACAATCTGGAGGATCGACGGCAGGCTGGACCCCTCAGCATGCGGCCCCGCCAACTCGCCCCTGCGCCGAATCCCCGACACGCCTCAGGCCCAATCCCAGTAGGTCTGAGCGTCTTGCACTTTTTCGGCAACCCCTTGAGGCGTCAGCCAACGGCGCTCCACCGAAAAAGTTAAGCGAAGGCCTACTGGGATTGGGCCTGGAGCTGCCGAGGGTCTCGGGTCAGTCGTCCGAGTCGTCGGACTCGGACTCAGGCTCAGGCGAGCCAGCCCGCCGAATCACGATCTGATCGGCGTCGATCCGCACCGTAACCTCGCGTTTGCCTGCCCAATGCTCGGCGTACACGGGGTTGTCCTTGACCGAGGGATCGAGCCAGAAGCCGTAGCCGTCGGTCTCGCCGTGGTCGAAGCTTGCCTCGAGCTCTTTGCGTCGCCCGCGACCGCCGCGACGTCCCCGCCGCCGGCGCCGTTTGGGCCGCTCGCCGTCGTCTGAAGACGGTTTCCCGTCCTCGTCCTCCTCGTCGGAGTCGGGCTCCTCGTCCTCCTCGGCCTCTGCCTCCTCGGCAGTGGCGGCCTCGATCTCGGCCTCGATCTCGTCGCGGAGATCGACTTCGCCGGCGCTGGCGTCCTCCTCGTCGGGCGTGAAGCCGTGCTGTTTGCGGAACTCGCGCAGCTCGGAGGTGCTGACTTCGAGCTGGTGGGCGATCCAGGCGTCGGTGCGACCCTGCCGCACCCAGGCGCGGATCTGATTCAGCTGTGGCTTCAGAGAGCGTCTTGCCATCGGCGCGCGAGTCTATTCAACCGGGGCGGTCGTACGCACGGTCGCTACGCCATTAGGAAGCCGAGCGCCTCGAACATCGAGACGACGACGACGACGACGGTGACGGTGAGGCAGACGGCAAGAACGCTAAAACGGACCTTGCCGGCCTGCTCACTGCGGGTGATCCGACGCGCCCGCGAGCGGTTGGCTGCGCGACGGCGCAGCTGCTCGCGCCGGCGGCGCTCCAGACTGGTCTCCTGCTCGAAGGCCGACTCGAACTGGGAGATGCTTTGACGCATTCGCATAGATCAGGGTGGCCCAGGGGCCGCGGGGGACCGTAGCAAAGGCGCACGAGCGCTTGCAGGGGGAGGCCTATATGCGATTCATCACAATTGCTCAGGGCGGGCAGGCGCCCCAGAGGCCTCGTCCCGCCCTGGCGGCGCGCAGCTCCAGGCGCCGAAAGAGCGGCGCGAAGCGGTCATTCGGCGGGATCGTCAGGGAGCGAGCGAGGCCGCGCCGCACCAGGCTGGCGTTGACGAAACGGTGGCCCAGGTGGACGTAGGCGAGCAGTCTGCCGTAGACGTCGCGGCGCTCGACGCCGAAGACGAGCCGCACCCAGCGGCGTTCGACCAGGTGGTGGTTGAAGCTCGAGGCGCGTGGCCCGAAGCACTGCACCGGCGTATCCGGCTTGACCGTCTCCGGCGTATCGACGCCGATATAGCGAACGTCCTCAAGCCGCTTGCCGATCCGCGCTTCAATCGTGTCCCCATCGACCGCCCGCACCACGAAGGCACGTGTCTCGCTGAGGCCGCCGTCTTGGGCACCGCGGTCTTCCCAGGGCCGCAGGATCAGCAGCGCTGCAACCGCCAGCAGGACCATGCTCCCCAGCTGCCCGCGTCGTCGAAGACCATCCGTCACCCCTACCTAAGCCGGGACGGGGAAGCGTTCTCCCTGCGGCTTAGGTCCAAGGCCGGTAGGGGTGGAGCGTCTTGTACTTTTTCGGCAATTCCTGACGGCGTCAGCTCCGGCGTCTCCACCGAAAAAGTTAAGCGAACTCCTACCGGCCTTGGACCTACGGAGTACGGCGAACGCTGCCCAGCAACGTCTCCTTGATCTGGGCGATGATCTCCAGCGCGTCGTTCCACTCGCGCTGCCAGACGTTTCGGCCGAAGATCACGCCGGAGCCACCCGCCTGCATGATCTCGCGGGTGTGGCCCAACACCGTCTCATCGTCGACCTTGGAGCCACCGGAGAGCACGACCAGCGAGCGGCCGGCGGACTCGACGCACTGGCGGATCGCCTCGACCCCGTCGATCTGCATCTCGTTATAGGGAGCCGGTGCGTCCTTGTCCTTCTCCGGGTCGATCTTGGGCATGTTGAGCTTGACCACGTCGGCGCCCATCTCCATCGCCATGCGAGCGGCGTAGTCGATCGCGTAGAAGGAGTTGGCGCTGCCCTTGGCGTCGACCGCTTCGCCGCGCGGGTAGGACCAGACGATCAGCGGCATGCCGAAGCGGTCGCAGTCCTGGCGCACCTGGCGCAGCTGGGCGAGGTCCTCGTCCTGGCGCGGCGAGCCGACGTAGAGCGTGTAGCCGACCGCGTCGGCGCCGAGCCGCACCGCGTCCTCGACGCTGGCGTTGCAGGAGGAGAAGGCGTGGGCGGAGGAGGGGATGTCGGTCTTGCCATTGACCTTGAGGATCAGCGGCACCTGACCGGCGTAGTCGGGGTAGTACTTGGTCGCCATGCCGATCTGGCAGGCGAGGGCCGAGTAGCCCGCCTCAGCCGCGAGCCGGAACTGGTAATCGGGATCCTTGGAGGCCGGGTTGGGGAAGAAGTCGCGCGGGCCGTGCTCGATGCCCTGATCGATCGGCAGCAGCATCAGGGTGCCGTTGCCGGGGCCGAACTCGAAGAGCAGGCGCCGCAGGCGGGCTCGTTTGCCGGGGGCCAGGGTTGCCAGCAGTGATTTCTGCTCGGTCAGGCTCTTCAACTCCACGCTGTTTTCCTCCTAGGATCCTTGAAGACGAGTGTCTGGGGAGTATGTCATCGGCACCTCCCCGCGAGTGCTTAGCGATGGGCGGTTATCCTCGTTTAACCATGAGCGAGACTGAGCTCAGCGTCATTTGCAAGAACTGCGGCTCGGAGGTCAGTCCCTACGTAACCGAGTGCCCCTACTGCGGCACCCGACTGCGCAAGCGGGCCCCGAAGCTAGAACGGCGCGGCGACGGGCTGGAGGCGAAGCCGCGGCGGCGCAAACGGCTGCGGATCATGCGCCACCGCCAGCGCGAAGGCGCCGGCCCGTTCCGCCCCTACGCGACGATCGCCGTGATCGGGGCCTCGGCGATCCTGCTGCTGGTGCAGAAGGTGACCGGCGATCCGCTCGGCAGCTTCGGCGGCCTGATCGTGCCGCTGCAGGATCAGTGGTGGCGCTTCTTCACCGCGCCCTTCGCCTACCTCGACGTCGGTTACCTCTTCGTCGTCGCGGTCGGTCTGGCGATCTTCGGCACTGGTCTCGAGCGGCGCCTCGGCACGCCGGCGACGGCGGTACTGCTGGTCGCCTGCGGTGCGCTCGGGATGCTGGTCGCCAGCGGCATAGCCCACGCGCAGGGCGATGTCGAGGTGATCGCCGGCGGCAACGGCATGGCGCTCGGCGCGGTCGCCGCCTGGTTCGCGATCCGGCGGGCCGAGGCGCACCACGCGATCGATGACGACTACGACGTGATCGGCGTCGTGGTCGCCGCCGCGGTCCTGCTGGCGCTGCCGATCTTCGAATCCACCGCCGATCCCTTCGCCGGCTTGATCGGCGGCGCGGTCGGCGGGCTCGCCGGCCTCGCGACCGCGACCCTGCGGGACTCCCACTGAATAAGGCGCCACCTCCTCAGCCGCCCCCGGACGCGAAGCGGAGGAGGCGGCGACAATGATTCACGCGTCCGGGGGCGGCTAGTGTCCACCTAGTGCCGACGGATGAGCAACTCGAGGCCGCGATCGAGCGGTTGGCCGACGCCGAGCGTTTCTCCGAGGCCGAGCAGATCGTCGCTCGCGCGGCGCCGCAGCTGCAGAAGGTCCTCGCCGCCGCCCTCGCCGAGGGCGGCTGGTTTGGCGAGTCCCACGAGGCCGAGGCGCTGAAGGCGGCGACGGTGCCGGACCCGGAGGAGCGCATCGTCGCGGTGCGCTCGCTGCTCGCCGAGGAGGCGCGGATGGGAATGATGGTTGGAGTTGCCGTCGGCTGGGCACTCCATGGGGAGCTGGACGAAACCGAGAACCGAGAAGGAGAGAGTTGACGATGGAGATCAAATTCCACGGGCAGTCGTGCTTCGAACTGAGCGAGGGCGGGACCAGGGTCCTGATCGATCCGTTTCTCAAGCCCAATAACCCGGTCGCCGTCACCGCCGGCGAGGAAGTCGACCCCACCCACATCTTCCTCTCCCACGGTCATGCCGACCACGTCGCCGACGCCGTCCCGGTAGCCAAGCGCACGGGTGCCAAGTGCGTGGCGATCGTCGAGCTGGCCAAGTGGCTGGAAGGCCAGGGGATCGAGGACGTCGCCGACCCCAACTTCGGCGGCACCGTCTCCTTCGACTGGGGCTACGTTCGGCTCGTCCCCGCCTGGCACACCAACACGGTGCCCGGCTCCGAAGAGTCGCCCTTCAGCGCCGAGCACGGCGTCGCGATCGGCCCCGCCGCCGGCCTCGTGATCGAGCTCGGCGGCACCACCGTCTACCACGCCGGCGACACCTGCCTCTTCAGCGACATGAAGCTAGTTGCCCAGCGCAGCCCGGTCGACGTCGCCCTGCTGCCGATCGGCGGCCACTACACGATGGACCGCCAGGACGCTGCCCTCGCCGCCGAGCTGATCGGCGCCGGCACCGTGATCCCGATGCACTACGACACCTTCCCGGCGATCGAGGCCGACGCGCAGGCGTTCAAGGCCGATGTCGAGGCCAAGACCTCCTCGACCGTGGTCGTGCTCGAGCCGGGCCAGTCGCATACGACCGGCTGACCAGCGATGGGAGCCACTGAGGCATCTGGGACGGAGACACGGACCGAGCGCGCCGACTTCCAGGCGACCGCCGACCCAGCGCTGAACGAGGCAGCCGACCGCACCGGCGACATCAAGCTGCTCACCTACGAGGAGCTCTACCTGCTCTGGGAGCGCCAGCAGTGGCAGACCCAGGAGCTTGACTTCAGCCGCGACCGTGAGGACTGGAACGAGCGCTTCGACGAGGAAGAGCGCTTCCAACGCATGTATGGGCTCTCCTCCTTCTTCATCGGCGAGCAGAAGGTCGCCGATGAGCTGGGGCCGATCATGCGCGCGGCACCGACTGAGGAGCAGCGCATCTTCCTCTGCACCCAGATCGCCGATGAGGCGCGCCACGTGCGCTTCTTCGAGCGCTTCTACCGCGAGGTTGGCGTGCTCGAGTCCGACCAGCTCTCGGAGATGCTGGCCCAGACCTCCGAGCACCTCAACGAGAACTTCAGCCGCCTCTTCGACGAGATGCTGAAGCAGCGCACCGACCGGCTCTCGGTCGAACCGGAGGACACCGAGGCCCTGGTCGAGGCAGTGACGATCTACCACATGGTGATCGAGGGAATGCTCGCCCTCACCGGCCAGCACTTCATCATGGACTACAACGAAAGCCGGGGGACCCTGCCGGGCTTCGTCGAGGGCTTCCAGAACGTCGCCCGCGACGAGCACCGCCACGTCGCCTTCGGCTCCGTCTTCCTGCGCGAGAAGGCACGCGAGGACGAGCGCTACAAGCGGGCGATCCAGCGCACGCTGGAGGAAGTGCTGCCGGTTGCCGACGGAGTGCTCTCACCGCCCTGGGCGCCGCCAGACGAGGACTACGAGGTCTTCGGCTACTCGATCGCCG
This sequence comes from Solirubrobacterales bacterium, assembly GCA_036271315.1. Taxonomy (GTDB): domain Bacteria; phylum Actinomycetota; class Thermoleophilia; order Solirubrobacterales; family 70-9; genus VRUE01. The sequence continues at coordinate 30,103 of DATBAV010000042.1, read as the reverse complement.
ACACGCGCAAGTTCGCCGGCACCTCGCTGATGCGCCGGCTCAAGGTGATCGGCCTGCAATAGGCCGCGCTACTGCTCAGGTGAGGGTGCTCAGCCTTCGGCAGCGGGCGCTTCGCTGTTGCCCGAGGAGGCGGGCGGCAATTCTTCGACCGGCGCGGTGTTTTCCGCCGGCGGTGGGGGTGGCGGAGCGGTTTCGGTCGGCGGAGCGGCCGTGGCCGGCTCCGAGCCGCCGCCGACGGTGACGACAACGGTGCCCGTGCCGGCGCCGGTGGGAGCGCCGGCAGTGCCGGCCGAGGGTGTGGCGCCGTTGATGGCGGCGGCCTGCTCTTCGGCAGTTGCTTCAGGTGCTTCGACGCCGCCGGAGCCGGTGACTTCCTCAGTCACGGGCGGTTCGGCGACGACTTCCTCGGGAACATCGGCTTCAACCGGGGCCGGTTCGACCGATACGGGAGCCGGTTCGACTTCCGTCGTTTCGAGGGGTGTCGGTGCCGCAACGGCACTCTGCGCTGGCGCGACCTTGGCGATCGGTGCGTTCGGCTTCAAGATGCTGGCGACCGCTGGCGCGGTGCTTGCCTGCGGATGTTCGGTTTGCTGCTTGACCTCGACCGCACCGGCGGTGAGGACAGCCGCGGTGACCACCCCGGCCACGGCCTTGGTGCCGATTGCACCGCCGACCGCGCCGCCGAGACCACTGAGGCCGCCGAGGCCACCGGCACCGCCGCCACCAAGCGCGGCGCCAACGCTGCCGACCGCGCCGGCACCGGTGGCGCCAGCGCCCGTAGCGGTCGCTGCGCCCCCGGCGGAGCCGGCACCTCCCAGGCCAAGCTTCGAAGCGATGAAGCCCTTCAGCGCGACGAGGGGCCCGACCGGCACCAGGGCCGCGAGCACCTTGTCGTTGGAGCGGAGCTGAGAGCGGAAGTCCTTGCACTCCTCGCAGTCGCGCACGTGGCGGCGGACCGGACCGGAGAGCTTGCGCAGCCCCTCGGCCGCCTCGGCGAGATCGAGTCGGACCTCACCACAGGTGAGCTGGCGCGCCTGGCTGGCCTCGGCGAGCGAGATCCGCGCCCGCACCAGCAGCGACTTGACCGAGGGCACGCTGGTCTCCATCGCCTGGGCGATCTCCTCATAGGACATCGCGTCCATCTCGCGCAGCAGCAGCGCCGAGCGCTGGGTCTCGGGCAGCTTGCCTACGTCGGTGAGGAGCTGGCGGAACTCCTCACGGTTGTGGACCTTCTCGGCAGTCGAGGCGGCCTCGACTTCCGGAACCATGTCCATCGATTCCTGGGCGTCGGCAGTCGGTTTGCGCAGGTGGTTGAGGCAGCGGTTGCGAGCGATCCGGTAGAGCCACGGGCGCAGGTTGATCTCGCGCTCGTCGGCCAGCATCGCCCGGTAGGCGTTGACGAAGACCTCCTGCAGGACGTCTTCGGCGTCCTCGGTGGAACCAAGCATCTGGCGGCAGAAGCCGAGCAGCCGCCCCTGGTAACGGTCGACGATCGCCTCGAAGGCGCCGGGGTTGCCGGCGCGGGCCATCGCGATCAGGTGCTCGTCCCCTTGAAGTTTGAGCAACGGCGAGCGGCGGGCGAGGAGTCCGCGGCGACTGGCATGTGTGAGAGCTGAAGCCTCCAAGCGAATCCTCCGTTAGAGCCGGGGAAGGCGTTTGTCTTCTAGCTCAAGGACACCGTAGCAGCGCTTTAGTTGCGGTCCCTCGGCACTTTTTAGTGCGGATTTAGAAACCCAAACTCAACAAAATGCCCGGGGCGGGATTCGAACCCGCAAGCCCCCCAGTGGGGCAGCGCCTTTTAAGGGCGCCGCTTTTGCCAATTTCGCCACCCGGGCAGGGCGATGGTAGCCGTGAAAGCAAGGCCGGTCGCCGCCTCCTCTGCTCCCGCATGGGCACGCTCATCACACCCGGCGATCACGTGCCCATGCTTCCGCGTCCGGGGGCGGCTAGGCTCAAACAATGGAGCACGGCGGAAGGATCGTCGCGAAAGCGCTGAAGTCGCGCGGCGTCACACACCTTTTCACGCTCTCCGGGGGACACCTGTTCTCTATATACGACGGCTGCAAAGCCGAGGGCATCGAGATCGTCGACGTTCGCCACGAGCAAACAGCGGCCTTCGCGGCCGAGGGTTTTGCCAAGGCGACCCGCGGGGTGGGCGTTGCCGCCCTGACGGCGGGGCCGGGCGTGACCAACGGCATGAGCGCGATCGCCGGAGCGCAGGCCAACGGCTCGCCCGTATGCGTGCTCGGCGGCCGGGCGCCGGAGCTGCGCTGGGGCTCGGGCTCGCTGCAGGAGATCGACCACCTGCCTTTCGTCTCGCCGCTGGTCAAGTCGGCGGAGACGGTTAAGGAGCCGGGCGAGATCGGCGCGCGCACCGCGGCAGCCCTCGACCTGGCGCAGGAGATGCCGGGCGGCCCGACCTTCGTCGACTATCCGCTCGACGTGGTCTTCACCGAGGCAGAGCCGGGGTTCTCCGCGCCTGTGCCAGTCGAGGTCGGCCCCGCGGAGGGGATCGAGGAGGCCGCGGCGCTGCTCGCCTCGGCCGAGCGGCCGGCGATCATGGCCGGCTCCGGCCTGTACTGGGGGAGGGGGGAGGACGAGCTTCGCGCCCTGGCCGAGGCGCTCGGGGTCCCGGTCTTCCTCAACGGCCTCGGGCGCGGTTGCCTGCCGGCCGACCATGAGCTCGCTTTCAGTCGTGCTCGCGGCGCCGGCCTGGGTGGGGCGGACGTGGCGCTGGTGATCGGCGTGCCGCTCGACTTCCGCCTCGGTTTTGGCGCCAGCATCGCCGAGGAGGCGAAGCTGATCCGGCTCGACGTGGCGGCCAACGAGCTGACCGCCAACCGCGCACCGCAGGTCGACCTCGTCGGCGATGTCGCCGCCAGCCTGGCGGCGATTCGTGAGGCGCTCGGCTCACCCGCGCGCCGCACCGATCCCTGGCTGGCGCAGCTGCGTAAGGTCGAGGAGGAGAAGCGGGCGGGGGAGCAGGCCGAGCTGGACGACGGCCGCTCGCCTCTACATCCGGTGCGGGTCTACAAAGAGCTGGGGGAAGTGCTCGAGCGCGATGCGATCGTCGTCGGCGACGGCGGCGATTTCGTCTCCTACGCCGGCCGCTTCGTCAATACCTACCAGCCGGGCTGTTGGATGGACCCCGGTCCCTTCGGCTGCCTCGGCGCCGGTCCCGGCCAGGCGATCGGCGCCAAGCTGGCCCACCCCGACCGCCAGGTCTGCCTGCTGCTTGGCGATGGCGCCTTTGGCTTCGCCGGGATGGAGTTCGACACGATGGCCCGCCACGGCCTGCCGATCGTCGGCGTGATGGGCAACAACGGCATCTGGGCGCTCGAGCACCACCCGATGAAGTTCCTCTACGGCTACTCGGTGGCGGCCGAGCTGCGGCCCGAAACGCGTTACGAGCAGATGGTCGAAGCGCTCGGCTGCGAGGGGATCCTGGTGCGGGAACCGGGCGAGCTGCGACCGGCGCTCGAGCGCGCTTTCGAATCGGGCAAGCCGACCCTGGTCAACGTCCTCACCGATCCCGAGGTCGTCTACCCGCGCAAGTCGAATCTTGCCTGACACGGGCTTACCCACGTTCTTTCCCAAAAGAGAAACGACCGCCATCGCTGGCGGTCGTTTCAAGTTGGTCCCTCAGGACGGGCAGGGGTACGTCTTCAGGGACCAGTTCTTATTTAGTGGACCCAGACGGCGGGAGGCGCCATGATGCGGCAATCGTCCGAGTCCTTTTATCGGGCTTTTGGTGGTTTGCCCCACCTCTTTCCCGATGTGGCGATTATCTGCTCGCCTGTCCGATACGTCTAGCTGGCGCGAGGCCTGCTACTCGTAATCGACGATGGCAACCCTACCAAGTTTTGGGGGTTCGACCGCTTGTTTAACCCAAATGTCCGGGCCGGCGAAACACGACTGTCCACATAGGAACACAGAATTACTATCCGCTGAGAATGCGAGGTTATCCGCAGTCCAAAGCCGAAACTGCCGATATTGCGGTGCCGTAGAGGATGTCGTGCTCGGAGACTTCGATGCTGTTGAGGCCGAATGCGCGCATCGTCTCGACCAAAATCACCACTCCGGCCACGATGTTAGGCGCGCGATCAGGGTGCATTCCTGTTATCCCTGCCCGTTTGGACAGTGGAGCAGAGGCCAATTGCGAGAGAAGTCGCTGGATCGTGCCCAGGGTCAGCGTATGCCCGTGTACTTGCTTCGGGTCATAGGGCTCGAGGCCGATCTCGATCGAGGCGAGCGAGGTCGGCGTGCCGGCGACGGCGATCCCGGCCTCGGCACTGGCGCCCTGCTGATTGGCGATCGCGCCCTCGATCAGGCCACGAATGTCGCTGGCGAGGGCCTCGAGCTCGAGTGCACTGGGCGGGTCGCCGGTGATGTGGCGCTCGCTGTGGCGGACGACGCCGGCCTGCAGCGAGGTGTGGAAGGCGACCTCGTCGCCGGTGCCGACGATCAGCTCGGTCGAGCCGCCGCCGATGTCGACCACCAGCGTCGGCACGCTCGGAGAGTTCTCGCAAGTTGCGCCGAGGTAGGTGAGCCGAGCCTCTTCCTCCCCATCGAGCACGCGGGCCGAGAGCGCGAAGCGCTCGCGCAGCTCGGCGGCGAAGGCGCTGCCGTTGGAGGCGTCGCGGACCGCGCTGGTCGCGATCGCGTCGATGTTCTCGACCCCGCCCTGGCGGCAGATCGCCATGTAGTCGGCGATCGCGGCGCAGGCCGCCTCGATCGCCTCGGCCGAGAGCTGCCCCGAGAGGTCAACGCCACGGCCCAGCCGGGTTACCCGGCTCTGCCGCTCGACCTCCGTCACCCGCCCCTCGGCGACGTCGGCTATCAGCAGCCGGGTCGAGTTGGAGCCGATGTCGATCACCGCCACCCTGTGCGAGCTCGAATTCATGCCGGCGGCACTCTATGAGACAACAGCCCCCACGTTGCTAGCATGACCCTCACGCCGCGGGGTGGAGCAGCCAGGTAGCTCGTCGGGCTCATAACCCGAAGGTCGCAGGTTCGAATCCTGCCCCCGCTATAGGATGAAAGCCTCGCATTTGCGGGGCTTTCGTCTTTCTGGTTACGCAGACAACAGGGTTGAGAGGCGCCGTCCGTCCACCTACGTTCGCCCGCGAAATCGCGAAATGAAAGCGCCCCGGTGGCGGTGCAACGCCCCCCCGCGAAGACGATCAGCAGCATCGAGGACTTCTGGCTCGAGGATGCGCGCGAGATGTTCGAGTTGGCCGGAGCTGCGATCCGCGCCCACATCTTTCGGTGCCGAACCTTCGCGGGAGACCCTCCGTATCCCAGTCGGTGAAAGCAAGCGGCAGCGGAGAACAGGCCCTCGCGAATCCGGCCCTCGGTGGAGCTGATGATTGTCCCGAGGTCCTCGAAGACCGGATGGTCAGCATTCGATGAGCTCCTTACGGCTCACCGGCCACGACGCTGTCGGCGCGCCCCGGGCGCGTTCTCGGTCCGCGTGGCGTCTTTTCCGGTGGGCTCCTCCAGCGGCCGCAGCAGCCGTGCTCGCAGTCGTGACCTGGCGTCTCGGCAGCGGCCCGTTCCTCGACGGCGTGCGCGCTCTCGAAGGCCGGGCGCTCGTAGCCGGGGTCGCCATCTTCCTCCTCACCACCGTCTGCTTCGCCTGGCGGTGGAAGACCGTGGCCGGCCGCCTGGGCGTGCGTCTGTCGCTGGCCGACGCGGTCGCGGCCTACTACCGGGGCCTCTTTCTGAACCTCACGCTTCCAGGTGGAGTCGCCGGTGACCTGCATCGCGGCGTCCGCCACGGGCGCGATGCGCGGAACGTCGGCCATGCCCTGCGGGCTGTCGTCTGGGAGCGCACCGCCGGGCAGGTCGTCCAGGTGCTGCTGGCAATCTCGATCCTCTTCGTGATGCCCTCGCCGCTGCGCTCGTCGATGCCGTTCGCGGCACTCGCGCTGGCCGTGACGGCCGTGGTCGTCTTCCTCGTCGTCCGTGTGCGAAAGGGACGTGGGCACTCCCGCTGGGAGCGTGCGCGGAGCACGATGGTGGCGGACGTCCGCAGATGCCTTCTCGACAGGCGCGCGCTGACGACGGTCGTGCTCGCGTCGACCGTTGCCGTCCTCGGCCACGTGCTCACCTTCGTGATCGCCGCCCGTGCGGTGGGGGTCACCGCCCCCCTCGCTCGGCTCCTGCCGCTGGCGTTCATCTCGATCATGGCGATGGCGCTGCCGAACATCGGCGGCTGGGGGCCGCGCGAGGGCATCACGGCCTGGGCGTTCTCCGCGGCGGGGCTCAATGCGGGCCTTGGCGCCGCGACCGCGGTCGCCTACGGAATCATGGTGCTCGCCGGCAGCCTCCCCGGCGCCTTCGTCCTGTTCTTGGAGTGGCTCCCGCGGCGTCGCGGCCCGAGGACCGAGGCCCTCCTTGCCACCTGGCTCCGTCATCGCCCCCACCCCGGCGGAACGTCATGAGGACGAAGGCGACGACAATCAGAACCGAGAGCCGGCTGGCGATTGCCCGCGGCGTCGCGGAGGTGTGGGACTACATCTGCGACGTCGAGCGCTGGCCGCAATGGGCACCGACCGTCCAGAAGGGCTGGGTTGCCGGAGGGGCGCCGCTGACGCCGGGCGCGCGGGTGGAGCAGCGGGCGAAGTTGCCGTTCGGGTTCACCCGCTACCGGGCCCAGCAGGCGACTGCGGTCCAAGCGCCCCACAGCCTGGCGTTCGCCGGACCCCTGGGCACGTCAAGGGGGCGCTGGGGGATGGAGTTCGCACCGATCGACGACGGGCAGACCGAGGCCGAAATGTGGGTCGAGGTCGACCTCAGGAACATCATGCGCGCGCTTCCAAAGCGTGCTTTCCAGAATCGGATACAAGGGGTGATGGATGTCGAGATGGTCGCCATCAAGGCTGCGGTCGAGTCCCTACCTCCCGCGCCTCCAACCCCTGGGGGAGGTCCTAAGGAGCGTCCGCTGGAGGCGGACACGCGATGAGCCAGCTCGACGCCACGCAGGAGCGCCTGATCCAGATCTACCGCCGGAAGGCCAAGCACTACGAGATCGTCTCCCGGCTCTATCCCGTGCCCGGCTACCCCCTGTGGGCCCAGCGCCGCCGGGCCGTGCAGGCACTCCGGCTTCGCCCCGGCGACACCGTCGTCGACCTCGCCTGCGGCACCGGTCAGAACTTCCCGCTGATCGAGGGGGCAGTCGGCCCCGGCGGGCGGATCATCGGCGTCGATCTCACCGACGCGATGCTCGCCCAGGCTCAGCGCCGGATCGAGCACAACGGCTGGAGCAACGTCAGCCTCGTGCAGGTGGATGCGGCCGAGTACGCCTTCCCCGCCGAGGTCGACGCGATCCTCTCCACGTACGCCATCTCGCACCTGCCCGAATGCGGAGGCGTTATCGCCCACGGCGCCGAGGCGCTCACCCGCTCTGGGCGCTGGGTGGTGCTCGATCTCAAGGTTCCCGACAACGCGCCCCGCCTGCTGGCGCAGCTGGGAATCGTGGTCGGACGGCCGTTCGGCTCGATCGAGGAGTGGCTCGCCCGCCGCCCGTGGGAAGGGGTCCGCGCCGCCATGCAGGACGCGCTGGGCGATCTCCTCTGGAGCGAGCTGTGCTTCGGGACCGCATTCCTCGCGGCCGGTTCCCCATCAGCCCTTCTCCGCGACCAAGGCGATCTTGCGCACGCGTCCGGCGTGCAGCCAGTCGCCCCATAGCCGGTGGGCGCGCAGCAACTCCTCCAATGCCCGGTCGCCGATCTCCGCGGCGATCTCGTCGGCATCCGCGGCGAAGGCCTCGCTCAGCGACTGGGCCATCGCAGCGTGCGAGAGCGTGCAGTCTTCCTGGTAGCGGACGACCAGCCCGACCCGGTCCAGGGAAGCGAGCATCTCGTTGATCGGGACGAGCCAGACGGTGTCGGAGTCGGGCATCTGGTCCCGCTCGGCCTCGCTGAGCGGCAGACCCGATTCGAAGGTGCAGGCGAACCGCCCGCCGGCCGGCAGGGCGTCGGAGATCTCCCGAAGCAGTGGCTCCTTCTCGGCGAACGCCAGCAGCGTCTCCAGCAGGATCACCACGTCGAAAGGGCCGGCGGGGATCGGCGGGATCCGCCCCACCTCGAAGCGACAGGAGAGGTCACCGGCACGCCGGCGCGCGATCTCGATCGCGTCGGCGCTGTAGTCGATCCCGAGATAGTCGCAGCCGAGCTCTTGCGTGATGAAGCGCCCGGGCCCGCCGATGCCGCAGCAAAGATCCAGCAGCGAGACACCGGGCCCGATGCCCGCCTGCTGCGCCAGCTTCCGGATCTCGCCGGCGCGCATGAAGCTTTCCTGTTCGACGAACTCGCCGGGCGGGTACGCAGCAACCCGCGCCCGGTAGAGGGCACGCACGAAAGGGGCGCGTTCATCCTGCTTCACGGCGGCGATGCTAGCCCGCCCGTCGCGCAGGATGAATCGGCTCTCGGACGGAGTCTCACCGAATATGGCGGCTGATCCCGCAAGCCTCGATGCCCGGTCGACCCGAACGGTGGCGACCGCCCCGTTGGCGCTGTTTGCCGCGCAGGTGCTGCTGCTCACCGCCATCGCGCTCACGCTCAGCCCGGACGGCGACGGGCTCGGACCGGCAGGCTGGGCGGTCGGGCTCGCCTGCGGTGGAGCCATGGCCCTGGCGCTGGCGCGCGGTCGCGCCTCCTGGGACAGCGAGCGCCTCGGTCCGGCTGACCGGGTGACGCTCGCCCGGGGGACGCTCGCGGTCGGCATCGCGGCACTGGTCGCGGCCTCATTCGTCGAGTCAGTGCCGGTCGTTCTGCTGGTGTCGCTCGCGTCGGTCGCGCTGGCCCTCGACGCGGTCGACGGATGGGTCGCGCGTCGCACCGGCACCGCCTCCGAGCTGGGCGGGCACCTGGATGGGGAGGTCGACGCGTTCCTGATCCTGGTCCTGAGCGTCTACGTCGCCCGCTCGGCCGGCGGCTGGGTGCTCGCCATCGGCGCGGCGCGCTACGTCTTCCTCGCCGCCGGATTCCTGCTTCCGTGGCTGCGCGCCTCGCTGCCGCCGCGCCATTGGCGCAAGGTCGTCTGCGCGACCCAAGGGATTGTCCTGACGATCGCCGCCGCGGGCGTGTTGTCGACCGGCGTCACCGACGCCGCACTGGGCGTCGCCCTCGTGCTGCTCGCCGAGTCGTTCGGCCGCGACGTGTGGTGGCTGTGGGGTCGCCGTCGCGAAGAAGCCCCCCGAACCGCCCCCGGCGGGGACCCGCCACCCGCGGATTGGCGGCCCACGGGCCCAAGGCGCGGACGAGCACGAGCGCTCATCGCGGCGCTGCTGACGCTCCTCTCGTTTGTGATCGTGTGGGCCGCGCTCGTCGTCCCGGACGAACCGGCGCATTTCAAGTCGAACGCTCTCCTTCGGATCCCGATCGAGGGTCTCGTCCTGATCTCGCTCGCGATCGTCCTCCCCGTCACCGGTCGACGGATCCTGGCGGTACTCGCCGGGGTGGCGCTGGCGCTGGTGGTCGTCCTCAAGGTCGTCAACTACCAGGTCTTCTCCTATTTCGATCGGCCGTTCGAACCTCTCGGCGACCTCGGACAGGCAGGTAACGCGATCGAAACCCTGCGACTGCAGAACGGTGCCTCGCAGGCGCACCTGATCGAGGTCGGGGCCGCGGTCGGCGCGGTGGCCGCGGTAGTCCTGCTACCCCTTGCGATGCTCCGGGTGACGCGGGTCGCGGCCGACCATCGGCGCCGCGCGTTTCAGGTCGTCGGGGTGCTCGGCGTCCTCTGGGCAGTCTTCGCCGCGCTCGGCACGCAGCTCGTCTCCCACACGCCGATCGCCTCCGCCGTCTCCGCCGGCCTGCTCCTGGACGAGGCGAAGATCGTGCGGGCCGAAGTGAACGACGAGGGAGTCTTCGCCGCCGAGATCAAACACGACGAATTCCGCCACACGCCCACCGATTCGCTGCTGCGGGCCCTGCGGGGGAAGGACGTCCTGCTCGTCTTCGCCGAGTCCTTCGGCCGGGTGGGGATCGAAGAATCCTCCTTCGCCCCCGAGGTCGACCAAGCGCTGGCCAAAGGAAACAAGCGGCTTGCAAGCGCCGGGTTTCACTCCCGCAGCGGCTTCCTGATCTCTTCAACCTTCGGCGGCGACAGCTGGCTGGCGCACTCCACCCTGAACTCAGGTCTCTGGGTCCACAACCTGCGCCGCTACGCCCAGTTGCTCCCGGAAAGGCGCCTTACGCTCGCAAGCGCCTTCAATCGCGCCGGGTGGCGCACCGTCGACGACGTGCCCTCGAACGACCGTCCCTGGCCGGAGGGGAAGGCCTTCTACCACTGGGACAGGATCTACGACCGCAATCAGGTCGGCTACCGCGGCCCCTCCTACTCCTACGCGTCGATGCCCGACCAGTACATCTACTCGGCGCTCCAGCGGCTCGAGCTCGGGAAGAAGCACCGTCGGCCGCTGTTCGCGGAGGTGGACACGGTCTCGAGCCACCAACCCTGGAACCGCCTCCCGGAAGAAATCGCCTGGAACAAGGTCGGCGACGGCTCGATCTACGACCACCTCCCGAACCACTTCAAAGGTGGGTCGTTCCTGAGCTACTGGAGCGAAGCGCCGCTGGTCCAGGCGAACTACGGCAGGACGATCGTCTACACGATCAACACCCTGACCAAGTTCATCCAGCACTACGGCAAGAAGAACCTGGTAGTGATCGAGCTCGGCGATCACCAGCCGCGGAATCCCGTCACCGGTGAACAGGCCGGCCACCAGGTCCCGATCTCGATCATCTCCCACGACCCGAACGTGTTGAAGCGGATCGAAGGCTGGGGCTGGAATCCCGGCCTGCGGCCCCGCAAGGATGCCCCTGTCTGGCCGATGAGCGGTTTTCGCAACCACTTCTTCAGGGCCTTCGACGCGAAGCCGGCGGCGCGCTAGGGAGTGGCGGATGCCTGAGCGCCCATACATCCTGCTGAGCTGCGCGTTGTCGATCGACGGCTACTTGGGAAGCGCGGCACCACGGCGCCTCGAGCTCTCCAACGACGCCGACTTCGACCGGGTCGATGCGGTGCGCGCATCGTCCGATGCGATCCTGGTGGGTGCGGCCACCGTCCGGACCGACAACCCGCGATTGCTGGTGCGCTCGCCCGACCGCCGCGAGGAGCGAACGGCCCGTGGACTACCGCCGTCGCCGATCAAGGTCACCGTGACCGAACGGATGGACCTCGACCCCGGCGCTGACTTCTTCACCGCCGGAGACATCGAGAAGGTCGTCTACTGCGCTCGGCCGCGCGTAGATGACGCTCGCTCGCAACTCGGGACCGTGGCGACCGTCGTCGACGGTGGCCGCAGGGTGCAGATGCGCCGCCTCACCGAGGACCTCCGCGAGCGCGGCGTGCGGCGCCTGATGGTCGAGGGAGGCGGGACGGTCCATACCCAGTTCCTAACCGACGATCTCGCCGACGAGCTGCAGTTGGTCGTCGCCCCGTTCTTCGTCGGCGACTCCCGGGCCACCCGCTTCGTCAGTGACGGACATTTCCCGTGGAACCCCGACCGGCGGGCGGAGCTCGCCGAGGTCCGCCAGATCGGCGACGTGGTGCTGCTCCGCTACGCCCTCTCCACTCGCTTCGAGATCGACTGAGGGCCAAACCTGATGTCGCTGCCCCCCGCGACGATCCGCACCCAGGTCCGCTGCCCGCTCCTCACGGTAGAACGAGCAGGTCGGCATGACCGACCGTGACCGCAAGTTCCCCGGCGCCCGCCTGCTTTAGGCGCCGGCGGGCATACGGTTCGCACTCGTCGGCCAGCTCAGTCTCCTGCTCGCAGGCGGCACCTACCCACCCGGTGAACCACTCCGCGGTGAGAGCCGCGTGCCCGGGTCCGAGTCGCCAGGGACTGGGCCGGACGAGCACCTCGGCGCCCAGCCGGCGGAATGCCCGGGCGGCGAAGTCGACGGCGTCCGGCCCGAGCAGCCTGCCGCGCTCCGTCGTGCGGCGTTGGTGGGCGTCGAACGCGGCCGCGACGCGGCGATCCAGGGGGTCCGCGGGGGCGATCTCCACGCTACCCAGGACCGAAAGAGTCAGAAGGACCGGACACCCGGCCCCGGCGCACAGCGCGGCCAGGCGGTCGAGCTCCTCGCCGGTGAGCAGATCGAGCAGCGCCGAGGCGGTGATCAGGTCCGACCCGTCGAGGTCGTGCGCGTCCATCCGGGCGATGTCCGTGCGCCTCGTCTCCACGGTGACGGGCGCGCCATCCGCGGCCGGACCGGGGACGTAGGTGGTGGCCAGCGCCAGCAGGTCGGCGTCACGGTCGTGAAGGATCCAGTGCTGCGATCCCGCAAGCAGCGGCGCCAGCCAGCGGCCCATCGCGCCGCTGCCGCACCCGAGGTCGTGGATGATCCGGGAGCGGCTCGCCGGGAGCGCCCGCTCGAGGATTTCGGCGAGATCGCTCGCGTGCGCCTCAGCGTCCGCGAGCTCTCGCAGGGCGAGCCACCGCGGACTGACTCGGGTCTCCTCGGCCCTCATCTCGCCGCCTCGGCCAGGACTCCTGCGACGACAGACGCGGTGGTCGACCAGCGGGGAAGCGACTCGCGCCGCTGCGCGGCGGCCCGGCGCAACCGTTTCCTCAGCTCGACATCTCCGAGCCAGGCGCCCAGTGCCTCACCAAGTGCGACCGGGTCCTCGGGCGCGACGAGCAACCCCGGGCGGTTGCCGTGCGCGCCCTCGCCGAGGGCCTCCGCCACCCCTCCTACCCCGGACGCGACCACCGGCAGGCCACGCGCGAGGGCCTCGGAGACGACCAGGCCGTAGGTCTCGGCACGCGACGCGACCACCAGGAGGTCGGCGGACGTGTAGCTGCGGTCGAGCTCGGCTCCGGTCCGCGGTCCCGGAAAGGACACCCGCTCGCCCAATCCCCCGTCCAGGCAGCGGCGCCGGAGGCTCTCAACGAAGGCCGGCTCGCGGTCCAGGCTCCCTGCGCATGTGCAGTGCCAGGAGAGGTTCGAGATCGATTCGAGCGCGTCGAGCAGAACGTCGTGGCCCTTCTGGAAGGTCACCGCGCCGACGCAGAGCAGCGCTCCGCCGGTGCCGGTTCCCCTTGCCGGCTCGGCGGCGTCGACGCCGGGCTCGGCGACACGGACCCGGTGGGCGGGCAGGCCGTAGAGCTCGATCAGCCGGGACCGCGTCCAGGCGCTCGTCGTCAAGGTGGCGGTCGCAGCGGCGAGTGCCGCGCTCTCTCGCCGTCGGGCGTCGTCGTCGGGCTGGCGGTGGCCGAGCGGCATGTGAACAAGGACGACGAGGCGCATGCGACTCGCCTGCGCCTCCAGCACCTCCGGGGCGGTCGAGCCGATCAGCCCGTCAACCAGTACAACGGCGTCATCGGGGATCTGCTCCAAGGTGCTTTCGAGGGCCGCGAACGAAGCGGCGCCGGGACGGCCCCAGAAGCCAGCCACGGCGCACTCATGCGCCGACCAGCCGCGGGCGCCGAGCTCGCGGCAGAGATGGCGGTCATAGGTGTTGCCGCCGCTGGGCCGAGCTGGATCGTCGATGCCGTCGGGCACGACGAAGTACACGTCCCTCACAGCGGGCGCTCATAGCTCGCCCAGGCGATGTGAGACTCGTGCAGCGTCACCACCAGGGCGTCGAGATCTCGCGCGGACTCGCCCATGGCGCCGGAACGGGCGCGCTCGGCGAGTCGATCGGCGATCAGCCGGGCGAGCGCCTCGGTGGTGGTGTTGAAGCCTGCCAAGGCCGGCTCCTCGTCGAGGTTGCGGTAGGTGAGCTGGGCCAGCACCTCGCGCAGCTCCTCGGCCGCCCGACCGATGTCGACCACGATGCCGTCGGCGTCGAGGGCGGCGCGCCGGAAGGTGGCGTCGACCACGTAGGTCGCGCCGTGGAGGCGCTGAGCGGGCCCGAAGGTCTCGCCGCGCAGGCTGTGGGCGATCATCATGTGGTCGCGGACGTTCACACTGAACATGGTCACTCCCTCCCGTAGGTGATGGTGTGGCAGAGCGCCGGCAGGTCCCCGGCGGCGAGCCGGGACATCACGTCGGGCAGCTCGCGGAAACGGGACTGCCCAGTCAGCAGCACGTCGAAGGCCGGGTCGCGCAACAGGTTGAGTGCGAGCTCCAGGCGCTCGGCGCTCGTGCGCCTTCCCGCGCGGGCCGGGGAGAGCGTGCCGACCTGGCTGGCGCGGATGACGAGGCGGCGCGAGTGAAATGCGCCTCCGAGCGACAGTCGGACCTCCTCGTCCCCGTACCAACTGAGATCGATCACCGCGCGCTCGGGCGCGAGCAGCTCGAGCGACTGCTGAAGCCCGGCCGACGTGGCGCTGGCGTGCACGACCAGATCGCGATCGCCGACCGCGTCGCCGGGCAGAGCAAAGTCGACGCCGAGTGCGGCGGCGATCTCGGCCCGACCGGCATCGACGTCGACGAGCGTGACCTGAGTCGCCGGGAAGGCACTCAGCAGGCGTGCCACGCAGCAGCCGACCATCCCTGCCCCGACGACGGTGACGCGGTCGCCGAGCAGTGGCGCCGCGTCCCACAGGGCGTTGACCGCGGTCTCGACCATGCCCGCGAGGACGGCGCGAGCCGGCGGTACGTCCTCGGGGACGACGGCCACCGCGTCGGCCGGCACGACGTATGCGGTCTGATGCGGGTAGAGGCAGAAGACCGTCCGGCCGCGCAGCTCCGCCGGCCCCTTTTCCACCGTCCCGACGCTGAGGTAGCCGTACTTGACGGGAGAGGGGAAATCGCCCTCCTGGAAAGGCGCCCGCATCGCCCCGTACTGGTCCGGCGGCACGGCGCCCCGGAAGACCAACGTCTCGGTGCCCCGGCTGACGCCGGAGTACATGGTTCGCACCAGGACGTCGTTGGGGCCTGGGTCGGGTAGCGGCGCCGGTCGGATGTCGCCGCAGCCAGGGGATCGCAACCAGAACGCGTGCGCACCGGGACCCTCGTCCTGAAGGTGATCGTCCATGGCTCTCTTTTCTACAACTCCGACTACGCCGCTAGCTCTTTTGGTTCCGTTCGCAGGGATGGCTCCAGCGCTCGGATCCGAGCGATACCCGCGGGTGCCGCCTTCTCTTCTTCCACGCGTCGGTCTACGCGCTGCCCAGCGCGGAAGTTCAGAGGGCTGGTTTGAACCGACCCGCCCTTGAACCTGGAGCGGGGGGCATCCGTAGGCCGTGAAGATGAAACCGACCGTCGGAGTGGGCACTGCTGGGCGGTCGCGCTGGGCCCCGCCCCGCCCAGTCGCGGTGTTAGTGCCCTGGGGCAATGTCGCGGGGAGCCCGGGCTCGCGAGCGTGACGTGCGTGAGGCGTACGCCGCCCACTCGGGCGAGCTCTACGACCTCGCGGCGCGCTCGCTGAGCGACTCCGGGCTCGCCGAGGAGGCAGTCCAGGAGACCTTCTTGCGAGCCTGGAGGGCGGGCGATCGCTTCGACAAGGCGACCGGCAACCTTCGCACCCGGCTCTTCGCGATCCTGCGCGACGTGATGATCGAACTGGGGCGTGCTCGGGCGGCGTGCTCGGGGGGCGCCGACGGCGGCGTTGAGGTGGAGCTCGAACGTCTCGAGCAGTCACTGCTCGCCTGGCGGGTCGAGCGGGCCATGTGCACGATCGGTGAGCAGCACCGCCAAGTCCTGGTCGAGACCTATTACCGGGGCCGACCCTACGCCGAGGTCGCGGCCGAGCTCGGCGTTTTGGAGGGAACCGTCAGGAGCCGCGTCCACGACGGCCTCCGGGCGCTGAAGGTGGCGCTGGAGGAGGAGCCCCTCTGGTAGAAGGCACGCCATGGCTCACGACTTCTTCATCTGTCATGCGAGCGAGGACAAGGAGCCTGAGCAGGCCGCGAACCCCCACGGATTAATGGGTCGTTAATAAGCGATGCGCGGTTTAGCGATAGAAAACCGTGGCAGGGGAAGTTCGCAGACCACGCGCAGAGTTCGCTAGCGGAGCACTCGGGAGAGGTGCGCGGATATACGCAGCGGAAAGGCAGGGATGGATCAGTTCAAGGGAGTAATGGGGCGGGCCGGTGCGCTTGCCATATTGATGCTGGCTCTTTTTACAACTACGGCTTACGGGTCCGAATACGAAGGGGCCGGATTCAAGGTGTTGGACTCCTCATACGTCGATCGGCCGACCTACACACTGCATCTGGTTGAAGGTCCAAACGCTGAGGCATTTCGCGCCGCTGCCGAAGTGGCTGCGAGCGACGCTTTGCAGGCCAGCGGGGTGTCGATAGTCGTGGCGCCAGGGACGGTTTCGGACCATGAACCCTCAGAAGGAGAAATTCTAGTTCGCCTCGGGGCCGCTCCTAGCGGGTGTACCGGGGCGGAGGTGTATGGCTGTACTTATCCAATATTGCGTTCCGGGGCGCGCGAGCTTGACAACCGATGGCTCATAAATGGGGCTCGGATGTGGCTCAATCCCGTAGCTGCCGGATGGAGTGCCGACGACAAGAGTCATTTGGTCGAGCACGAGTTGGGGCATGCATTGGGACTCGCGCACTATGAATGGATGTATGAAGGAACTTTGCAAGTGATGAATGGCTCTCACTACGGCGCGGTCCACTACGCCAGTGGAGACCGCAATGGCTTGATGTATCTCAACCCGCGGCCGACACAGCCGTTCGATGGCATTCGGGCCACCAACGGCCCGTTGCTCGGCTATCAGGTTGCAACCGGAAAAGAAGTTCACGGAGCCGTCTCGCTGCTAGCGGGGACTAGTCCCAGCGTTGCTTACGGTCCGTCGGCGGGTTACGTAATGGCGTTTAATCAGGGTTCACTCTCGTTCTACAACGCGTCCCTCGAGGCCCGAACCAATACGGGCCTAGGAATGGCCGATGGGACCAGCCCGAGCGTCGCCGGTAACTTCCACGGCAGCTACGTTGCCGCTTTCCAGTCTAACGTCGGCGAACTCTGGGCGTACCCCAGCTCGGGCTATTTCACCAATACGCACCTGGGCATGAAAGCGGGGACCAGCCCTAGCATTGCCGTGACGCCTGATGGGCAAAGCTTCGCGATTGCGTTCCAGTCCAATAAAGGCGAACTCTGGATATACCCCAGCTCGGGCTATTTCATCAATACGCACCTGGGCATGATGCCGGGGACCAGCCCGAGCATCGCTTTCGAGCCAGACGGCTCCTACGTTGTCACCTTCCAGTCCAACGTCGGCGAACTCTGGACGTACCCCAGCTCGGGTTATTTCACCAACACGCACCTGGGTATGAAGGCGGGGACCAGCCCTAGCATTGCCGCAAGCTCGGGTGGTGGTTACATGGTCACCTTCCAGTCCAACGTCGGCGAACTCTGGACGTACCCCAGCTCGGGTTATTTCACCAACACGCACCTGGGCATGAGAGCGGGGACCAGCCCTAGCATTGCTGCGGAATCAAGCGGCAACTATGTCGTCGCCTTTCAGTCGAACGCAGGGCAGCTATGGAATTACTGGCCCACGGGCGGGTATTTCAAAAACTCGACCTTGAGCATGAGCGCGGAAACGAGCCCGGCCGTTCTCGCTAAATAGGAGTTACGCGACGCCTGTCGCGGTTCTAATCGCAACCGTCACGAACAGGGGCCCCGCCGAGGCGGGGCCCCTGTTTGAAACGTGCTTGAGGTAGAGCAAGCGTCCCTCCCGGCCAGCCCGAGAACCCGACCACTTAGCGCGCGAAATCCCGGATGAGATGGGCCAGCTTGGCAGGTTGGTCGAGCGCGATCAGGGTGTAGCAGTCCGCCAACTCGACGAAGCGCGAGTTGGGGAAAGATTCAGCGAGACGCCGACCTTCGTCGTTGGGCATCATCTTGCCCTCCGCGTCCCATACGACCAGGACGGGGCGCTCGAAAGTTCCCAGGCGTTGCTGCGCCATTCGCAGCGTCCGGCGACCGTTGGGGATGGCGTCGACAGTGTACCTACGCAAATCGCGGCGAATCTCCGGACGCGCCAGCGGCTCCAGCCAGTGGCGCATCATCTCGTCGGGGATTCCCCTCTTGCTCATCTGGCCGAAGAGGAAAGGCAGCCGCGCGAGCCGTGGGCGGAGGAGAACCTGACGGGTGATGGCGATCCCACCGGGCAGCTTGGCGGACAGCCAGGCAGCCATGCCACCAAGACCCGGCGGATAGTTGCCGACGGTCTCGCAGGAAGCGAGAACGAACTTTGCGATCCGGTCGGTCCGTTCGTCGGCGATCATCGCCTGAGCGCCGCTCCAATCGTTGAAGCAGACGACGACGTCGCGCAAATCGAGCCGTTCGAGCAACTCGGCGAGAATCCGACCCATTCCGATCATTGAGAGGTCGGCATCCGGCTTCATCGGCCGGCGGTGTGCGCCCATCGGCAAGGTCACGCTGATGCAGCGAAACTCGTCGCGGAGCTCGGGCACCACTCGCTCCCACTGGCGGTAATCCATCACCAGCCCGGGAACCAAGACCAAGACGGGGCCCTCGCCCCCCGTGTCCCGGTACTCGATCGGCCCGGCCTCCACCTCGATCTGCGGCATACACGACTCCTCTCGCGGTCAACTAGATAGATCGCTCTAGTAATCCGCAACGTATCATTGAGCGAGTGCCAAGTGAGACGCGGGACAAAATCCTCGACGCCAGCGGCGAGCTCCTCCGCCGTCAGGGATACACGGGCACCGGTGTCAAACAGATCCTGACCGAGGCCGGAGCGCCATTCGGCTCGCTCTATCACTTCTTCCCCGGAGGCAAGTCATCGCTGGGAGCGGAAACGGTGCGGCGGTCTGGTTTCCTCTACGGATTGCTTCTCGCCGAGTACGCTCCGCCCGAGGTCGATCTCGTCGAGGGCATTCGCGCCTTCTTTATTGGTGCCGCTCGCGATCTCAAGGAGAGCGATTACGCCGATGCTTGCCCAATCGCGACCGTTGCCTTGGAGGTCTCGAGCACCAACGAGGAGATTCGTCTGGCCTGCGCTGAGGTCTTCAACAGCTGGATCGAGGCCGGCATCTGGCGTTTCGGACTCGCGGGGATCGAGCGCGACACCGCGCGTGAGCTTGTTATTCAGATGCTTGCAGGGCTTGAGGGAGCCTTTGTCCTCGCTCGTGCGCTGCGGAGCACGGAGCCGGTCGAACTGGCAGGAGCCGTAGCGGCCGAGGCGGTTCAAGCTGCGATTCGATAACCCGTTGGTGCGAACCGCAAGCCGGTCACGCGCCGGCTTTTGGATCTACTACGGTCGCCGCCGACAAGTTCGCCGCGTGTCGTTGTCGATGCGAGGGAAGAAGGGCGCGCCGCGCAGGGTGCTGTAGTCGCCGGCCCCGCCGGTTATCGCGATCACCGCGACCAACGACAGGAACACGCCGACCTCCCGACTGGCGCCAGATGGGAAGTCGAAGAGGATCAGCCAAGTGAGAAGGATCGTCGCCACCAAGCCCAGCAGATCGGCCGCCCCGTTCATGGACAGATCGGGGCGAAAGAGCCCGTAGCGCCCCCACGTGAGCGCCGCCACGATCGCGACCAGTCCGACGATCAGCAGGAGGACATCGCCGGTGGTCAAGAGCTCGAACCCGGTCCGATGCGTCTCCCCGACTCCCGCCCAGGGAAGGAACAGGGAGACGATCAGCAGCGCACCCCCTGCACCGGTGATCAGCTGCCCCGGAACGGGCTTTCTCTTGCTCACTCCGCTATCCCTGCCTCGTTCGGCGCAGCGAGGACTCGCGTTCGCGCAGCGTTTCGGCGGTCGTGCGGTCGGCCGGGAAGAGCAGCTCCACCGCCAGCTCCGAGGTCGTCACCTCGAACGGGGTGTCGAAGCTCGCGAACATGCCGAAGAAGGAGAGCTCTCCTCCATCGGGGGCACGCACTCTGACCGGGCCGAGCATCTCGCCGGCGGCGAACCCGGCTGTGGCGTCGGGCTCGGGTACCGGGTATCCGGCGATCTCATCGACCAGGGAGGCGAGCTGTTCGTCGCCCGTCACCGCCAACTGGTGTTCGAGTCGCTTGAGCCAATGGGTATGCCAGTGGCCGAGATTGACGAACAGCGGACCCAAGCCGCGCGGGTGGAGGCCGACCCGAATCACGTTGATCGGGGGCTCCAGAAGCTCCGGGGCGATCTCGACCGCCTCGGCCAGGCCAAGCATCGAGGCGTTGGCGGCGACCATGTTCCAGGCGCGATCGACGGCGACGGCCGGGTAAGGCTCATGGCCGGACAGAATCGCGTCCAGCGCCTCTCTCACTGGTGTCAGGTCGGAGTCCTCCAATGATCGCTCCGGATAGGCCGGGGCGTGACCCGCTGCAAGCAGTAGTCGGTTCTGCTCACGAAATGGAACCTCGAGCTGCTCCAAGACCCGAAGCAGCATCTCGCGGCCGGGCTGCGAGCGGCCCGTCTCCACGAAGCTCAGATGCCGGGTCGAGACTCCGGCGTCGAGCGCAAGCGCGAGTTGAGTCACGCGGCGGTGCTCGCGCCACTCACGCAGGAGCGATCCGATCTCCGGCTGAGTTTGAGTCTTCGCCATCGAGGCCGACCCTAGTGCGCGTGGGTACGTAGGTCGATTACCTCGGGGTCATGGACGTGACACGAGGATGTGTCGATGAGCGCCGGTCGGTGTAATGCCCGACATGGACCCGACGCCTGCGCCACCTGGAGCTTCTCGCCGCAAGGTTGAAGGCGTAGTGCTCGGGCTGGCGGTTGGAGTTGGGATCGTTTCGTTGGTTGCGATCGTGTACTGGTTCGGCGCGGCGTTTGGGCTTTGGCCCAACGTGGGCTTTGGGCCGGAATGGGTTGGGGGCGACTAGCGATGTTGCTTGATCGGCCTCAGCACGCGGAAGCGCTTGATCGCAGCCGGACCGCGCAATCCGGTTGGGCCGATGGCGCGGACGCGCAGGACGTGTCGGCCGTGCGTTACTCGATAGCGCAGGGGCGAGCGGCAGGGGCGGTAGGGGCCGCGGTCGCGCTTGCATTCGAATCCCGTCGTCTTGCTGGGGGAGTAGAAGCGGAAGCGGGCGCCGATGTGGCGGCGGCGGGTTGTGGCGACTTCCCAGAAGTGCTCGGCGAAGACGAGGATCGTGCGGGGCCGCTGCTTCGACTTGCGAGCTGGCGGGTCGGTGGGTGTGGAGAACGGATCGGTGGCGGTGAAGATGCGGCCGTCGGACCCGACCAGTGCGCAGAGAGAGGTCGAGGCGCAGGAGGCGCCGAAGAGCGCGTTGCTTGGCTGTTCTTCAGTTCCTTCGGTGGGCCGGAAGGGAACGAGGTTCTCGAAGGTCCAGGAGTCGGATCCACCGGTTGGATCGGTCGAGGTGAGGACATCGCCGTTGTTGTCGACGGCCAGGCAGCGGAGCGCTGTCGGGCAGGAGGCACCGGTGACCTGCACCGAGCCGCCGGTGTTTGACTTGCGCCAGGTCCCCGCGCCGCCCGTGGGCTCGGTCGAGGTGAGGATGTTGCCGGTCATGTTGCCGGCGGCGCAGAGCAGGGTCGATGCGCAGGCGACTCCTTCGAGATCGCCGGGCCCGCCTGGGGCGCCAGCTTCCTTCCAGGCCGAGGCCCCGCCGGTGGGGTTGGTCGAGACGAAGATCCGCCCTTCCTTTGCGACGTCGACGCAGAGCGAAGGGGTGCCGCAGGAGACGCCGCGGAGATCGAGTGGGCCGCTGAGCTGGACCGCTTGCCAGTGCCCCGAGGTCGGGTCGGTCGAGGTGAGGACCTTGCCGCCGTTGGAGTTGTTCGACCCACCGGAGACTGCCACGCACAGGGTCGTCGACGGACACGAAACTGCGGTTAGGTGCGTAGCGCCGTCGCCGTCGCCGTCGTTGACGTCGCTGACCGACCAGGCATTTGCACCGCCGGTCGGATCGGTCGAAACGTAGACGGAGCCTTCGTACCCCACTGCGACGCAGAGACTCTCGCCTGCGCAGGAGACGCCATCGAGCGACCCGCGGGGACTCGAGCAGAACGCCACGGGTTCGCCTTCTTCCAGGCAGCTCTGCTTTGGCTCGTCGTAGGCGGGATGCACGACGTGCCAGCTGGCGGCGCCGGCGGTAGGCGCCTGCGAGAAGGCGACCGTGTCGAAGCCGCCGGCGGCGACGCAGAGCGATTCGGTCGGACAGGAGACGCCAGATAGGCCGGCCTCGTCTGCACCCCCTCCTTCAAGCGGCGTCGGAGGCAGTTGCCGCAGTGTCCAGTTCGAGGCCGCGGCCGAGCCGGCGGGCGCGCCGAGGGTCGCGAGCAGGGCGATGGCGGAGCAGGAGGCGAGGAGGATGCGCTTCAGCGGAGGGACCGTCATCTCAGCGTTCGTGCGTGGAATCGACGATCCCCGACTGCAGGTAGGCGGTTTCTCGGTAGGGAGTGCCGGCCGGGGCTCCATATTCGGCAGTCGCCTTCGGACCGAAGATCATTTCGGCCTCAGCCAGGACCTTGCCGGTACGGGGATCGAAGATGAACCTGCGACCGAACCCGCTTTCCCTGACCCAGCCGATCGCGTCGCCGCGGCGACCGGCGCCATCGGCCACATTGCGCTCGAGGCCGATGCCGGGAATTTCAGCGAGGGCATTGAAGGCGGCCGCGCGCAGCGCCGGACTGGTGATCGGTTCGCTGAGGATTTCCAGGAGCCTTTCGACGGTCGCACCGCCCCTCGGCGATTTGGCCGGAGAGGGGTCGAGCGGCGAGCTGCCGCCGCGGCGGTTTTCGACGGCCAGGCGTAGAGCTTCGGGTTCGGTCGGAAGCTGTGAGAGCCTGGACAGGTAGGTGAATTCATGGCGGCCCCGGAATGTCTTGGCTGCGAATTCCTTCAGTCCGCGGCCGGAGCTGTCGCGGCTGACGTCATGTTCGCTGGGATCGAAGGCCCAGGGTGGCGGCGAGCCCGCGTCTTCCCAAAGCTTTTGGTCCGCGTCGGAGAGGAAGTTGACCTGGCCGAGGGTTTCGCGAACGTGCGTCTTCCCGTCTGGTGCCGTCCAGACCTCTTTCAACACCGGCACCAGGGCATAGCGGGCGCTTGGATCGTTGATCGGCACGAAATACCTGGGGTGCGTCTTCGAACCCTTCCCGTGGCCTTTCGGCAGCCACCCCTCGAGCTGGACCACCTTCGTCTTCGCGTAGAGGAACTGGCCGGGACCGGGCGCAGCTTCGACCTGGGTGTCGGATGCTTCGGCAGACTCGGCGGCCTGACGCAGATCGGCGGCGATGGCGGCTTGGGGTAGAGCTTCGTCGCCGCGCGGAACGTAGGCGGGCCCGCCCGCCTCGCTGGACCCGAAGGCGCCAAAGCCGCTAGGCAGTGCCGGGACCAGCTTGCAGGGTTCAACTGTGCCTTCGGCGACGCCCATCTTCGTGATGCTCCCCCCTTCGGGGTCGCCGTCGTAGGGAGTGGGCGTGCCGGAGATGACCACGCTCTGGTCAGGGTGGAACGCCTTGGGGTCCAGATTCAGATTCGGCGTCGAATTCCGATATTCCTCGGCGGATATTTCACCGCGCCTGTATTTCCCAAAGCTTTCGCGCCATGCTTTGGTGCTGCCGATCCCGATCGTGATCCCGCCGGGACCCGACATGGTCCCCCCGCCAAAGCTGCCACCACCCGGAAGGTGCACGACCGCGGGCTTGTAGTGCGGTTCCCGGCAGACCTTTCCGGCCGGCAGCCAAGTCACCTGGGACTGGATTCCTGCGTCCCGGAGCGCCTGTTCGAGGCCGGAGGCGTCTTCGAGACGGTAGACCTTGATCGTCACGCCGCCGCCCTTCTGCGGTTCGACGGCGAAGGCCTTGGAGGGGTTGTCGCCACCGGCGCTGACGATCAGCGCAACCGCGATCGCGGCGAGGGCGACGCCGGCGCCGAGCACCACGCGCGGCGCGCGCCGGCGCCAGGAGGGAGTCGCGGCCGGCGCCTTTGCGGCCTCCGCGGCTTCGGCGGCCGCGCCGCGCTCGGCGACGACCGCCTTCAGCCGGGCGAGGAGCCGCTGCTCGAAATCGGGCTTTGGTTTCTGCTCCGGACTCACGATCGGTCCTCCTTTCTTGGGGTCGGTTGGTGGGTCGCGGCCTCGAGCTCGGCGCGCAGCTTGCGCCGCGCCCGGTGCAGGCGCACTCGGGCGGTGCCGGATCGCACGCCGACCGCAGCCGCCGCCTCGGCGACCGTCAGCTCGTCGATCGCAACCAGCTCCAGCACAGCCCGCTCCGCGTCGGGGAGGCAGTCCATTGCTTCGTAGAGGCGGCGCGACTGGGCGGCGGCGTCGATCCGCGCGTCGATCCGGGCCGCGTCCTCCGGATCGAGCAGGGCGCTGCCGCGCAGCCGCTCCTCGCCGGCTCGCTCGCGACCGCTGCGGCGCCGGTCGTTGGCGACGAGCACGCGGGCGATCCCGTAGAGCCACGTCTTGGGAGCGGCCCGGCCCGGCCGGTAGCGGTGAGCCGAGTCGATCGCGGCGAGAAAGATCTCCGCGGTCAGGTCGGCGGCGCGCTCGCGGTCGCCGACCCGACGGGCGACGAACCGCTGCAGGTCCTCGACCTGTTCGCGGTAGAAGGCCTCGAAGATGTCGGCGTCGGTGCCGATCCAGCGCAACTGCTCGGGCCCGACGCCGCGCTCGCGAGCGGCGACCACGCTGAGGCGGCGACTGAGCTCGCTTGGTGGCCTCGGCAGGGTTCTCTCTGTCTCCATGTCCCTTATTGGTCGCGAGTGGGGAAAGCGTTACCGCGCGACGGTCTCGGCGCGGCTCGGGCAGGATCGCGGGTGTGAGGTTCACGCGCGCGGAGCTTGAGGAATACCGCGACCACGAGGTCGACGATCTGGTTGGGCCGAGGCTGAGGCTGCTGTTCGTCGGCATCAACCCGGGCCTGTGGACGGCGGCGGTCAAAACCCACTTCGCACATCCGACCAACCGCTTCTACCCGGCGCTGGCAGCGGCCGGCATCACCGATTACGAGGTCGATCGGGTCGCCGGGATGACCGATGCCGATCGGGCGCATCTCGTCGCGCGGGGCATCGGGATCACCAACCTCGTGCGGCGGGCCACCGCGCGCGCCTCCGAGCTCTCGCGCGAGGAGCTGAGCGAGGGCGGCGCGCGGTTGCAGCGGTTTGTCGCCAAGCACCGGCCCGCGGTCGTGGCGATCGCCGGCGTTACCGCCTACCGCGAGGCGTTCGGAGAGCGCGGCGCGGCCCTGGGGCGGCAGCCGGACACGCTCGACAGCGCGGCCCACTGGTCCGGCGCGGGGCTCTGGGTCGTGCCCAACCCGAGCGGCCTCAACGCCCACGAGACGATCGCGACGCTCGCCGCCGCCTACGCGGCGCCCGCCACCGAGGCCGGCATCGTCGTCTCGGCCGCGGTCACGTCGCCGGGAGGTAGGTGAGGAGGACCACTTCGGAGTCGAATCGCTTGATGTCCTCGAGCCTCATCCGGACGGTTCCCTTATCGCCGAGCACGTGGACGTTTCCCTTGCCCCAGACGAGGGGGTTCAGGTAGACCTCGTACTCGTCGATCAGCCCCCTCTCGGCGAGCGCGTAGGCGAACTCGCCGCTTCCGTGCATGAACAGGTCGCCGTCGACCGCTTCCATCAGCTGCGGGATCGAGTCCTCCAAGCTCCCCTCGAGCAGGGTCGCGTTCCACTCGAGATCGCCGGACAGGGTGTTGGAGCCGACGTACTTGGGCATCGCGTTGACCATGTCCGCCCATTTGCCCGCTTTGCTCGGCCAGTATCCGGCCAGGCCCTCGTAGGTCTTACGGCCCAGCAGCAGGCCGCTGGATTTAGCCTGACGCTCGAACGAGTAGTCGCCGTGGTCTCCATCCGGCCGCACCCACTCGCCGACCGGATCGATGACGCCGTCGATCGTGGCCTGCGTTGTCGCGATCAGCTTTCCCATCTCGGCTCTCCTTCGGTTGCGGACTCTCTTAGCCCTCTCTACCCATTCCTCGACGCCATCGTCGGCGCCCCGAACCAGGTCGTCAGCGCGTCGGGGAGTCCGGCATCGGTTCCTTCTCCCACCCAGGCCACGTATCCATCGGGCCGGATCAGCACGGCAGTGGGAGCGGTGACCGCGCCCAGTACCGGTAGCTCCCACTCGCCCTCGTAGCCCGCGTCGACGAGCTGAACCCGGTCAGCCCATGGAGCGACGTCGAAGCTGCTGGGCTCGCCGAGGTTGAGCAGCGCCGGCCTGGCGCGGTGCAGCAGCTCGAAGACTCGGAGCGGGCCGTCGGCGGTGACCAGATCCAGATCGGGCATGCGGCGCCCGAGCAGCGGATGCCCCTCGCCGAGGTCGTAGTGAATGTCCAACCCGGAGATGGTCCCGGCGAGCCGTTTGCGAGGCTCGTCCATGCTCGCCATCTCCGACACCACGTCGACCAGGGCCTGCATGCGCTCGTCCCGGCGTTGGAGCGCGGCCTGAGCCATCGTGTGCTGGATCGCGCGGGCAGCGACCGGGTGGCGCTCGTCCTGGTACGTATCCAGGAGGCTCTGCGGCGAGGTCCCGTCGACCACCTGGGCCAGCTTCCAGCCCAGGTTCACCGCGTCCCCGACGCCGAGGCTGAGGCCCTGGCCACCCGCTGGGTAGTGAACGTGCGCCGAGTCGCCGGCGAGCAGGACCCGTCCCTCACGGTAGGTCGCTGCCTGACGAGTCATGTCGGTGAACCTGGAGATCCAGGTGGGATTGTGGACCCCGAAATCGGTGTCGTAAACGGCAATCAGCGCCTCGCTCAGGTCGCCCAGCGTGGGCTCGCTGCTCGGTCCGAGCTCCCGCTCGGTGACGATCGCCCGCACCGTCTTGCCGTCCTCCATCGTGTTGAGGGCGTGGATGCCGGTGGCGTCGTGGCGAATGCCCCGCGGCGGCTCCGCCGTGGTTTCGACCTCGGCGATCAGGTTGCTCCTGGTCGGATCCCAGCCGGGGAACTCGATGCCGGCTGCTTTGCGGATGACGCTGCGCCCTCCGTCGCAGCCGACGAGATACCGCGCTCGCAGCGACCGCTCGCCGGACAGCTCGACCTCGACGCCGGCGTCGTCCTGGGCGAAGCCCGTCACCTCAGACCCGTAGTAGATTCGCACCGGCAGCTCGGCGATCCAGGCGGCCATGATCCGCTCGATCTGGTTCTGCCAGATCCCGAGCGAGTACGGATGACGCGTGGGGAAATCGCTCATGTCCAGCACGGTCGCGGCCAGCATCGCGGCTTGAGCCGTTTTACCCTCCGCGAGGAAGCGATCGGCGATGCCACGCTGGTCCAGCACCTCGATCGTGCGCGAGTGAAACCCGCCGGCCCGTGAGCCGACGAGGACGTGATCGGGACGCCGCTCGACGATTGTGACGTCGACCTTCGCCAGCGCCAGCTCGGCCGCCAGCATCATCCCTGTCGGGCCGCCTCCGGCGACTACCACAGCATGCTCGGTCATACCCACACCCCGTTCGAAAGCACATACATTTCACTACTCCCGTTCCGTCAGTTTTTGGCTTGCGGCCGGCGAGTATGGGGCACACACGGGGCTTGTTACAAGGCCCTTGTGTGGTATAAATTTGGAGTGGAAAGGAGGAAGTGCGCCCCTTTTCCACCTCGCGCGGCGGCTAAGCCGTGAGCCGGACCGGCAGCGTCTTGAGCTGGTTGAGGAAAGCCGACTCGACGTAGGTCGGCTTGCCGTCGAGGGTCATCTCCGGGTAGCGGGCGAGGGTCTCCTCTAGGAGGATCTTCAGCTCGAGACGGGCCAGAGCCGTGCCGAGGCAGAAGTGGCGGCCGCCGGCGCCGAAGGCCTGGTGCTCCGGATTGCGGTGGACGTCGAAGCGGTCGGGGTCCTCGTAACGGCTGGCATCGCGATTAGAGGATGCGTACCACATCACTACCTTCTCGCCCTTTTTGATCTCCTGGCCGTTGAGGACGGTGTCCTTGGTCGCGGTGCGGCGGAAATGGGCGAAGGCGGGGAACATCCGCAGCGACTCCTCGACCGCGCCGGGAATCAAGGCCGGGTCGTCGAGGACGAGCCGGCGCTGGTCGGGATCTTCGAGGAGCGCCCGCATGCCGCTGCAGTAGGTCGCCTTGGTGCTGTCGTTGCCGGCGGCGACGAGGAGGAAGAAGCCCATCACGATCTCGTGCTCCTCCAGCATCTCGCCTTCGACCTCGGCGTTGACGAGGACCGTGGTCAGGTCGTCGGTCGGGTTCTCGCGCCGCTCGGCGATCATCGTGCTGCAACGGGCAAAGATTTCGGCGATCGCTTTCTGGATTACGGCTTCGATGCTGTCGGGGCCGTCCGGGCTGTAGTCGGGGTCGCTCGCCGCCAGGGCCATGTTCATCAGCTCCGCCCAGGCCGCGTCGTCCTCCTCGGGGATCCCCATGAAGCTGCCGATCACTCGCGAGACCGCGGGCTGGGCGACATCGGTGACGAGGTCGCAGCGCTCGCGGCCCTCGAGGCGGTCGAGCACGTCGACGACGATCTTGCGGATCGAATCCTCGTGGGCGGCGATCCGCTTCGGCGTGAAGCCGGCCTGGAAGAGGGCCTTGAGGCGGTCGTGCTTGGGTGGGTCCATGCCGATGAACATCGCCCGCGCCAGCTCGATCGGGAAGACCTCGTCGATCGCGACGACGCCGCCGAGTTCGGAGGAGTAGGTCTCCCAATCGCGACTGACCGCGTGGACGTCGTCGGCCGTCGTCACCGACCAGAAGCCCGCGGCCTCTGGCAGTTCGGTTACTTCAGAGGTCCAGTGGACCGGGCAGCTCCCGCGCATCTGCTCGAACAGGGCGTGGGGCGGGCCTTCGACCCAGTGCTCGCGCTCGAGCACGAGCTCGTCCTCGAGGCTCCGCGCCGCCTCCGAGTTCTTCGCCTGGTCGGCCACGCGCTGGATACTACTGGCTGGCTGGCCAGTTTTGGGAATAACCGCCGCCGGTTCCTACACTGGCCTCGTGACGCCGGAGGAACTGGACAACCTCGCGCACCTGCGCCGGGCTCGGGATCTGATGGATCGCGAGTACGCCCGCCCACTCGACGTCGCCGCGCTCGCCCGCGCCGCCCTGATGTCGAGCGCGCACTTCTCGCGGCAGTTCCGGGCGGCCTACGGGGAGACGCCCTACGGGTACCTGATGACGCGGCGAATCGAGCGGGCAAAGGCGCTGCTGCGCCGCGGCGACATGTCAGTGACCGAGGTCTGCATGGAGGTCGGCTGCGCGTCGCTTGGCTCGTTCAGCACCCGCTTCACGCAGCTGGTGGGGGAGACGCCGACGGATTACCGGGCCCGCGACCACGGCGCCCTAGCGGGCGTGCCGGGTTGTATCGCCAAGGACCTCACCCGCCCGAGCCGCGAGCCGAGCAGGAATGGACAAACGCCCATGGCCCTGGCTCCCTAGCCTTGCGGGCATGAACCTCACACTCTCCCAATGCTTCGTCCTAGTCCATGACCCCGACCAGGCGCTGGCCTTCTACCGCGACACGCTCGGCCTCGAGCTGCGCAACGACGTCGCCAAAGGCGAGTTCCGCTGGATCACCGTCGGCGCCGCCTCCCAGCCCGGCGTCGCGATCGTCCTCACCAACTACCTGAACGGCAGCCCCGCCGACCAGGACGCGCTTGCCGCCCTGATCGCCAAGGGCGCCCTCAACGGCGTCCACTTCAACAGCGACGACCTCGACGCCAGCTTCGACAAGGTCGACGCCTCCGGCGTTGAGATCGTGCAGGAGCCGACCGATCAGCCCTGGGGCACGCGCGACTTCGCCGTGCGCGATCCCTCCGGCAACCTGATTCGCATCGACCAGCCACCCGCCGCGTAGCGCCGGGTGGCGAAGGGGAAAGACACGAGCTCGTCGACTGCGGATAGTCACGACCTGATCCGCGTGCACGGCGCGCGGGTCAACAACCTCAAGGACGTTAGCGTCGAGATCCCGAAGCGCCGGCTGACCGCGTTCACCGGCGTCTCCGGGTCGGGCAAGAGCTCGCTGGTCTTCGGCACGATCGCCGCCGAGTCGCAGCGGCTGATCAACGAGACCTACAGCGCCTTCGTCCAGGGCTTCATGCCGACGCAGGCGCGGCCCGAGGTCGACGTGCTCGAGGGGTTGACCACCGCGATCCTCGTCGACCAGCAGCGGATGGTCGGCGACGCCCGCTCCACGGTTGGCACCGCCACCGACGCCAACGCGATGTTGCGCATCCTCTTCAGCCGGCTGGGCAAGCCGCACGTCGGCTCGCCCAACGCCTTCTCCTTCAACGTCGCCTCGGTGCGGGCGAAAGGCGCGATCACGGTCGAACGCGGCACCAAGAGGACGA
>DATBAV010000041.1:0-28687 GCA_036271315.1 Solirubrobacterales bacterium | reverse complement strand
CAGCGCAACGACGCGGTGCTCGGCCGCGGCTCCTTCCGAGTCCGCGGCGAGGTGCTCGAGATCATGCCCTCCTACGCCGAGACGGCGTACCGGATCTCGCTCTTCGGCGACGAGATCGAGGGGGTCCAGCACTTCGACCCGCTGACCGGCGAGGTGATCGACGTGATCGACCACGTCTCGGTCTGGCCGGCCTCCCACTACGTGACGAAAGACGAGACGGTGGAGCGCGCGGTCGAAGAGATCCGCGCCGAACTGGAATCGCGGACCGCCGAACTTGAGAACGAAGGCAAACAGCTGGAGGCCCACCGGCTGCGCCAGCGCACCTCCTACGACCTCGAGATGATCAAAGAGCTCGGCTTCACCTCGGGGATCGAGAACTACTCGCGGATCCTCGACGGCCGCGAACCGGGCACCCCGCCGCACACTCTCATCGACTACTTCCCCGACGACTTCGTCTGCTTCATCGACGAGAGCCACCAGACCGTGCCGCAGATCGGCGGCATGTACCACGGCGACCGCTCGCGCAAGCAGACTCTCATCGACTTCGGCTTCCGCCTGCCCTCGGCGATCGACAACCGGCCGCTCAAGTTCGACGAGTTCCTCGAACGGGTGCCGCAACTGGTCATGGTTTCGGCGACGCCGGGGCCCTTCGAGCGCGCCGAATCGACCCGCACGGTCGAGCAGATAGTCCGCCCGACCGGGATCATCGACCCTGAGATCGAGGTGCGCGAAACGCGCAACCAGATCGACGATCTGATGAACGAGATCAAGGGGATTGCCGAGGCCGGCGACCGCGTCTTGGTCACCACCCTGACCAAGAAGATGGCCGAGGACCTGACCAACTACCTGCTCGAGTACGGGACCAAGGTCCGCTACCTGCATTCCGAGATCGACACCCTGGAACGGATTCAGATCATCCGCGACCTGCGGCTTGGCGAGTACGACGTGCTGGTCGGCGTCAACCTGCTGCGCGAGGGGCTCGACCTGCCCGAGGTCTCGCTGGTGGCGATCCTCGACGCCGACAAGGAGGGCTTCCTGCGCGGCGAGACCAGCCTCGTGCAGACGATCGGCCGGGCGGCGCGAAACGTCAACGGACGGGTGCTGATGTACGCCGACAAGGAGACCGACGCAATGCGGGCGGCGATGCGCGAGACCGACCGCCGCCGCGCGATCCAGCTCGCCTACAACGAGGAGCACGGGATCACGCCGGCGACCGTGCGCAAGGGCATCTCCGAGATGAGCGAGTTCCTGGCGATGGAGGACCGGGCGCCGCGCAAGCGCCGCGGCAAGCCTGCCGGCGAGTTCGCCGATCCGGACGAGCTCGAGCGCACGATCGTCACGCTGGAGGAGGAGATGCTCGCCGCCGCCGATGACCTGCGCTTCGAGGAGGCGGGGCGGCTCCGGGACGAGCTCAAGGAGCTGCGCCGCGACCTCGACGGGATGCGGGCGGGGGCCTGACGGCCCCCGCCGGGCCTCAGGCCAGGACCTTGGCGGCCTTGGCGCTGTCGGCGTAGAACTCGCCGCGCACGATCTTGCCGTCGGCGAACTTGATCAGGTGCGCGAAGGGCGCCTCGAAGCTGTCGCCGTCGTGGCCGGCTCGCTGCGTCCCTCTCACCACCACCCACTCGCCGGCATCGATGAACTCCTCTGGCTCGACGCTGAACGACGACCAGTAGTTGGGGATCTGGGTGAAGTTCCCCAGGATCGCGTCCCGACCTCTGGTTTCACCGCCAAGCGGCAGCTCATCGGAGGTGAGCCAGATGCCGTCCTCGGACAGCATCTCTTTCAGGGCTTCCAGGTCGCCACGGGAAAAGGCCTCGTAGCTGGCCCGGGCGGCATCGACATTGGACATTTTTCCTCCTCGGTTGCTGACCCCGCCCAGAGACGACGCTAGCGCGGTTTGCGAAATACGCAAGGGCGCTTAACCAACCCAGGCGTGAGCCGGGGTTCGTGCCTGCATATCCTGCGCGCATGGCCGTTGACGTCAGCGAGGCGACTTTCGACCGCGATGTGATCGAGCTTTCGCGACAGACCCCTGTCGTGGTCGACTTCTGGGCCGAGTGGTGCGGGCCGTGCAGAACCCTGGGGCCGGTGCTGGAGGCCGCGGAGGCGAGTCGTGGCGGCCGGGTCTTGCTGGCCAAGATCGACGTCGATGCGAACCAGGCATTGGCTGCGCGCTTCGGCGTGCAGGGCATTCCTGCGGTAAAGGCCTTCCGCGACGGGGAGGTCGTCAACGAATTCGTCGGTGCGGTGCCGAAAGCGAAAGTCGAAGAGCTCTTCGACTCGCTTGTCCCGTCCCGCGCCGACGAACTGCTGGCCGCCGGCGACGAGCTCTCACTGCGCGAGGCGTCCGAACTGGAACCGCGCCGCGCCGACATCGCCGTCGCGCTTGCCCGCAAGCGACTCGAGCGCGGGGCGGATGACGACGCCCTCAGCGCTGTTGAGGGCCACGAGGGCGATTTCGCCGCGGAGGGAATCGCGGCCCGAGTCGGCCTCGCCAAGGCCCGAATCGCCGCCGACGCCTTCGAGGCACTCGACCGCGGCGAAACCACTGACGCCCTCGACGCGCTGATCGAGCACTTCTCCGGCGCAGATGAGGACACTCGCGAGCAGCTCCGCCGCGCCGTGGTGGGCATCCTCAGCGAGCTCGATTCCGGCGACCCAGAGGCCGTTCGCTACCGCCGCCGCCTAGCCACTGCCCTCTACTAACTCCCTCGGCTGAGTTTGGGGTTTGTAGGCGTATTTCGCGACAAACCTCAAGCTCACCGCTGGGGCCGGCGGTGCAGCTCCAGGAGCTGCCGAAGGCGTCGGGCGACCGCAGTGGGTTCGCGTCCGAGGCGCACGCCGGTAATGCGCGTCATCTCGATACCGGCCAGCTTTAGATTCTCCTGGCGAATGCGGTCATGCTCGAAGGCGGCGTGGCCGCCGTGGTAGTCGTAGGTATCGAGTTCGACCGCGAAGCGAGCGTCTCGCCAGTAGGCATCGAGCTCATATCCCTCCACGAAGAGGTTCATCTCTGGGCGCGGCAGGCCGGCTCGCTTGACGACGGCCAGGAAGTGCCGCTCTAGCCCCGAGCGGGTGAAAGCCGGCGTGCGGTGGATCTCAAGCGCCTCTCGGAGGCGGGCAACGCCCCGGAACCCGCCGCTCCGAGCGGTCAGCGAGTCGATTTCGATCAAATCCAGAATCCCTAGGCGCTCGCATCGATCCAGCGCTGTGCGCAGGTAAAGGGAGTCCGTAGTCGCGAAATCGAGCAGCGTCCTTGCCACTGAGGTCGTGGGAACGCCTTCAGTTGATCGCCGGTCATCCGGAGCGAGGTTCTTGGCGCTGTGGACACAGATCGCAGGCCGATGAGCTCGGGGGCTTGGCGCTGTGATTTCGACTGGGAGCACCCAGCGACTGGTCAGGCCCCATAGCCAGGCGGCTGACCGATGGCTCAGTACGGCATCGGCTCCTCCGGCAAGTACTGCCGCCAAGCAGTGTCCGCGCCTTGAGAGGGCGGCATGTCCCACTGCATAGACCCCGCGGTGAACACTGTGCAGGCGCCCGGTGGCAACCTCAAGCGACATCGCATCCCTGGAATAACCCAAGGCCAGCAGCTGCAGGCTCGTGACCACCCCATACTGCTCCTCCGCCAGCCGAGCCACCCCCTGCTGAGTTCGAGGTTTGTAGGGCATATCGCCTACAAGGCTCAAGGTCAGCGAGTTCGGCCCCGTTGGGGGGAGATGCTTGGAGAAAAGGGCGGACGTTGCGGAGGTTGGAGGGGAACATCTGTTCGTCTGCGTAGAATCGGCGGTAGTGGCCGTTTCTGATCGCATTGTCATCTCCGGGGCGCGAGAGCACAACCTCAAGGACATCGACGTCGAGCTTCCGCGCGACGCGTTGATCGTGATCACCGGACTTTCGGGCTCGGGCAAGTCGAGCCTTGCCTTCGACACGATCTACGCCGAGGGGCAGCGACGCTACGTCGAGTCGCTCTCTGCCTACGCCCGCCAGTTCCTCGGCCTGATGGAGAAGCCCGACGTCGACTCGATCGAGGGGCTCTCGCCGGCGATCTCGATCGACCAGAAGACGACCTCGCGCAATCCGCGCTCGACCGTCGGCACCGTGACCGAGATCCACGACTATCTGCGCCTGCTCTGGGCGCGAATCGGCATTCCGCACTGCCCTGAGTGCGGCGCCGAGATCACCGGCCAGACCCAGGAGCAGATCGTCGACCGCTTGATGACCCTGGAGGAGGGGACCAAATTCACGGTCACGGCCCCGGTAGTGCGCGGGCGCAAAGGCGAGTACGGAAAGCTCTTCGAGCAGATGCGGCTCGAGGGTTACTCGCGGGTCAAAATCGACGGCGAGCTGCGGCGGCTCGACGAGGACATCGTCCTCGACAAGAAATACAAACACGATGTCGCCGTCGTCGTCGATCGCCTGGTGATGAAGACGGACCTGCGCCGGCGCCTCTCCGAGTCGGTCGAGGCTGCTGCGGGTCTTGCCGCCGGCCTGGTCGAAGTTGAGATAGTCGACGGCGATGTCGAGCCGCTGCTCTTCTCCGAGCAGTTCGCCTGCCTCAACTGCGGCACCTCGATTCCCGAGCTGGAGCCGCGGATCTTCTCCTTCAACTCCCCCCACGGGGCCTGCGAGCGCTGCCACGGACTCGGTTTCCAGCGCGTGATCGACCCCGAGCTGGTCGTCCCCGATCCGACGCTCTCGCTCGGCGAGGGCGCTCTGCAGCCCTGGAACCGCGGCATCACCGCCTACTGGAAGCGACTGATCGCCTCGGTCGCCGAAGCCTATGAAGTCGACCTCGACACGCCCTGGTCGAAGCTGAAGAAACTGGAGAAAGAGGTCTTCCTCTATGGCACCGGTTCCGAGCGCCACCAGGTCAGCTACACCAACCGCTTCGGCCGCCGTCGCTCTTACAAAGTGCGCTTCGAGGGCATCGTCAACAACCTCGAGCGGCGCTACGAAGAGACCGATTCGGAGAGCAATCGCGAGCGAATCGAGAGCTACATGGCCGAGCAGCCGTGCCCCGACTGCAAAGGCGCCCGCCTGCGCCCGGAGAGCCTCGCGGTCAAGGTCGGCGGGATCAGCATCGCCGAATTCAGCGACAAGTCGGCGCGCGGCGCCTCGGAGTGGATCAACGGGCTCGAGATGACCGAGACCGAGCAGGCGATCGCGCGGCTGATCGTGCGCGAGATCTCCGAACGGCTCGCCTTCCTCGAGAACGTCGGCATCGGTTACCTCTCGCTCGGCCGCTCGGCCCGCTCGCTCTCCGGTGGCGAGGCGCAGCGGATCCGCCTCGCGACTCAGATCGGCTCCAGTCTGGTCGGCGTGATGTACGTGCTCGACGAGCCCTCGATCGGCTTGCACCAGCGCGACAACGAGAAGCTGATCGCCACCCTCGACCGCCTGCGCGACCTCGGCAACACGGTGATCGTGGTCGAGCACGACGAGGGCACGATGATGGCTGCCGATCACCTGGTCGACCTCGGCCCGGGCGCCGGCGAGCACGGTGGTTACGTGATCTCGGCCGGGACGCCGAAACAGGTCGCCAGGGACTCGGCCTCCCTCACCGGCCAGTACCTCTCGGGCAAGCGCCGGATCGAGGTGCCGGAGGAGCGCCGCAAGCCGACCGGGGCCCTGCGCATTCGCGGCGCCCGCGAACACAATCTCAAGGGCATCGACGTCGCCGTGCCGCTCGGCGTCTTCTGCTGCGTCACCGGGGTCTCCGGCTCGGGCAAGTCGACCCTGGTCAACGAGACCCTGCACCACTCGGTCGCCAATCGCCTGCATCAGGCGAAGCTGCGCCCAGGCGCCCATGACGGCGTCGACGGGCTCAGCCAGATCGACAAGATCATCAACATCGACCAGTCGCCGATCGGGCGTACGCCGCGCTCCAACCCTGCCACCTATACCGGCGTCTTCGACCACATTCGCCAGCTCTTCGCCCAAACCCAGGAGTCGCGGGCGCGCGGCTACAAACCGGGGCGCTTCAGCTTCAACGTCAAGGGCGGGCGCTGCGAGGTCTGTCGCGGCGACGGCCAGATCAAGATCGAGATGCACTTCCTGCCCGACGTCTACGTCCCCTGCGAGCAGTGCCACGGCAAGCGCTACAACCGCGAGACGCTCGAGGTCCGCTTCAAGGGCAAGAACATCGGTGACGTGCTCGAAATGTCGGTCGAGGAGGCGGTCGATTTCTTCGAGAACGTGCCCAAGATCGCCCGTCGCCTGCGCACCCTGCACGACGTCGGCCTCGACTACATCCGCCTCGGTCAGGCGGCGACGACGCTCTCCGGCGGCGAGGCCCAGCGAATCAAGCTGGCGACCGAGCTCTCTAAGGTCGCCACCGGCAATACCCTCTACATCCTCGACGAGCCGACCACCGGCCTGCACTTCGCCGACGTGCAGCGTCTGCTTGAGGTGCTCGGACGCCTCGTCGACGCCGGCAACACCGTCGTCGTGATCGAGCACAACCTCGACGTGATCAAGACCGCCGACCACCTGGTCGACCTCGGTCCGGAGGGCGGTGAAGAGGGGGGAGAGGTAGTTGCCACCGGCACCCCCGAGGAGGTTGCTGCGGTGGCGGGCTCCTACACCGGCCGTTTCCTCGCCGAGCTGGTCAAGCCGGCCAAGCCCAAGCGCCGCAGCGGCAAGCGCCGCGAGCCAATCGCGGCCTAGTAGTTAGCGCTGCTGTCCTGGCCACGATGGCCAGCGCGGCGGCGGGCCGTTGGCCGTAGTGCGGAAACCCCTGCATAAAAACACAGGACTGGGGGTATGGTCGAACTGGGCGCAGGGCCAACAAAAGGAGGAATTGATGTCCGGTTCATCTGCGGTGAAGCGAATCGCGATCCCCATGGGTGTGCTGATCGCGTTGGTCCTGGTTGTCGCGGGTTGCGGTGGGAGCAGTGGGGGCGGTGGCACCAAGATCGCCTTGCTGCTGCCGGAAAACGAGACCCCTCGCTACGAAACCAACGATCGGCCCGACTTCGAAAAAGCGGTCGAAGAACAGTGTGAAGACTGCGAAGTCCTCTACAGCAACGCCGGCGGCGATGCCGAAAAGCAACAGAGCCAGGCGGAAGCGGCCCTGACCCAGGGAGCCGAAGTTCTCGTCGTCGATCCGATGGACTCCAAGTCGGCGGCGGCGATCGCCGAAAAGGCAAAGGCCCAGGGCGTGCCGGTGGTCAGCTACGACCGCTTGATCGAAAACGGCGAAGTCGACGCCTACGTCTCCTTCGACAATGAAAGAGTCGGCGAACTTCAGGCTGAAACGCTGGCGAAAAAGCTGAAAGAAAACGGCAGCGCCAGCGGCCCGATCATCATGATCAACGGCGACCCGGCCGACCCCAACGCCGCCGGGTTCAAGGCCGGCGCTCACAAGGGCTTCGATGCCGCCGGGGTGAAGATCGCGAAGGAGTACGACACGCCCGGCTGGAGTGCGGAAAACGCCCAGCGCGAGGCCCAGCAGGCAATCACCGCGCTTGGCAACAACGGGTTCGCCGCCATCTACGCCGCTAACGACGAAACCGGCGGCGGCGCGATCGCAGCGATGAAGGGTGCCGGGATCAAGCCGGAAGAAAAGCCCGTCACCGGACAGGACGCGACGGTGGCTGGACTGCAGCGCATCCTCACCGGCGAACAGTTCATGACGGTTTACAAGGAAATCGAACCAGAGGCCACGATCGCCGCCGAATTCGCCATCGCTCTCGCCGAAGGCGAAGAACTGCCGCAGAGCAAAGTCACGGAAGAAATCAACAACGGCAAGGCCAAGGTTCCCTCAGCGATCCTCGAACCGGTCGCCGTGACCAAAGACAACGTCAAGTCCACAGTGGTGGCCGACGGTTTCGTCAGCGCCCAGGAACTCTGCACGAGCGCTTTCAAGACGGCATGCAAAGAAGCTGGAATCTCGGGCTGAGATGAGCAACGACGCTCCCCTCCTCGAGCTGGAGGGGGTAAGCAAGCGATTCGGCCCGGTCCAAGCCCTGGACCGGGTCGATTTCGCAGTCAACGCCGGCGAGGTGATCGGCCTGGTCGGCGACAACGGTGCCGGCAAGTCGACGCTGGTCAAGACGATCGCCGGTATCCACAGCGCCGACACCGGCAAGATCCGCTTTGCCGGTGAGGAGGTTTCGATTGCCAAGCCCCAGGACGCGACCGAACTGGGAATCGCGACCGTCTACCAGGATCTCGCCCTCTGCGACAACCTCGATGTGGTTGCCAACCTCTTCCTCGGCCGCGAGGAGGTATCTCCTGGCCCGGGCACGATCTCACGGCAGCTCGACGAGTCGCGCATGGAGCACCAGACCGGCGAGCTGCTCTCCAACCTCGCGGTGACTATCCCCAGCCTGCGCAGTGAGGTCGGGACCCTCTCCGGTGGGCAGCGACAGCAGGTCGCGGTCGCCCGCTCGCTGCTGGGGGAGCCCAAGGTGGTGTTGCTGGACGAGCCAACAGCGGCACTCGGGGTCGCCCAGACGGCGCAGGTCCTCAACCTGATCAGGCGGCTGCGCGAGCGCGAGCTCGGCGTCGTCGTGATCAGCCACAACCTGGTCGACGTCTTTGAGGTCGCCGACCGGATCGTCGTCCTCAGGCTCGGTCGGGCCGCCGGGGAGTTTGCGGCAGACGCAACGACGGAGGAGCACGTCGTCTCGGCGATAACCGGCGTCGGCTCCGACGGCGCCAAGGAGAAAGACGAGGGGGCCAAGTATGAGTGACGCAGCCACCGCGACCGCCGGGAGCCCCGAGGGCGAGGCCACTCCACGGCCGAAGGAGACGATTCGCCGGCTGATCCAGGGCGACCTCGGCTCGCTGCGCGTGGTGATCGGCCTGGCGCTGATCTGGGCGATCTTCCAGTTCGAGAACGACCGCTTCCTCTCGGCCCAGAACCTGACCAACCTGATGCTGCAGATCACCGCCACGGGGCTGATCTCGATCGGCGTCGTCTACGTGCTGCTGCTGGGAGAGATCGACCTCTCGGTCGGCGCCGTCAGCGGCCTCGCCGCAGCGGTGATGGCCGTGCTCAACGTCAAGCATGGCTGGAGCCCCTATCTGGCGATCGCCGCTGCAGTCGCGGTCGGGATGGCGATCGGCGTGCTCCAGGGCTCTCTCTTCAGTCGCTTCGTGGTGCCGTCCTTCGTCGTCACCCTCGCCGGCCTGCTGGCCTGGCAGGGAGCGCTCCTGCAGGTGCTCGGCTCGACCGGATCGATCAACCTCACCGATCCGGTGATCACCGGCCTCGCCAACACCTTCTACTCCGAGACGGTGGGCTGGATCTTTGCCGCGGTCGTGATCGGGCTCTACGGCGCCGTCCTCCTGCTCGGGCACCGACGGCGAGTCGCGGCTGGGCTCGACAGCGAGAACCTCGCCGCGCTCGGCCTCAGGTTCGGCCTGGTCGCGGTGATCACGATCGTCGCCACCGCGGTGCTCAACTCCGATCGCGGCGTGCCGCTGGCGGTGATGATCCTGCTCGCCTTCGTGGTCGGGATGGAGTACGTCGTCAAGCGGACCGGGTTCGGCCGCCACGTCTTCGCCGTCGGGGGCAATGCCGAGGCCGCGCGCCGCGCCGGCATCCGCGTCAATGGCATCCGCGTCGCGGTCTTCGGGATCTCCGGCACGATGGCGGCGATCGGCGGCATCCTCGCTGCCTCGCGCCTGCTCGCCGTCAACCAGAACTCGGGCGGGAACGAACTGCTGCTGCTGGCGATCGCCGGGCCGGTGATCGCGGGGACCAGCCTCTTCGGCGGTCGCGGCTCGGTCTGGACGGCACTCCTGGGCGCCCTGGTGATCGGCTCGATCTCCAACGGGATGGACCTGCTTGCGCTCTCCTCGGCGGTCAAGTTCATGGTCACCGGCGGTGTCCTACTGCTGGCCGTGATCGTCGACGCCATCGCCCGCCAGCAGCGGCAAGGCTCCGGGCGCGTCTAGCTAGAAGTTCTGGGAGTGCGCGTGCGCGCCGTTACTCGGCGAACAGAAGCGAGGCGCCGATCGCGCCGCCGAGATCGCCGAGGGAGGCAACGCGGATCGCCGGCGGCCGTTCGTTGACGAAGAGGTGCTTGTCCATCTCCGCGGTAAGCGGGTCCATGTAGCGCTCGCCGAAGCGCACGCCCAGGCCACCGCCGATGATTACCGCTTCGGGGTCAAGCAGGTTGATCGCCGAAGCGACCCCGGTGCCGAGCGCCTCGATCGCCCGGTCGATCAGCTTTTCGGCGAGCTCGTCGCCGTGGTCCAGGGCTCGCTCCCAGATGCCGCTGGTCAATCGTGGTTTCTCGTGTTTGCGCATCAGCTTGAAGAGGTCGGTCTTCGTTCCCTCTTCGTGCTGGCGGCGCGCCTCGGCTTCCATCGCCGAGCGACCGGCGTAGGCCTCCATGCAGCCCTTGCGCCCGCAGGGGCACTTGGCGCCGCCGCGCTTGACGACCATGTGGCCGATCTCCCCGGCCGCGCCGCGGCCGAGCCAGGGCTTGCCGTCGAGGACGATGCCGCCGCCGACGCCGGTTCCCCAGAAAACTCCGATCAGGCTCTGGAACTGGCGACCGGCGCCAAGGTGGAACTCGGCTTCGGTCGCGACCTGAACGTCGTTTCCGATTCGCACCGGTGCGCCGAGCGCTTTCGAGAGGGTCTCGCCGAGCGGGAAGCTGCCCTCCCAGCCGGGCAGGTTGCGGGCGCCGCTGACGACGCCGGTCTTGCCGTCGGCGTCGCCCGGCGAGCCGACGCCGATTCCTTGCAGCTCGCTTGGCTCAGCGCCCGCGCCCGTGGCCGCCTCGCGCAGGGCGGCCGCCATCGCCTTGGCGACGTCCTCCGGGCCACCCGAGGTGGGGGTGGGGTGGCGCGCTTCGCCCAGCACCTCGCCGCCAGCGGAGACGATCGCCGTCTGGATCTTTGTCCCGCCGAGGTCGATGCCGCCGCGCAGATCAGCCACGTGCGTCAGTCT
Organism: Solirubrobacterales bacterium; assembly: GCA_036271315.1. Classification (GTDB taxonomy): domain Bacteria; phylum Actinomycetota; class Thermoleophilia; order Solirubrobacterales; family 70-9; genus VRUE01. Next base: position 17,772 of record DATBAV010000041.1, on the reverse strand, counting down.
ATGGCCCGGTGCAGAGGGGATGGCGGATCTGGTGGGCGAAGCGGCGCTGGTATGAGCGCAACCGCCGGCTTGGCCGGCGCTGGCGCCTGGCGCGACACGCTGCTCGCGGCGGCTTCTTCATCCGCCAGCCGCTGGAGGGGGAGGCACTCGAGGCACTAGATGAGGGGCGCCTTCGCATCGGCGAAGGCACGCTGCTGGAGCCCGGCTGCTGGCTGACGCTGGCGCCTGCGGCCCGGATCGAGATCGGCGAGGACTGCTTTCTCAATCGGAACACGATGCTCGCGGCGCTGGAGTCGATCGAGATCGGCGATCACACGATGTTCGCCAACGGATGCTTCATCGGCGATTCCTCACACCGTTTCGATGACCCTGATGCGCCGGTCACCCAGCAAGGCTTCACCAGTAGGGGCCCGGTCAGAATCGGCTCCAACTGCTGGTTCGGCGTCAACTGTGTGGTGACCAGTGGAGTGAACATCGGTGACCGCTGCGTGATCGGCGCGAACTCGGTTGTAACACGTGACCTTCCGCCGGGAACGATCGCTGCCGGCGCTCCGGCAAAGCCGATCGGAGAGGTGAATCTCTCTTGACTTTATACGCATAACGGTGTGTTTACTAAGTAATACTTGACAAATTGAAATTTTGTGGAGTAGGTTCGTGGCGCTTTGGCGACCCCGCTCCGATCCCCGATCCTGACGACGCCCCGCGTTCGTCACCGCAAGAGCACCGAGAAGCTGCGGCCGGATCAGCTCAAGGCCCTGCGCGAAGGGTTCGCCGCGATCAAGAAGCTGCATGACACCAACGGCTTCTGGTTCTGGGCCGAACTGCACGGCGCACCGAAGAACAAATGCGAGCACTCGCCCGAAAGCGGATACGACAACCTCTTCTTGCCCTGGCACCGGGCCTACCTCTACCGACTCGAGCTCGCCCTGCAGACCAAAGTCCCGGCTGCGACTCTGCCTTGGTGGGACTGGACCGCGACTCGTGCAAGCGGCGGTGTGCCCGCGATCTACGAGGACATCAGCGGCGAACTGAACCCACTAGCCGGCGCCGACTTCCCGCCGTCGATCGTCTCCCAGGTCGAAGCCGCGGGCATGCCCGCGAGCACCTGGCGCCAGCCCGGGGAGCCCAGCCTGCTGCCGACCAAGGCGGAAGTCGACGCGATTCTCGAAATCGAGGACTTCGACTACTTCTCGAAAACACTGGAGGTTCAACTTCACAATAAGGTGCACGGCTGGGTGAGGGGCTCGATGGGCATCGTCGCGATTGCCGCCTATGACCCGCTTTTCTGGGCACACCACACCATGGTTGATCGGCTCTGGTACCTCTGGCAAGTCTTACACTCAAGCCGGGGGCCGCGCCCGGGGATTTGGAGCAAGATCCTGCGCGGGGGCCTCGACCTCACCGTCGGCGACGTGCTCGATACCCACGCGCTCGGCTACGACTACGCGGCGAGCACCGCAAACCGGGAGGTCGAATCCTGATGGAGCGTTACTCGACTCCGCCCGACAAACCGTTTGCCGTGCCGGTCTGGGAGGGGCAGCCTGAGTTTCAGCGCGCTGACCTGCAGCTTCACGGCGTCGGTCATCGCGGCGATTCCTACGAGGGCCGGATCTTCTTCGACGCACCCGATGCGACCCCGGCCACGCCGCTGGAGCTCGACTCCGGCTACGCCGGCTCCTTCTACGTCTTCGGACACGGCCCCTGCTTGGGCGATGAGGGCCACTGCGAGGTGCCGCCGGGCCCGATCCATCCCTTCGATTACCGCAGCGTCCACCACCTCGCGCCGCAATCGATGGCCGTGACCGTAACCGAGGCGGTCAAACGCGCAATCGCCGCTGGCAAGTCCGAGTTCGGTGTCACCGTGGTGCCGACCAACGTGCGCGACGAGGAGGTCGGCGACATCCTCCACTTCGAACGCCTCTCGCTCGTCACCTACGACTGAGGCGATGAGCGTGCCGGCCGCCCACATCGCCGGTATCCCGATCGAGGAGACGCTGCTCTCGTTTGGCGGTCCGGCCGCGATCTACCTGGCGGCGATCAGCTTCGTCACGGCATTGCGCAGGACTCGCTCACGACTCCGCTCATTCGCGCGCCGCCGCTTGGGGGCGAGGGGATGAGCGAGCCGATCTCGATCGTCGCCCACGCCAACTGCGACGACGCCTACGTCGTCTGGCGATACCCGAAAGCGATCCCGGATTGCCGCGGTTTCGCCCTCTACCGCAAGCCGAAGGGTGGCGAGGAAGAGGCGGTCCACACCTTCATCCCCTTCGCCGGGGAAGAACACAAACCCGGCGAGCACCGGCCGAGCAGCGAGTGGCCGATCCAGAAGTTCGGCTGGACCGACGTCCTCGCTCGCGCCGGGGAAACGGTCAGCTACCGGGTGGTGCCGATGGTGGGCAAAGCAGGGTCGCTGACCGAAGCCAAGGATCAGGCCAGTCCCTGGAGCGACCCGGTCGAGGTAAGCGCGGACGCGGGCGACGGGCTCTCGGCTTACTTCAACCGAGGTGTGCTCGCCACGCAGTCGGTTGCGCGCCGGCTCAAAGCCGACGAACCCTGGACCAAGCAACTGACGAAGATGATCGAAACCAAAGGCGACTCCACCCGCGACTACCTCTCCGGCGAGCTGCGACTGGCGATGCGGAAAATCCTCGCCGAAGTCAACGAGAACCCGCAGGCGGCGATCTACGCGGCCCTCTTCGAACTCGACGATCCGGAGCTGATCGCCGACCTCGAAGCGCTCGGCCCTCGCGCGCACATCGTCCTTGCCAATGGGCCGAAGGCGAAAGTGGACAAGAGTGAGAAAGCGCGATTATCGCTGCGTAAAGCCGGGGTCGACGTGTATGACCGGATGACCGTCAGCGGCCTCGCGCACAACAAGTTCATGGTGCTCTGCGAACCAGACGACTCGCCGCGGCGCGTCTGGACGGGATCGACGAACTGGTCGATGACCGGGCTCTGTACTCAGGTCAACAACGGCATCCTGATCGACAGCGCCGCCGTTGCCGTCTACTACCGGAAACAGTGGGATGCGCTGCGGAAGGCCGGCAACGAATTCACTGAAGAGCTGATCGCCGCCAATAGCGTCAAGCGCTCGGCGAAACTTCCCGACGGCGACATCGGGACCTGGTTTGCGCCGGTTCACGACACGATCGACCTCGCTGACGCTCGCGAGCTGATTGCAGCGGCCAAACAGGGAGCCCTGTTCCTCTTCTTCATCCCGGGTCGGAAAGAAACGCTCTTCAACGCGATCATGGATCGCGCCGACCCGACCTCGAGTAACTACGACCCGAACCTCTACGTCCACGGGGTGGTCAACCAGGATCCCGAGCAGGGGTCGAAAGATCCGGCACTGGTCGGGCTGGTCCATCGCGGCCAACTCGACCAGGCCGACCCGGACGTCGTCATGCCGAGCAGCGTCGATAAACGCTTCGCCGCCTGGGACAAAGAGATCGGGCGTTACAACATCGTCATGGTGCACTCGAAGGTTGTCCTGCTCGATCCCTTCGGCGAGAAGCCGGTGGTGATGACCGGCTCGCACAACATGGGGCCGGCCGCCAGCGGCGACAACGACGACAACCTCAACCTGATCGCGGGCGCGCCGAAGCTCGCTGCGGCCTACGCCACCCACATCATCTCCGTCTACAACGCCTACCGCTGGCGCTACCTGCGCTCGCAGGCGGCGAAAGCGGCGGGCAACGAGTGGGAAGGCCCCGAAGACGGCAAAGCCTGGCAGGACGCCTATTACAAAGGCGTAGATGCGGAGGCGAAGCAGCGCGAGCTGTCTTTCTGGCTTGGCGAGTAGCGACCTCGTCGCGGTTTGTTGAGCAAATCCTGTCTTCTGTGATCAAGGCGTCGTAAAGACGCGTGCCTGTCTCTATAATCGAGCGACGGCCGTGACCCGAAGGGCATGGACCAAATGGACCTCGTCGAACTCGTTCCCGCACACGCACAAGGCGACGTGAAGCTCCTTCGCGGCAAGGATCGGCTCCGTGCTGCCCTGGAGCCGGCTCGCCGGGAGGGCAGCTCGATCGGCCTGGTGCCGACGATGGGCTACCTCCACGAGGGGCATCTCTCGCTCCTGCGCGCCGCCCGCGCCGAGTGCGACGTCGTCGTGATGAGCCTCTTCGTCAACCCGACCCAGTTCGGTCCCGGCGAGGACCTCGACCGCTATCCGCGTGACGAGGAGCGTGACCTGAGGCTGGCGGCCGAGGCCGGTGCCGACTTCGTCTACGCGCCGCCCGTGGAGGATGTCTATCCCGAGGGCTTTGCCACCTACGTCGCGGTCGAGGGCGACCTGACCGGCGTGCTCGACGGCGATCCCCTGCACCGCGGCCCCGAGCATTTTCGCGGCGTCACCACCGTCGTCGCCAAGCTCTTCAACTCGGTTGGGCCCGACGTCGCCTACTTCGGCCAGAAGGACGCGCAGCAGGTCGCCGTTATTCGTCGCATGGTCAGCGACCTCGACTTCCCACTGCGTATCGAGGTGCTGCCGACGGTGCGCGAGCCCGACGGCCTGGCAATGAGCTCGCGCAACGCCTATCTGGAGCCGAGCGAGCGCCGGCGCGCTACAGCGCTCTCGCGGGCCCTGGCCGTCGCCGAGGCGAGCGCTCCCACCGCGGGCCTCCCGGTTGCGCTCGAGGCGGCTGGTGCCGAGCTGAGCGCGGCCGGGATCGAGCCCGAGTACCTCGAGGCGCGCGACGCCGAAGACCTTTCCCCCGTCACCGAGCTGGGCAGCCGGCCGGTGCTGATCGCAATCGCCGCCCGGGTGGGCGGTGCTCGCCTGATCGACAACGTACTCATCGAGCCTTGACCCTTGACCCCATGAGCTGACAGGAGAACCGATGCAGAGGCAGATGCTCAAGTCCAAGATCCACCGGGCGACGGTGACCGACTGTGACGTCGACTACGTCGGCAGCATCACGATCGACACCGAGCTGATGGCCGCCGCGGACATGATCACCAACGAGCAGGTCCACGTCTGGGACATCGACAATGGCGCCCGCTTCCTCACCTACGTAATCGACGGCGAGCCCGGCTCGGGCACGATGCAGGTCAACGGCGCCGCCGCTCACCTGACCCGCCCCGGCCACAAGATCATCGTCGGCACCTTCGGTGCCTACGACGAGAGCGACCTCGAGACCTACTCGCCGGTCGTCGTTCACGTCGGCGAGAGCAACGAGATCGTCGCCGTCGACAGCCACCCCGAGGTGCTGCTCTCATGAGCTCCGGTGCCCGCTCGCACACCGCGCCGCCGCCGACCGACCGCCCGCCGGTGAGCCTGCCGCGGCTGGCCGAGATGAAGGAGAAGGGCGAACCGATCGCGATGGTCACCGCCTATGACTTCCCCTCGGCCAAGGTGGCGGAGGAGGCCGGCGTGGACATCGTCCTGGTCGGCGACTCGGCGGCAAACGTCGTGCTCGGCCACAGCGGCACCGAGGCGGTGACGCTGGAGGAGATGCTTGTCCTCGGCAAGGCGGTGCGCCGCGGCCTGAGGACGCCCCTGATGGTCGGCGACATGCCGATGGGCAGCTACGAGGCGAGCAACGAGCTGGCGATCCAGAACGCCCAGCGCCTGGTCAAGGAGACCGGCTGCCAGACGGTGAAGCTCGAGGCGGGGGGGATCTCGGTCGAGCGCGCCCGGGCGATCGTCCGCTCCGGCATCCCGGTGATGGGTCACGTCGGCCTCACCCCGCAGACCGCCACTGCCCTCGGCGGCTACAAGGCCCAGGGCAAGACAGCTCAGAGCGCGATCCAACTCTGCGAGGACGCTCTTGCCCTGCAGGCGGTCGGCTGCTTCGCGATCGTCTTCGAGGCCGTTCCGGCTGCCGTCACCGAGGCGATCGTCGAGAAGCTCGAGATCCCGACGATCGGCATCGGTGCCGGCCCCGCCACCGCCGGCCAGGTCCTCGTCTTCCACGACCTGCTCGGCATCACTACCGGCCGCATGGCCAAGTTCGTCAAGCAGTACGCCGACATCCACAACCAGATGGTCGCCGGCATGAATCAGTACGTGAGCGAGGTTCGCAGCGCTCACTTCCCCGAGCCCGACCACGTCTACGGCATCGAGCCGTCGGAGTTGTCGGAGTTCAGGCACTACCTGGAGCAGGAGAGCCTGACCTCGGCGAAGGCTTGGGACTGGGAGCCGCTGCCGTAGGGGCCGGCTAGGGAAAGGGAGTGGTTCCCGCTGCGGAAATGCTTCGGTTGGTGCCTTCAATCACAAATGACCAGGTGATGGACCAGTCCTGCCGTTCCTTTTCTGAAATCGTCCATTTGAAGAACCCCCAATTCACGTCGTAGCCATTGGCTTCGAACCTCCGGTTGATGGTCGTGCCTTCGAGCCAGGCTGATATGGACCATTGGGCGTAGCCGTTTTCATTTTCAGCAAAGCCGGATTCCGTAACGTATTCGCTGATCCCGGGTCCTTTGGCAACGCCGGATCCGCGTGGGGTTCTGACTCCTCCTCTCAAGCGGAAAAAGCACCTTCCGCTTGGGTCTCCGCCGTTTACGGGACTGTCTTCTGCGTAGTAGTACGGTGCATTGGTCTGCGCCACCAGCGGATCCACGCTCATGAACTGCGCCGTTGCCGGGTCGTAGACCCTCGCCCGCAGATAAATCAATCCCGTGTCTTCGCTGCGATACTGCCCGTCGTAGCCGAGTGGTGTGGAGGCTTCTCCCGCATGTTCTTCCACCGCCCCGTATGGGGTGTAGGTGTATTTGCCTTTGGTTTCGCCCGAGGAGTTGGTTAGCAGGCGCGTTGAGCCCTGCTGGTCGTGGTGCAGGTAGGTCGGGGTGGAGCCGTTGATCTGCTCGAAGGGCAGTCCTTCGGGACCGTAGAGGTAGTAGTTGGCGCCGTCGTAGAGCAGCAAGGGCAGTTTTTCGGCCGTATTCCACGCCATGTGGGTGGTCGTGCCGTTGACTTTCTGGCTCATCCGAAGACCGGTGCCGTCGTAGGAGTAGGTGTCTTCGATCGAGCCAGCCTTGGTCACCGAGATCAGATTGCCAGCCTGATCGTAGCCGTAGGTCGTGGCGGTGCCGCCGCTGGGTTTTGCTTCGGTGCGCTCGCCGAGTGTGTCGTAGCCATATTCGGTGGTTCCGGCTTTGGTCAGCTCGTTCGCTGCGTTGAATTCCTGGGCCGTGGCCGCCACTTTGGTCGGGTTGTTGGCGGCGTCGTATTCGAAGGAGCCTCCCGCGCCGGAGGTCATCCGCTCGGCTTGGTCGTAGCCGTATTTGGCTTCTTCGGCTCCTGGCAGCCCTTTCTGGGTGGCCGATTCGAGCTGTCCCGCCGCGGTCCGTGCATAAGAGATGGAGGCGAGCGCTTCTTCGCCCCTTGCCATCGTCGTTTTGGTCAGCTGATCGGCTGCGTTGAATTCGTAGCTGTCTTTGTCGGTGGAGGCCGCCGGGAAGGTCGTCCCCTTGGGCATCGAATCGCGGTTGTAGGAGAATTTGGTTTCATTGCCGAGCCAATCTTTGACGGCTTCCAGGCGTCCAGCTTTGTCGAAGCTTTGGATCGCAACTTTTGAGTTGGGATAGACGATTTCGGTCGTCTCGTTGCCGAGGTCGTAGGCGTATTTGACCGTTTCGCTGTTTCCGTTCGTGCTTTCGGTCAGCCGGTCCAGTTCGTCGTATTTCCTCGTGGTCGTGCCGGTACCGTCTTTCATTTCGGTGACGTTCCCGTCGGCGTCGTAGGTGTAGGTGATGGGTTTGGTCGCTGTGTCGGAGTATTTGACTTCTTTCAGTCGATTTCCGGCATCGTAGGTGTAGGTCGTCGTGCGGCCCGCAGGATCTTTCTGTTCTTTCAGGTTGCCGGCGGCGTCGTAGGTGCGCGTTGTTTCGCGAGCCAGCGCATCGGTCGTCTTGGTCAGCTCGTTCAGTGCGTTGTGTTCGTAGTGGGTCGTGTGTTCGCTGCCGTCGGTGACGCTTTCGACGTTGCCTTCCGAGTCGTAGGCGGTTTTCGTCGTGTCGCCATTGGCGGCTTTTACTTCCGTGCGCTCGTCGTCGGCATCGTAGGCGTATTTGGTCGCATGGCCGTTGGGGTTGACCTGTTCTTTCAGGTTGCCAGCGGCGTCGTAGGCCTGTTTGGTTTCGTGGCCGAGCGGGTCGGTGACAACTTCGACCCGACCCTGGGCATCGCGTTTGGTTTTGGTTTCGAATTTGGTGGCTTCGGCGCCTTCTTCGTTGCCACGCGGAGAGACTTCGGCGACAACTTTTCCATCTTCGTCATATTTGAAGGTCCGTTTGTCCCCTTCGGGGTCCGTTTCGGATTCCTTGTCCCCGTATTTGTCATAGCCGTATTTGGTCGTGTGCCCGAGCGGATCGGTCGTTTCTTCCGGGTCGCCGTTTTCGGCGTATTTGAATTTGGTTTCCTGGGTTTTCGCCCCTGGCGCGGGCCGTTTGATCGTTTCGGGGTCCCCAGCGGCGTTGCGGGTTATCGTCGTCGCCTCTTTCTTCGGTGTCGTTTCCGAAATCACGTCATGGGTGGCGTTGTATCCCCATTTCTTTTCGTTTCCGTTGGGATCGACTTCGGAGACCTTGTTGCCTTCCGCGTCGTAGGCGTATTTGGTCACGTGCCCGTTGGGATCGCTGGCGGCCACGCGGTTGAGCGCGAAGTCATATTCGTATTTGGAGGTGGCCGCGAGAGCGGTTCCGAAAGCGCGCGTAATCGAGGTCGGCTCTCCTGCCGCGTTGAAGATCTCCACGGTGGTCGAGCCGTTCGGCCCGGTGATAGTCGTTTCCTTGGTGGCGCCGCTTTCTTTGTATTCGAATTTGTGTTCGCGGTTGAGTGGGTCTTTTTGCAGTTTGACCCGGCTCGAGGCGTCGTATTCGTTCGTCGTCGTGTGGCCGCGCCCGTCGGTGATTTCGGTGAGTCGGTGGGAGGCGTCGTATTTGAAGATCCAGTTGGGTTCCGTTTCTCCCGGCAGCGTGACTTTGATCAGGTTGCCCGATTCGTAGGCGTATTTGACTTCGTGCCCCAGCGGGTCTTTGACGCTTTCGACGTGCCCTTCTTTGAATTTGAAGGTCAGCGTCCGCCCTGCGGTGCTTGCGGCCGTTTCCAGGTGGCCTTCTTTGTAGGTGAGCGTGATCGTGTTTTTGTGGCGATCGAGTTCCTTGGTCAACTGCCCGGAGCCGTTGAATTCCAGCTTGGACTGATCCGGCAGGGTGTAGAGGTAGCCGGTTCCTTCTTTGGCGAGCTTTGCCTGCACCCAGGGAGGGGCGACGTAGCTGGCTCCGTTCCAGGTGAAGACGACCGCGCTTCCGTCGTCTTGATGCACGGTCGCCGTTTCGGTTTTCGCGTCGATGACGAGGTAGGCACCGTAGGGGCCGGTCCAGCCGAAGCCAAAGGGCCCACCTTCAGCCTGGGTTGCGGCGAGTTGGGAGTTGTAAGAACGAGCGACTTCCAGGGCGGGCCCCCGCCCGCCAAGAGCGGGGATATCGGTCTGTTTCTCGATCAGGTTGCCGGTGGCGACATCGACCGGGTCTGCTTCGCATTCCAGGCATACGCCCGGCGCGGCTGGGTTGTTGCCCCCGTATCCTTCTTCGGGGCCGTAGTGGCAGGCGAGGCAGATTCCCCATTTCTTGCCGGCGTTTTTTCCACTCAGTTCTACGGTGAGAGGGCCGCTGAAGTAGGCCGCTTTGGTGTTCGCTGTGAGTGTGGTGCCAGCGGATTTGGCGATCGCTTCAGAGAACCCAAATAACTGAGCGACGGTTGTGAACGGTTCGATTTCGGCAGCGGTTTCGCCGGAGACGACCACTTCTTCGGCAACCGCGCATAGTTCGCCGAGTTTGTATTTCGTGAAGGTGGTTCCGGCCAGGGGTTTGAGGAAATCGCGAACGTGTCGCCTGGTTTCGTCTTCATGCAGTTCGGAGCTGACTTTTGCGACGACCGGTTCCGCGGGTTTGCAGGAGGGCGCGGCTTTTCCATTGATGGTCGTCGCACATTTCGAAAGTTCGATGGTCGCTTCGTCTTTCTTCGTGGAGAGGATGCGCCCGCTGCTTTTGACGAGTTCGCACGAGATGACCACTTTGGAACCGACCAGAGTAGTTTCCAGCGCGATCGGGCCTTTGGAGCTTTTGATCGATTCTTCGCTGAGGCCAAGCTGGGAGAGGGATTTTTCTTCGATGCCCCATTCCGCGGCAGAGGCCTGTCCCACCCAGGCGACGCCCAGGACCAGAGCGATGGCCGACGCGATCAATCCCCTTCGCGCGCGAGTTCGGCAGTTCATTCGACTCCTCCGGGTCGAGCTATCCCTGCTCGGGCCTATTATACATAACTTTTATTTAGTAATTGACCCTTTCTTCTCAGCTCGTCGAGCCTTTCCCGATTACGATTGACGCGCGGATGCCCGTCTACGAGTTCGAGTGCGAGGAGTGCGGTCGGCGCTTTGAGGAGCTTGCGCGCAGCGATGCGCCCGGCCTGCCCTGCCCGGAGTGCGGGTCGGCTCGGACGAGGCGGTTGATGTCTCCCGTGTCTCCGGCGGGGCGGCAGCCTCGCGGGGCCGGGGTGCGCAGCGACGAATCGCGGCGGCGGGAGCGGGAAGCGGCTCGGGGCGAGCGGATGGCGGAGTCGAAGCGGAAGCGGGCGCAGTGAAGGCCGAGGACAGGCGAGAGCGTCTCGTCGCCCTCTTCAACGAAGTCAAGGACTGCACCAAGTGCCCGCTGCACGAGACGCGGACCAAGGCGGTCTTTGGCGCCGGCAACGCCGACGCTGACCTGATGTTCGTCGGCGAGGCCCCCGGCGCCGAAGAGGACCGACAGGGCCTGCCGTTCGTCGGTCGCGCCGGGCAGCTGCTCAACCAGATGCTGGAAGAGATCGGGCTCTCCCGCGAGGAGGTCTTCATCGCCAACGTGCTGAAGAGCCGCCCGCCGGGAAACCGCGATCCGCAGCCGCTGGAGATCGAGGCCTGCCGGCCCTACCTCTTCGAGCAGGTGCGGCTGATCGAGCCGACGGTGATTTGCACCCTCGGCAACTTCGCCACCAAGCTGCTCAGCGGCAATCCGGCCGGGATCACCAAGGTGCGGGGTACGCCGCAGGTGCACGAGCTCGGCGGCCGCACGGTCTTCCTGCTGCCGATCTTTCATCCAGCGGCGGCGCTGCGCACGCCGGCGGTGAAGGAAACGCTGCGCGAAGACTTCGCCACCCTGCCCAATCTGCTCGCCGTGGGGCCGCCGGTGCCTGCCGAAGAGCCGGTCGAGGAGCCGACGGAAGACGCCGCCCCGCAGCCGCAGCCATCGGACGATCAGCTCGACATCTTCGGGTGAGAGCCGCCCCCGGACGCGGAAGCGAATCCGCAAGATCTCCGGTTCCATGACTGCGGATTCGCGAGAGCAGAGGGGGCGGCGCCCGATCACCACCGGCTCGGCGGCCGAGACCGAAGCGCAGGGCGCCGAGCTTGCCACGACGATCGAGCCCGGTGACGTCGTCGTCGTCAGCGGCGACGTGGGCGCCGGCAAGACGACCCTGATCCGCGGCGCCTGCCGGGCGCTGGGCGTCGAGACCCCAGTCACCTCGCCGACCTTCACGATCGGCCAGCGCTACGAGGGCGGTCGCCTCCCGGTCGCGCACCTCGATCTCTACCGCCTCGAGAGCCTCGAGGCCGAGGATCCGGCCCTCCTCGACGACTATCTGGGGCCGGGCGGCGTGGCCTTCATCGAGTGGCCCGCCGTCGCCGTGCCCGCCCTCACCGCTCGCCGCGTGCTCGCGGTTCGACTCGAGCACGCGGGCAGCGATCGGCGACAGATCGAGATGCCCGCCGCATCTGCCCGCAAATAGCCGTGTTTGAGAGGGGGCGGTGCATGTAGCATCGAAGGACGTCGAAACGCGAACGGAGGGACGCCGGATGAAGGGACTGAAGACGCTGGGTGCGATGCTGCTTTCGATCGCACTGCTCGCGGGTGCGACGACTGCGACGGCAGGCGCCGCCGCCTATAAGCACTACGTGGCCTGCGGCGTCTCCCAGAACGCGAAGCCGGCGCACAAATGCCCGAAGGGGTCCAAAAAGGGCGCCTTCTTCAAGAGCCTCAACGGGGACGTCAACTACAGCGTCTGCGTCAAGTTTCCGACCGGCAAAAACATCTGCGCGAAAGCCCAGCCGGCCACCCAGGGAACGCTCTACGTCAACAAGGTGACCTCGAACATCCCCGGCCAGCACCGCGTCACCTGGTTCGTCGAAGGCAAACGCGTCGGCTCCTTCGTCTTCAAGGTCACTGGCTAAGCTGGGCGCCGAGGAGAAGGCGGTCGTCGGCTTCGACACGGCGACCGCTGACACCGCCGTCTGCGCGATGCGCGGCGACGAGGTGCTGCACGAGACAACGCTCGGCCTGGCGGCCGACGGTAGCCCGCGGCACTCGACCGCCCTGCTTGCCGAGGTCGAGCGCGCGGCGGCGGCGAGTGGCGGTTGGGGGCAGGTGGCGCGGATCGCCGTCGGGCGCGGACCGGGGTCTTTCGTCGGGATTCGGATTGGACTGGCGACGGCCCGGGGCCTGGCGGCCAGCACGGGCGTGCCGGCCGGCGGCGTCTGCACCCTCGACGCGCTTGGACGCGCGATGACCCAGGAGGGCGAGGGCGCTAACTTGGCCGTGCTCGACGCGCGCCGGGGCGAGGTCTTCGCCGCGCTCTACTCCCCGCGGGGAGAGCGTCTCTGGGAGCCACTGGTGGCCACTCCAGACGCACTCGCCGCGCGGCTCTCGGGCTTGCCGGCGCCGCCGCGGGCGGCCGGTTCGGGGGCGGTACGATTTCGTCAAGAGCTGGCGGATCGGGACGTTGACATCCCCGACGACGCGGACCCTGTGCACCGGGTCTCTGCGCGGCACGTCTGTGCCCTCGCGGAGATCGCCGGGTATGGGGATGGCGACTCCCTCGATCCGATCTACCTGAGACCTCCCGATGCGCAGCGATGGCGTGAGCGAGACACTTCCCAGAGAGCCGAGTAAAACAGCCGGTGCGGGCAAGATCCGCCGGCTTGCCTATAGCGACCTGCCCGCTGTGATCTCGATCGAGCGGCGCTCTTTCCCGACCCCCTGGTCGCTGGCGATGTTCGTCTTGGAGCTCTCCAAGCCGTCTGGCATCTGCCTGGCGGCGACGGTCGACGACGAGCTGGTCGGCTACCTGGTCTGCTCGCGCTACGACCAGGTCTGGCACCTGATGAACGTCGCGGTCGCGCCAGAGCGGCGTCGCGGCGGCGTGGCTCGCGGCCTGATCGGCAAGCTGGTCGAGGAAGGGGGAGGCAGCCTGCCGTTCACGCTCGAGGTTCGGGTCTCCAACCAGCCGGCGATCACGATGTACGAACGGCTCGGCTTCCGCTCGGCGGGAGTACGTCCTCGCTACTACCAGGACAACGGCGAGGACGCCCTGATCATGTGGCTCGACTGAGCGGCGCGAGCGAGATGCGCATTCTTGCCTTGGAGACTTCTTGCGACGACACCTGCGCCGCAGTGCTGGACGGCGCCCGCATGCTCTCCAACGTGATCTCCTCACAGGTCGCGGCCCACGCGCAGTTCGGCGGCGTCGTGCCCGAGGTGGCCTCGCGCCATCACCTCGAGCTCGCCACGCCGGTGGTCGAGGCGGCGCTGGTCGAGGCGGAGGTTTCCCTTGACGAGATCGAGGCGGTCGCGATCACCGCCGGGCCCGGCCTGATCGGCGCCCTCCTGGTCGGCGTCAGCACCGCCAAGGCAATCGCCGCGCCGCGCCGGCTGCCGCTGATTCCGGTGGACCACCTGCAGGGCCACGTCGCCGCCAACTTCCTCGAGCCCGAGCCGCTGCAGCCGCCCTTCCTCTGTCTGGTCGCGAGTGGCGGTCACACCCTGCTCGCCGGTGTGCGCGATCACAGTGGCTATGAGCTGCTCGGGCAGACGCTCGACGACGCTGCCGGCGAGGCCTTCGACAAGGTGGCGCGCATGCTCGGTCTCGGCTATCCCGGTGGCCCTGCCCTGGAAAAGCTGGCGCGCGAAGGCGACCCCTCGGCTTTCGAGATGCCGGTAGCGATGAGTCGCGACCCGGGTCTGGACTTCAGCTTCAGCGGCCTCAAGACGGCCCTCGTCTACCTCTGCCGCGATCTCGGTCCCGATGGGGTGGAGGAGCGCCGCGCCGATCTCGCCGCCAGCTTCCAGGCCGCTGCGGTCGGCCAGCTCATTGCCAAGATGGAGCGAGCCTTGAAGAGGGGGGCGTGGGACGCGGTGGCGCTCGGGGGCGGGGTCGCCGCAAACGGCCCGCTGCGTGAGGCGGTGGCCGAGCTGTGCGAGCGACGCGGCCTGCCGCTGAAGTTGGTGCCGATCGCGCTCTGCACCGACAACGCGGCGATGATCGGCTCGGCGGCGCGCTTTGCCGAGCCGATCCCCTATCCCGACTACCTCTCTTACGACGCTTTTCCCACGCCCAAGCGGGCGGCGGCATGAGCACGGTCGTCGTCTACTCGCGTCCCGGTTGCCACCTCTGCGGCGAAGCGATCGAGGCGCTGATTGCCCTGCGCGAGGAGGGCTACGGCTTCGAGCTGCAGGAGGTGGATATCGAGAGCGAGGAGCTGCTCCTGCGGCGCCTGCTGGAGAAGATCCCGGTCGTCGAGATCGACGGCGTGGTCGTCTCCGAGCTGATCCTCGACGAGGCAGCGGTGCGGGCGAGGCTCGATACTGTGGGGGCGTGAGCGCCTTGATCGAAGAGCAGGATGCGGCCAATGGGCTGATCGTCGATGGCGAGCGGCTCTCCCTCGGCGTCGCGGCTCGGCTCTCCCGCTACCTCCAGGTGCTGACCCAGGCCCGCAAGATGGGCCGCGAGACGATCTCCTCGCAGGAACTTTCCGAGTACACGCACATCAACCCGACCCAGATCCGCCGCGATCTCTCGGGCTTCGGCAAGTTCGGCAAGCGCGGCGTCGGTTACAACGTCGAGTCGCTGGTCGGGGAGATCCGCAAGATCCTGCGCACCTCGGGACAGCACAACATCGCCCTCTTCGGCGCCGGCAACCTCGGCCAGGCGATCGCCAGCTCCGACATCTTCGCCGACCACGGCTTCCAGATCGTCGCCATGTTCGACGTCGACTCGGAGGTCGTCGGCAGCGAGGTCGGCAGCCTGCGCGTGCGCGACTTCGGCGAGCTGCAGGAGATCGTCACCGAGCAGGAGATCGTCGTTGGCGTTCTCGCCGTGCCCGCTGCGGCCGCCCAAGCCGTCGCCGACCGCCTCGTTGAGGCTGGCGTCAAGATCATCTTCAACTACTCCGAGCAGCTGCTGCAGGTGCCGCCGGAGGTGACGGTCCACACCTCGAGCCCCGCCGTCGACCTGCTCTACGCGCTCTACTTCTACCTGACCTAAGAGCTGACCCTTGTCCCTGGACCTCGACCGCGCTCGGGAGACGTTCGAGTCCTCGACCGACTTCACGATCGGCCTCGAGGAGGAGTTCGCGATCCTCGATCCGGCGACGCTCGAGCTCGAGCATCGTTTCGAGGACGTCTACGCCGCTTGTCAGGGAGACGATCTGCTGGCCTCTTCGGCGGCGGGCGAGCTGATCGCCTCCGAGGTCGAGATCCGCTCCGGACGGGCGGAGAGCTTTGCCGAGGCGGTTGCCCTGCAGCGCCAGCGCCGCGGCCGGCTTTTCAGCTTGGTCGAGGAGATGGGCCTGGCACTGGGGGCGACCGGGACCCACCCCTGGGCCAGCTATCTGGACCAGCGGATCATCGACACGCCGCACTACAACCGCCTGCGCCACGAACTCGGCTGGGTCGCCCAGCGCAACAACACTTGGAGCATGCACGTGCACATGGGGGTGCGCGGGGCGGACCGCGCGATCGCCGTCTGCGACCGGCTGCGCGAGCTGCTGCCGCTGCTGCTCGCCGCTTCGGCCAACTCACCCTTCCTCGACCGCCGCGACAGCGGCCTGCACACGGTTCGCACCGAGATCTTCACCCGCACCTTTCCCCGCTGCGGCGTGCCCAGCCCGTTCGTCGACTGGGCCAGCTACGCCGAGTTCGTCGGCATGCTGCAACGGACCGGCTCGGCGGTTGAGTCGACCCAACTTTGGTGGAGCGTGCGCCCGCACCACTCCTTCGGCACGGTCGAGGTGCGGATCTGCGACGCCCAGACCCGTGGCGAGGAGTCCTTCGCCCTGGCCGGCTTGATCTCCGCCTGCATCGCCCAAGCGGCGCTGGCCTACGACGAGCACGGCTACGACGGAGACGGCGCTCCGCTGCGCGATCGCGAGATCGAGGAGAACCTCTGGCGAGCGATCCGCCACGGCATGAGCGGACGCCTGATCGACTTCCGCCGCGGTGAGGAGATCGAGGCGGCGGCGGCGCTTGAGCAGTTGCTCACCTGGACCGAGCCGGCCCGAGCTCAGCTTGGCATCGAGGTCGATCTGCCTGCTCGCAACGGCGCTCAGCGTGCCCGCGAGGCGCTCGACGCCGGAGTCTCGATCGAGGACATCTACCGCGACGTTGTGGCTGAGACGAAGCGCACCTACACCGCCACCCCACAAGGCGCGGAACAAGCCTAGGTTCGCTCTGGAAGCGCCTTCGCCGCTGGCATATATAGACTCCCGCGCCGCTTAGAAACCAGCCGGAGGACCTAACTTGACCAGCTTTTTGACCGAATACGGAGTCGTTGTCGCGCTTGTCTGCGCCGGGGCGGCCGTTGTCTACGGACTGATCATCACCCAGCGCCTGCTTTCGAAGTCGCCAGGCAACGAGCGCATGCAGGAAATCTCAGGGGCGGTGCAGGAAGGTGCACAGGCCTACCTCAACCGCCAGTACACGATCATTGCCGCGGTCGCAGTGCCAATCGCGATCGTGCTCTGGCTCCTGCAGGACTACAAGACTGCGCTTGGCTTCGTCCTCGGCGGCATCCTCTCGGGAGCCGCAGGCTTCATCGGGATGAACGTCTCGGTGCGGGCCAACTCGCGCGTCGCCGAGGCGGCCCGCGGTGGCGTGCCGCCCGCGCTCGACGTCGCTTTCAAGGGGGGCTCGGTCACCGGCCTCCTTGTCGTCGGCCTGGCGCTGTTCGGCGTCGCCGGCTACTTCGGCCTGCTCGTGATCACCGGCAGCTCCGACAAGGAGGCCGTCGACGCACTTGTCGGCCTCGGTTTCGGTGGCTCGCTGATCTCCGTCTTCGCCCGGCTCGGCGGCGGCATCTTCACCAAGGCCGCCGACGTCGGCGCCGACCTGGTCGGCAAGGTCGAGGCGGGGATCCCCGAGGACGACCCCCGCAACCCGGCGGTGATCGCCGACAACGTGGGCGACAACGTCGGCGACTGCGCGGGCATGGCGGCCGACCTGTTCGAGACCTACGCGGTCACGACGGTCGCCGTGATGCTGCTCGGCGTCCTCACCTTCAACGGGGAATTCGCCCGCGAGGTGGCGATCTACCCGATCGTGCTCGGTGGGGTGGCGATCATCGCCTCGATCATCGGCGCGTTCGCCGTGCGCACGAACACCGACAAAGTCGAGGGCGCGCTCTACCGTGGGCTGCTCGTCTCGGCGGTGCTTTCGGTCGCCGCCTTCTACCCGATCACCCACTGGATGATGAGCGAACCGTTGCGGGTCGGCTTCGCCAACGCGGCGGCCAGTTCCGTGAGCGTGGCCGACCTCTGGCTCTGCTCGGTGATTGGCGTCGCCGTCACCGCGCTGCTCTTCGGGATCACGGAATTTTATACGGCAACCCGGTTCCGGCCGGTGAAGAGCATCGCGGCGGCATCGGAGACCGGGCACGCGACCAACATCATCGCCGGCCTCGCCCAGGGCTTCCAGTCGACGGCAGCGCCGGCGCTGGTGATCGCCCTCGCGATCCTCGCCGCC
>DATBAV010000040.1:0-35789 GCA_036271315.1 Solirubrobacterales bacterium | reverse complement strand
AGGCTGCGTCCGACGAGGGGGCACTCCACGCCACCCCTACAGCTGCAAACTCTTGACCTGCAGCAACTCCTCAATGGCATAGCGCCCGTTCTCGCGACCGTGCCCAGACTGCTTGTAGCCACCGAAGGGGGCAAGCGGGTTGAACGCACCGCCGTTGATCTCGATCTGGCCGGTGCGGATCCGCTTGGCGACCGAGATCGCGCGGTCCTGATCCGCCGACCAGACGCCGCCGGCGAGGCCGTAGTCGGTGTCGTTGGCGATCCGCACCGCGTCGTCCTCACCGTCATAGGGCTGGATCGCCAGCACCGGGCCGAAGATCTCCTCCTGGGCGATCGTCATCTCCGGCGTCACCTCGGAGAAGACCGTGGGGCGGACGAAGAAGCCCTTGTCCAGGCCCTCGGGCGCCGCGGCGCCACCGGTGAGCAGCTTCGCCCCCTCGGCCTCGCCCTTCTCGATGTAGCCGCGCACCCGCTCGCGCTGGGTCTCGGAGACCAGCGGTCCGAGCCGGGTCGTGTCCTCGAAGGGATCGCCCGGGGTGAAGCTCTCCGCCGCCTGGGCGGCGATCTGCTCGGCTTCGGCGAGCTTCTCGCGCGGCACCAGCATCCGGGTCAGGGCGCTGCAGGTCTGGCCCGAGTTGAGGTAGCACTTGCCGACTCCGTCGGGCACGGCCTTGCTCAGGTCGGCGTCGTCGAGGATCACGTTCGGCGACTTGCCACCGAGCTCCATCGCCACCGGCTTCACCGTCGCCGAGGCGAGCTCGGAGACGCGGCGGCCGGCGCGGGTCGAGCCGGTGAAGGAGACCATGTCGACGCCGGGGTGGCCGGCGATCGCCTCGCCGACGACCGGCCCGGTGCCGGTGACGAGGTTGAAGACGCCGGCGGGGAGGCCGGCGGCCTCGATCACCTCGGCGAGGATGAAGGCGTTGAGCGGCACGATCTCGCTCGGCTTCAGCACCACGGTGCAGCCGGCGGCGAGGGCGGGGGCGACCTTGCAGGCGATCTGGTTGAGCGGATAGTTCCAGGGCGTGATCGCGCCGAGCACGCCGACCGGCTCGCGCAGCACCCGCGAGTTGCCGATCTCCTCTTCCCAGCGGATTTCCTCCATCAGCTTCGGCATCGCCCCGAACTGGGCGATCGGCAGCCCTGCCTGGATCATCTTGCTCAGCGTCAGCGGCATGCCGAGCTCCTGCGAGATCGTCGCCGCGATCTCATCCATGCGCTCAGCGAGGCCGGCGGAGATCGCGCTCATGTAGCCGGCGCGCTCCTCGCGCGAGGTCTGCGACCAGGACTCGAAGGCGTCGCGCGCGGCTGCGACGGCGCGGTCGGCGTCCGCCGCGGTGCAGGCCGGGATCGACCCCATCGCCTCCTCGGTTGTCGAGTTGACGACCTCGAGAGCCCCACTCGCCTCGGGCTCGACCCACTCGCCGCCGATGAAGACCTTGTCCTTCGCCTGAACCTCCGCCGCCGTTGCCATGCTCTCTCCTCCTGTCGCTGGAACCAAAGACGCTAGCGAACTGCATCAAATTTCCTGCCTACTGGACCGGAAATTTGATGCAGTTCGGGGCTCAGGCCGCCTCGAGTGCCGTTGCGAGACCGGGACCCGGCAGGGCGCGGGCGTCGCGGGCGTGCAGCACCTCGCCGCAGCTTTCGCAGATGCCGCGGTCGCTGACCGCGCCGCCGCACTCCTTGTGGACGATCAGCATCGGCGGGCCCTCGGGGCTGGGGGAGTAGCGGTCACCCCAGCTGAGCAGGGCGATCAGGGCTGGCCAGAGGTCGAGCCCCTTCTCGGTGAGGAAGTACTCGTAGCGCTCGGGATTGCGCTGGTAGGGACGGCGCTCGAGGATGTCCTCCTCGATCAGGCGCTGCAGGCGGGCGGAGAGCACGTTGCGAGCCACGCCAAGGGCCTTCTGCAGTTGGTCGAAGCGGCGATGGCCGTTCATTACGTCGCGCACGATCAGCAGCGACCAGCGCTCGCCGACAATTTCCAGCGACCTGGCAATGGAGCACACCTGGCCTGGATAGTCGTTGCGCAGCACAGAGTGATCTTCGCACACTGGGTTGCGTCAAGCAACTAACTGGGTTAGGGTCCGGGATGCAGGAGTTGCTTGAAGCAACTCACGACCAGCCCAAACGGAGGCACTGCCATGAGGTTGATCCCAAGACACAGGCACAACCATCGCTCCAAGGCCCCGCGGATCTCGATCAGCCAGGCCGAGATCACAGCCGATCTGGTCTATCCGGCGAGTCCGCGGTCGGCGCGTGAGCGCGGACTCGCTCACCCGCGCAGGGCGGGCCGTTGAGCGCCGAGGGGATAGCCGAGCAGGGTGGGGGCGCGGTCGAGGCGGCGCTTGCCTTCGCCGAGGCCCAGCCCGAGATCACCCGCCGCCGCGAGCTGGTCTGGCAGGACCCGCTGCCGACGGCGGCGGCCGGGGCGACGATGACCGGCATCGAGTACATGGAAGCGATCGTCGCCGGCGCGATGCCACCGCCGCCAATCGCGGTGACGATGCGGATGCGCCCGATCGAGCTCGGCGAGGGCCACGCCGTCTTCGAGGGCGAACCGGGCGAGGAGCACTACAACCCGATCGGCGTCGTCCACGGCGGTTACGCGGCGACGCTGCTCGACTCGGCCCTGGGCTGCGCGGTCCACACGACCCTGCCCGCCGGCACCGGCTACACCTCGCTCGGCCTCGAGGTCAAGTACGTGCGCCCGATCACTCGCGACACCGGCCGCGTCCTCTGCGAGGCCAACGTCCTCTATCGCGGCCGCCGTCAGGCGACGGTCGAGGCCAATCTGACCGCGGCCGAGAGCGGCAAGCTGCTCGCCCACGGCATCGCCACCTGCATGATCCTCTCGTAACTTAGTAAAATGCTTTCCCTCTGACAGAGGGAAAGCGCGTTGCGCTTCGCTCTTCGGATCAGGTAGACAGGGATCGCGCGAGGGCGGTCAGCAACCTCACGCCGTAGCCGCTGGCGTCGTTGCCGGTGTAGGCACGGCCGACGTCCCAGGCGGTGCCGGCGATGTCGAGGTGGGCCCAGGGGGTGTCGCCGACGAATTCCTCGAGGAAGCCGGCGGCGGAGAGGGTGCCGGCCTTGCGCTTGGCTGCTGCGTTGGTGAGGTCGGCGACCGTTCCCTTCATCAGCGCCGTGTACTCGGCGTGGAGAGGGAGCCGCCAGACCAGCTCGCCGGTCTCCTCGCCGACCGCCTCGATCGCGCCGGCGAGCTCGTCGTCGTTGCTGATCACTGCGGCGTAGGTCGAGCCCAGCGCGATCATCACCGCACCGGTCAGGGTGGCGATGTCGACGACCCTCTCGGCGCCCTGCTCGATCACGTAGGCGAGGGCGTCGGCAAGGATCAGGCGGCCCTCGGCGTCGGTGTTGTTGATTTCGACCGTCTTGCCGCTGTACTGGGTGATCACGTCGCCGGGCTTGATCGCGGTTCCGGAGGGCATGTTCTCGGTCGAGGGGACGACGGCGATTAGGTTTAGCTTCAGGCCCAGCTCGGCGATCGCGCCGACCGACTCCAGCACTGCGGCGGCGCCCGACATGTCCATCTTCATCTCGTGCATGCCCGCCGAGGGCTTCAGCGAGATGCCGCCGGTATCGAAAGTGACGCCCTTGCCGACCAGGCCGAGGGTCTCGCCCGAGCCGCCGCCGTCGTAGCGCAGCACGATCAGGCGCGGGTCCTCGGCGCCTCCCTGGCTGACCGCGACCAGCCCACCCATCTCCTTGGCGGCGATCTCCTCGCGGCCGAAGATCTCGAGGCTGAGCGAGTCGTGGGCGGCGGCGATCTCCTCGGCGCGATCGGCCAGGTAAGAGGGCGTGGCGACGTTGGAAGGCAGGCTCTGCAGGTCGCGGGCGCGGTTCTGCGCCTCGGCGCAAACGCGGGCCGCCTCAGCTGCGGCGCCGACGCTCTCCGGGCCCAGCAGCGTCAGCGAGCCGAGGGTGGCCGGCTCGGGGCCGTCGGGGTCCTTGCTCTTGAAGCGATCGAAGCTGTAGGCGCCGAGGATCGTGCCGGTGACGATGCCCTCGGCGAGCGCCTCGGCGCCGTCGCCCTCAGGCAGGGCCCAGGCGAGCGAGGCGGCGTTCAGCTTGCCGCCCTCTTTGGCGGTGAGGGCGGCAGCGACCCGCAGCCGCTCGGCGTCGAGGTCCTCGCGCTTGCCCAGTCCCACGACCAGCACCCGGGCCGGCTGCTCGGGGTGGATCGTGGCCAGCTTCTTGAAGCTTCCCTTGGCATCGGCGGCGCCGCGGGCCGAGGCGAGCTCGCCGGGCAGCTCCTCCCCTTCGCAGAGGCCTATCGCGACGAGGTCCGCGTCGGCCGCGGCGGGCTCGTTCTGGCTGACTGAGACCTTCATCGAGCTCGCGAGTCTATGACGTTGCGCACGGCGGCTGGGCGTAGCCTCCCGCTATCGTCCCAATTGGGCCATGAGGCCCTGATCGAGCCGAGACCCGGCATAAATACTCAGAGAAAGGTCCCCATGTCCCGCACAGTGATTCTCAGCAGTGCCCGCACGCCCTTCGGCAAGATGGGCGGCACGCTTTCCTCCCTCGACGCCACTGACCTCGGTGGCCACGCGATCTCGGCCGCGCTCGAGCGCTCCGGCGTCGCTCCCGAGCAGGTCCAGCAGGTCGTCTTCGGCCAGGTCCTGCAGGCCGGCCAGGGCCAGATCCCCTCGCGCCAGGCCCAGATCAAGGGCGGCCTCCCCAAGGAGGTGCCCTCGGAGACGATCAACAAGGTCTGTGCCTCGGGTATGCGCTCGCTCGGCATCGCCGACATGGCGATCCGCGCCGGCGACACCGACGTCGCGGTCACCGGCGGCATGGAGTCGATGAGCCAGGCTCCGCACCTGCTGCCCGGCGCCCGCTTCGGTTACCGCATGGGCCACGTCGAGACGATCGACGCGATGGTCCACGACGGGCTCACCAACCCCTTCACCGAAAAGCAGATGATCAATGAGGCGAGCGAGGTCTCCAACGAGCTCGAGATCACCCGCGCCGACATGGACCGCTTTGCCGAGCGCTCGCACCGGCTGGCCGCCGAGGCGACCGACGCCGGCCGCCTCGCCGACGAGATCGCCGGCATCACGGTCAAGTCGCGCAAGGGCGAGCACACGATCGAGGCCGACGAGGCGATCCGGCCCGAGACCACGGTCGAGACCCTCGCCGGCCTGCGCCCGATCGGCGGCGAGGACGCCACCCACACCGCCGGCAACGCTCCGGGGGTCAACGACGGCGCCGGCGCGTTGGTCGTCGCCTCCGAAGAGTGGGCCGAAAAGGAAGGCCGCACGCCGCTGGCCCGCGTCCTCTCTTACGGGACCGTCGCCGACGACTTCCCCTACCTGGCCAAAACTCCGGCCAACGCCGCCAAGCAGGCGCTGGAGAAGATCGGCAAGAGCCCGGAGGACGTCGACCTCTGGGAGATCAACGAGGCCTTCGCCTCGGTCGCGATCAACTCGGTGCGGATGCTCGACGTCGACAAAGACAAGGTCAACGTCAACGGCGGCGCGATCGCGCTCGGTCACCCGATCGGCGCCTCCGGCGCTCGCATCGTCGGTTCGCTCGTGTACGAGCTGGGACGGCGCGGCGGCGGCATCGGCGTCGCCGCAATCTGCTCCGGTGGCGGTCAGGGCGACGCGATCGTGATCGAGGTCGACGGCCAGTAGTCCGATGAGCCGCGCCGCGGCGTTCTTCGACCTCGACAAGACCCTGATGGCGGGGTCGTCGGGGATGCAGTTCGCCCGCGTCGCGGCCCGTCACAAGCTGGTCAGCCGCCGCCAGCTGGCCAGCTGGGGCTTCGAGCACCTTCAGTACCGCTTGCGAGGGACCACCGACGAGCGCACGCGGGAGGTGCTGAAAGCCGCCCGCGAACTGATCGCCGGGGTGCCGGCGCGCAGCTTCGAACGGATGAACCCCGAGGTGATGGCGGCGATCCTGCCACGCGTCTACCCGCAGATGCTCGACGAGGTCCACGCCCACCAGGACGCGGGTCGCCCCACTTTCATCGTCAGCGCCGCCGGCAGTGGCGTGGTCGAGCCGTTGGCCACGGTGCTCGGCATGGACGGTGGAGTGGGCACTCGTTACGAAGTGGGGGAGGACGGCGCCCTCACCGGCCGCTTCGACGGTCCCTTCGTCTATGGCGAGGGCAAGGTCGAGGCGATGCAGGCGTACGCGGCGCAGCACGACATCGACCTCGCCGAGTCCTACGCCTACTCCGACTCGGTCTCCGACCTGCCGATGCTGCGCGCGGTCGGCAACCCCGTTGTCGTCAATCCCGACCCTCCGCTGGCCGAGATCGCCCGCGATGAGGGCTGGCAGACGTTGCGCTTCGAGCGCCTCGGCCGCCGCCTGGTGGCGGTCGCGATCACCCTGCTGGCGACCGTCGCCGGCTTCGGCGGCTCGCGCATCGCCGCCCGCCGCAAACAGCCGCCCCGCCGTTTCGCCTCGCGCCGCTAGCCTGTGCCGATGGCCGCGGAACCGGGCGCGAAGCCCGAGTACAAGGAGCGCGAGGCGGAGTTCTCGACGATGTCGGGACAGCCGATCGCGCCGCTCTACGGTCCCGAGCACGCACCCGAGAGTCCCGAGGAGACGATCGGGGCGCCGGGCGAGTACCCGTTCACCCGCGGCCCTTACCCCTCGATGTACCGGGGGCGGCTCTGGACCATGCGCCAGTTCGCCGGCTTCGGCACGGTCGAGGAGACCAACGAGCGCTTCCACTACCTGCTCGACCACGGCCAGACCGGGCTCTCCACGGCCTTCGACATGCCGACCCTGATGGGCTACGACTCCGACCACACGCGCAGCCTCGGCGAGGTCGGCCGCGAGGGCGTCGCCGTCGACACCCTCGACGACATGGAGCAGCTCTTCGACGGCATCCCGCTTGGCGGCGTCACCACCTCGATGACGATCAACGCGCCGGCGGCGATCCTGCTCGCCTTCTACGTCCTCGTCGGCGAGCAGCAGGGGGTGCCGCCGGAGAAGCTCGGCGGCACGATCCAGACCGACATCCTCAAGGAGTACATCGCCCAGAAGGAGTGGTGCTTCCCGATCGAGCCGGCGATGCGCCTGGTCACCGACATGATCGAGTGGTGCTCGCAGAACATGCCGCGCTGGCACCCCGTCTCGATCTCCGGGTACCACATTCGCGAGGCCGGTTCGACCGCGCAGCAGGAGCTTGCCTTCACGCTCAAGGATGGCTTCACCTACGTCGAGCGGGCGCTCGAGCGCGGCCTCGACGTCGACGATTTCGCCCCCCGCCTCTCCTTCTTCTTCAACGCCCACATCGACTTTTTCGAGGAGATTGCCAAGTACCGGGCGGCGCGCCGAATCTGGGCCCGCGAGATGAAGGAGACCTATGGCGCCAAGCGCGAGGAGTCGATGCGGCTGCGCTTCCACGCCCAGACCGCCGGCGTCTCGCTGACCGCCCAGCAGCCGCTCAACAACGTCGTCCGCACCTCGCTGGAGGCGCTGGCCGCGGTGCTTGGCGGCACCCAGTCGCTGCACACCAATTCCTTCGACGAGGCCCTGGCGCTGCCGACCGAGGAGGCGGTGCGGGTGGCGCTGCGCACCCAGCAGATCATCGCCCTCGAGTCCGGCGTCACCAATACGCCCGATCCCTTCGGCGGCTCCTGGTTCGTCGAGAAGCTGACCGACGAGATGGAGGAGGCAGCCTACGACTACTTCCGCCGCATCGACGAGGTGGGGGGGATGGTCGAGGCGATCCGCCAGAACTTCCCCCAGCGCGAGATCGCCGACGCCTCTTTCCACTTCCAGCAGGAGCTGAACGAACGCCGCCGCATCGTCGTCGGCGTCAACGACTTCGTCCAGGACGACGAAGAGCCGACGCCGATTCTGCGCATCGACCCCGCGCTGGAACGCAAGCAGACCGATCGCCTCGCCGCGACCAAGGCAAGGCGCGACTCAGCCGAGGTCGAGAAGGCGCTCGCCGAGCTGAAGCGCGCCGCCGCCACCGAGGAGAACCTGATGCCGCCGATCGTCGCTGCAGCCCGTGCCCGCGCCAGCGAGGGCGAGATGATCGCGGCGATGCAAGAGGTCTTCGGTACCTACACCGAGTCCCCCGTCTTCTAGTCCCCGCCCCTCCCCACGACTGGTCACTTCGCCCACCGATGGGGTGACAAAGGGTTCAGCCGAGCCCGGCGGCTTCCCCTTGTGCGCGCGTCACGGCACTGCGAAGGATCTTCTGCACGTGCGCTCGGTCGTACCTGATCTGCCAATGGGAGAAGCGCAGTGGCCACATGCCGGCCGCGAGGTGAGCTTGATCGCGCTCCAAGCCGCGCTTCTGCTGGGACGCGGTGCGGTGGTATCTCAGCCCGTCCGCCTCCACAACGATCCCGAGCTCGGGCCAGTAGAAATCGACCTCATAGCCGTTCACCCACGCCCTCGTTTCCGGCGCTGGGAGTCCAGCGGCTCGCGCGAGCGGCCTCATCCGCTGCTCGAGCTCGGAGTCGCTGAGTCGGAAAACGAGCGGGTCGAGGAGCTTTCTCAGCGGCGCGACGCCGGGTTGGCCGCGATAGTCGTCGAGGGACTCGCGCAGCGCATCCGCTCTCACGCGATCCAGCTTGTCGGCCTCGTTGACCGCGCGCTCGAGCTGCATCGGTCTCAGGCGCGTCGCCTGATCGATCAGCGTGCATGTGGGTGACGTGAGGGGAATCCCGTTGCGGGTGAGGACATCCCCCAGGACCGCCTCCGCGCGCCTGTGGATCCGTATCCCACGCAGCCGGCCGCGCCTCCTGACCGGCACAGAGATGTCGATCGTGCCGCCCTGCTCCTTCCCGAATCCCCAAAGAGCGGCCGCGCTGCCGTGGCTTAGCGCCGAATCCGAGCCGCAGGCGAGGATCGCCGCCATCCAACGCCCATATCTATCTAGTTCAGGCCGCCCCACCGCGTAGATGCCGCGCCAGGTGGGGTGCAGCCGCCCAGAGGCTATCCGCCGCTCGATCTGGCGAGGGCTGAGTCCCACGTCCAGGAGCTGTCGGCGGGTGATCACGCCATGTTGTCGCCTCACCAGCGCCCAGATCGCCGTATCTCGTTCGCGCTCATCCCTGCGACTGGTCATTTGACCCACGCACACGGTGGTCAAGGGTTCAGCGAGGCGATTTCTCCCTCCGGTGGTCTAACCTCCTGGCCGCATGACAACCGCAACCGCTCGCAAGATCCGCGTCGTCGTCGCCAAGCCTGGCTTGGACGGGCACGACCGTGGGGCCAAGATCATCGCTCGCGCTCTGCGCGACGCGGGGATGGAGGTGATCTACACCGGGCTGCACCAGACGCCGGAGCAGATCGCTGAGACGGTGATCCAGGAGGACGCCGACGCGGTCGGCCTCTCGATCCTCTCCGGCGCCCACATGACGCTGGTGCCTAAGGTGGTCGAACTGCTCGCCGCGCAAGGGGTTGACGACGTCTTGGTCACGGTCGGCGGCACGATCCCGGCCGAGGACATCCCCGAGCTGAAGAAGCTCGGCGTCGCCGAGGTCTTCACCCCCGGGGCGGGAACCGACGACATCGTCGATTTCATCCGCGACAACGCCGTCGAGCGCGACGACGTCTAGATCTCGGCCGTAGGCCGGGAAACGGCTTGGCGGCGCGCCCGCTAACCTCCCGCCGCGCCACGTATAGATAGACTGATTGACTGGTCAGTCAACCAGCTTTAGAACTAGCCAAGGAGGCTTGAACTTGAAGATCTGCGTCCTGGTCAAGGAGGTTCCGGACGCCGCCGTTCAGAAGCGCATCGACTCCAGCACGATGCGACTGGACCGCAGCGGCGAGAAGAACCTGAACCCCTTCGACACACACGCCATTGAGGCCGCCATGCAGATCAAGGAGGGCGGCGCGATCCCGGTCGAGGAAGTCGTCGCCGTGACGATGGGCCCCGATTCCGCCGTCCGCGCTCTGCACAAGGCGGTCGCGCTCGGAGCCGATCGCTCCGTGCACCTCTCCGACGACGCGCTCGCCGGCTCCGACGTCTGCGCTACTGGTTACTCACTGGCCAAGGTGCTGGAGTCCGAAAGCCCGGACCTGGTCCTGCTTGGCCAGCAGTCCGATGACGGCGAGTGCTACACGATCGGCGCCGTTGTCGCCGACCACCTGAAGATGCCCTCGCTGACCCAGGTGATCAAGATCGACGTCACCGACGGCAAGCTGCGCTGCGAGCGCCAGGCTGAGTACGGCTACGACACCGTCGAGATTGAGCTGCCGGCCGTGATCAGCGTCGGCGACGCGATCAACGAGCCCCGCTATCCGAGCCTGAAGGCGATCATGGGCGCCAAGAAGAAGCCCCTCGACGCCAAGGCCACCGGCGATGTCGGCATCGAAGGCGGCATGGTCGGCGCCGACGGCTCCAAGACATCCGTTCTGGCCCTCAACCCGCCGCCCGCCAAGCAGGCCGGCGAGATCATCGAGGACGAGGACACCAACGAGACGGTCGAAAAGATCGTCGCTTGGCTCGACGAGAGGAAGCTGATCTAGATGGCAGGCATCCTGACTTACGCCCTCCACGACGACGAGGGCAACTTCAATAAGAACTCGCTCGGGGCGATCTCCGAGGCGGCCAAGCTGGCCGGTCAGATCGGCGGCGACGCCGGCGTGATGGTCGTCGGCGACATCGCCGATGACGCCTGCGCCGCGCTCGGCAACTGGGGCGCGACCAAGGTCTATCGGGCCAAGGACGTTCCCGAGGGCTTGGCCCAGCCGATCATCGACGCGATGGCCAAGGTGATCAGCGACGAGGGCTTCAGCTACGCCCTCTTCGGCGGCGGCCTGCTCGGCTTCGAGATCGGCGCCGGTCTCACCGCTCGCCTCAACGCCGGCGTGACGATGGAGGTGACTGAGGTCAAGGTCGCCGACGGCAAGCTCGTCGCCGAGCGCCCGATCCTGCAGGACTCCCAGATCGCCGACGTTGGCTACGTCTCGGAGCCTGGCATCATCATCGGCCGTCTCAACGCCTTTGACGCCAACGAGAGCGGCGGCACGGCCGAGGTCATCGACGTCCAGGTCGAGCTCTCCCCCTGGTCGACCAAGGCCAAGATGGTCCAGCGCGGCGAGCAGCGTGGCGCCGACGTCAACATCGAGGACGCCGAGATCCTCGTCGGCGGCGGTCGCGGCCTCGGTGCGGCCGAGGGCTTCAAGCAGTGCGAGGAACTGGCCGAGGCGATGGGCGGGGCGGTTGCCGCCACTCGCGCCGTGGTCGATGCAGGCTGGTACCCCTACGCGGCTCAGATCGGCCAGACCGGCAAGACGGTTGCGCCGAAGCTCTATCTCGCCGCCGGCATCTCCGGCGCGATTCAGCACAAGGTCGGGATGCAGAGCTCGGAGAACATCCTCGCCATCAACAAGGATCAGAACGCGCCGATCTTCGAGTTCTCGGATCTCGGCGTGGTGGGCGACCTGCACAAGATCGTCCCCAAGCTGACCGAGGCGATCAAGGCCAAGAAGGGCGGCTGACGTTTCCCCCGGGGGGCTTCGGCTCCCCGGGTGCCGTTCGTTCATCTGACGACGATTGGAGCATGCGATGCCGGCTGTAGCACCGAGTGAGTTCCCGCCGCCGTTCGACCCGGCCGATGTGATCGGCCCGCCGACCGATGCCGAGGACGAGCGCATCGAGGTCGGCATCGCGATCGTCGGGGGTGGGCCCGCCGGGCTCGCCTGCGCCAACAAGATCATGCAGTTGCTCGAGAACGAGCCGGAGCTGACCGAGAAGCTCGGTGAAGTCCCGGTCGCCGTGATCGAGAAGGGCAAGGTGGCCGGTGCTCACCTGCTCTCCGGGGCCAACATGAAGCCCTCGGCGATGGAAGAGCTCTTCCCGGACCTGCCCAAGGAGGAGTGGCCGGTCTTCCAGGAGGTGACCAAGGACGCGGTCTACCTCTTGACCTCGAAGGCTGCGCTGCCGCTGAAGCCGATGCCGCCGAACTTCCGCAACCACGGCAACTACGTCACCTCGGTCTCGAAGCTGGGTCGCTTCCTCTCCGACAAAGCCGAGGAGGCCGGCGTCTACATCCTCTCCGAGACCGCTGCGACCAAGCTGCTGGTCGAGGATCGCGTGGTCAAGGGCATCCGCTCCGGCGACCGTGGCCGCGGCAAAGAGGGCGAAGAGTTGGGCAACTTCGAGCCCGGCTCCGACGTCGTCGCCAAGGCGACCGTCCTCGCCGAGGGCACGGTCGGCCACCTCACCTACGCCGCCTACGACTACTTCGACATGCACGGCGCCGACCCGATGCGCTGGGAGCTCGGGGTCAAGGAGGTCTGGGAGGTTCCCAAGCCGCTCGACCGCGTGATCCACACGATGGGATGGCCACTGCGCAAGTCGCCGAGATACAACGAGTTCGGCGGCAGCTTCATCTACCCGATGGGCGAGGACAAGCTCTGCATCGGCCTGGTCGCCGGCCTTGACTACACCGACGCGACCTTCTCGGTCCACGACGCCCTGCAGCTGATGAAGACCCACCCCTTCATCAAGGACCTGCTCGAGGGCGGCAAACGCGTTGCCTGGGGCGCCAAGACGATCCCCTCCGGCGGCTACTTCGCGATGCCCAAGCGCCTTGCGGTACCCGGCATGGTGGTTGCCGGCGACGCCGCCAGCATGGTCAACGTGCCGACCCTGAAGGGCGTCCACTACGCGATGCACGCCGGGATGTACGCGGCGGAGACGATCATCGAGTCGCTCAAGCAGGACTCGGTCAACTTCGAGGCCTACGACGAGAAGATCCACAAATCGATGATCGAGAAGGACCTCTTCGAATCGCGCAACATGCGCCAGCCCTTCTCCAAAGGCTTCTTCATCGGCGGCGCCATGGCCTCGGCGATGACGGTCACCAAAGGCAACTTTCCCGGCGGCCACTGGAAGCAGGAGCACGACTCCGAGATCGAGATGGAGTTGGGCAAAGCGGGCGACATGTACGTCAAGCCCGACAACGAGCTCACCTTCGCCAAGCTCGACTCGGTCTTCCTCTCTGGCAACGCGACCCGCGACGATGCGCCCAACCACGTCCGCATCCAGGCCAAGGTGCCGCGCGAGATCGCCCAGACCTGGGTCTCGATGTGCCCCGCCCAGGTCTACGAGATCGCCGACGAGCAGCTCGAGAACGGGGCGCCCGAGGTCGACGTCCACGTCACCGCCTCCAACTGCGTGCAGTGCGGCGCGATCACGGCCAAGGGCGGCCGCCTGACGCTGCCCGAGGGCGGCGACGGACCGCTGTACCAAGAGACCTGAGGGCTATTCGGCGCAGAGGGCTTTGATCCGCGAGGCGATGATGCCGTAGAACTCCGAGAAGGGTTTGAAGGTGAGCGGAATCGTCGATCCACGGAACATGATGCTGGTACCGCATTCTTCGAAGAAGTACTCGATCCGATCCCGGCCAGCGGCGAAGTAAGCCCAGCGAATCATCGAGCGGGGACCGAGCTTGACCCTCTTCAGGCTGCGTTCCCGATAGTTAGGCAGCCAGTTCGCTTGGGCGCGGGACAGTTCCGCCGCGGTCATCGGCGGCGGCGCGCCCGCGGCCGGCCGTGAGTCGATGATCGTCTTTGAGGAGAAGCTCGCGGGGTCGTGCCAGACGCTCTCGAGATAGGACCCGACCTTGCGATCGCTCGTCTCCTGGTTCCAGGTCGTATTGACGTCGTATTCCTTCTGGTGGAAGAGCGGGGGGTCCGATGGGGGTCGCTTCTCGGCGGTCGCGCCGGTCGATTCCCCGCCTCCACAGCCCGCCACGAAGAGCAGCGAGGCGAGGAGCAGGGCAATCCAAATGAGGTTCTTCTTGATCATCAAGTTTTAAATAGTGACACGATATTTAAGTGTTGGCGCCCGGCCCAAGGCCGGCGTCGATTGGGCGCAGTAGCGTCCCAGCCGTGCTGGCGCTCGGGATAGTCGCGGCGGTCGCCGCCTCGCTGCTCTACAACACCTCGATCGCGCTGCAGGCGCTGGAGGCGCGGGAGGTGCCCGGCGAGCACTCGCTGCGGCCTTCGCTGATCGGCAGGCTGGTGCGCAACCGGCGCTGGCTGGGGGCGACGGCACTGGGCTTGGCAGGGTGGCCGCTGGAGATTGGGGCGCTGCTGCTGGCGCCCCTGACCGTCGTGCAGCCTTGCCTGGCGAGTGGCTTGATCCTCCTGCTCTGGCTGGGGGCGACGCGCCTGGGGGAGAGGCCCGGCCCGCGGGAGTGGACCGCTGTTGCGGCAATCGTGCTCGGCGTCGCCGGCGTCGCCCTTACCGCGCCCGACCGGAGCACCGACCACGCCGGGGGCGGGGCGATCGCCCTGGCGGCGATCTTGATCGCGATTCCCCTGCTGGCTCCCTACGTGCTGCGCGGTCGCGCCGGCGCCGTCGGCACGTTGGCAGTGGTCAGCGCCGGCTGCGGCTACGCCTGGACGGCGATCGCCAGCAAGCTGCTCACCGACGAGCTGGCGGCCGGCGCGCTGCTGCTGGCGATCGGCTGGCTGGCAACGGCTGGGCTCTCGGAGGCCCTGGCGCTGCTCAGCGAGATGAGCGCGCTGCAGCGTCGCCCGGCGACCCACGTCGCGCCAGTGATGTTTGCGGTTCAGGTGCTCGTGCCGGTGCTGGTCGCGCCCCTCATCTTCAGCGAGTCTTGGGGTTCGACGCCCCTGGGCGGGGTTGCGTTGGTGGCCTCGATCCTGATCGCCGTCGCCGGAACGGTCCTCCTAGCGGGCTCGCGGGCCGTTGGCGCGGTGATTGAGAATGCCCACACAGGGGATTCCAACTGAATTTCCGCCCGGCTTCGGTCCGCTTTCGCTGCTAGCCTAGCGGCCGCCTCTCGCGCTTTCACTCGATTTCGTCCCGCGAAGGCTTCCCAGCCACACTCACGCCAAGGAGCCACCGTAGGGTCCGCAGAGACAAGCCGGGTCGACGCGAGCAAGTTCGCGATCGGGTTCGACCATCGCGACCGCGCCAAGCTCTTCGAGCTCTGGACCGAGGTCCTCGATTCCGAGCAGTGGTCGGAGGGTCGAAAGCTGGACGCCTTCGAGCAGCGCTGGGGCCAGTGGAACGGGTTGCCGAGCCTCGGCCTGTCGAGCTGGGCCGGCGGTGCGCTGGCTGCGCTGGAGTTTGCCGGGGTGAAGGGGGAGACGGTGCTCTGTCCCTCCAACACCTTCATGGCGACCCCGCTGGCGGCGATCAACGCCGGTGCGGCGGTCGAGTTCGTCGACTGCAATCGCACTGATCTCTGCATGTCCTTCGACGATTTCGAGGCAAAGGCCGAGCAGCACAAGCCAAAGGCGGCCATCCTCGTCCACATCGGCGGCCACATTGCTTTCGACGCCGAGCGGATCGCCGAGTACTGCCGTGTCAACGGGATCTTCCTGCTCGAGGACTGCGCCCACGCCCATGGCGCCGAGTGGAGCGGGCGCAAGCCCGGCTCCTTCGGCGACGCTGGGGTCTACTCGCTCTACGCGACCAAGACTGTCTCCACCGGTGAGGGGGGAGTGCTCGTCTCCGCCGACGAGGAGCTGATCGAGTTCGCTCGCAAGTTCCGCAACTACGGCAAGTTCGAGCACGAGGTCGAGGGGCTCAACTTCCGCATGAGCGAGTTCACCGCGGCGCTGGGCCTGGTCCAGGCCGACCGCATGGAGGAGATCGTCGCTTGGAAGAACAGCTACGCGGCCGAGCACCTCGACCCGCTGCACCCGGCCCGGCTCGAGCTGCCCGAGGGAATGACCTCGGGCTTCTACAAGTACATCGTCTTCGAGGAGATCGAGAAGTCCACGGGCCGCGTCTACGAAGAGCCCTGTCACCGCATCATGGGGCGCTCGGATCGGCTCCCGAACACCGACTGGGTAGCCGAGAACCACTGGTGCGTGCCGCTTTATTACCGGCCTGAGAGCCGCGCGGCCGCGCTCAATTCCAAGGAGGAACGATGAGGGTCCTGGTAACCGGCGGCGGTGGCTTCATCGGCTCGCACGTGGTCGACCGCCTGCTCGAGCGCGGCGACACGCCGCGGATCTTCGACCTCAGCGCCTCGCCCTACCACTCACCGCTGGAAGTCGAGACCTTCACCGGCAGCATCACCGACCCCGCCAACCTGGACCTGGCGATGCGCGACTGCGATGCCGTCATCCACCTTGCCGCCGTCGCCGACGTCGGTCACGTGCTTGCCGATCCCGTCCTCGCCGAGGAGGTCAACACCCGCGGCACGCTCAACGTGCTCGAGGCCGCCTGCCGGGCCAAAGTCGGCCGCGTCGTCTACGGCTCGACCACCTGGGTCTACAGCGACTGCCCCGAGCAGGAGGTCGACGAGGAAACGCCGATCCCGGCGCCGCGCCACCTCTACACCGCGACCAAGCTCGCCGGCGAGACCTACTGCGCCGGCTACGCTGAGCTCTACGAGCTGGAGAGCACGGTGCTGCGCTTCGGCATTCCCTACGGCCCGCGCGCCCGCGCCGCCGGCGTCGTCGCCAAGTTCACCGACCTCTCCTTCGAAGGCAAGGCGCTGACGATCGCCGGTGACGGCAGCACGACCCGCAGCTTCATCTACGTCGAGGACCTCGCCGACGGGATCGTCGCGTCGCTCGCTCCCGAGGCCGGGGGACGCACCTACAACCTCTCCGGCGACGAGGTCGTGACGATCCTCGAAATCGCCGAGCGGGTGCAGGAAAACGTCGACACCTGCGAGATCACCCACACGCCGCCGCGCCCTGGCGATTTCCCCGGCAAGTCGATCTCCAACGAGCGGGCGCTGGAGGAGCTCGGCTGGAAGGCCGAGACGAGCTTCAAAGAAGGCGTGCGCAAGTACGTCGAGTGGGTTCGCAACACCACTCGCCCGCCCGACCCGATTCCCGGCAAGCAGCCATCGCTGAACGGCAACGAACACGCCGCGGGCGCGCTGCTCTCCGGCGCGGCCCGTGCCGAGGAGCGCTCCCCCCGGGTGCTGATCCTGAGCGCCGATATCGGCGAGGGCCACGATCTGCCGGCGCGGATCATCAAGGCCGACCTCGAAGAGGAGGTGCCGGGGGTCGAGGTGGAGATCGCTAACGGGCTCGAGGCGATGGGAAAGCTCTCCGCCGCGGTGCTTCGCAACGGCTCCAAAGTGACCTTCCGCTGGATGCCCTGGCTGTTCGACGTCCAGTACTGGCTGATCACCAAGTTTGCTCCGGCTCGCTGGCTCTTTCACCATCTCGGCTACGTGTTCTCGGGCCGCGGCCTGCTCAAGGTCGTCGAGGAGTACGACCCCGACGCCGTTATCTCCACCTACCCTGGAGTGACCGCGGTGCTGGGCATGCTGCGCGAGAATCGGCGCCTCGATATCCCGGTGCAGTCGGCGATCACCGACCTGGCCGGGCTGCGCTACTGGGCCCATCCCGGGGTCGACCTCCACTACGTCACCCATCCGGAGTCGATCGAGGAGGTCGAGAGGCTGGTCGGCCCGGGAACGGTCGAGTGGGTCCGACCGCCCATCTCCCGCGATTTCCTGATGCCGCGCACACGCCGCGACGCGCGCGAGGCACTCGACGTTCCCGCCCACGCCCGGGTCGTGCTCGTCTCAGGCGGCGGCTGGGGAATAGGCGACCTCGAGGGGGCGATCCGCTCGGCGCTGTCAGAGGACGCCCTGGTCGTCTGCATCACCGGCCGCAACGACATCGCCCGCGAGAAGCTGGAGAGCGCTTTCGCCGGCAACGAGCAGGTGCGCATCCTCGGCTTCACCGAGCAGATGAGCGATTGGATGGCCGCAGCCGACGCGATGATCCACGCCACCGCCGGCTTGACCGTGCTCGAGGCGCACATCCGCGGCTGCCCAGTCGTTTCCTACGGCTTCTCGGCCGGTCACCTGCGAGCCAACAACGCCGCCTTCGAACGCTTTGGCCTGGCCGAGGTGGCGGACTCCAAGCATGAGCTGGAGTCGGTCCTGCGTCACGTCACCCGGGAGCGCCGCTCGCCGGACTCCTCCTTCGCTTCGCTGCCCTCGCTCGCCTCGCGTGTGCTCACCGTGCGCCCGCGGGTGCGCCCGCAGCCGGTCTGGCGCCTGCGCACGGAGCGGGTGGCGACGGCTGTCGTCCTCGCTCTGATTGCTGTGGTGATGCTGTTCACGGTGATCGATCGCGAAGCCCCTTACAAGGTGGTCGCCAAGCCGCTCGAGGGCCGCATTCACTTCGGCAAGGACACCGACGCCCCGAGCCCGGCCGTCGACAACTCCAAGCCGGCGCAGCCTGTCCAGGCGACCAGCAAGCAGGCGGCCGCCAGCAGCGGAAATTGATCGGAGCGCTGCTCGGGGCCGGCGCCTCGGCGGCAGCGGTCCTGCACACCGGCCCGGCGCTGGCGCCGATCGTGCCGGGGCTGGGTTCGGCCCTTGGCATCGAGATCAGGCAGGGTGAGGAGGATGGTGTTGCCTTGACCTTCGACGATGGTCCGCACCCGCAGGGGACCCCCGCGGTGCTCGAGGCCCTACGCGAGCGCGGCGCCACGGCCACTTTCTTTCTCGCCGGCGAGCAGGTGGCGCGCCGGCCGGCACTGGTCGGCGAGATCGTCGCCGCGGGGCACGGGGTGGAGCTGCATTGCCACCGCCACCGCAACCTGCTGCGACTCAGCCCCCGCGCCTTCCTCGAGGACGCCGAACGAGCGCGGGCGACGATCGAGGACGCCAGCGGTCAGGCGATCTCCGACTACCGGCCGCCCTACGGGATCTTCAGCGCTCCGACCCTGCGCGCCGTGCGCCGGCGTGGCTGGCGACCGGTGCTCTGGTCGCGCTGGGGCCGCGACTGGGACCGCGGCGCCACGGCCGGGTCAATTGCCCGTCGCGCAAGCGCCGGCATCGCGGCCGGCGACATTGTGCTCCTGCACGATGCCGACTACTACAGCGCCCGCGGCTCCTGGGTGCGTACGGCGGCGGCGCTGCCGCTGATCCTCGATGAAATCGAGGCCTGCGGGCTGAAGACGGCCTCGCTGCGCCGCTGAGTCGGCGGCGCGAGGGTCCACTGGTCGCAGCCGGCAAACGCTTCGTCGAGGCGTCTCGCCATCGCACTGCGCGGCCGATCCTGGTCGAAGATTTCCCTAGGCATGACTCTCCGTCTGTAGGGGGCGTTATGGAACCTTCGCCCCTGGATCGGACGAAAAACATGCAAGTAGCGAAAAAGAACGCGCAGCTTGCGCGTTTTGCCTCAGTTTTGCTGGACGAATGTGGCGATCTCGTCGGCGAGACGCGCGGGCTGGTCCAACGCCACGAAGGTGCTCGCGTCGGGGATCCGGACCAGGCGCGCGTTCGGCGTCTCCTTCTCCAGGCGTTCCGCGTAGGAGATCGGGAAGAATTTGTCGCCCGGTGCCCAGGTGAGCAGCAGCGGCAGCTCGGATTCGCTCAGCCGCTCGGCGGCCTCCAGGGTGTAGCGCTTGTTCATGCCGGCGGTCACCTTCGTCGC
Source organism: Solirubrobacterales bacterium (assembly GCA_036271315.1). Taxonomy (GTDB): domain Bacteria; phylum Actinomycetota; class Thermoleophilia; order Solirubrobacterales; family 70-9; genus VRUE01. The sequence continues at coordinate 16,428 of DATBAV010000040.1, read as the reverse complement.
GTCGCGCTTGACACCGGGATCGCTGAGGCTGGGGCGCATCCACGAGGCAACCAGGTCGGGCGGTATCGGCGTGCGGGCGAAGGGCTTGAAGGCCGTGCGGGCGAGGGCACCGATGCGGAAGGGAGCCGAGAGCACGGTCATGCCGCCGGGTAGCTTCGCCAGCGGTGGCATCGCCTTGAAGATCCCGGGCGGGAAGTTGTCGTGGCTGTCGCAGTTGGTCAGCACCAGGCGGCCGATTCGCTCGGGATGACGAGTGACCAGCACCTGCGACATCGCCCCGCCCGAGTCGTTGCCGACGATCGTCACGTCCTCGAGCTCGAGCGCATCGAGGAAGCTGGCGATCAACGCGGCGATGCCGGGAGGGGAGAGATCGGCGTCGGGGTTCATCGCGACCTGGTGGGCGGCGATCGGCCAGTCGGGGGCGATGCAGCGGCAGCGATCGGCGAGCTGGTCGACGACGCCGTCCCAGAGCCTGCCGTCGACGAGGAAGCCATGGACGAATACCACCGGCTTGCCGTCGCCCGCTTCGCGGTAGCGAATGCGGCCTGCCGGCAGGCCGATCTCGTGTCGTTCGCTTGTCTCGGTCATCGCAAGCCTCCTTGTCAAGAGCCGAACTGCATCAAATTTCAGGTCTGGCAGGCAGGTAATTTGATGCAGTTCCTGCAATTGGGGTAAGTTAGATACATACAGTATGAATGTTACCAAGAGAACTCAGGCGGAGCGGACCGAGGCGACCCGGACCGCGTTGATCGCCGCGGCGCGTCCGCTGTTTGCCCAGCGCGGCTACGCCGGGGTCGGCACCGAGGAGATCGCGCGCGCGGCGGGGGTTACTCGGGGGGCTCTCTACCACCACTTCGAGGGCAAGCGCGAGCTCTTCGAGGCCGTCTACGAGCAGATCGAGATCGAGCTGGCGGAGCGGATCGCTGCCGGTGCCCTGCAGGCCAGCGCGAGCTCGCCGCTGGCGGCGATGAAGGCCGGCGCCGAGATGTTCCTGCTCGCCAGCACGGAGCCCGAGACGCAGCGGATCGTGCTGCTGGACGGGCCCTCGGTGCTGGGCTGGGATCGCTGGCGGGAGATTGCCACCGAGCACGGGCTCGGCCTGATCGAAGCGACGCTGCAGGCTGCGATCGAGGCGGGGGCGATCGATCCGCAGCCGGTTCGGCCGCTGGCCCACGTGCTGATGGGCGCCCTCGACGAGGCGGCGATGCTGGTCGCGCGAGCCGATGACGCCGAGCGGATGCGGGCGGAGGTGGGGCGGACCCTCGGCGCCCTACTGGACGGGCTCAGCCGCGACTAGCTCTGATCGCCGGCTCGGGGCTCTGCGGGTCCGAGGGGACGGTGACCCCTGGGTGGGCAGTGCGGCGCGACTCCTTCTGCGCGTACATGCGCACGTCGGCCAGCTGCAGCGCCGCCGAGGGATCGCCGGCCTCTGACGGGATCGTCGCGGCGCCCCAGGACGAGTTGACATCGACTCCACGATCGTGCGCGGTCAAGGCTTCGGTTGCGGCACGCGCCACCGTCTCGAAGCGTTCCTCGTCACAGGTAAGCAGCAGGCAGAACTCGTCGCCGCCGATCCGGTAGGCGGATCCGTCGTCACCGATCGTCGCTTTCAGCGAGCTGCCGAGTCGGTTGAGAAGCCGGTCGCCCGCAGGGTGGCCGAAGGTGTCGTTGTAGCGCTTGAAGCCGTTGAGGTCGAAGAGGTAGAGCATCGCCGGCTGCTCGCCGCTGGCTCGCTCGCAGGTCTCCGCCAACTCGACCTCCATGCGGCCGCGGTTGCCGAGGCCGGTCAGGGAGTCGGTGCGCACTTCCTCGAGCAGTTTGTGGTTCTCGCGGTCGCTCATCGTCAGGCGGACGATTACCGCCGTCATCGTCGCTGCCCAGAGCACGGTCGAGAGGCCGCCGGTGGCGCTGTAGTACTGCATCGCGAAGAGGCCGATCATCACCGCCGCGAAGACGGCGGGGACGACGATCTCGCGCCGGTCGTTTTCCTGCGAGGAGGTGATCTCGGCCGCCTCGGCGGGCTGCCACACGGCGGCCCCGAGGCAGACCGCGGCGATTAGGTAGATCGGGTTGATCCATTCTCCGCCCGGCAGCGCGCCTTCGGTCGACTGCAGGGTGTAGGCGATGTCGGCGATCACCAGGGCCGAGAGGCCGGCGAGCAGCAGCGACCAGGTGCGCCCCGGCCGCCACCCGGTCAGGGCGATCACGCCGACGACCATCGAGAGCATCGCGATGTCGCCAAGCGGATAGGAGAGGGTCGTCAGCTTTTCCAGCGTCGTCCCGGTCGCCTTCTCGGCGACGAAGTCGAAGACGAAGGCGGTTCCCAGGGCAGCGGTGCCGAGAGCCGCGATCAGCCCGTCCATCCAGAGCCGCCACTTGATCTCGTGCGCCCGCGCCCGCACCAGCATCGCCAGGCCGATGTAGGCAAGCGGGTAGAAGGCGAGATAGCCGATATCGGCCGGCGAGGGGTAGGGGGCGGAGGCGTTGCCTTCGATGAAGATCGTCCAGTAGACCTCGGCGGCGCCCCAGCTGATGATCGCGGCGCCGATCCACAGCCAGGCCGCTTTCTCACGCGGGTAGTCCGACGCCCTGATCAGGCAGGCCAGCCCGGCGCCGAGGACCACGGCGTCGTAGAGCGCTTCGCTGATCGCGAAGTCGAGGCCGCCGCCAATGCCGAGCCAGTCGTGCAGGGCGACCACGGCCGTGCCACCGAGCAGCAGCACGGCTAGGCCGCGGCGAAGTTGGCGCACGGCGTTGGGCTGGTCTCGGACGGTCTCCGTGGTTTCCACTGATGGAGCTATCGGCACGAGGAAGCCGATTCACAACCCCTAGACCGGCCGCTTGCGCGAGTCATCTAGACTGGAGGGCGTGAAAAGCGGAATTCATCCCGATTACACGCTGGCAAACGTGCATTGCTCCTGCGGAAACCAGTTCTACACGCGCTCGACGCAGGCCGACCTGCACGTCGAGCTCTGCTCCGAGTGCCACCCGTTCTACACCGGTAAGCAGAAGCTGGTCGATACGGGCGGCAGGGTCGAGCGCTTCCAGCGCCGCGCTGCCAAGCACGCCAAGGCCGGGAGGTAAGCCGTGAGCCCGGAGCTGGGCTCGCTGCAAACCGAAGCTGCCGTCCCGTCCGAAAACGGGGCCGATTCGCTGCGCATGCCCGACGGCGCGCTGGTCGCCAGGCGCGACGCGCCGGTCGGCGGCCAAGCGGTGCTCGAGGGCGTGATGATGCGCGGCATCTCGGTCTGGGCCGTGGCGGTGCGCCGCCCCGACGGTGAGATCGAGATCAGCTCCGAGTCGATCCGCCCCTGGGCCACACGTCACCGGCTCTGGCGCCTGCCGGTGCTGCGCGGCGTGGTCGCCCTCGGCGAGTCGCTGAAGATCGGCTTCCGAGCCCTTGCGATCTCCGCCAATGCCCAGCTCGAGGAGGACGAGGAGGGGGAGCCGGAAGAAATCGGCGGCTGGATGTGGGGCCTGACCATCGCCTTCTCGATGCTGCTTGCCATCGGCCTCTTCTTCGTCGTGCCGGTCGGGCTCACCAGCCTGATCAAGGACAAGCTCGGCTCGCCCTTCCTCTTCTGGCTGGTCGAGGGGGTGCTGCGCACCGGCATCTTCATCGCCTACATCGCGGCGATCAGTCGCCTCAAGGACCTGCGCCGCGTCTTTGAGTACCACGGTGCCGAGCACAAGACGATCTCCTGTTACGAGGCCGAAGACGAGCTGACGCCCGCCCGGGCGAAGCTCTATTCGCGCCTGCACCCGCGCTGCGGCACCAGCTTCCTGCTGATCGTGATGGTGCTGGCGATCTTCGTCTTCGCCCCGATCGGGCTGCCTGCCTGGTACTGGCTCGTCGTCTCGCGGATCGTCGGAATCCCGCTGATCGCCGGTCTCTCCTATGAGGTGATCAAGTGGGCCGGCAAAAACCGGCGCAAGCGCTGGGTGCGGGCGATCATGTGGCCGGGCTTGATGCTGCAGAACCTGACTACGCGCGAGCCCGACGAAGAAGAGCTGGCCGTTGCGATCGCCTCGCTGGAAGCCGTGCTGTCCCGTGAGTCGCCCGAGGACGCCGCCGGGCAGCAGCACATCGAGATTGTCGCTTAGTTAGCGGCCACCCCAGCCCCAGAGGGTCGCGATCGAGATCTTCCAGCTGCCTTCGATTCGCTTGAGCACGAGCGAGGGGTCGCAGGAATGTTCGTATTGAGAGCCGGCCGCGACCCGGGTGCTGACCCGCCAAAGCTCGCGGGCATAGGCGACGTCGCCGGCGACGAGCACGTTGCTTTGCTCGACCTCGATCCGGACGCGGCGCGAGATCAGCTGGGCGAGCAGGGGGCGGATGTGCTCGCGATCGTGGATCGCGGTCGCGTCGGGCGTCAGCAGGCAGGCGTCGCGGGTGAAGCACCCCGTCGCCGCGTCGAGGTTGCCCGCTCCGATCAGCTTGGGTAGGGCGAGGCAGGCGATGCGCGTGGGTGGCGCGGCGACGAGCGTGTCCGTTTTCATCTCGGCCTCCAATGCGAATTCACGAAACGTTCCCGTTGAACTAGCTAGCTATCACAGTAGCCCCTGCCATTGTGCTAGTCAACTGGCACACTAGCTCGGAGCCGGATCGTGTCGGATTCGCCCTGGGTGATGCCCGTCTATGTTGTGAGTCGTGATCGATTCCCTGGTCGAACAGATCGAGGCGCGCTTCGCCGAGCTCGAGGCGCAGATGTCGGATCCCGCCGTGATCGGGGATCGGGAGCGCTACGCCGAAGTCGGCCGCGAGTACCGCGAGCTGCAGCCGGCGCAAGCGCTGGCGGTCGAGTACCGCAAGCTGAAGGACGATCTCGAGGGGGCGCGGGAGCTGCTGGCGGAGGACGGGGAGGACCCGGAGCTGCTGAAGATGGCGGAGGAGGCGCCGCCGCGAATCGAGGCGCTCGAAGAGGAGATTCGCCTGGCGATGGTCGAGCGCGACCCCAACGACTCAAAGAACGTCCTGGTCGAGATCCGAGCCGGGACCGGGGGGGACGAGGCGGCGCTCTTCGCTGGCGATCTCTACAAGATGCTGACCCGCTACGCCGAGGAGCGGGGATTTGCCACCGAGCCGCTCTCGCAGTCCAGCGCCGAGGTCGGCGGCTTCAAGGAGGTCACCTTCGCGATCAAGGGCGAGGGCGCCTACTCGATCTTCAAGTACGAGGGCGGCACGCACCGGGTGCAACGGGTACCCGAGACCGAGTCGCAGGGGCGGATTCACACCTCGACCGCGACGGTCGCCGTCCTGCCTGAGGCCGAGGAGGTCGAGGTCGAGATCGACCTGGGCGACCTGCAGATCGACGTCTACCGCTCCTCCGGCCCCGGCGGCCAGTCGGTCAACACCACCGACTCGGCGGTGCGGATCACCCACAAACCGAGCGGCATCGTCGTCTCGATGCAGGACGAGAAGTCACAGCTGCAGAACAAGGAGCGGGCGATGCGCGTTCTGCGGGCGCGCCTCTACGAGCGCGAGCTGGCCGAGCAGCACGCGAAGATCGCCTCCGAGCGCAAGGCGCAGGTCGGCAGCGGCGAGCGCTCCGAGAAGGTCCGCACCTACAACTTCCCCCAGGGCCGCGTGACCGATCACAGGATCAAGCACACCTCGCACAATCTCGACGGTGTCCTCGGCGGCGAACTTGCCGAGTTCACCGAGGCGCTCGCCGCGGAGGAGAAGCGACAGCGCCTCGAGACCGCAGCGGTCGGGTGATCCGGGAGGCACTGAGCGCGTCGGTTGACGCGTTGCGGGCCGCCGGCGTCGAAGATCCTCGCCTCGACGCCGAATTGCTGCTCGCCGAGGCGACGGGCTGGGAGCGGGCGCGCCTGGTGACGAGTCCCGAGGCGGGGATCCCGCCGGCCGCTTCGCGCCGCTTCGCCGAAATGGTGCGCCGCCGCCTGCGACGGGAGCCGGTCGCCTACATCCTCGGCCGCCGCGGTTTCCGCCATCTCGAGCTCGCCGTCGATCCCCGTGTGCTGATCCCGCGGCCGGAGACCGAGCTCCTGGTCGAGCTCGCCCTCGAGCTGCGCCCGCGCAGCGTGCTCGACGTCGGCACCGGCTCGGGCGCTCTCGCGCTGGCGATCGCCTCGGAGCTCCCGGACGCCGCAGTGACCGCCACCGACACCTCCACCGGTGCTCTCGCGGTGGCCGCCGCCAATGCCGAGCGGCTCGGCTTGGCGGCGCGGGTTGAGCTCTTCGAGGGAACCTTGCCGCCCGGTGGTGAGGAATTTGACCTCGTCGTCGCGAACCTTCCCTATGTGAGAGCGGGGGAGTGGGGACAGCTGCAGCGTGAGGTGACCGAGTGGGAGCCGCGCGAGGCGTTGCTCGCCGGGCCGGATGGCCTTGACGTCTTTCGCGCCACCGTGCCGGCGCTCGCCACGGTTACCGGCACCCTTGCGCTCGAGATCGGCGCGGGCCAGGCGCCCGCGGTGGGGGAGCTCCTGCGCGCGGCGGGCTACCAGGCGATCGAGTCGCGGCCCGATCTCGCCGAGATCGAGCGCCTCGTAATCGGCCGCAAGGAGAGCACGACGTGACGGTGACCGTCTCGGTCGAGCGCGATGGAGCCGACAGCGCCCGCACCGGCCTCGAGCTCTGCATCGCCGCCGGTGGGGTCGCCGTCTTCCCCGCCGACGGTCTCTACGGTTTGGCCTGCGATCCGCTCAACCAAGCGGCGATCGAGCGAATCCACCGGATCAAGGGTCGCGACGACGGCAAGCCATCCGCCGTCCTCTACTTCTCGCCGCTGGCAATGCGCGAGCTGGTCGAGAGCCTTGGCGATCGCACCCGGGCCGCGGTCGGGGCGCTGCTGCCGGGCCCGGTGACCCTGGTGGTCGACAACCCCGAGCATCGCTATCCGCTGGCCTGCCGCGCAGATCCCGAGCGGTTGGGCGTGCGCCTGATCGATGGCCCGCTGGCGGGAATGATGTGGCCGGTCTTCCAGACGTCGGCGAATCACAGCGGCGAGCCTGCACCCGCCATCTTTGCCGACGTCCCTCGCAGCATCCTCAGCGCGGTCGATGTCGCGATCGACGGTGGCGCCCTGACCGGATCGCCGTCGACGGTGGTCGACGTGACCTCGCTCGACTCGGGTGGCGAGTGGACTATCTTGCGCCAGGGCGGGATGGCGGCGAAGGAGCTGCGCCAGCGCTTTGGCGCGATCTAAACACTGTTCTAATTGACTGGAACAGACGGATCACATACTGTGTGGTCTGATGGCACAGCGGACCGCAGATCGCGAAGCCACGCCGTTTTCAACCGATCCAGCCGCTGAGTTGCCGGTCGGCATGCAGCTCTCCTGGCGCCTACGGGCGCTGATCGCCACCGGTCGTCTCGCGGCGGGGGAGCGGTTGCCGAGCTTCCGCCGCCTTGCCGAGTGGGGTGGCGTCAACGTCAACACGGTGCGCGCGGTCTACGCCGGCCTGGAGGAAGGCGGGCTCGTGGTCAGCCGCCAGGGTCAAGGCACTTTCGTCGCCGAGCGAACCGAGGCTTCGCCTGAGCTGGAGGAGATCGCGGCTGAGGCTCTGCGGCGGACACTGGAGGCGGGCCTGGACCCGAGCGACCTGATCGTCGTCACCGCTGCCTGCGCAAGCATGAGCGAAGCGGGTGAAGCCGATGAGGTCACGGATGAGCTTCCCGGTCTCGCCGACGAAGGCGAGGCGATCGAGGTGCGCCACGAGCTGCGCCGCCAGATCGCCCGGCTCGAGATCGAGCTGGCGGCCTACACACGGGACCTTCCCGCCGACATGCCGACCGCGGCCCGCTTCACCAAAGCCCACGTCGCTGGCGTCGAGGAGCTCGAGCAGACGCGCGACACCCTGATCGCCCAGCTCTCGGAGGCGCAGCGCGCCGCCGAGCTGCGGGCCAGGCAGGTGGGCGAGGAGCGGGCGCGGCGCAAAGCGCAGCTCGAGGACAAACAGGGTGAGATGTCACCACGATCGGGCGGGGGCCCTCTAGGCAGGGCGATGAGCTGGTGGCAGGCCAAGTCCTGAGCCGGGCCTTCACGCCCGCCAAATCCGCCTTCGAGCAGGTGGGGGAGATGATGATCCTCACCGCCAAGACGGTTGTCTCGGCCGTGCGTCCTCCCTATCCCTACGGCGAGGAGCTGGTCTGGCAGTTCCTCTTCGTGCTCAAGCTCTCCTGGTTCCCGCTGCTGATCTCGACCTTCGCCCTCTGCCTCGGCGCGCCGGGCCTGCAGGCAGCGGGAGTGCTCTCGTTGTTCGGCGCGCTCGACCGGCTCGGCGGCTTTTTCGTCCTCACCGCGATTCGCTGGATCGGCCCGCTGGTCACGGCGGTCGTCGTCGCCGGCGTCGCCGGCACCGCGATCACCGCCGACCTCGGCGCCCGCAAGATCCGCGAGGAGCTCGACGCCCTGCAAGTGCTCGGCGTCGACCCAGTCAAGAACCTGGTCGTGCCGCGCTTCCTCGCCTTGCTCGTGATCACCGGCCTGCTCGACATCTTCGCGATCGTCTTCGGCCTCTCCGCCGGCATCGCCGCCGAGCTGCTCTACCACCAGTCGCTGGGGGGCTTCTTCGCCACGCTCTTCTCCAACGCCACCGTCACCGACATCTGGGCCTCGGTCCTGATGTGCACGATGTTCGGCGCGATCATCGCCGTCGTCTGCTCCTACAAGGGAATGTCGGCTTCGGGCGGCGCCGCGGGCGTCGGTCGCGCCGTCAACCAGGCCGTCGTGATCGCCCTCGTTGCCGTCTTCTTCTTCCAGTTCGTCGTCACCTCGATCCTGCTCGCCACTAACCCCGAACTGCAGAGCATTCGGTGATCGGCTGGCTCGACGTCCCGCGCGGCTGGCTCGACTCCTTCGGTGAGATCGCCCGCTTCGGCACCCGCGTCGCCGGGCTCGTCTTCAGCGGTCGCGTGCTGCGCTTCTTCGGCGAGAGCCTGCGCCAGGGCGGCATCCTGATCCTCGGCTCGGCGGTGATCATCTGGGCCTTTGTCTTCATCCTCGGCCTGCAGTGCGGACTGCAGGGCGCCTACTTCAATCGCTCGATCGGGGCGCCCTCCCTCGCCGGTCTCTTCTCCGCCTACTGCGATTTGCGCGAGGGACTGCCCTACGCCTTCGGCTACATCCTCTCGGCCAAGGTCGGCACCGGCATCGTCGCCGAGCTCGGCGCGATGCGGATCTCCGACGAGATCGACGCGCTCGAGGTGATGGGAATTCCGCCGGTCACCTTCCTCTGCGCCACCCGCCTGCTCGGTGCCTGGATCGCGATTCCCTTCCTCTACCTGGTCGGGATCGGGGTCGCCTACTTCGCCAGCTACATCGCGGTCGTCCAACAGGTAGGCGACGTTTCCTCCGGCGGATACCTGCTGATCTTCTGGATGTTCCAGAGCCCCCCCGACCTCCTCTACAGCCTGATCAAGGGGATGGTGATGACTACCGCGATCGTGCTTGTCGGCTGCTACTACGGCTACACAGCTTCTGGTGGCCCGGTCGGGGTCGGTACCGCCACGGCCCAGTCGATGGTGGTCAACATCATCCTCGTCCACATCATCGGCATGCTCGGCACCGTCGTCTTCTGGGGCTCGAACCCACGAGCGCCGATCGGCGGCTAGCTAGCAGCCGTCGTCGCCGCGGAAGGGCAGGTGGACGAGGCGGCGCGAGCTGTTGTCGTGCTCGTTCGACTCATAGAGCAGGCCCTCGGGGTCGACCGTCATCACGAAGGCGAAACAGCCGTGCAGGCCGCTGACGTCGATCCACTGCTTGTCGTAGTCGGCCGGGTAGATGTCAGACCAGCCGACCGAGGTGCCGAGCATGTCGTGGTGGATGTAGGGGTCCTGGTTGCAGCCGGGGTAGTGCCAGCTTGTCGGCGAGCGTTTGCCGGGGCGGGTGCGCTCGAGGTCGCGCAGGCAGTAGTTGAGCTTCGGCCCGACCCGGACGCGATGCAGGAGCCGGTGGCGGCCGTCGACCGACCAGAGCTCGAAGCGGGCCAGCTGGTGGACCTTCCAGTAGGAGCCGCCGAAGTAGGCGCCGACTGAGGTGAAGCGCAGGGTCGCCAGGGTGGGCACCGTAATGTGACCGCCGCCGGCACGGTAGATCCGTTGGCGCACCCGCATCGTGCGCCGGCCGTTGCGGGTGCCGTGTAGCTCCATCGGTCCGCGGCCGCGGCTGCGTACGTCGCTGGTTGCGTGCAGTCGCGTGCGGCCACCGGCGTGGTCGACGTAGAGTTCGTGCGGCGGTGCGATGCGCAGGTTCGGGCAGAGCAGGACCTTCGCTTCGGGGCCCGCGCAGGGGTTCTCCCCGATCGGCGCGATCGCATCTGCGGGCAGGGCGCCTAGAAGGAGCGGCAGCAGCGAGATCGCCAGGGTGAGGAGGGTGCGCTTCGGCTTCACTTGGGGCACATCTATACCCGCTTCCGCTATCGGCGGGCGTTGCTATCGTCGCTGTTCTGATGAGCGAGCTCCCGGAGAACTTCCAGACCGCCCCGTTGGCCGAGGTCGATCCCGAGATCGCCGCCGTGCTCGAGGGCGAGCTGCGGCGCCAGCAGGACACCCTGGAGATGATCGCCTCGGAGAACTTCGTGCCACAGGCGGTGCTCGACGCGGTCGGCTCGGTGCTGACCAACAAGTACGCCGAGGGCTACCCCGGCCGCCGCTACTACGGCGGCTGCGAGGAGGTCGACATAGCCGAGCAGCTGGCGATCGACCGGGCCAAGGCGCTCTTCGACGCCGACCACGCCAACGTCCAGGCCCACTCCGGAGCGCAGGCCAACAACGCCGTCTACATGGCGCTGCTCGAACCAGGGGACACCTTCCTCGGCCTCGCTCTCGACCACGGCGGCCACCTCAGTCACGGGATGAAGATCAACGTCTCCGGCACGCTCTACAACCCGATCCCGTACCACGTCCGCAAGGACGATCTGCTGGTCGACATGGACGAGGTCGCCGCGCTTGCCGAGGAGCACAAGCCGAAGCTAATCGTCGCCGGCTGGTCGGCCTACCCGCGCCAGCTCGATTTCGCCGCCTTCCGCCAGATCGCCGACTCGGTCGGGGCCAAGCTGATGGTCGACATGGCCCACTTCGCCGGCCTCGTCGCCGCCGGCGAGCACCCCAACCCGGTGCCGCACGCCGACGTCGTCACGACGACGATCCACAAGACCCTCTGCGGCCCGCGCAGCGGCATGATCCTCTGCAAAGAGGAGCATGCGAAAGCGATCGACAAAGCCATCTTCCCCGGTCAGCAGGGCGGGCCGTTGATGCACACGATCGCCGCCAAGGCCGTTGCCCTCCACATCGCCGCCAGCGAGCCGTTCCGCGCCCGCCAGCGCCAGACGATTGCCAACGCGCAGGCTTTCGCCGCCGGTCTGGAAGCAGACGGCGTGCCGGTTCTCACCGGCGGCACCGACGTCCACCTGGTCCTCGTCGACCTCACGCCCAGCGGCCTCGACGGGCAGACGGCGGAGGACCGGCTCGAGGCGGTCGGCATCACCGTCAACCGCAACGCGATCCCCTTCGACCCACGGCCGCCGATGAACCCATCCGGCCTGCGGATCGGCACCCCGGCCCTGACCACCCGTGGCCTGGTCGAGGAGGACATGACCGAGATCGCCAGCGTGATCGCCACCGCGCTCTCCGACGATTTCGAGGCTCAGAAGGACGGCTTGGCTGAGCGCACAAGGACCCTGATGGATCGCTACCCGCTCTACCCACAGCTCTCGCCCGCCTCGGTCTGAGCAAATAGGGTCGCCGGATGCTGGTCTGGGTCGACTGCACCGCCGCCGCGCATCCGCTTGTCCTGCGCCCGCTGATCGAGCGCTTCGAAGCCCGGGGGGACGAGGTGCTCGTCACCGCCCGCGAGTACGGCCAGACGCTGGGGATCCTCGACCGACTCGGCATTCCCTACACCGCCGTCGGCAGTCACGGCGGTGCCTCGGCCTTCGGCAAGGGCAGGGCGCTGGCCGGGCGCTCGGCGCAGCTGGCACGAGTGGTCTGGCAGCGCCGGCCGCAACTGGCGCTCGCCCACGGCTCGGTTGACCTGGCCGTCGTCTCCTCGCTCTACTTCATCCCCTCGGCGCAGATGCAGGACTACGAGTTCGCCGGTTGGCAGCGGCAGATCGCCTTTCGGGCGGCGCGCAAGGTCTTGATGCCGGATTCGATCCCGCTCCAGCGGCTGAAGAAGATCGGTGCCAAGGAGCGCAAGCTGGTCCGCTACCCCGGCCTCAAGGAGGAGTACTACCTGGCCGACTTTCGCCCGGACGCGAGCGTCCTCGACGAGCTTGGGCTCGACCGCGAGAGGGTGTTGGTCGTCGTGCGGCCGCCGCCGGAGACCTCCGAGTACCACGCCCGCAATGACGTCTACGGCGAGGCGATCCGCCATCTCGCAGCGTCCTCGCAAGTGCAGGCCGTGGTGATTCCGCGCACCGAGCGCCAGGCGGAGGAGGTACGGGGGATGGCGGCGGCCAACCTGATCGTGCCCGGGCGGGCGATCGACGCCCAGAGCCTGATCGCCTACGCCGACCTGGTCGTCAGCGCGGGGGGGACGATGAACCGCGAGGCGGTGGCGCTGGGAACGCCGGTCTTCACCACCTTCGCCGGTCGCATGGGCGGCGTCGATGAGGACCTGATCGCGGCCGGGCGCCTGCGAGTGCTTGCCGACCCCGCCGAGCTGCCGCTGCGCAAGCGCGAGTCCCCGATCGGTGTCCTCAACCCCCGCGACCCCGGGTTGCTCGTCGAGGGCGTGCTCGGGGCTGTCGCGGGCGTCGAGTAGCCTGGGCGCGCCCGTTTCCACCGGGCACCCGCGACATGGCAGCGACCACCGACGCCGTTCTCGCCTTCCTCGTAGCGGCCGCGATCGCCTGGCTGCTGGTTCCCTACGCCGAGCGGCTTGCCTTTCGCATCGGTGCGATCGACATGCCGAAGGAGCGCGGCCTGCACGACAAGCCAATGCCGCGGCTCTCCGGCCTGGCGATCTTCGCCGGGATCGAGGTGGCGGGCTGGATCTGGCTGCCGAGCGACGGCGAGAGTCGCTCGATCCTGCTCGGTGCCGCGGCGATCGCCGCGGTCGGGGTGGTCGACGACGTGCGCGGCCTGCCGGCCTTGCCGAAGCTGCTGGGCCAGATCGGTGCGGCGCTGATCCCGGTCCTCGCCGGGGTGCGGGTCGACAATCTGACCTTGCCCTTCGTCGGCGGCTTCGAACTCGGCTGGCTCGCCTACCCGCTGACCGTGCTTGGCATCGTCGCCGTGGTCAACGTGATCAACTTCATCGACGGCGTCGATGGGCTCGCCGCCGGCGTCTGCACGATCGCCGCGATCTCTCTAGCCGTGATTGCGCTCTCGCTGGAGCGCAACTCCGCCGGCGTGCTGGCGGCGCTGACGGCCGGCGGCGCGCTCGGCTTCCTCCGCCACGGCTTCCCGCCCGCCTCGAGCTTCATGGGCGACACCGGCTCCAACCTGCTCGGCTATCTGCTGGCGACCGCATCGGTGCAGGGAGCGCTGAAGACCAACGCCGTGGTTGCCCTCGTCTTCCCCCTGGTCGTGTTGGCGGTGCCGATCCTCGACACCGGCTTCGTCATCGCCAAGCGGCTCAAGTATCGCCAGCCGATCTACCAGGCCGACACCTGGCACTTCCACCACCGCATGGCCAACATCGGCTTCTCGCAGCGGCGCACACTGGCCTACCTCTACGGCTGGACCCTGGCCCTGGCGGCGCTCGCGCTTGCCCTGCGCTTCGTCCCCTACAGCGACAACCACGGCCACTTCAATGCGCTCTGGACCGCGGTGATGGTCGCCTTCGGCCTGCTCGCCGTCGCTACTAGCGTCTATCTCGTCTACGTGCTCGAGATCCTCAAGCTGCGCCGCGGCCGGCTCAACCCGGAAACGGGCGAGATCGAAGCGATAACGCTGGAGGAAGCGGAGGAGAGCCGCCGAGAGACTTAGTAACAGGTTGTAACAAGCCTCACGAACTGGCTCTAGAAAGCGGATCGTCGGCCCTTTCGGATATAGTCGCTCGTCCGCCCGCCTTCAACAGAGACGGGCGAATTTTATGTCTCCTCCCAAGTACGTCGACCTTCTGGTCATTGCCGCCGCCCTCGCCGTGTTTTTGCTCGGTGGCCTGCCCATGCTCGGATTTGCCGCCGGTGCGGGGGTTTGGCTCGTTCAGCGCGGCATCCAGATCCTCGCCGAGCGCCTCGCCAACAGGGAACTTGCCGCCGGCAACCGCCAGCGGGCAATGGCGACGGTTGGCGTCTCCACCCTTGGTCGCGTGGGGCTGATGGCGATCGCAGTGTTGCTCGCGGGCATCGTCGAACGTGAGGCGGGCCTCACCTCGGCGATTCTGGTCCTCGTCCTCTTCACCGTCTCCTTCGCCGCCCAGGGCATCGCCCACCTCTTCCATGAAGAACCGGAAGCGGGCAAGGCATGAGCACCCGCAACAAGGTCCTGATCGGGCTCGGCGTCTACTTCGGCATCGCGATCCTGATGTTGCTGATCTTCGGCAGCTCGGGCAAACTCGAATCGTTCCAGCCGCAGAACGAGTTCAAGCTCGAACCGTGGGTCTCGATTCACCTCGGCAGCCTCGACCTCTCGATCAACAAGGCGGTCCTCTACCTGGTCCTGGCCAGCGGCCTGACGATCGCCGTGATGGTCTGGATCTCGCGCCGCATGACCCAGAAGCCGAACCGGGTCCAGACGGCCGTCGAGGTCTCCTATGACCTGACGAAAAACACGATCACGGGCGGCAGCCTCGACGGCGACATCGCGCGCCGCTGGTTCCCGTTCCTCGGCACGCTCTTCTTCTGGATCTGGTTCTCGAACATGATCGGCTTCCTGCCGCTGCCGACCAACACCGAGCACACGGTGAACGTCTTCGGCGTCGGCGTCCCCGCCTTCGCGATCTACGCGGCGACCGCCAACATCTCGATCCCGATCGTCCTGACGCTGGTCGTCTGGGTCTCCTACCACGTCGAAGGGGTCCGGGCCAAGGGCTTCTTCCCGTACCTCGCCAGCTGGCTGCCCGGCGGGCTCGAGGACAAACCGGCGGTCGTCAAGGGCGCGATCTTCGTGATCGAGGTGATCTCGCACTTCGTACGGCTGATCTCGCTCTCCGTGCGTCTCTTCGCCAACATCCTCGCCGGCCACCTGCTGCTGCTCTTCATGGGCGGCGGGCTCGCGGTGCTGCTCGGCATCGCCGCCCTCGGGGCTCTCACGTTCCCGCTGGCGTTCGTCTTCTTCATCTTCGAGGTGGGGCTCGTGGCCACGCTGCAGGCCTTTATCTTCTCGACCCTCGCCGCGATCTACATCGGCGGGGCGACCTCCGCCAGCCACTAAGAAAAAGGAGCGCTGTACTCAAAATGGATCTGTCACCCGTCGCCGCCGCGGTAACCGACGAAGGCGTCAAAGGCGCCGGCAAAGCGATCGCCCTCGGCGTCGGAGCCGGCCTTGGCTCGATCGGCGCCGGCATCGGCGTCGGCTTCATCTTCGGTAAGGAGATCGAGTCGGTCGCGCGCCAGCCTGAGATGAAAAGCGAGCTCGAAAGCATTCGCTGGCTCGGCTTCGCGCTTACCGAGGCCGTCGCCTTCTACACATTCATCTTCGGCCTGATCGCGTTCTTCCTCTCCTAGGAAGATGACGCTCCTCAGCTCGATAGCAGCGCTGCCCCTCGCCGAGAAGAGCGAAGGCAGCTTCCTGGTCTCGCCGGGCCTCGGCCTGATGATCTGGACGCTGGTCCTCTTCCTGTTCACGATGTGGGTGCTCAGCAAGGTCGCATTCCCGAAAATCCAGGAGGCGCTCGACAAGCGGGCGAAAGTCATCGCCGAGTCGATCGAGGCGGCGGAACGGCAGCGCAAGGAGTCCGACGAGCTGCTCGAGGAGTACCGCAGCCGCCTCTCCGAGGCCCGCGAGCAGGCCGACGACATCATGGCCCGCGCCCGCAAAGCGGCCGAGACGGCCGAGGCCGAGGCGACCGTCGCCGGCAAGGAGAAACGCGAGGAGCTCGTCTCCCAGGCGAAGCGCGACATCGAGGCCGAGACGCGGCGCTCGTTGCAGCAGATCCGCAAGGAGGTCGCCGACCTGACCGTCCTCGCGACCGAGAAAGTCACCCGCAAATCGCTCAGCGAGGACGATCAGCGCCGCCTCGTCGAGGAGGCGCTCAGCGAGGTCGACTTCAGCGCCCTCTCCGGCCAGGGGAGCGAGAACTAGCCGATGCCCCAGGCGGACCGCGTATACGCCGAGGCGCTCTTCGAGGTGGCCCGGGACAAGGGCAGGCTCGACGAGGTCGGCGGCCAGCTCGCGCAGTTCGCCGAGGCGGTCGATCGCGATCGCGAACTGCAGGTCTTCTTCTTCAGTCCCTACTTCTCGAGCGCCGAGAAGGTCGACGGCCTGAAGCGGGCGGTCAGCGGCGCCGACCCCGAGCTGCAGAACTTCCTCGAGCTGCTGATCGAGAAGCACCGGATGACGGAGATCTTCCGCAT
>DATBAV010000039.1:0-18556 GCA_036271315.1 Solirubrobacterales bacterium | reverse complement strand
GCCGGAACCGGCTTGTAGGGAATCTGTTCGAGCAGGTGGCTGATCAGGTTGAGGCGAGCGGTGCGCTTGTCGTCGGCCTCGACCACGAACCAGGGCGAGTCCTTGGTGTCCGTGTAGGCGAACATCTCGTCCTTGGCCTCGGCGTAGTCGACCCAGCGCGCCCGCGCCTCGAGGTCGATCGGACTCAGCTTCCACTGCTTGACCGGATCCTCGATCCGAGCCTTGAAGCGACGCTCCTGCTCCTCGTCGGAGATCGAGAGCCAGTACTTGACCAGGATCAGCCCCGAGCGCATCAGGATCCGCTCGAAGCTCGGGGTCGAGCGCATGAACTCCTGGTACTCGTCCTCGCTGCAGAAGCCCATCACCCGCTCGACGCCGGCGCGGTTGTACCAGCTGCGATCGAAGAGGACCATCTCGCCGCCGGCCGGCAGGTGGGCGACGTAGCGCTGGAAGTACCACTCGCTCCGCTCGCGCTCGGTCGGTACGCCAAGCGCGACCGTCCGCACCACCCGCGAGCTGGTCCGCTCGGCGATCCGCTTGATCACCCCGCCCTTGCCGGCGGTGTCGCGGCCCTCGAAGAGCACCGCGACCCGCAACCCGGCGTGGACGATCCACTCCTGCAGCCGCACCAACTCCTGCTGCAGGCGGGCCAGCTCCTTCTCGTACTGCTTCTTGCTGAGGACCTGGGGCGAGTCGCCGCTGTGCGCCACGCCCCAAGCCTAAGCCCGTGACCCGTCAGTTGTGATTCGGGCCGTCGTCGTTGCCGTGGTGGTGATCCTCACCCTTGTGATGGTGGTGGTGGCCGTGGTGCTTGCCCTTGTGGTGATGGTGCTGCTCGTGACCGGCCGGGTCATCGGCGCCGTGGCTGGCGATCGCCACACCGCTGCCGCCGATCGCCATCACGCCTGCAATCGCAAGTGCCGCGGAGAGTCGTTTCAGCATCTCTGCCTCCTCGAGGACGAGTTTCCGGTCGTGGCTTGCGCCCCGGGGCCGCGTGAAATCGGGATACGAGGCGCTTCCGTACAAGGTTCACATAAGCTTGACAAGGAAACATTAGGTACTTAATCTTTTGGTACCGAATGTCTGACGCGAAGCAAAGCACCGATCGGATCGAGCCCTACGTCTGGAAGATCGCCGGCGTCGTGATCCTCGGCATGATGATGTCGATCCTCGATACGACGATCGTCAACGTCGCCCTCGACACCCTCGGCCACGACCTGCACAGCACGATCGCCCAGATCCAGTGGGTAGCGACCGGCTATCTGCTGGCGCTGGCGGCGGTGATCCCGCTGACCGGTTGGGCGGCGCGGCGCTTCGGCGCCAAGCGCGTCTACCTCTCCTCGATCGTCCTCTTCACGATCGGCTCGGCGCTCTGCGGGCTGGCCGAGTCGAGCACCTCGCTGATCCTCTTCCGCGTCCTGCAGGGGATTGGCGGCGGCATGATCATGCCGGTCTCGCAGATGATCATGGCCGAGGTCGCCGGCCCCAAGCGCATGGGCCGCGTGATGGGCGTCGTCGTGATGCCGGCGATGCTGGCGCCGATCCTCGGCCCGGTCGTCGGCGGCCTGATCCTGGAAAACCTGCACTGGTCGTGGATCTTCTTCGTCAACGTGCCGATCGGGATCGTCGCCGCGATCCTCGGCATGCGGATGCTGCCGGACTCAAAGCTCGGCGAGGCGGGCAAGCTGGATGTAGTCGGGCTGGTCCTGCTGGTGACCGGGATGCCGCTGATCGTCTACGGACTCTCGGAGATCGGCACCAAGGGGAGCTTCACCGCGCCGACCGTGGTCTGGCCGATCGTGGCGGGGATCGCGATGCTGATCGCCTTCGGTCGTCACGCGCTCAGAACCGAGCGGCCACTGCTGGACGTGCGCCTCTACGCCAACCGCATCTTCGCCTCCGCCTCGCTGACCACCTTCGGCCTCGGCGCGGCGCTCTTCGGGGCGATGATCCTGGTCCCGCTCTACTACCAGCAGGTGCGCGGCGAGAGCGTGATCGTAACCGGGCTCCTGGTCGGCCCGCAGGGCCTCGGCATGCTCTTCGTCGCTCCCTTTACCGCCCGCCTCACCCAGCGCTTCGGCGGCGGCCGCGTCGCCATCGTCGGGGTCTCGATCCTCTGCCTCACCTCGCTGCCCTTCGCCTTCATCGGCGCCGACACCTCGATCCTCGGGATCTCGCTGCTGCTGCTGCTGCGCGGTGTCGGCATCGGCCTCTCCTTCATCCCCACCACCACCGTCGCCTTCGCCGCGCTGCGCACCGACCAGCTCTCCGACGCGACGCCGCAGATGAATGTCCTACAGCGGGTCGGCGGCGCGATCGGCACCGCGGTGCTGGCGGTCGTGCTGCAACGGGCGAGCGCCGGCGCGAGCTCGCCCGCCGAGCTCGCCGGCGCCTTCGGCACCGCCTACTGGTGGGCCTTCGGAATCGCCATGCTCGCCTTCATCCCCTGCGTCGTACTGCTGCGTGCCGAGCGGCAGATTCCCCCCCACACGCCGACCGAGGCGGAGGAGATCGCCGAGGTCGAGCTGGAGCCGCTCGGTGCCTGAGGGCGGCGTCAAAGCCCCAGCGCCGACGGCCGACCCCCGCGAGGAGCGCCTGGCCGAGCTCGGCCAGGCCTTCCGCCGTGCCTACCGCAGCCTGCGCCGCCTGCGCGGTCGCGACACCCACCTGCTCGGCGGCGAGATCAGCCACGCCCAGTTCGAGCTGCTGGCCGAGCTGCGCGAGCGCGGCCCCCTCCCCGCCGGCGAGCTGGCCCACGTCGCCGGCCTCAGCGCCGCCACGGTCTCGCAAATGCTCGACCACCTGGCCACGGATGGCCACGTCAAACGAGTTCGCTCGGAGACCGACCGGCGGGTCGTCCTAATCGAGCTGACCACCCTGGGCCGGCGCCGGGTCGAGGCGACAAAGGCACTCTGGCGCGAGCGCTGGGTTGCGGCACTGGAGGGTGTCGACGACGAGGAACTGCGAATTACCAGCGGCGTTCTGCAACGGATCGGCGCCGTGTTCGAGGAGCCCGCGGGCAACTAGTCGAGCAGGATCAACACCACGGTGAAGAGGCCGAGGACCACGCCTCCAACTGCCAGGGCCGTGTGAGCGAGACGCGGCGCGGACGGGAAGCGACCCTCGGCGAGAGCCACCTCGACGGTACGGCGGCGGGCGCTGCCGTAGGCGATCACCGCGATTCCGTAGAGGGCGAAGCAGACCCCGGCGATCACGTACGGCCAGCGGTGGGCGCTGTCGTCGAGACCGGGAACGATCCGGCCCACCGCCAGGGCGACCGCGAGGCCAGTCAGGCCGGTTCGCCACCAGGCCAGCTCGGTGCGTTCGCTGGCCAACAGCGTGCGCCGGGTGGCATCGACGGCTTCCACCGGCACCGAACCCGTCCGAGCTGACCTCTCGCGGCTCTCCATCGCCTGGAAAGCTAGACCAACGCGAGGCCGGGCCCGGCCTCGCGACGACGGCCCGCCTCGTAACCAGCAAGGATGGGCGAATGCCCAACCCCCACCGCGCCAAAAAACGCAAAGAGCCCGAAGACCACGGCTGGGTGATCTCCTTCGGCTGCAAAACAGCCGGCAAGCTGATGCGGCTGAAGGTCGACACCGACCCGGCCAGCGACACCCGGCCGATCGAGGTCCCCTGCCCCTGCGGCGAGACGCACCGCGTGATCGTCTCGCCGTACCGGCGCCGGCGCTCGGCCGACGAGGCCTTCGACCTCGAGGTCGTCTCGCTCGACGAGTTGCGCTGAGCGCCCGCCCTGGGTCAACCCAGGGCGAGCACCGCCATCGTCTGCGCCGCCATTTCCGACTCGCCGAGCGCGTTGGGGTGCACGATCACGGGGTTGGTCCCCTGCAGGACCGGCTCGATCCAGCGGACGCCGAGCGGCTGGCAGGCATCGTGGCCGTTGGAAACTGCGCTGAAGTCGACGTAGGTCGAGCCGGTGGCCGCAGCGGCCCGGCGGACGGCGTCGTTGAGCGTCGCCTGGATGCCCCGCACGTAGGAGACGTCTCCTTGGGCGATCGGCATCTTGGTGAAGCAGCCGCCGCTCGCCGGCATGATCCAGGGGTAGCCGAGGATCGCCACCCTCGCCGCCGGCGCCTTTGCCCGCACCGCGCTGAGGGTTTTCACTAGCGAGGGGTAGGTCACGGTGTCGATCGTGTCTTCGAACGACGAGCCGTAGCGGTCCTTGCAGGGACTGCCCTGACCCAGGGTCGAGAGACCAGCCGTGCCACAGGCGAGGATCGTGTCGATGAAGACGCCGCTGTCGTTGCCGCCGATCGTCATCGTCACCAGCTGCGTGTCCTGTTTCAGCGCGCCCAGCTGAGGCGGCACACCCGGGTACTGCGATTCGAAGAAGTGACTCGTTTCCGCCGCCCCGCAGGTGACGTCCTTCAGCTGCGCGCCGGTGTCGGCGGCGATCACGTGGGGGTAATTGCGCACCGAGCGCAGGCACTCGGGCGGTGCGAAGAGATCGGGGGGCAGGACGCCGGAGGCGGCGCTGTAGGAGTCGCCGAGGGCGACGTAGCGAAGCGGCGAGGCAGCCGCCTGCGCCAAAGGCGCGGCCAGCGCGATCAGGAGAATCGCGCCCAGGACTGAGGCAAGCAAACGGCTGATGCGGGCTGAACGACGTCGCATGATCATCTCTCCTCTGCTCGAAGGCCTTGGACAGAAACCTGCCCAGATCGAACGAGGTCGAAACATGCGCGCCCGCCGATTCGGGAGCGGGTGGGCCTCGTGGGCTCAGCCCTTGCGTTTGGCCATTCGCTCGAGCTGCTTGCCGAAGGCCCTCTCGACTTCGTCGGACATCGTCATCCGGTAGACGGCAACCAGCGCCTGCATCGAGAGCGGGCGCAGCTGATCCAGTGCGGCGCGGACCTCGGGCCAGCGCTCTTCCGGGTAGCCCTCCTCTTCGAAGGGCTTCCAGATGTCGTCGAGGAAGAGCTTGACGAACTCGTGGGAGACGGAGCGGCAGCGACTCTGCACCTTGGCGATCACGACCAGGGCGTGATCGAGCGGCACCCCTGTGGCGACGACGCCCTCGGCGGCGTCGAGCAGCGAGGGGAACGGCGCCTCGAAGCGGTCGTCGTCAATCGGAACGAGCGCGCCGGCATCGAGCGCTCGCTTCAGCGCGTCGTCGATCTCCGTGCCGAAGCGATCGGCCAGCTCTTGACGGGTGAATGTCTCCGGCTGCTCGCCGTCGAACTCGTCGAGCGCCCGCTTGAAGGAGAGGAACTGCTCGGCCGGCCCCAGGTTCTGGCTCAGCAGCCGCTCGATCCCCTTGAGGTTGAAGCCGTCGGTCTGCAGCTCCTGGATCATCCGCAGCCGATCGAGGTGCTCGGGCCCGTAGTAGCCGACCCGGTCGCGCACCTCGGGGGCGGGCAGCAGGCCCCGCGCCCGATGTGAACGGATGTTGCGGACGGTCATCCCCGTCTCCGCGGCGAGCTGTTCGATCGTTAGGTCGTTCTCGGTCTTGGCGGTCGCCATCTGTGTGAAACCTATCACTGAAAGACGGCGCGCTAGTTGACGTGACGTCAGTTGGTGTTACGTTGTCTTCCGTCACGGGTATTGCTGCAAAACAGCCAGGGAAAAGGAGGAGCATGAGTCCGACAGCCACAGCCCCGACTCGCCGCCGCGGAATTCCCGCCCGGCGCCTGTTCGACGCGATCGCCGGACCGCACGGGATCGATCGCTACCTCGAGCAGATCAGCCCGACTCTCGTTATCGGCGAGTGCAGGGCCGAGGTGGTTGGGATCGAACGCGGCAGCGAGGACAGCGCCACCCTGAGCTTGCGCACCAATCGCGCCTGGCGCGGCCTCCGCGCCGGCCAGTTCGTACAGGTCGCGGTCGAGATCGACGGCGTGCGCCACAGGCGCTGCTACTCCCCCGCCTCGCCGGAGGACTGCGGCCGCGAACTGGAGATCACGGTCAAGCGCCACCCCGACGGCCTGGTCTCGAACTTCCTCGTGGACCGTGCTCAGCCCGGCATGGTGCTCGGCCTCTCGCAGGCCGATGGCGACTTTCACCTTCCAGACTCACGCCCGGACTCGATCCTGCTGATCGGCGGCGGCAGCGGCATCACCCCCCTGATGGCGATCCTCCGCACCCTCTGCGCCGAGGAACACGCGGGACAGATCGCGCTGATCCAGTACGCCCCGGACCCCGACCGCGCGATCTATCGCGAGGAACTCGACCGCCTCGCGGCCGAGAACCCGAACTTCAAGCTGAGCCGCTCCTACACGCGAGCGCCCGGAGCCGGCGAGCTCGATGGTTATTTCAGCCCGACCCACCTTCCCCAGGCCGACCCCTCCTTCATCGCGGCGGAGACCTTTGCCTGCGGCCCCCCGGCCCTGCTCGACGCGGTGCGCGGCACCTGGGCCAACGGCCTCGAGCAGCGGCTGCACGTCGAGAGCTTCGTCCCCCCCAGCCTGCTTCCCATCGGCGAGCCCGGAACGGGCTCGATCCGCTTCGCCGGCTCCGACCTCGAGGTTGAGAACAGCGGTGCCTCGATCCTCGAGCAGGCCGAGCAGGCCGGTGTCCCGGCGCAATCGGGCTGCCGCATGGGGATCTGCCACACCTGCACCTGCCGCAAGCTGAGCGGCACCGTCAAGAACCTGCTCACCGATGAGGTCTCCGCCGCACCCGACGAGGAGATCCAGCTCTGCATCTCGGCCCCGCTCAGCGATCTCGTCATCGACCTTTGAACCGACTTTCAACGAAAGGCAGCCAAATGAGCAGCACAACCGAGAGCCAAATTCCGCTTACCCCGGAGCAGATCGAGAGCTTCGGCGAGGAGCTCGACGCGATCCGCCAGCGCGTGCTCGCCGATCGCGGCGAACGCGACGCCAACTACATCCGCAAGGTGATCCGCGCCCAGCGAGGGCTCGAGGTTGCCGGCCGCGGCCTGCTCTGGGCGGGGGTCTTCCCGCCAGCCTGGATCGCCGGCACGACCGCCCTCTCGCTCTCCAAGATCCTCGACAACATGGAGATCGGCCACAACGTGATGCACGGCCAGTACGACTGGATGAACGACCCGGCGCTCTCCGGCAAGCAGTTCGAGTGGGACAACGCCTGCCCGGCCGACCAGTGGCGCCACTCCCACAACTACATGCACCACACCCACACCAACATCGTCGGCAAGGACCGCGACATCGGCTATGGCGTGCTGCGCATGTCGGAGGACCAGCGCTGGACTCCCTATTACCTGGGAAACCCCGTCTACGCGACCCTGCTGGCGCTGTTCTTCCAGTACGGCGTCGCCCTGCACGACCTCGAAGTCGAGCGCCTGACTAGCGGCGAGGCGAAGCTCGCCGACAAGCGCAAGCTGCTCAGCGGGATCTGGAAGAAGGTCCGCCGCCAGACCCTGAAGGACTACGTGATCTTCCCGGCGCTGTCGGGCCCGTTCTTCCTCTTTCCCCTAGCCGGCAACGCGACCGCCAACCTGGTTCGCAACGTCTGGTCGTTCACGATCATCTTCTGCGGGCACTTCCCCGAAGGCACCCACGAGTTCACCGAGGAGGAGACCGAGAACGAGAGCCGCGGCGAGTGGTACTACCGCCAGCTGCTCGGCTCGGCGAACCTCAGCGGCAGCCGGCCCTTCCACATCCTCTCCGGCAACCTCAGCTTCCAGATCGAGCACCATCTGTTCCCGGACCTGCCGGCCAATCGCTACGCGGAAATCTCAACCGAGGTGCGCGAGATCTGCGAGCGCTACGGCATCCCCTACAACGTCGGCCCGCTGGGCAAGCAGTTCGGCAGCGTCGTCAAGAAGATCTGCCGCCTCGCGCTTCCCGACCGAAAGGGTCGCCGAGACGGTCAGCTACCAGTGGCGCCCGAAGAAGAGAAGAAGCGAGTGCCGGTCGCCGCCTGACGTTCCCGGCCCACAGTCGCAATCGCAAATCTGTCGCCCGCGAGGGCGGCAGATGCGACTAGAGTCGCCGGCGATGGCTCAGACTGGAGATCGCTTCGAGATGCCGGACGGAAGCGTCTATGCGGTGACCGCGGCGGCGGCGGACAGCGGCGGCGAGTTCGTCGGCATGGATTTCACCCTGCCCTCCGGTTCGGTCGCCCCTCCCCCACATGTGCACCCGACTCCCGAGGAGTCCTTCGAGGTGATCGAGGGAGAATTGGACCTGATGGTCGACGGCAAATGGAGCACTCTGACCGTCGGCGAGTCGGCGTCGGTTCCCCCGCAGGCGCTGCACACCTTCAAGAACCGGAGCGGAAAAACCGTCCGCGTTCGCAACGTCCACCGCCCCGCGGTGCGCTTCGAGGACTACATCGAACAGATCTACCGGCTGATGAAGGCACGCGGGATCAAGGGAGTCAAGGATCCGCGGCTGCCCCTCTACCTCTCGATGCTGATGCTGGAGTACCCCGAGACGATCCGCCCGGGCCGCGCGCGGGAGCGGATCGCCACGAACGCCTTGGCCGGCCTGGGACGGCTTTTCCGGCTGCGGACCGAGACCTGAGCCCGCGAGGGATAGGCTCCTGACGATGGCGGAGGAGCAAAAGACGGTTCTCGTCACCGGTGGCTCCGGCTTCCTTGGGGGTTGGTGCGTGGCCGAGCTCCTGCACCGCGGCTACTCGGTCAGGACCACGGTGCGGGATCTCTCGCGCGAGCTGGAGGTCAGGGCCAGGGTGCGGAACCTCTCGAGCGAGCCAGGGGAAAAGGCCTCTGTCGACCCGCCGCCCGAGGCTGGCCAACGACTCTCGGTGCTCGCCGCGGACCTGCGGAGCGACACGGGCTGGGAGGAGGCGGTGGATGGGTGCAGCCACGTCCTGCACGTCGCCTCGCCGTTCCCCCTGGTTCAGCCGAAGGACCCCGACGAGCTGATCGTGCCCGCGCGTGAGGGAACGCTGCGTGTGCTGCGCGCCGCCTTGGCAGCCGGGGCCTCGCGGATCGTCGTCACCTCCTCGGTTGCCGCCGTCGGTGGCAGTGCCAAGGCCTCGACGCAGCGCCTCGACGAGTCGGAGTGGACCGACCTCGACGATTCCACGCTCACGCCCTATGCGCGCTCCAAGACGATCGCCGAGCGCGCGGCCTGGGACCTGGTCGAGGAGATGGGCGAGACGGAGCGCTTGGCGGTCGTCAACCCCGGCGCCATCCTCGGGCCCGTGCTGAGCAGCGAGCGCTCCCCCTCGCTCGAAGTCGTGCAGCGGTTGCTTTCCGGAATGCCCGGCGCGCCGCGGATCGGGTTCAACCTCGTCGACGTCCGCGACGTCGCCGACCTTCAGATTCGGGCAATGAGCGACCCCGGTGCCGGCGGCAAGCGCCTGATCGCGGTCCGCTCCTTCGAGTGGATGGCGGACGTCGCCAGGGTCCTGCGCGACCAGTTGGGGTCGGACGCGCCGAAGGTGCCGAAGAGATCCGTTCCCGACCTTCTCGTTCGTGCGATGGGCCTTTTCGATCCCGGCGTGCGCTCGGTCGCCGGCCAGCTCGGCCGCAAGCAGGAGTACTCGAGCAAGCGGGCCGAAGAGCTGCTCGGATGGGCGCCCCGAGCGATCGATGAGACGATCGTCGAGTGCGCCCGCAGCATGCTTGACAAGCCCTAGCCGGCTCTCCACCTCTACCCCGTTCGACGAGACCGCACGAGTGCCGCGCCGCCTGCCAATAGGCCAAGCGCGCCGACGATCAGTGCGGCGATGCCGAGGCCCTTGCTGGCGCTGTCGCTCGATGACGAAGTTGAGCTCGAGGACGGAGCCGCTTCTGCTCCCGGCACCTCGCCGGGGGTCGGACCGGCCTCGCCGCCGGCAATGTCTTGGAGGACACCGCCTTTTGTCGTGATGTTGACGGTCGGTGCCGGGAATTCGGCGTCCGGGGCGCCGATCCAGTGGATGACTTTCCCGTTGCTGTAGTACTCCAGCGTCTTGAACGCCAGCGACTTGCCGGCGATGCCTTCGGGCATGGCGATCGAGAGCGGGAACTGCATGAACCTGCCGTTGTCGAGGCGACCGTCGACCGATTTGTTCCCCGTCCAGATCACCTGGGAGACCTCTTCGGTGACCGGCCCGTCATCGGTTTCGATCGGCTTGGCGAGCTTCTTGCTCACCACTTTGGCCGTCCAGTCGGGGACGTTTTGGATAGAGACGTCGGTGAAGCCGGCCGGGAACAGGGTGGCGATTTTGTAGGCGTAGGCGCTTTCTTCCTCGCCCGGCACCCGGACGTTGAGCGTCGCAAAGGCGCCTTCCGGCACGGTGTTGGGATGCACGCTGACGTGCGCTTGGGCCGCCGCGGGCAGCAGCAAGGCGACGGCAGTCACGCAAAAGAGCGCGGTTCGCTTCAGCATTTGAAACCTCCTAAGTCAAATCGGACAAGGATCTGGTTGCCGCAGCGAGCACGGCGGCGCCCGTCCTGCCTCGGCGAAGGCCAGCAGGGGCGCTCGGCGAGCGCGTGGCTCGGTGGCGCCGGTTCGCGATTCCGGGGGTGGCTCGCGCCGCACGGGCGGCGCAGAGCACGATGTCCGAATCAGCCTCTCGCCGGGATAGCGGCCGGCGAGGAGGACAGCAACCAAGACCAGGAAGGGCGCGAGGTAGGCGATAACTTCCCTCGCCTGGGGCGATCCCGCCACCAGTAGGATCGCCGGCAGGAGGCCAAAGAGGGCCGAGCGCAAACGCGGCGATGCAGAGAGGCGGCTCATCCGATCGGCACCGTGACCGTCTTTGAGTACTGCTGATAGGCGGAGACTCTGTCGGTGATCTGGACTTCCCAGGTGCCGCCGGGGCTGAACTCGGCGCCGCTCAGCACGTAGTGGCCGGGACCGGCGAGGTTGGCCTTCAGCGGCAACGGCCCGATCTGCTTGGAGGGCAGTTCGGCGGTGACGGTGAGCTGTTTGGTCGCGGTGAACTGGGAGCCATCTTTGGCGTTGATCAGGTAGAGGTGGATCGAGTTGGGCCCGACCTTCGCCGGTTCGACCGTCATCTCCAGCTCGGCCGGGCCGAGGGTCGTGTTGATCGAGACCGGCCCCTGCGCCGCGTCGATCGGCGGCGCGTAGGAGACCAGCGCCGCGGTGACGCCGAACACGATCAGCATCAGCGAGAGCTCGCCGCGGAAGCTATTGCGAGCCCAGGCGCCGACCCAACCGAGCGATGCCGCACGCTCGACCAACTCCTTCAGGGCAGGCAGGATGCGCTGGCGGTTGAGCGTGCCGAACCCGATCAGGAATAGGAGTAGGAAAACCTTGGCAACGACCAGGAGCCCATAGGTCGTGCCGAAGAGCGCGTGCACACTGCGCACGTCGATGTAGGCCTGGATCACGCCGGTGATCGCGATCGCGATCACCGCTCCCAGGGCAAAGGGCGAGAAGCGCGCCATCGTGCCCAGCAGGAGGCGGCTGCGATCCTCGGGAGCCAGCCTGCGGGTCGCGGCCGGCAGCGCGAAGAGGAAGCAGGCGATCCCGCCGACCCAGATGCTTGCCGCGGTGACGTGGATGACGTTGGTCGGGAAGAAGATCACCACAGGGCTCTGGATGCTGGGGTGGCCGGCAAGCGCCGGAGTCATCGCCAGATACAGAGCCCCAAGCCCGATCAGGGCTGTTAGCCAGCGCCTCGCCCGGGGCAGCTTCCAGGCCGCGATCATCAGGGCGCCGAGCGCCAGCCAGTCGATCGCGCGCAGTCCCCAGACCGTGCCGAAGCGGCTGTGCAGGGTGTCGCGGATGATCGGCCCCTTGAGCGAGGCCCAAAACGAGACGCCGGCAGCGCTCGCCCCCTGCAGGAGGATCCCGAGGACGCTGACCGCGATGCCGAGCGCGACGGCGAAGGCGAGGAGGCGCCCGAAGCGCCGCCCGAACGCCTTCTTGGCGTCCGCGGCGCTCTCCCCGGCTCCGCTGAGGGCCGAGATCGCGGGTCGCCAAGCGAAGAAGAGAAAGATCAGACCGCCGACCATCAGGGCGATCGAGAGGTAGTCGAGCGCCCGGACCGCGCCGAAGGCGAGTTTGGTCACCTCGCCCGTCTGGTTCTTGGAGATCAGCCCGGCGACCGTGTACTTGGGGGCCGGCCCGGCGTGGCCGATGCTGAAAACCAGGCCGCCGTAGACGATGTGGGTATCGGCCGAGATCACTCGGTAGGTCGCGGTGTAGGTGCCGTCAGGGAGGTTCGGCTTGAGCCCCACCCCCATCCAGGACTGATGGCCGCCGGGGTGGGCGACGTCGAGGTTGTCGACCTGATCGCCCTGGGCGTTGTAGACGCGAACCGCGCCCACGGTGCCGCCGACCGGCTGGTTGTACTTGAAGATGACCTCTTTGGGCTGGGTCTTCACGGTCGTCCCAGACTGCGGGGTGGTCCCGACCAGCTGGGCATGGGCGAAGGCGCTCGCAGGGACGAGCAGGGCAAGGCAAAGCGAAGCGACGGCAGCTAGTGCCGCCATGCGGCGGACCGACCGGGTCTCTTTTCGGTGGCGCTCAATCATTCAGCAGCTTCGGTAGGTCGTGGACGATCTGGCTCGGATTGAAGTTGGAGGGGTAGATGGTCGTCAGGAGCCCTTTGGCGGAGATCCCATAGATCAGCGCCGAGTGGGCGACGAATTCGGGGTTGACGGAGTCCGGTTCGGAGCCGACGTTCCAGGCTTCCCACACCGGCGCTAGTTCATGGGCGCCGCCGATCAGGTACTTCATCCGCCCGGTCATTCCGTGGGCCTGGAGGAATTCGGAGACCGCCTGGCGGGTGTCGCGGTGGGGATCGACGGAAACCGCCACGATCCGAAGCTGGCGACTGCGTCGCGGGCCCAGCCGGGCCAGGGTGTTGTGCAATTCCGCGGTGATCAGCGGGCAGACGTCCGGGCAGTGGGTGTAGAGGAAGGTGACGAAGACCGCCTTCCCCCGGTAGGCCGCAAGGCTGACCTTTTCGCCTAGGTAGTTGCGCAGGGCGCCGAAGGAAGGCGCCGGCTTTCGCGGCGAGAGTTCCTGGCCGGCGAAGTTCGAGACCGACCTGCTGTGGACGTTGCCGGGCAGCGCTTCGGCGGAGTGGTGGGTAGCGATCAGCACGGTCGCCACCCCGACTACCGCCACGATCGCAATTGCTGCGAGGGGGAGGGAGAGCCGAACCCTCATCGGACCGGCTTCTTCGCGCGCTTGGCGAGCGCACGGCGCATCGCTACCAGGCCTCCTTCGCCGGCTCGTCATTGCGCGCCGGGCGCTCCTCGTCGTCGTCACGATCGCGACGGCGCCGCGCCAGCAGCACCAGCGCACCGCCGCCGAGGACGATGACGATGCCGGCCAGGATGAAGGGCAGCTTGGAGGCCTTGGGGCTGCCGACCCAATAGAGGGTGCCGTCGATCGCCCCCTTCTTGCCGTCGATCCGCAGCGGGATCGTGTAGTCGAAGATCTTCGTCTTGCGGCTCGTATCGGTGACCTGCGGCGGAGTCGCGGTCGAGCCGTAGTGCATGCGGTGGTCGTGCCAGAGGAAGGTGCCAGAGTCGTCGACCGTTTTCCATTTCGGCGGCAGCTTCGGATTGGCGATCGGCGGCACTTGCGAGGTCGGGAAGCGAGTGTCGTTGAGGTAGAGCGCCGGCGAGTGTTCGTTGACCTGAACCGTGCCGTCCTTGAGCACGCGCGCGTAGGGCTCCCCCTCGTAGCCATCGATCACGACTTCGTGGCCGTGCTGGTCGAGTAGCTGCATGTAGCTGTCGTAGGAGAGGACTTCGAAGCTGACGCCGGGCACCTTCGGCGTCACCCGGTCGATCACCGAGCGGTAGTCGGGGTTGCCTTCATGGGCCAGCGCCGGGCTGGCGGAACCTCCGATGAGCAATGCGGTGGTGGCGGCAAGCGCCGCCCAGTGCTTTCGCACGGTTGTCCCTTCGGTCGCGCGCACGGCGACCGAGGTCGATCTCAGGCGCCGGCGCTAGGTCTGCGGAAGGAGGCCGAACGGCGGCGGGCGCTCGGCCCGGGAGAAGGCGAGCAGGCCAGTCCCGCGGGGGGACGACGAGGCGACGACCGATCGCGGCGACGGCGCGAGCACGGCGGCGGGGCGGCGGGGCCGTTGGCTCCGCTCGGCGACCAGCTTGGCGATCAGCTCCTCACCCGGGTAGCGGCCGGCAACGAGCGGCGCCACGATCAGCAACGCGGGCGCCAGGAAGAGCAACGTGTCGGTCGAGCCGGAGAGGGCCAGCGCCAGGG
This sequence comes from Solirubrobacterales bacterium, assembly GCA_036271315.1. GTDB lineage: Bacteria > Actinomycetota > Thermoleophilia > Solirubrobacterales > 70-9 > VRUE01. The sequence goes on along the minus strand of DATBAV010000039.1, from coordinate 4,451 downwards.
CCCAGCAGACGGTGACCGTCAGCGCCAGTCCTGAGCTGAGACGAGTCGCAAGCCGCATACCCGGAGTTTAAGCCAGCTGTTTAAGCTTCCTCTAATGCTGTCCGGCCTCGAGAGCCCGATGCACCTCCTGGTCCTGGCCGTGATCGCAGCGATCGTCCTCGGCCCCAAACGGCTGCCGGAGCTCGGCCGCTCGCTCGGGCAGGGCATGAGGAGCTTCAAGCAGTCGCTGGACGGCGAGGAGAAGCCCCCGGAGTAAGTTCAGCGGTAGTCGGGGTTGGGGAAGTCGAAGCGACAACCCGCATCCCAGTCGGGCCGTTGATTGCCGTGGGCGGGGATGCCGCCGGCGGCCTTCAGCATCCGCGCCAGGTGCAGCATGTTCCAGGCAGCGAAGGTGGTGTTGCGGTTGGTGAAGTCGTTCTCGGGACCGCCCGAGCCCTCGTCCAGGTATGACGGGCCCGGCCCGGCCTCGCCGATCCAGCCCGAGTCGGCCTGCGGCGGGATCGTGTAGCCGAGGTGCTGCAGCGAGTAGAGCGTGTTCATCGCGCAGTGCTTGACCCCGTCCTCGTTGCCGGTCACCAGGCAGCCGCCGACGCGGCCGTAGTAGGCGTACTGGCCGGCCTCGTTGAGCAGGTGCGAGTTGCCGTAGAGCCGCTCGACGATCTGGGTCGCGACCGAGGACTTCTCCCCCAGCCAGATCGACATGCCGAGCACGAGGATGTCGGCGGCCATCACCCGCTCGAAGATCTGCGGCCACTCGTCGCGCTCCCAGCCGTGCTCGGTCATGTCGGGCCAGACCCCGGTGGCGATCTCGTGGTCGACGGCGCGGATGCAATCGACCTCCACCCCATTGCGGCGCATGATCTCCATCGAGATGTCCATTAGCCCTTGGGTATTCGACACCTCAGGGCTGCGCTTCAGCGTGCAGTTGATGAAGAACGCCTTCAGGTCCGAGTAGTCGGTCTCGCTGCTCTCGCACAACTCGGCCTGCTTCTCGGTCAGCTCGGTCACGTCTTTCTCCCCGTTCGGTTGACTGGTGGTTGGTTGTATCGCCGCTAGGCGGACTTCAGCGTGAAGTGGACCCTGGTTCCGGGCGAGCCGTCTTCGAGCCAGATCTTGCCTCCGTGTGCTTCGACGATCGCCCGCGAGATCGCCAGGCCGAGGCCGGCTCCATCCTCGCCCCGGGCGGCATCGCCGCGGTAGAAGGCCTCGAAGACCCGCTCGCCGTCGCCCGCCGGGATGCCCTCGCCGTTGTCGGCGACCTCGACCTCTACCCCACCGGGGGCGTTGCGGGCGCGCACGGTGACGCTGCCGTCGGCCGGGGTGTGGCGAATCGCGTTCTGGATCAGGTTGAAGAGGACGCGCTGGACCTTCTCGGCGTTGGCGCTGGCGACGAGCTCGCCCGCGGGCAGCTCGGCGGCGAGGCTGACGCCGCGCTCCGCTGCCGGCGCCCGCATCGCCGCCACGGTGTCGCCGATCAGCTCTTGCACCTTGACCTGGCGCATCGTCCAGGAGATGTCGCCGGCCTCGATCCGGGAGAGCTCGAAGAGGTCGTCGATCAGGTCGCTGAGCACGCCGACGTGGGTGCGGATCTCCTTCAGGTAGCGGTCGCGGGTCTCGCCCGTGGCGACGCCGTCGTCGATCGACTCGACCAGCAGCCGCAGCGAGGCCAGCGGCGTGCGCAGGTCGTGCGAGGCCGCGGCGACCAGCTGGCGGCGCGCCTCCTCGATCTCGCGGCGGGAGCGCTCCTCCATCGCCAGGCGAACGGCGAGTGCCGCTGCCAGCGCGGCGCCGGCGGTGGCGAGCAGCACCAGCAGGATCTGGTCGGCGCCCATGTGGCCGGGCACCGCGACCGCGGCGGCGCCAGCCAGGAAGGCGGCGACGGCGATGACGACGGCGCGCCTCACGATCGCAACCGGTAACCGATTCCCCAGACCGTCTCGATGAAGCGCGGCTCGGCCGGGTCGTCGCCGAGCTTGGCGCGCAGGCGGCGGACGTGGACGGTGACGGTGCTGGTGTCCTCGAAGAAGGGCTCGCCCCAGACCGCTTCCATCAGCTGGTCGCGCGAGTAGACGCGGCCGGGGTGCGCGGCCAGGAAGGCGAGCAGGTCGAACTCGCGCATCGTCAGCGAGAGCTCCTCGCCGTCGAGGAAAGCGCTGCGGGTCGCCGGCTCGATGCGCAGCGGCCCGTGCTCGATCGGCGGCGCCTCCTCGTCGGGGGGCGAGACCCGGCGCAGGACCGCGTCGACCCTGGCGACCAGCTCGGCCGGCGAGAAGGGCTTGACGACGTAATCGTCGGCGCCCTGGCGCAGGCCGACGAGGCGATCGGACTCCTCGCCGCGGGCGGTCAGCATGATCACAGCGATCCGCGGCCCCGGTCCCTCGTGCAGTTGGCGCATCACCTCGATCCCGTCGATCCCCGGCAGCATCAGGTCGAGCACGACCAGATCGGGACGGTGCTCGGCGGCGAGGCGCAGCGCCTCGGGCCCGTCGGCGGCGCGATGGGTCTCATAGCCGGCCCGCTCCATGTAGCGACCGACGACGTCGAGGATCGTCGGCTCGTCGTCGACGACCAGCACGGTGCCCTGGGAGGAGTCGGCCATCGCCGCGATTGTCGCGCCTGGGCGGGCGGACTCGCGACTAACCGAAGGTGAAGGCATAGCCCTGCACCCCCGCTTCCGGTTCCAGGGTGAGGACGTGGTGGCCGACCTTGGGCAGGTTGACGAGGTTGTAGAGACGCTGGCCGGTCACGGTCACGGCGCCGTCGTGGACATCGGTCCCGGCATCGGCGGCGGAGATCGGCTGGCCGTCGAGCAGCACCCTGACTTTGCGGTCGCGGCCGGGCGAGCCGAGCACCAGGTAGACGCGCCGGGCGCCGAAGTTGAGATCGAGCGACGCCGCAGTCCCCGCGGTCGCCGACTCGAGCGTGATGCGCCACTTGCCGTGGTAGGCGAATTCATTGGCGGGCAGCGCCTTCGGCGCGGTGAAGTCGTGCGAGCCCGGCGAGAGCATCGCGTTGGTGAAGCGTTCGGCGCGGGCGGCGCCGAGGTAGGTCTCCGGTGTAGTCACGGTTGGCGAGGGAGCAATCGCGTGGACCCGCGCGTCGCCGCCCTTGACCGGCCTGCCCGCTTCGGCCAGGAGCTCGCGGATCACCTTTTCTTTCTCGCCATATTCGCCCTCGCCGAAGTGCACATAACGGACCCTGCCCTGGGCGTCGATGAAGTACTCGGCGGGCCAGTACTGGTTGCCGTAGGCGTTCCAGGTCGCCTGTTCGTTGTCCTGGACGACCGGGTAGCGAATCCCGTTTTCCTCGATCGCCGTTTCGACGTTGCTCGCTTCGCGCTCGAAGGGGAACTCGGGCGTGTGCACGCCGACGATCGTCAGGCCGTCCTTGCGGTACTTCGCGTCCCAGGCCTTCAGATAGGGCAGGGTGCGGATGCAGTTGATGCAGCTGTAGGTCCAGAAGTCGACGAGGACGACTCTCCCGCGCAGCCCGCGCAGGGTGAGCGGCTTGTCGCCGGGGGTGTTGAACCACTGCTCGGTGCCGACGAATTCCGGCGCCACGGCGAGCACCGGCAGTTTCTTCAGCGTGCCGTCGGCACCGGTTTCCGGGGCCGCTCCGCTGGCTTCGCTGCCAACCCCGTGGCCACCATCGCCGCGAACATCGGCGAGCGCGGCCTTGGCCGACGCGGTTTCCTCGATGCCCTTGCTCGGGTCGACGAGGAAGCTGGGCAGGCTGCTTGCGATGTGGTTCTGGAAGCGGATGTCGTAGTTGCCGAGCATCGCCAGGGCGACGATCACCATCACCGCGCCCATCGCGACCTGCAGGCCGACCCCACGCTGGGCCAGCGGCCGCACCACCTTGCGCCCGCCGAGCATGAGGAAGTAGAGGACCACCGCCGAGCCGATCCCGTAGCTCAACGCCACCGCCAGCCGGCCGGTGCTGAAGGACTGCGAGGCGGAGACGGTGATCACGCCGGCCAGGATCGGCCCGGCGCAGGGCGCGTAGACGAGGCCGAGACTGGCCCCGATCGCGGTGCCCGACCAGAACCCGTCGCCGCCCTTCGGGGTCCGGATCCGGGAGGTGAGCCGGCTCAGCGACGCCTCGACCCGGGCCGACAGCGCCGGCACGATCAGGGTCACGCCGAAGACGATCAGGACGACGATCGCGAGGTCGCGGAGGAAATCGTCAGGGAGGCCGAGGGCCGAGATCACGTAGACCAGGGCCACGGTCGCGAAGGTGAACGAGAGGGCGAGCCCGACGACGATCCCCAGCGGCCGGCTGCGGCCGCCGGTGGCGCCCGCCGAGAGCGCGATCGGCAGAACGGGCAGCACACACGGCGACACCGCCGTCGCTGCTCCGGCGACGAACCCGAAGAGAATCAGCAAGACCATCTAGGCCAAACTTCTACAGAAGAATCCCACTTCGCCGTATACGGACGGAGGAGGGAGTTG
>DATBAV010000038.1:0-180196 GCA_036271315.1 Solirubrobacterales bacterium | reverse complement strand
AGGGTTGGGCTGTTCGCCCATTAAAGCGGTACGCGAGCTGGGTTCAGAACGTCGTGAGACAGTTCGGTCCCTATCTGCTGTGGGCGTTGGAGAGTTGAGAGGAGTCATCCCTAGTACGAGAGGACCGGGATGAACGTGCCGCTGGTGTATCTGTTGTCCTGCCAAGGGCATCGCAGGTTAGCTACGCACGGAACGGATAACCGCTGAAGGCATCTAAGCGGGAAGCCGTCCTCGAGATGAGCTCTCCCATCCCTTTAAGGGAGTAAGACCCCTGGTAGACCACCAGGTTGATAGGCCGGCGGTGCAAGCGCAGTGATGTGCTCAGCCGACCGGTACTAATGGGTCGAGGGCTTGACGGATGTTTATTACTTACCTTGCGGTCTTGTGCGGTTTTCAAGCTCCACCGGGGCGGTTGTCTCGCAAATTTCCGGTGGTGCATAGCGAAAGGGAAACACCTCTTCCCATTCCGAACAGAGCAGTTAAGCCTTTCAGCGCCGATGGTACTTGGGGGGCAACCCCCTGGGAGAGTAGGTCGCCGCCGGTTTTTCCTTATTCGAGCCCGATCGCAATGATCGGGCTCGAGTTGTTTCTAGACCTACTGGGCGCCGCGAAAGTTTGCGTTTTGCAGGAGAAAACGCCGCAGTCGCCGGTCGTAGAGGCGCGGGTTGAGGTTCCAGCTTTCGGTATGACCGACGGTGGGCACCCGGTAGTAGGTGACCCAGCGCGGCAGCTCCGCGGCGAACTCATCGCTGGTTGAGATCGGGACCAGTTCGTCCTCGGTGCTGTGGAAGAGCAGGATCGGCAGGTGGAAGTCCTCGGGATGCTGGAGGGCGTCGAGGTTGTCCCAGTTTGGGTTTGCCCGGGCGTCGATCATCCACTCGACCGGCTGGGCGAAGAAGCCGGGTAGGCCGATCTGTTCGGCGTTGTATTCGATCAACGAACGCCAATCGAGCACGGGAGCGTCGAGTACCAAGGCTGCAACGTCGCGCGAGAGACGAGATCGCTGCATGAACTGGGCGACGAGGGCGCCGCCCATCGAGTAACCGACGAGGACGACGCGGTGGGCGCCGTGGGCGAGCGCGTAGCGGACCGCCGCCTGCAGGTCGACCCACTCGGATTCGCCCAGGTGGTACAGGCCGTCCGGGTTTTGCGGTGCGCCGAGGTCGTTGCGGTAGGAGATCAGCAGCGAGGTGAGCCCGGCCCTTCGCAGCGTCGGCGCGATCCGCAGGTCGTTCTGGCGATTGTCGTTGTGGCCGTGCACGACGATCGCCCAGGTCTTGCGGGTGGCTGGTGGAGCCGCGGGCGCGGCCGGGACCAACCACGCCGGCATCGGGCCGAGCGGATCCGGCACGCCGATGGAGCTGAAGGGGAGCCCGAGCGATTGCCCGGGGTCGCCGGAGTAGACGTGGCTGTCGAGCCCGACGTGGATGCCGGGCACCAGGTAGCCGCGTACGTCGCTGAGGCGCCGCGTAACGGTGCCGTCGCCTTCCGATAGGACCGGGCCCACGATCGCGTGGCCGGTCTGCCAGTCGAGCCCGTAGACACCTGGCTGTTCGCTGCTGTGACCGCTGGAGAGCACGATGCGGCCCGGTTTCACCTCTTCGACCCTGACTTCGAGCGGCCAGTCGTGATGGTCGGGCACGAGCACAACCGAGGAGAAATGCCAGGTGATTGCCACGGCGATCGCCACAGCAATCAGCAGCGCGAGTATCCCGCCGGCAATCCACCACCGACGCCGCCGAGGCCGCGGTGTTGCCTCGTCCCTCTCTATCGGCTCGGCAGTGGCACTCTCCATCGGCGCAAGGGTATTGCGCCGATGGGCGCCAGCCTAGGAACGAGCGAGGAGATCGCCGGCCGCTCCGCGCCTCGTCCCAGCCTGGGAGGGGTGCGGGCGGCGGCGCGACTCGCAGGGGGGAGCGGGCCTTGCGGCGGGCTCGAGCCCGTACTCGCCGAGGGTCGCGAAGTCGATCATGAGGTCGACGGCGTCGGCGAGGCGTTGACTGATGTTTGTCTTCGTATCGAACATAGGTTCGACTCTAGGGGTGCTTCCGGACAGCAGGGTGTTTCTGCACGGGCTTTTGCAATTTGGATCGATGATTTGGCTTGGGAGCTGGTTTTGCGGCGGGTGCAAAGCCAAGGACGAGAGCCGCTGTCTCGGCCGGTTTCTCGACGTTTGGCGAGTGTCCAGCGCCACTGATCAGCTTGGTCTCGGTTCCCGGGACGGTCGCCCGGTATTCGGCCAGTCGCTTGGCCGGTTCGTCGATGATTTGCTCTTCGGCGCCCATGATCACCATTAGTGGCTTACCCGTTTCCGCCATGCGCTGATCAAGCGGCTCTTCCTTGGTGTAGTCGTCAAAGCCGCTGGCCGAGTCGTCGTAGGCGCTAAAGGTCATCCGGTCAACGTCTTCGACGAATTCGTCCGGGACCTTGAAACCGGGCGCAAAGGCGACCTCGAGCCCCTTGCGCACGGCGAAGTCGGGCTTGATCCGCCAAAACGCCTCGCCGATCACCGGAGCGAAGCCGAGCTTGGCGACGAGGCCAAGGTCACCCTCTTCGTGGGTCGGCGGGGTGTCGACGATGAAGACGCGGTTGACCAGGGCCGGCGACTGCTGCGCGAGCGCGACGGCGACGGCGCCGCCGAGCGAGTGGCCGACCACCTCGGCATCGCTCACGCTCAACTTGGCCAGTGCCTGGGCGATCAGATCGGCTTGGTTGGACACGGAATAGCCCGACTTGGGCTTTTCCGAGCCGCCGTGGCCAAGCAGGTCGATCGCGACCACTCGGTGTTGGCGGGCAAGTGCCGGCATCATTTTGCTCCAGTAGTTGATCGCGCAGGTGAAGCAGTGGATGAGCACGATCGGGCTGCCGTCGCGCGGCCCTTCTTCGACCACCTCGAGATCGCCGCCCGAGAGGTCGACGATCTTGCCGCCCGGTTCCGTCACGCCGGCGGCCTTGGTTTCGTTGTCGACGCTGAGGTCGTTGAGGCCGAGCAGGACGATCAGCAGCACGACGACGCCGATCAGGATCTTCCAGCCTCTGCGCATGGCGCGTTACCCTAGCCGGAGAATGGCCGCCGAGCGCGAAGAGTCCTAGCAGTGGAGAAATTCATCATCCAGGGCGGGGTGCCGCTCTCCGGCGAGGTGACCGTCGCCGGCAACAAGAACGCGGCGTTGCCGATCCTCGCCGCCTGCCTGCTCACCGAGGAGGAGCTGCTGCTGCACCGGGTGCCGCGCATTCGCGATACCGAAGCGCAGCTTGCCCTGCTTGAGCGCCTCGGCGTTGAGGTCGCCTGGGTCGCCGACAACAGCGTGCGGCTCTGTGCCAAGGGCGTCACCGACGTCTCCGTCGACGAGGAGCTCTCCAAACAGATCCGCGCCTCGTTCCTGCTGGCCGGCCCGCTGTTGGCCCGTTTTGGCGAGGCGAGGATGCCGCCGCCGGGCGGCGATTTCATCGGCCGCCGTCGGCTCGACGCCCACCTCGACGCCTTCAAAGACCTCGGCGCCCGGGTCGACGGCGACCGCTGGATCGAGCTCAGCGCGCCCGCCGAGGGCCTCTGCGCCTGCCGGATCTTCATGGATGAGCCCTCGGTGATGGGGACCGAGAACGCGCTGATGGCGGCCGCCCTGACGACCGGCCCGACGACGATCTCCAATGCCGCTAGCGAGCCACACGTGCAGGACCTGGCGCGCCTGCTCTGCGCGATGGGCGCCCAGGTCGACGGCATCGGCTCCAACGTGATGACCGTGCACGGCCGCGATCGCCTGGGCGGCGCCGAACACACGATCTCCGCCGATCACATCGAGGTCGGCAGCTTCATGGCCCTCGCCGCGGCGACGGGGGGGGACCTGCGCATCCGCGACGTCGAGCCGCTCGATCTGCTGATGGTGCGGCGCCAGTTCCGCCGCCTTGGCCTGCACTCGGAGATGGACGGCAGGGACATGCTCGTTCCCCCTGGTCAGAAGTTGAGGATCCAGTCCGACCTCGGCGACGCGATCCCCAAGATCGAGGACGGTCCCTGGCCCGCCTTCCCGGCCGATCTGACCTCGATCGCGCTGGCCCTCGCCACCCAGGCCGACGGCGAGATCCTGATCTTCGAGAAGATGTTCGAGAACCGCCTCTTCTTCGTCGACAAGCTGGTGGCGATGGGCGCTCGGATCACGTTGTGCGATCCCCACAGGGCGATCGTCAGCGGTCCGAGCCGGCTTCATGGCGAACGCGTCGAGAGTCCCGACATCCGTGCCGGCATGGCAATGCTCATCGCCGCCCTGGCGGCCGAGGGTAGCTCGGAGATCGGCAACATTCGTCAGATCGATCGCGGCTACGAGCAGATCGACGAGCGCCTGCGCGGCCTCGGCGCCCAGATTGAACGCGTCTCCTCGGAGGTCCCTGCATAGGGCGTCCCAGCGAGTCCCCGCCGCCCCCGGACGCGGGAGCGAGCGAGCAAGATCGCCGGTAATTATGAGTGCGAGGGAGCGAAAGCAGAGGAGGCGGCGGGCATTGTGATTCACCCGATCCCACCTGGAACGCGCGACGTCCTGCCCGACGAGATGCGGGAGCTGCGGCGGCTGCACCTCGCCCTGATCGGGGTCTTCGAAGAACGCGGCTACGGCGAGGTGGCGACGCCGGCGATCGAGTACGACGAGGTGCTGGCCCGTGGCGACGGTCGCACGGCCGATACCGCTTACCGCTTCTTCGATGGCAGCGGCGATTTGCTGGCCCTGCGCTCCGACATGACGGTGCCGATCGCGCGCTTGATCGCTACTCGTTACGCCAAGGCGGAGATGCCGCTGCGCCTCTGTTACCTGGCCAACGCCTACCGCGCGGTGCGCCCGCAGCGCGGCCAGATGCGGGAGTTCGCCCAGGCGGGGGTCGAGCTGATCGGGGCGCCAGCGCCCGACGGCACCGCCGAGGTCGTCGACGTGCTGGAGGCGGCGCTCGACGCGGCCGGCCTCGGACGGGCGGTTATCGGCCTCGGAGACGCCGACCTCTACCGCCAGCTGCTTGCCGAGTTCGGCATCGAAGGCGAGGCGCGCGACTCGATCCTCGCCCGCCTGGCTGCCCACGACCTTGTTGGCCTCGAGACCGAGCTCTCCGAGCTGCAGGGTGTAAGCGACGAGCAAATCGCCACTTGCGTCGCCCTCTCCCAGCTGCGCGGTGGCAAAGAGGTGCTTGAGGAAGCGCGCGCGCTTGGCGGCGCCGCGGTCGAGCGCGCCACCGCCCGGCTAGGCGAGACACTGGAGGCACTCGAGGCGCGCGGCGTTGCCCAGCGCGTCCAGATCGACCTCGGCCTGCTGCGCGACCTCGGTTATTACAGCGGCGCGATCCTCGAGGTCTACGACCCGGCGCTCGGACACGTGCTCGGCGGCGGCGGTCGCTACGACGGCCTGCTCAAGCGCTTCGGCGTCGACCAGCCGGCGGCGGGATTCGCCCTCTACGTGGAGCGCGTCCACGTTGCCCAGATGGAGGAGGAGCCACGCGGAGGTGAGGACTCGTGAGCGCCGAGGTTGCCGGGATGGGCCGGGCCAAGGCCGAGGGACCGCTGAAGCTCGCGGTCCCGCGCGGCGCCCTGCTTGGCGAGACGCTCGACGCGCTCGACGCGGCGGGCATCGACACGAGCGAGGTGCGCGGCGAGTCGCGCTCGCTGATCTTCCCCGGCCAGAGCATCACCCTGGTCACGATGCGCCCGTCCGACGTGCCGACCTACGTCGAGGCCGGCGCCGCCGACGTCGGCATCACCGGCAAGGACGTGCTGTTGGAGCAGGCCGATCGGGTCGTCTACGAGTTGCTCGACCTCGGCTTCGGCCGCTGTCGCATGGTCCTCGCCGGGCGCAAGGGCGATGAGCGCCTGGGGGAGTCCGAGCGACGCCTCGGGATGATGCGGATCGCGACCAAGTACCCGCGCATCGCCGAGCGCTACTTCGAGGGCACCGGTCGCCAGGTGGAAGTGATCGAGGTCAAGGGCTCGGTCGAGTTGGCGCCGCTGATCGGCCTCGCCGACGGCATCGTCGACCTGGTTGCCACCGGCCGCACCCTGGAAGAGAACGACCTCGAGGTGCGCGAGGAGATCCTCGAGTGCACCGCCCGCTTCGTCGCCAACCGCGTCGCCCACAAGCTGCGCGCTCGCGAGGTCGACGGTCTCGCCGCGAAACTGCGCCAGGGCCTGGCCCGATGAGGCGCCGCCAGTTTCATTGGGAGGGCGCCGAGGAGACAGCCGCGGCGATCCGCTCCTGGACGACAGCTTCGGCGCCCAAGGTCGACGTCGGCCCGATCGAGCGCGAGGTGCGCGAGGGCGGCGACGGCGCGGTGCTCTGCATGACCGCTCGTTTCGACGCGACCGAACGGGCGCCCACCGCGCTGCGGGTGGACCCCGCAGCCGCAGCCGAAGCGCTGGCGGCGCTGGACCCCGGCCTGCGCGAATCGCTGGAGTTGGCGGCGGCAAACGTGCGCGCGGTGGCGGAAGCCCAGATCGCCGTGGAGCCGAAGACCGTCGAGCTTCCTCAGGGGCAGACCGTGACCGTGCGCGAAGTGCCGGTCGCCGCGGCGGGCCTCTACGCGCCGGGCGGCCGGGCGGCCTACCCGTCGAGCGTGCTGATGTGCGCGATCCCAGCCAAGGTCGCCGGGGTCGAGCGGATCGCGCTCGCCTCGCCGCCGGGTCCCGACGGCACGATCAACCCACTTGTCCTCGCCGCCGCGGAGCTCTGCGGGGTCGGCGAGATCTACGCGATGGGCGGCGCCCAGGCGATCTTCGCCCTCGCCCAGGGCACCGAGACGATCGCCCCGGTCGACGTGATCGCCGGCCCAGGCAATGCCTGGGTGCGCGAGGCAAAGCGCGCGGTCTCGGGAACCGTCGGCATCGATTCGCTTGCCGGCCCCTCCGAGCTGATGCTGGTCGCCGGCGACGGCACCGATCCGGAGTGGGCGGCGCTCGATCTCTGCGCCCAGGCCGAGCACGGTGCCGAGGGCCCGCTGGCGGCCGTGGCCGTCGAGGAGGCCGTGCTCGAGGCCGTGGCGGCCGCAACCGAGAGAGCCGCGACTGAGCACGAAGGCATCGGCGAGGCGCCGCTGGCGCTGGTCCAGGTGCCCGACCTGAGCGACGCGATCGACCTTGCCAACGCTTTCGCGCCGGAGCACCTAGAGCTCTTCGAGGAGGACGCCGCGCTGCTCGCCGACCGGGTGCGGACGGCCGGCTGTGTCTTTGTCGGGCGCTACGGCGCTACCGCCTTCGGCGACTACGCCGCCGGCTCCAACCACGTGCTGCCGACCGGCGGCGCCGGTCGCTTCTCCGGCCCGCTCGGCCCTGGCGTGTTCCGCCGTCGCATCGCCGCCGTGCAGGTTCCCGCCGAAGCGGCGGCGAAGCTTGCACCGCACGTCGATGCGATCGCGCGGGCGGAGGGCTTCCCGGTCCACGGCGAGTCAGCGATGATTAGACGATGAGCCGCACGGCAAAACGAGAGCGCAGCACGGCCGAGACGCAGATCAAGCTCTCGCTCGACCTCGACGGGGGAGAGTCGAGTGCGGCCACCGGGGTCGGCTTCCTCGACCACATGCTCGACTTGCTCGCCCGCCACGGACGGCTCGGCCTGCAGGTCGAGGCCAAGGGCGATCTACAGACCGGCGCGCACCACACGGTCGAGGACGTCGGCATCGTGCTCGGCCAGGCGCTCGACGAGGCGCTCGACGATCGCGCCGGGATCAGGCGCTACGGCTCCGCCGTGGTGCCGATGGACGAGTCGCTTGCCGAGTGCGCGATCGACATCTCGGGCCGGCCGCTCTGCGTCTTCAGCGCCGACCTGCCGCCGACCACGATCGCCGGCTTCGACACCGAGCTGGCGGAGGAGTTCTTCCGCGCCGTCGCCAACAGCGCCAAGCTGACCCTGCACGTCAACGTCCGCTACGGCAGCAACGCACACCACATGATCGAGGGCTGCTTCAAGGCCTTTGCCCGTGCCCTGCGCGTCGCCGTCTCGATCGACCCCGATGAGAGCGGCGTTCCGTCGACCAAGGGGACGTTGAGCGAATGAGTGCGCGGATCTGCATAACCGACTACGGGATGGGCAACCTGCGCTCGGTCGAGAAGGCGCTCGAGCACGTTGGCGCGACGGCGAAGATCGCCAACGACGCCGAGACGATTCGCGCTGCCGACGGGCTGATCCTGCCCGGTGTTGGAGCCTTCCCGAAGGCGATGGAGGGGATCCGCTCGCTCGGCCTCGACGAGCTGATCGAGGAGCGCCGCGCGGCCGGCGTACCGATCCTCGGCATCTGCCTCGGCCTACAGCTGCTCTTCGACTCCACTACCGAGCTCGGTGGGGCAGAGGGGCTTGGACTGCTCTCCGGCCCGGTCGGCGAGCTCGACGCGCCGGGGCTGAAGATTCCCCACATCGGCTGGTCGCCGGTGCGCTGGGAGCGCCAGTCGCGCCTCACCGAGGGAATCGAGTCCGAGACCCCCTTCTACCTGGTCCACTCCTTTGCTCCCAAGGCGGAGGCCGACGAGCTGCTCGGCACCGCTGCCTACGGCGCCCGCTTCACCTGCGCAGCGGAGCGCGACAACGTCTTCGGCGTCCAGTTCCACCCGGAGAAGTCGAGCGTGGCCGGGCTGCGCCTGCTCTCCAACTTCGCCGGCATCTGCGCGTCCGTTCCGGCGTGATCCTCTATCCCGCGATCGACATCCGCGGTGGCAAGGCGGTGCGGCTGCTGCAGGGCGACTACGCGCGCGAGACGACCTACGATGCCGATCCCGTCGACGCCGCCAAGCGCTGGGCCGAAGAAGGGGCCGAGTTCCTGCACGTGGTCGACCTCGACGGCGCCAAGTTGGGGGAGCCGCGCAATCTCGAGTCCGTGCGCCGGATCGCGGCGACGGCCGAGTGTCCGATCCAGGTCGGCGGTGGCCTACGCGACGAGGCCTCGATCGCGGCGGTGCTCGATGCCGGGGCGGAGCGGGTCGTGATCGGCACCGCCGCGCTGCGCGATCCGGAGTTCCTGGAGCGCGTTCTCGAGGCACACGGCGAGCGCGTGGTCGTCTCGGTCGACGCCCGCGACGGCAAGGTTGCGCTGGCGGGTTGGACCGAGGTCAGCGACGTCGACGTCGCGGCGGCGGTGGCCGAGCTCGGCGAGCGCGGCGTCTCGCGCTTCCTCTGCACGGCGATCGAGGTCGACGGGACGATGGAGGGACCGGCGATCGAGGAGCTCGGCCGGATCGCCGCCGCGACGGAAGCACGGGTAATCGCCTCCGGTGGGGTAGGGGATCTGGCTGACCTCGAGTCGGTCGCCGGCATGGAGGCGGCCAACGTCGAGGGCGCGATCGTCGGCCGCGCCCTCTACGAGCGCCGTTTCACCGTGGCCGAGGGCATCGCTGCCCTACGCTGAGTCAATGGTTCTGAAGCGCGTCATTCCCTGCCTCGACGTCGACTCCGGTCGTGTCGTCAAGGGCACCAACTTCGTCGGCCTGCGCGACGCCGGCGACCCGGTCGAGCTGGCCGAGCGCTACGACGCCGAGGGCGCCGACGAGTTGATCTTCCTCGACATCACCGCCTCGCACGAAAAGCGCGAGACGATCGTCGAGCTGGCGCGGCGCACCGCCGACAACGTCTTCATTCCCTTCACGATCGGCGGCGGCATCCGCTCGGTCGAGGACGCCCAGGCGGTGCTCGACGCCGGTGCCGACAAGGTCTCGGTCAACTCCTCGGCGCTAGCCCGGCCCGAGCTGCTGACCGAGCTGGCCGATCACTTCGGCGCCCAGTGCGTGGTGATCGCGATCGACGCCAAACGCGAGGAGGACGGCTGGGGCGTCTACGTCAACGGCGGCCGCAAGCGGGTCGAGGGTCGCGATGCCGTTGGCTGGGCGCGCGAGGCGGTCGAGCGCGGCGCCGGCGAGGTGCTGCTGACCAGCATGGACCGCGACGGAACCAACGATGGCTACGACATCGAGCTGACCCGGGCCGTCGCCGACGCCGTCTCGGTTCCGGTCATCGCCTCGGGCGGGGCCGGCAACCTCGATCACCTGAGCGAGGCGATCGTCGACGGCAAGGCCGATGCCGTTCTCTGCGCCTCGATCTTCCACTACGGCACCTACCGCGTGCGCGAGGCGAAGGAGCGGCTCGCCGCCGACGGGATCCCGGTCCGGCTCTAGTCCGAGCCGAGGTCTTCGGCGAGCCCAGTTACGCCGCTGGAGCCGAGGATCTCGAAGCGGGCGAGTTCGTAGGGGGCTTCGCGGCTCGCTTCGCCTGGGATCTCGGTCGTCGCCGCGGTATAGCCCGCGGCCTTGACCGCGGCGATGACCGTTTCGTCGAACTGACCCGCGGGGTAGCAGAAGTCCTTTACCGGGACGCCGTATTCGCGGCGCAGGATGGCGCGCGAGCCGGCCACTTCTTCCTTCAGTTCGGCTGCTCCCAGCATGGTCAGGTCCTGATGGTGGATCGTGTGGGCGGCGAGCTCCCAGCCGGCGTCGATCATCGCTTCGACGTTGCTGGTGTAGAGATCCGACCCTTCCGCCTTGAGGTTGAGCACGCCGGGCCAGCCGTGGCGCCGCAGCTCCGGCAGGGCGTAGGTGAACTGCGGCCGGTAGCCGTCGTCGAAGGAGAGCACCACGGGCTTGGGCGGCAGCGTGCCGCTGTCATGCCAGGCGCGCTCGACCATTTCCAGCGTCACCGCTTCGTAGCCGTGTTCTTCCAGCCAGTCCATCTGGCGGTGGAAGTCCGGCCGCGTCACGTAGAGCTCCGGGTAGGGCGCATCGGCGGGTGCGGCGCCGAGCACGTGGTACTCGAGGATCGGAACCGGTCCCGTGTGCGGTTTCCAGCCGGGCTGTGGGGTCGCGTTGCGGACCAGGCTCGTCGAACCCTTGCTGCCGACGCTCGTCGTCTTTCCGCCGGCCTCTGCTGGCTTCGAAGGCGAGCCGGAGGAGCCGCTCAGGCTCGATCCGAGAGCTATGCCCAGCGCCGCCGCGGCCGCCACCACGGCGATGACGGCCCCTGCTCGTCTCCAGCGCACGCGATCATGGTAGGCAACCCGCTCATGCAGGCATCTCAAGACCACAGCGAGAGCATTGCCGAGGCGCTCGAGCACATGCACCCCGAGCTGGCACCGGTGCGCGATGCCGGCGGCGACCCGGTCTACCTGGTCGGCGGCGCAGTGCGGGATCTCCTGCTTGGGCGCGGGCGCGCCGACATCGATCTTGTCGTCGAGGGTGACGCCGCTGCGCTGGCCGAGCGGCTGGGAGCCGAGGTGACCTCGCACGAGCGTTTTGGCACGGCCAAGGTGAAACTCAATGGGCACGAGATCGACATCGCCGGGGCGCGCTCGGAGAGCTACCCGCAGCCAGGTGCGCTGCCGGTCGTCGTAGGAGGCGCCGAGCTCGCGGATGATCTGCGGCGGCGCGACTTCACGATCAACGCGATGGCGATCCCGTTGCAGGGCCAGCCAGGCCTGATCGACCCCCACGGGGGCGAGGCAGATCTGGCGATGCGGCAGCTGCGGGTACTGCACGACGACTCGTTCCTCGACGACCCAACCCGGGCGCTTCGCGCCGCTCGCTACGCGGCTCGCTTCGGCTTTGGGCTCGAGACGCGAACGGCCGAGCTGCTGCGAGCGACGGACCTGCACACGGTTTCGGCCAACCGCCGTGAAGCCGAGCTGCTGCGCTTGGCGAAGGAACACGGTGCGGCCGACGGCTTCTCGCTGCTCTCGGATTGGGGCCTGGTCGAGCTTCGCCTCGGAGGAGACAAGCTCGCGGGCGCTGTTTCCGAACTGCTCGATGAAGGGCCTTGGCGTTCAGTTGGCGGGCGCGATCAAGCGGTGCTCGCGGCGGCGTTCGGACCGCGGGAAGGGGGAGAGGAGCTGGCGGCGGAAAACCCGGAGCGGCCCTCCGAAGCGGTGGAGGTAGCGCGGCGCGCCAGCGATGTCGAGCTGATCCTTGCCCGGGCCATGGGCGCCGAGTGGCTTGACCGCTATATCGCCGAGTGGCGTGACGTTACGCTCGATATCGACGGGGAGGACCTGATCGGTGCGGGGCTCAGTCCGGGGCCGGCGCTTGGGCATGGCCTGGAAGTAGCTCTGAGACGCAAGCTCGACGGCGAGATCTCCGGGCGCGAAGAGGAGCTCGCCGCGGCCCTGGAGGCAGCAAGGAGCGGCGATGGAATGGCATGAGCGCGACGGCGTGCGCTGGCTCGAGGCAACGATGCCAGGGGCAAGTGCCGCTTTCACGACTCGTGTCGGGGGAGTCAGCGAGTTGCCCTTCGCCACGCTCAACCTCGGCATCTTCACCGAGGACGACCGCGACGCCGTGGTCGAGAACCGGCGCCGTCTCGCCGCGACCCTGGGTTTCCCACTTGAGGGCATCGCGGTTTCCCACCAAGTCCACGGAGCCGAGTTGATTGACCACCGAGGCCAACCGGCGCCTCGCTGTTCCTTTGCCTTGAATGGGCGGGAAAAGGAACATGGCAGCCCAAGGGGCGACGGGTTGGTCGAGGCTGACGGGCACGTCCTCGCCACAGAGGGGGTGGCCGCTCTGGTCTTCGTCGCTGATTGCGTGCCGGTCGCGCTTGCCGGCTCCGCCGGCGTGGCGATGCTCCATTGCGGCTGGCGCGGTTTGGCTGCCGGGATCATCGCCAAAGGGGCTAGGGCGATCGGCGCCACCGACGCCGCGATCGGCCCATCGATCGGCCCCTGTTGTTACGAGGTCGGCGAAGAGGTTCTGGCGACCTTCGATCACCTCGGCGAGGGTGTTGCGAGCGCCCGCATGCTCGATCTACCGGAGGTCGCCCGCCGCCTCCTGGTCGATGCGGGCGTGGAACGAGTCGAGACCAGCGGCCTCTGCACGAGCTGCGAGCCTGAGCTCTTCTTCTCGCACCGGCGCGACAACGGCCGCACCGGTCGCCAGGCCGGTCTGGCTTGGCGCAGGGCGGGGGAGGGCTAGCGGTGCCGGGGCTGATCCACGGACTCGAGCCCGAGAAGATCGCCGCCAACCTGGCCGAGGCGCGCGAGCTCGCCGGGCCCGGGGTCGAGATCCTCGCCGCCAGCAAGTACGTGCCGGTGGAGGAGATGGGGGCGCTGGCCGAGGCCGGCGTTCGCCTCGTCGGCGAGAACCGCCAGCAGGACCTCATCGCCAAGCACGAGCGCTGGGGCGATGCTTTCGAGTGGGACTTCATCGGCAACCTGCAGAGCCGCAAGGTCAAGCAACTGCTGCCCCTCTGCCGGCTGATCCACTCGGTGGCCAGCGACTCGGCGCTGGAGCAGCTCGGTCGCCATGGAGGTCCGGAGGCGGAAATCCTGGTCGAGGTCAACGTCGCCGGCGAGGAGGGCAAGGGGGGAGTGGCGCCGACCGATCTGGGCGCGTTCCTCGAGCGCTGCCCGGTCCGCGTCGGCGGACTGATGACGATGCCGCCTTTCAGCCAGGACCCCGAGGACTCGCGCCGCCACTTCGCCCGGCTCGCCGAGCTCGCGGGGGAGCACGGTCTGAGCCGTCTCTCGATGGGAACCTCGCAGGATTGGCGGGTCGCGATCGAGGAGGGGGCGACGATCATCCGGCTCGGCACCGCCCTCTATGTGTAGATCCGCACAGCTGGTCATAATTCCGTAGAGGAGTCGGCCGTCAGAGGCCGAAACACGCGACTAACCATGGCCCTACGCGATACCTGGCATCGAGCGCTGGTCTACTTCGGTCTTGCCGAGGACCACGACTACGGTCCCGAATACGAGGACGACTTCGAGCCCGAAACGAGCTCCGAAGAAGCTTACGAGGGCCGTCGCGAGTCGGCCACGGTGCGTCGCTTGCCGAGCGCCCGTCGCTCGCGCCGCGACGAGATCGACGACATCTTCGCTGACGACGAGCCGATCTCGGCCTCGCGCACGCGCACGCTGCGCCCGGTCGGCAACGGCGACTCCGACGTCCAGGTCCACCTCGTCATCCCCCGCAACTTCAACGACGCCCAGCAGGTCGCCGACCAGTTCAAGCGCCAGGTCCCGGTCATCCTCAACCTGCAGACGACCGATCACGAGCTCTCGAAGCGGATGATCGACTTCTGCTCCGGCTTGACCTACTCGCTGGACGGCGGCATGCAGCGGATCGCCGAGAAGATCTTCCTGTTGACGCCGCGCAATGTCGAGGTATCGGCCGAGGAGAAGGCGCGGCTGCTCGACAAAGGGTTCTTCAACCAGTCGTGAGGGATGTGGGGAGGGACGGGTTCCCCTCCCATGGAAACCGTCCGGACGGCAGTGTCGCCGGGCCGTAGGTTGGTCGCTCCCAAAGTTTCCCTGGGAGGGGAACCCGTCCCTCCAAAACCGTCGCGACTAGGCTCCGCGAGATGATTGTTGGGTTCTGTGGATCCGGGAGCATGGCGGCGGCGATGGCGCGCGGATTGGTAGGGCAGGTCGACGGTCTGCTTTTCACCGATAGTGGGTCGGGACGGGCGGCGGAGTTGGCTCGAGAACTGGCTGGCGAGGCTGTGGCTTCGAATGGCGAGCTTGCGGAGCGGGCTGACGTCGTCGTGCTTGCGGTCAAGCCGGCGAGGCTGGAGGAGGCCGCGGCGGAACTCGGCGGGGCCAAGGTCGTGGTCTCGTTGCTCGGGGCGACTTCGTTGGAGACGCTTCGGGGGGCCTTTGCTGGCACTGATGTCGTGCGGGTGATGCCCAACGTGGGGGTCGAGGTTCGGAAGGGCGTGCTTTGCGTGGCCGGCGAGCCCGACTCCGGCGTGCGGAAGCTGCTGGAGGGACTTGGGCACGTTGTGGAGCTGCCCGACTCGCAGTTCGACGCGGCCACCGCGGTGATGGGGTGTGCGCCGGCTTATCTGGCTCTGGCGGTGGAGGCGATTGCCGAGGCGGGGGCCGCTGACGGGCTCGATGCGGGGCTTGCTCGGGAGTTGGTCGTGGAGACAGCGGTGGGGACGGCGGAGCTGTTGCGCGCTCACGATCCGGCGGCGCTGCGCAAGGCGGTGGCTTCGCCGGGAGGCAGTACCGAGGCGGGGTTGGAGGCGCTGGAGCGAGAAGGCGCCCGGGAGGCCTTTGAGGCGGCCGTGCGGGCCTCGCTGGAGAGGATGCGGGGATGACGCCGTTGCTCGCGATCACCCGCTTCGACGTCGCCGACTACGTTAGTGCCCTCTTTCTCGTCTACATCATCCTGATCTTCCTCAACGTGCTCAGCTCCTGGATCCCGCGCATGCCCTACAACCGGGCGCTGCGGGCGACGCTTGACTTCGTCAAAGAGACCACCGACCCCTACCTCAACTTCTTTCGGCGTTTCCTGCCGGCGCTCGGTGGTGGTGGCTTTGCCCTCGACCTCAGCCCGATCCTCGGCGTGATCCTGCTCTTCATCGTTCGTGCTGTCGTCGTCGGCCTGATCGAAGGGTGAGCAGCGCCCGCGCCTGGCGCCTTGCCGGAGCGCTCTGCGGCGTCGTCGTCATCCTCGACCAGGCGGCGAAGGCCCTGGTCGAGGCGCACATGTACCCGGGCCAGGACGTCGAAGTGCTCGGCCCGATCGGGCTCACCCTCTCGCACAACAGCGGCGTCGCCTTCGGCCTCGCCAGCGGCGGCGGCACCCGCCTGGTCCTGGTCACGGCGCTGGCGCTTGGCGTCGTCGGCTACCTCTTCTCGCGCGACCCGACCCGACCCGGCATGTGGGTGGCCGCGGGGCTGCTGGCCGGTGGCGCGATCGGCAATCTCGCCGACCGGATCCGAGTCGACGCGGTCACCGACTACATCGCGATCGGCAGCTGGCCCGCCTTCAACCTCGCCGACGTCGCGGTCACGGCCGGCGTCCTTTTGCTCGCCTATGCCTACGTGCGGGAGCCGCCCACTTGAGCGCTGAGCTGCGCATCGTCCACCTCGACGACGACCTGGCCGTGGTCGACAAGCCGGCCGGCCTGGTCGTTCACCCGGCCCCCTCGCACACCGGCCCTACCCTGGTCAGCGAGCTCGGCGACATGCTCGGCGGGGGAAACGAGGCCGAGCGCCCCGGGATCGTCCACCGCCTCGACAAGGAGACCAGCGGCCTGCTCGTCGTCGCTCGCAACGATGCCACCCACAGCGCCTTGCAGGCGCAGGTCCAGCGCCGCGAGGTCGAGCGCATCTACCTCGCCTTGGCGCGGGGGCACCTCGCCTCGCGGACCGGCACGATCGACGCCCCGATCGGCCGCGCCTCGCGCCAGCGCCACCGCATGGCGGTCTCCGGCGCCGCCTCGCGCGAGGCCCGCACCCATTTCGAAGTGATCGAGCTGCTTACCGCCGAGACCTACCTCGAGGCGCGTCTGGAGACGGGTCGCACGCACCAGATTCGCGCCCACTTCGCGGCGATCGGCCACCCGCTCCTCGGCGACTTCAGTTACGGCGGCGAGCGCAAGTACGGTCTCGAGCGGCAGTTCCTCCACGCCCACCGGCTCTCCTTCGATCACCCCAGCAGCGGCGAGCGGCTGAGCTTTCGCTCCGAGCTTCCCGCCGACCTGGCCGCGGCTCTGGCCGCGGCCCGCACCACTTAACTCAGCTCGACCCCTCTACAATCGTCGGCTCGGAAACCAACCCCCGTTTGGTACCGACCCGGATCCTGACCGGCATCGCGCCGGATCCCGGCAAGGGCGGCGGGGAACACAGTCAAAACAAGGAGCTTCACCCATGCCTGAGGCAGGCCTCAAAGAGCTGCTGGAGGCCGGAGTCCACTTCGGCCACCAGACCCGTCGCTGGAACCCGAACATGCGCCGCTACATCTTCGGCGAGCTGGATGGGATCCACATCATCGACCTGGTCCAGACCGAGGCGCTGCTGGAGAACGCGCGCCGCTTCGCCGGCGAGCTCGCCAGCGGTGGCGGCACGGTGCTCTTCGTCGGCACCAAGAAGCAGGCGCGTGGCCCGGTCGAAGAATGGGCCGACCGCTGCAAGATGCCTTACGTCAACCAGCGCTGGCTCGGCGGCCTGCTGACCAACTTCAACACGATGTCGGCGCGGATCGCCCGCCTGCACGAGCTGACCAACTGGCGCGACGAGGGCAAGCTGGAGCTGCTGCCGACCAAGGAGCGGATGGGGATGCTGGCCGAACTGGCCAAGCTCGAGTTCAACCTCGGCGGCGTCCGCGACATGGATCGCCTGCCCGACGCCGTCTTCGTCACCGACCTCAAAACCGAGGAGATCGCCGTGCGCGAGGCCGCTCGCCTGCGCATCCCGATCATCGGCTTGGTCGACACCAACTGCGACCCGAAGCCGATCGATTACGTGATCCCCGGCAACGACGACGCGATCCGCTCCTGCCAGCTGGTGATCGGCACGATCGGCGGCGCGGTCGAGGAGGGCGCCGGCGCCTGGCGGGTCCAGGAGGAGAAGCGCATCGCCGTCGAAATGGAACGGCGCAAGAAGGAGGAAGAAGAGCGCAAGAAGCGGGAGGAAGAAGAGAAAGAGCGGGTTGCGGCTGAGGAAGCCAAAAAGAAGGCGGCGGCTGAAGCGGAGGCCGCTAAACAGGCTCAGCAGGCGCAACAGCAGGCTCAGGCGGCTCCAGTTCAGGCTCAAGCGCAACAGGCGGCTCCAGCCCAGGGTCAGGCGCAGGGTTCTTCGGGTCAGGGTTCAGGCGGCCAGGCCGCGGGGCCTGTCGCCGCAGGGAACCCACCGGCCCCTGCGGTAGCTAAAGCTTCCTCGGGGCCGGTGCCCCCTACGGCGCCACCCGCGGACGGGGCGCCTAAAGCCCCGACCCCAGTTAAAGCGGCTGAGCCCGAGGCCAAAGCGGCGGCTCCGGTCGCAGCTGAGAAGCCGGCTGAGCCCGCTGCCGAGGAGAAAGCACCGGCTGCGCCAGTCGAGGAGAAAGCTCCCGCGGAGCCCGTAGCGGCTGAGAAAGCGCCGGAGCCCGCCGCCGAGGAGAAAGCACCGGCTGAGGCGGCACCTACGAAGAAAGACGAGGCTGCGAAAGAGGGAGGGGAGTCGTGAGCGTTACGGCTGCTGATGTGAAGGCGCTGCGGGATCAGACCGGGGCGGCGATGATGGATTGCAAGGCGGCGCTGACCGAGGCCGACGGCGATGTCGATCGCGCGGTTGAGATCCTGCGGGTGAAGGGCCAGGCCTCCGCCGCCAAGCGCGCGGGCCGGGGGACCAACGAGGGGGTCGTCGCCTCCTACATCCACGCCAACGACAGGGTCGGGGCGATGGTCGAAGTCCAGTGCGAGACCGACTTCGTCGCCCGCAACGAGGACTTCAAGGCTTTCGCCTACGAGGTCGCGCTGCACGTCGCCGCGACCGCGCCCCAGTACGTTACGACCGACGAGATCTCCGCCGAGGAGCGCGAGGCCGAAAAGCGGGTCTTCGAAGAGAAGGCGCGCGAAGAAGGCAAGCCCGACAACGTGGTCGAGAAGATCGTCGAGGGCCAGTTGGCCAAGTGGGGCCAGGAAGTCGCCCTGCTCGACCAGTCGCACGTCAACGCCGAGAAGCACGACTCGAAGTCGATCGAGGAGCTGCGCCAGGAGCTCGCCGCCAAGACCGGCGAGAACGTGCGGATCGCCCGCTTCGCCTACTTCCGCGTCGGCGACGAATAGGCTCGCGGGCCTAGATGGCCAACGACCCGCAGTTCAAACGCATCCTGCTCAAGCTCTCGGGCGAGGCGCTGATGGGCGATCTCTCCCACGGCACCGACGCGGGTGAGGTAGAGCGGATCGCCGGGCAGATCTCGGCAATCCGCGCCCGCGGGGTCGAGGTGGCGATCGTCGTCGGCGCCGGCAACATCTACCGCGGCCTCTCCGCCGCGGCCGAGGGCATGGACCGCGCCACCGGCGACTACATGGGGATGCTGGCGACGGTGCTCAACGCGCTGACCCTGCAGGACGCGCTGGAGAAGGCGGGGGAGCACACGCGCGTGCTCTCGGCGATCGACGTCAAGGAGGTTGCCGAGCCCTACATCCGCCGCCGCGCCATGCGCCACCTCGAGAAGGGCCGCGTGGTGATCTTCGCCGCCGGCACCGGCAACCCGTTCTTCACCACCGACACCGCGGCGGCGCTGCGGGCGCTGGAGATCCACGCCGAAGCGATCCTGATGGCCAAGAACGGGGTCGAGGGGGTCTACGACTCCGATCCGGCGACTAACCCCGACGCCAAGTTCATCGCCGCGATCGGCCACCGCGAGGCGATCGAGCGCGGGCTCAAGGTGATGGATTCGACCGCACTCTCGCTCTGCATGGACAACGACCTGCCCATTTACGTCTTCAACATGGGGGACGCCAGCAACATAGATAGGATCGTCAGCGGCGAGAGGGTGGGCACGCTGGTCTCCAGCAAGCCCGCCGAGTGACGAGAACGGGGGGCCCCAGTGGAGCTGATCGACGAACTGCTCAAGGACGCCGAAGGCCGGATGGCGAAGTCGGTCGAATCCAGCCGTGGCGAGCTGGCCACGGTGCGCACCGGCCGCGCCTCGCCGCACCTGCTCGACCGCATCATGGTCGATTACTACGGTGCTCAGACGCCGCTCAAGCAGCTTGCCAACGTCGCCACCTCCGACGCCCGCCTGCTCACCGTGACGCCCTTCGACAAGGGCTCGATCGGGGCGATCGAGAAATCGATCCAAGAGTCCGATATCGGCCTGACGCCGAGCAACGACGGCAACGTCGTGCGCCTGCAGATTCCCGAGCTGACTGAGGAGCGCCGCCGTGAGATGGTCAAGGTGGTGCACGGCGTCGCCGAGGAGGGCCGGGTCGCGATCCGCAATATCCGCCGCGACGTGATGCAAGACCTGCGCGAGCTGAAAAGCGAGGGCGAAGTCGGCGAGGACGACGAGCGCCGCGCCGAGTCCGCCCTGCAGAAGCAGACCGACGACTCGATCGCCGAGATCGACTCTCTCCTCAAGGGGAAGGAAGAGGAGATTCTGGAGGTGTGAGTGCCTCCGCGCGGTACGTGGCGATCATCACCGACGGCAACGGGCGCTGGGCCCAGAACCGGGGCCTACCGGTCGTCGAGGGGCACCGGGCTGGGGCCGACACGGTCAAGGCACGGCTGCGCGACGCGGTCGAGCTGGGGATCGAGGAGCTGACCGTCTACTCGTTCTCGACCGAGAACTGGTCGCGACCGGCGGCGGAGGTCGAGGGCCTGATGGCGATGTTCGGCGAGAGGATCTCCTCCGAGACGCCCGAGCTCGACGAGGAGGGTGTGCGGATGCGCTTCATCGGCCGCCGCGACGGCGTCTCGGAGGAGCTCGCTCGCCGTATGGATTGGGCGGAAGAGACGACTGAGGAAAACGAGCGGATCACGCTCTTCGTCGCCTTCAACTACGGCGGCCGGGCCGAGATCATCGACGCCGCGCGGCACTTCGATGGCGACTCCGAGGAGGAGTTCCAGCGCCTGCTCTACGCGCCGGAGATGCACGATCCCGATCTCTTGATCCGGACCAGCGGCGAGCAGCGGATCTCCAACTACCTGCTCTGGCAGTGCGCCTACTCCGAGCTGGTTTTCCGCGACGAGCTCTGGCCTGACTTCGACCGGGCCGCGCTCGAGGCCTGCCTGCGCGAGTTCGAGGCCCGCCAGCGCCGCTTCGGGGCGAGGGCCTGATGCAGGACCTCTTCGACGACGATCTGCTCGGCTCCCAGCCGGCGCCCAAACGAGCGCCGAGGCCACCGCGCCGGCCGCGGCGCAAACGCGGCGCCAGCGGTGAGACGGCCAAACGCATCCTCTTCGCGATCCCGGCGATCGCCTTCGCGATCGCGATCACCGTCGCCGGCGGGCTGGTCTTCGCGATCGCCATGGTCGCCGTCGGCGTTCTCTGCCTGCGCGAGTACCTGGCGATGACCGCGGCGGCACGGCCGATCCCGCGCGCCGCCTACGTCGCGGTCACGGCCCTGATCCTCGCCGCCCACTTCGGCACCGCCTTCAACGTCCTCCTGATAATCGCCGCCGCCTTCCCGGTGCTCTTCTTCTTCGGCGCCGACCACGAGCACCGCGACGGCATCACGGTCTCGATGGGGGTGACGCTGCTCGGCATCGTCTGGATCGGCATCCCGCTCGTGCACGCGGTGCTGTTGCGCGACCTGCCCCACCACGGGGCGGCGCTGCTAATCGACATCCTCGTCGGCACCTTCGCGGCGGACACCGGGGCTTACGCCACCGGGCGCATGTTCGGCTCGCACAAGATCGCTCCCAGCCTCTCCCCGAACAAGACCTTGGAGGGGCTGCTGGGTGGCTTTTTGATCGGCACGATGGCCTTCTGGTTCGCCGGCCTCTACCAGGACTGGCTCTCCGGCGCCGACGCCCTGATCATCGGTGCCGCGGTCGCGGCGGTCGCACCGATCGGCGATCTCTTCGAGTCGATGCTGAAGCGCGATCTGGGCACCAAGGACACCGGCACGCTCTTCGGCCCTCACGGCGGCATCCTCGACCGCCTCGACGCGGTTTTCTTCACAGTCGTCGTCGGCTACTACCTCGCCGTCCAGCTGGTCTACTGACGCCGAGATCGCCTCAACCCGCCTATATCGCGGGCTGAGGCGATCTCGCTGGCCGGCAGCGCGTCTCCGTATTCTCTCCGGAGATGAAGAAACTGGTGATTCTCGGCTCGACGGGGTCGATCGGCACGCAAGCGCTCGAAATCGTCGCCGCCTCGGACGAGATCGAGGTAGTGGCCCTGGCGGCCGGGTCGAGTTGGGAGCGCGTGCTGGCCCAGGCAAGCGCGCACGGAGTGCGATCCGTTGCCTTCTCCGATGTCGATTCCGCTCGCGCAGCCCGCGGCGCCTGGGACGGCCAGGTGCTGGAGGGCGAGGACGGCATCCGCGAGCTGATCCTCGCCTCCGAGGCCGACCTGGTCCTCAACGGCATCGTCGGCGCCGCCGGCCTGGCGCCGACGATCGTCGCCCTTGGCGAGGGGATCGACGTCGCCCTGGCCAACAAGGAGAGCCTGGTGATCGGCGGTGAGCTGACGATGGCCCTGGCCGAGGCGACCGGCGCCCGCCTGCTGCCGGTCGACTCCGAGCACTCGGCGCTCTTTCAGCTGATCGGCGCCGAGCGCACGCCGGGGACGATCGACCGCCTCGTCCTCACCGCCTCGGGAGGGCCTTTCCGCGGCCGCACCGACCTTGGGGGCGTCAGCGTCGAGGAGGCGCTCGCGCACCCCACTTGGGCGATGGGCGGGCGGATCACGATCGACTCGGCGACCCTGATGAACAAGGGCTTCGAGGCGATCGAGGCGCACCACCTCTTCGGCGTCCCCTTCGAGCAGATCGAGGTGGTCGTCCACCCGCAGTCGATCGTCCACTCGCTGATCGACCTCAACGACGGCGCGACCCTGGCCCACCTCGGCCATCCGGACATGCGCGTGCCGATCTCCTACGCCCTGCACTACCCCGAGCGCGCCGACGTCGAGGTGCCACGGCTTGACCTGGCGACGGTCGCTCAGCTCAGCTTCGAGCCGCCGGACCTGGAGACCTTCGCCTGCCTGCGGCTGGCGTTGGACGCGGGCAGAGCGGGGGGTACGGCACCCTGCGTGCTCAACGCCGCCGACGAGGTTGCGGTCGCTGCCTTCCTCGCCGGTAAGATCGACTTCACCGCGATTGCGGCGCTGATCGAGCGGGTCCTGCTGGCGATGCCGGCGGTCCAGCCCACCCACTTCGAGGATCTTTTCGCGATCGATGCCGAGGCCCGGCGCCGCACCGAAGAGGAAGTGGGGGGGTTGGCACGGGTATGAGTTGGCTGCTGGTCTTTGGCGGGCTCTGCCTGCTCGTCGTCCTGCACGAGGCGGGTCACTTCTTTGCGGCCAAGGCGACTGGGATGCGGGTGGAGAAGTTCTTCCTCTTCTTCGGCCCCAAGCTCTTCTCGGTGAAACGGGGTGAGACCGAATACGGCGTGGCGGCGATCCCGCTGGGCGGCTACGTGAAAATCACCGGCATGACCGCTGAGGAGGAGGTTCCCGCGGAGGCCCTCGACCGCGCCTACTACCGCCAGTCCGTCTGGAAGCGGATCGTCGTGATCGGGGCCGGGCCGGCGGTCAACATCGTGCTTGGCTTCGCGATCCTCTTCGTGGTCGCCCTGACAAGCGCCTCGGTGGCAACCCAGACCGTCCACGAAGTCGTGCCGAAGACACCGGCGACGGGGGTCCTCAAGCCAGGTGACACGATCCTCGCGGTTGACGGTCATCGCTATCCGGGCCTCGACAGCGAATCCCGGGTCAGTCGCTTTCGCGAAGAGATCGCCACCCATCGCTGCGCCGGCAAGCAGAAGAACGGCTGCATCGCCTCGACGCCGGTGGCGCTGACGATCAAGCGCGACGGCCAGGTCGAGCGCGTCCTAGTCAAGCCCGAATACAGCGCCTCGGCAGGTCAGGCCTTGGTTGGCTTCTCCTTCGGTAGCCAGGCCGTCGACATCGGCTTTGGCACCGCAATCAGTCGTGCCGGCAACTTCGGCTGGCTCGTCGTAAAGGAAACCTCCAAACGCTTCGCCAGGATCTTCGATTCCAAGGAACGCAAAGAAATCTCAGGAATCGTCGGCGTCAGCGACGTCGGCCATCAGACGGTCGAGCTCGGCGCCGCCGCGGCGCTCACCTTCCTCGCCCTGATCAGCCTCTCGCTCGGCCTGATCAACCTCTTCCCGTTCCTGCCCCTCGATGGCGGCCACATCTTCTGGAGCCTGGTCGAGAAGGTGAGGGGCAGGCCGGTGTCGCTGCGGGTAATGGAGCGAGCCAGTGTCGTCGGCATCATCCTGGTGGCGATGCTCGTCGTGATCGGGCTGACCAACGACATCGGCCGCCTCACTGGCGAAGGCTTCCACGTCCGCTAGCCGGTGCTAGCGGTTGCGTTTCGACTTTGGCACGGCAACAGCGTGCCAGGTGCCGACGTCCTTAAATCCCTCGCCGTTGGCCTTGCCGGGGCCGTGGTCTTCGGTGAACGTGTAGAGCGGCCGGCCACGATAGGTCACCTGTCGTCCGCCGTCGGGGCGCTTGATCGAACCCAGCTTCAAATTCATCGGGCCGACGACGGAGCCGCCGCTGGGTACGAGCAGCGGTTTCCACAGCGCCAGGCAGCCGCTGCTCTGCGTGCAGACGAACCTGCCTTTCTTCTCGACGCTGAGGCTGTAAAGGGTGTGACCATTGGCGGCGGCGAGGACGCGCTTGCCGGCGACTCGCTCCACCTTGAGCTTGATCGTGGCGCCTTTGCCCGCTGTCGGCCCGCTGCTTCCCCCGCCTCCCTGGGGACTTTCTCCGCCGCCGGGCGCGGTTGGGGCCGGGGTAGCGACTTCGGAGCTATTGAAAGTCGCGTCCGTGCTTTCGCCGATACCGCCTTCGTTCGAGGCGACGAGACGGTAGTGATAAATCGTGTTCGGAGTGAGTCCGGTAATCGTCTGCGCCACCGTCACGATCGGCTGGACGCCGGCGTCCCCATCGGGCACCGGCACGCTCGTGCCGTAGGTGCTCGTGGTGCCGTATTCGAAGCGGTAGTGGGTGTCGTTTTCGTAGGTGTAGATCCTCCCTCGCAGTTCGACCCCTCCCGCGACCGCCGCGGGGGCGCTGGTCTGAACCACCGGCTTGATCACCGCTACCGCCGGGCCGGCGAAAATGGCGGCTGGCAGGATCGTCAAAGCCGCAAGGAGACCCAGTCGGCGCCAGGTTCGAGCCGTTAGGCGCCTACGACCGCGGTCGCCGTGCCTGCTCTTGTCCACTGCTCGTGCCTCACTCCGCCTCATCGCTCCTCCTTAGGGGGGTTGCCTCCAGCGCTTGTTGCGGAGTACGCGGCAAAGCCGCAAATAGTTCAGTTCGCGGATCGAACCTCAACGGCTTTCCCTGCGTATGCCGGTTCATATCGCTGTCCTGGGATCGGAAAGGGGAGTGGGGATGAACGGGTTGGCAACTATGCGCACGCGGGGCGACCACGGCCCTGGTGGGCGGCGGCGGCGAGACAGGGTTTGCCTGCTACTCGTCCTAGGGACGCTCGCGAGCGTCTTCCTCGGTGCTTTTCCGAACCCCGCCGGCGCGTTCGCGCCACTGCTGGGGCCGGTGTCGGCAACGCCCTCGAACGGCGGGGCGACGCTGAAAGCGACCGTCTACCCCTATGGGCTGGACACGCACTACCGCTTCGAATACGGCGCCACGAGCACCTACGGCACGAGCGTGCCGGTGCCCGACGGAGACGCCGGCTCGGCCGCCTATCCAACCGCCGTGCCGGCGCAGCAGGCGATCTCCGGCCTGGCCGCGAACACGACCTACCACTATCGCTTCGTCGCTTCCAACTCCGACGGTCCCATCAACTCGGCAGACCAGCAGTTCACCACTACCGGACCGGCCCCGACCGTCTCCGATCAAGCAGCGACCGAAGTTAGCGGCGGCTTTGAACTCAAAGGCACCGTCAACCCAAACGGATCTGCGACGACTTACCAGTTCGAATACGGCACGACGACGAGCTACGGATCGAAGATCCCCGTCCCCGAAGCCAGCGTTGGCTCCGCCAGCGCTGGCTTCGCCGTCGCCCAGACCGTCAGCGGCCTCCTGTCGAACACGACCTACCACTACCGCTTGACCGCCCGCAATGCGGGCAATACGGCGATGACGGGGGACAGGACGCTGCTGACACCGCCGGCGCCGCCTTCGGCGCCCGCTGCTGAAGTCAACGCCCCCATGGCCACCCCCACCGGCTTCCTGCTGAAGGGGGCGGTCAATCCGGACAACCTACCGACCACCTACCACTTCGAGTTCGGGACCAGCACCTCTTACGGCACCAACTTGCCCGAACCTGATGCCTCCGCTGGTTCGGGGGAAAGCGCCGTTGCGGTGGCAGAAGAAGTGACGGGGCTCTTGCCGAGCACCACTTACCACTACCGGATCGTCGCCAGCAACTCCGATGGCCCGGGAGTCAGCGGCGATCAAGCGTTCACCACGCCACCGCCGAAACCAGTCGCGATCTCGCTGCCGGTTACCGAAGACGCCGAAGGATTCACCCTCCACGGCTCCGTCAACCCCAACGGAGCCGAAACCACTTACTTCTTCGAATTCGGCATCACTGAAGGGTACGGCGAGAGCTTCCCCAGTAGCGAAGCCGATGTGGGCGGGGGCACCGCCCCGGTGAGCGTTTCCCAGCTGGTCAAAGGTCTGCCGCCCGGGGTTCCGTATCACTACCGGCTCGTCGCTCACAACGCGGGCGGAACATCCTTCGGGGCAGACGAGTTCTTCATGACGCCCGAAGCCCCGACGGCCTCGCCAGTCGTGACGAAACCGGCCACGGTGACGCTGGCCCCTCCAGCGCTGACCCCACCGTCCAACGCGATCTCCACACGCGTCGGCTCTGTGAAGTCCGACAAGGCCGTACTCAGCATCCAGGTGCCGGGCCCGGGCAGCGTCGCTGTCAGCGGCAAGCTGGTCAGAGCCGTGCGCGGGAGCGCCGCTGGCGCCGGCACGGTGTCGCTGGTCTTGAAGCTGACCGCGACGGGCCGCAAAGCGCTGGGCAGCTCGCGCGGGCACAGGCTCGCGGTCAAGCTGACGATCGTCTTCAATGCGCTTGGCGGTGGTACCGACACGACTCATAAGACGGTCGTTTTCAAGCAGAGCACCAGCTCGAGGGGCCACCGGGGTGGCCTCCAGGTACCCTTGGCCCGTGGCTTCCAAGCGGCAGATATTCGTCGGCGGCGTGCCGATCGGCGGCGGCGCTCCCGTCGCCGTGCAGACGATGACCAAGACCGAGACCGCCAACCTGGCGGCGACGATGGAGCAGATCCGCAAGGTCGCCGACGCGGGCGCTGACATCGTGCGCTGTGCGGTGCCGCGCGACGAGGACGTCGAGGCGCTGAAGACGATCGTCGTGGACTCGCCGATCCCGGTGATCGCCGATATCCACTTCAATCACACGCTCGCGCTCAAGGCGATCGACGCCGGCGCCCACTGCATCCGACTCAACCCGGGCAACATCGGCGGCCGCGACAAGGTCGCCGAGGTGGCCGAGCGCGCCAACGCAGCCAACGTGCCGATGCGGATCGGCGTCAACTCCGGCTCCCTGCCCAAGCACCTGCATGCGCTCGAGCGCGAGAGCCCGGTCGAGGCCCTGGTCGCCGCCGCGGTCGAGTTCGTCGAGCTCATGGAGAGCCTCTCTTTCGAGAACTTCAAGGTCTCGATCAAGTCGACCAACGTGCCCAACACGATCGCCGCCAACCGCCTGCTCGCGGAGAAGATTCCCTACCCGCTGCACCTCGGCATCACCGAGGCTGGCACCAAGTGGTCGGGCTCGCTCAAGTCCGCGGTTGGGCTGGGCACACTGCTGGCTGACGGGGTCGGCGACACGATCCGGATCAGCCTCTCGACCTTCCACGCCGAGGAGGAGGTCAAGGTCGCTTGGGAGATCCTCAAGGCGCTGCAGCTGCGCGAGCGCGGCCCGGTCCTGATCGCCTGCCCGACCTGCGGCCGCCTGCAGTTCGACATGGACTCGGTGGTGGCCGAAATCGAGCAGCGCCTGGAAAGCTACGAGGAGCCGATCGAGGTGGCGGTGCTGGGCTGCGCGGTGAACGGGATCGGCGAGGCCTCACACGCGGACTTCGGCATCGCCGGCGCCAAGAACGAGGGCTTGATCTACGCGCACGGCAAGCCGCTGCGCAAGGTGGCCCAGGAGAAGCTCGTCGACACGCTCTTCGAGGAGATCGACAAATCGCTCGACCGCGGCACGGTCGAGTTCGACGAGAACGAGTCGCGCGAGGGCGCCGCCTGGCTGGCCAAGATCGAGGCCGAGAACGCCGGCGACCTGACCCCGGAGAAGATCGCGCGAATGGAGCATGAAGCGGCCGAAAAGGGCGAGTCGGACAAGGTCCTGCTCGACGAGGATGCGTCGCCCACCACCAGCCGCCGCTTCACCCGCGCCTGAGGCGGGATGGCCGGCGCCTGGCGGCGTCCTCGGTCGCTCACGTGCGGAGCACGCTTCGCTCCCTGCGTCCTGGCCAGGCTTGGCCCTCCCGCCTCAGGAAATAGACTCGCCTGATGGCCGGCAAAGGAATTTCGCCCACTCGCGCGGAGGACTTCCCCGCCTGGTTTCAGAGCGTCGTCCGCGAGGCCGAGGTCGCCGAACTGGCCCACGTCCGCGGCTCGATGGTGATCAGGCCCTGGGGCTACGCGATCTGGGAGTTGATGCAGGCCGAGCTGGATCGGGAAATCAAGGCGAGCGGCGCTCAGAACGCCTACTTCCCGCTTTTTATCCCCCTCAGCTATTTCGAAGAGGAGGCCGAGCACGTCGAGGGCTTCGCCAAGGAGATGGCCGTGGTTACCCACCACCGGCTCGAAGAGGACCCCGGCGACCCAGGAAAATTGCGGCCCGGAGGCGAGCTGGCCGAGCCCCTGATCGTCCGGCCGACCTCGGAGACGATCATCGGCAAGTCGTTCGCCAAATGGATCAACTCCTACCGCGACCTGCCGCTGATGGTCAACCAGTGGGCCAACGTGGTGCGCTGGGAGATGCGCCCGCGGGTCCTGCTTCGCACCACCGAGTTCCTCTGGCAGGAGGGCCACACCGCTCACGCCAGCGAGGAGGAGGCCCGGCGCGAGACCGAGGACATGCTCGAGGTCTACCGCCGCTTCGCCGAGTCGTTCCTGGCGATGCCGGTGATAACCGGGGAGAAGCCCGAGGAAGAGCGCTTCCCGGGCGCTGTGATGAGCCTCTCGATCGAGGCGATGATGCAGGATGGCAAGGCGCTGCAGGCCGGCACCTCGCATTACCTGGGACAGAGCTTCGCGGAGGCGGCCGAGATCGACTTCCTCGACAAAGACGGCGAGCGCCAGCTCGTCCACACCTCCTCCTGGGGCGTCTCCACCCGCCTGCTCGGCGCCCTGATCATGTCCCACGGCGACGACGTCGGCCTGCGCCTGCCGCCGACGGTGGCGCCGCAGCAGGTCGTCGTCATCCCGGTGCTGAGAGGCAAAGACGACGATGCCGTCCGCGCCGAGGTGGAGGGGCTCGTCGCTGAGATTCGCGAGCAGTCCTTCCAAGGCAAGCCGGTGCGCGTACTTGCCGACTTCCGCGACCGGGAAGCGGTGGCAAAGCGCTGGGAGTGGACCAGGAAGGGCGTTCCGCTGATCCTCGAAATCGGCCCCCGCGACCTCGATCAGGGAGTCGTAGCGATGCGGCGCCGCGACGATCGGGACCTCGGCATGGAGACGCTCCCGCGGGGGGAGGTCGGCGCCAGCATCGGGTCGATCCTCGATCGGGTTCAGGCCGACTATTTCGAGCTTGCCGCGGAGCGCCTCGCATCGAGGACGGCGCGGGAAATCAAAAGCCTCGACGAATTCCGCGAGTGGTTCGCCGGCGAGGGGGAGGACGCCGCGGCGAGCGGCTTCGTCAGGGCTCCCTGGAGCGAAGCGGCGGAGTCGGCCGCGCTGCTCGAAGAGCTTAGGGTCTCGGTTAGGTGCATTCCCTTCGATCAGCAACTCGCGCCTGGCAGCGCCTGCGTCCTCACCGGCAAGCCGGCGGTCGTCGAAGCGGTGTTCGGCAAGGCCTACTAGCGGTCAGCGCCGACGCCGGGGCATCCAATGAGTGACACGGCGCCCTTCGGTCGCGGCCGCGTCCGCCGCCTCTTCGGCCTCGATCGCAGCGGGCCGCCGCCGCGCCAGGTGCAGAAGGGGGAACCGCTCAATCCCTGGACCATCCCCAACGCGGTCGGCTACCTGCGGCTGGCGGCGCTGCCGCTCTTCCTCTGGCTCGCCTTCGAATCGGGCGACGGCCGCAGCGCCCCGGCCGCGATCGTCTTCTGGCTGATCGCCGCCGGCGACTACCTCGACGGCTTCCTCGCCCGGGTCACCGGTCAGTACAGCCGCCTCGGCTCGATCCTCGACCCGCTCGTCGACCGCCTGACGATCCTCTCAGGCGCCGTCGTCTGCTGGAACTTCGAGCTGCTGCCGCGCTGGGCGCTGGCCCTGCTTGCCGTGCGCGAGCTGGCGATGCTCTTCCTCGCCCAGTACGGCCTGCGCCACGGGGTCGAGATCCGGGTCAACTGGCCGGGTCGGATCTCGGTCTTCCCGATCATGGGCGGGATCTTCTTCGCCATGGTCTTCGCCGGCTGGGTGCCCTCGGCGCTGCTCATCGTCGGCCTCGGCTTCGCGATCGTCGCCACCGTGCTCTACGCCCAGACCGGGATACGCGAAGTCCGCGCCACCCGCCACGCTGCAAGGTGACGGCCAGAACGCCGTAACCTTCAACCTTCAGTTGAACCTTGCCCTCAGCAACCTATAATCGTCCGACAGGCCTCAGCAGGGGTCGACACCCGCAATGAAGGAGTGAGATGGAGGACACCTTTCCCGATCTTGGTTCACTCAGCGATGAGGAGCTGAAGAACCTGATCGACAAGCTCACCGAGGAGGAGAACGAGATCTCCTACAGGCGCCGCACTCTGCACGGCAAGATCGACATCCTGCGGGCGGAGCTGGTCAACCGGCTGCGGCAGAAGCGCGAGCAGGGCGAGTCGCTCTTCTCCGGCGACGACGTGGCGCAGTTGACCGAGATCCTCGCCGGCAAACAGCCGTCCTCAGAGGACGATTCCGCCGCCTGAGCGGAGCAGCACGATGGCCGTCCACTGTCCCGAATGTGGGTTCGTCAACCCCGAGGGCGCTAACTACTGCCAGAAGTGCGGCGCCTTCGTCGGCGGTCCCGCCGAGGGCGACGGTGGCGGTGGCGACGAACCGACGACGATGACCTACACCGTCGACGACACCGGCGAGATGCAGCCGGTCGACATCGACGAGACGGTCGAGCGCAGCGGCGCGGTGCTGGTGATCCGCGCCGGCGGCGGTCGCGCCGGCGAGAGCTTCCCGCTCAGCGAGGACCGGGTCAGCATCGGCCGCAGCCCCGACGCGGGCGTCTTCCTCGACGACGTCACGGTCTCGCGCAACCACGCCCTCCTGGTCCGCCGCCGCGACGGGCTCTACATCGACGACCTCGGCTCGCTCAACGGCACCTACGTCAACCGCCGCCGGATCGAGTCGCACCGCCTTGCCGACGGCGACGAGATCCAGGTCGGCAAGTACAAGCTGAGCTACTTGGAGAAGTAGGCGATGGCCGTCTCCGAGCAACCACAGCAGGCCCGCCAGCGCGACTCGCGCCCGCGCAAGGCGCTGACGATCGGCGCCGTCTGCAAGATCCTGCAGAGCGAGTTCGACGACGTCTCGATCTCGAAGATCCGCTACCTCGAGGACCAAAAGCTCCTGACGCCGCGGCGCACCGCCGGTGGCTACCGCCTCTACAGCCAGTCCGACGTGGAAAGACTGCGCACGATCCTGCGCCTGCAGCGCGACGAGTTCCTGCCACTGCGGGTGATCCGCCAGGAGCTGGCGGCCGGCGGCGACTTCGTTCCCGCCGGCGGCAGCGCCGAGAAGCGGCCCTCCAGCGGGGCCGTGCGGCGGGCGATCCTGGTCAACACCTCGCGCGCCTACCTGACGCTCGACGAGGTGATCGAGGAGACCGGCGCGCGCGAGGAGCTGATCGCCGAACTGGAGAACTTCGGCATAGTCCAGCCCGAGAAACGCGAGGGCAAGACCGTCTACGACGAGACCGACCGCGAAGTGGTGCGCTCGGCCAACGAGCTCTCGCGGGTCGGCGTCGCTGCCCGCAACCTGCGCGTCTTTCGCTCCTCGGCCGACCGCGAGGCGAACCTGCTGGAAGCGCTGCTCGGCCCATCGCTGCGCTCGCGCAACCCCGACCGCCGCAAGGAGGCGCTGGAGAGCCTGGAGAGCCTGGCGGCGACGGTGAGCCACCTCAAGCATTTGCTGTTGGTACGCGACCTCCGCCGTCTCGCCGGCGACTGACGGCTCGCTCCGTGCCCCGGGTCAACCGCCGACGCACGATTGCCGCGCCGCGCCCGGAGGTGTGGGCGCTGGTCTCCGACCCCTACAGCCTGGCCCGCTGGTGGCCGCGAACGATGCGGGTCGAGAGCGTTGAGGGAGAGGGGGCCGAGGCGCAATGGACGAAGGTGCTCGGGACCGCCGAGGGCCGTGGCGTGCGCGCCGATTTCCGCTGCCGCGACTACGCCGAGGGCGAGCGCTTTGGCTGGGAGCAGATGATCGAGGACACGCCGTTCGAACGGCATCTGAAGCGATACGAGATCGATATTGCGCTTGGCGACGCGGCGCCCGGCACCGAGGTGACGATCGCGGCCGCGCAGACGCTGCGTGGCCTCTCGCGGCTGGGCTCGCCGATGATGAGGCGGGGGCAAGGCGCGCTGCTCGACGAAGCGCTCGATGGGCTTGAACGGGCGCTGACGTGAGCGGGCCGCGCCGGGACTCGAAGTGGTGGGGGTGGGGAGACCCTTCGGTCTCGCCCGAGCTCGACGGTGCGGCGCTGGAGACCCTGCGGGAGCGCATCGGCGAGCTGCAGCCGGCATCGCCGCCTCCGGAGCTGAATGGCTTCGACCTGCCGGCGGCCGAGGCGCTACCGCCCGCGCTGATCGAGGTCGTAGGAGCGGAGAATGTCTTCACCAGCACCGAGGATCGCCTTCGTCACGCGGCCGGCTGCGGTTACGTCGATCTCGCCCGCCTGCGCTCCGGCGGTCTCGATGCCGCACCGGATGCGGTCGTCCTACCGGCCGACGCAACCGAGGTCAAACGCGTTCTGGAGCTCTGCGCGACGGAAGGCGTTGCAGTTGTCCCCTTCGGCGGTGGGACCAGCGTGGTCGGCGGCATCGAGCCGCTGCGCGGAGAGCACGAGCGCCTGATCAGCCTCGACCTGGCGCGGCTGCGCGCGGTCGAGGTCGACCGCCGCTCGCTCACTGCCCGCCTCGGCGCCGGCCTGCGCGGGCCCGAGGCAGAAGCCGAGCTAGGCAAGCACGGGCTCGTGCTCGGCCACTACCCGCAGTCCTTCGAGTACGCCACGATCGGCGGCTTCGCCGCCACCCGCTCGGCCGGACAGGCCTCGAGCGGCTACGGGCGCTTCGATTCGCTGGTCAGCTCGGTGCGCCTGGTCGCGCCCGACGGCGACCTGGAGACACTGGCAACGCCACATACGGCAGCCGGCCCGGCACTGCGCGAGCTCGTCGTCGGCTCCGAGGGGGTCTTCGGAGTGATCCCTGACGTGACCGTGCGGGTGCGACCGGCGCCTAAGCAGCGCCGCTACGAGGCCTGGATGGCCGAGAGCTTCGAGGCGGGAGCGGAGATCGTGCGGCGGCTAGCGCAAGGCCCCGGCCTGCCCGACGTGATCCGGGTCTCCGACGAGGAGGAGACCGAGGTCTCGCTGGCTCTCTCGGGGCCACGCGGCCTCACCGGCAGTCTTTTCGGCGGCTACCTGGGCCTGCGCCGCCGCCGCGGCGGCTCCCTGATCATTGTTGGCCTCGAGGGCGAGGAGGAGTCGGTCGCCAGGCGCCGGGCTTTGAGCGTGCGCGAGCTGCAGCGCGGCGGCGCCGTCTATCTCGGTCAGTCGGCCGGCCGCTCTTGGGAGCACGGTCGTTACCAGGGCCCCTACCTGCGCGACACCCTGATGGGCATGGGGGCGATGGTCGAGACGCTCGAGACCTCGCACACCTGGACCGAGCTGATCACCCTGCACGCTGCCGTCGGCGGCGCGATCCGCGACTCGCTGGCCGGGCAGGGAACCCCGGGCCTGGTCTTCTGCCACCTCTCGCATGCCTACGCCGATGGCGCTTCGCTCTACTTCACCTTCATCTCGCGCTCGCGCGAGGGCGCCGAGGTCGAGCAGTGGCGCCAAGTCAAGCGGGCCGCCAGCGAGGCAATCGTCGCCAGCGGCGGCACGATCACTCACCACCACGCGGTCGGCCGCGATCACGCCCCTTACATGGAGGCCGAGGTCGGCCGCACGGGCCTGGACGTGCTGCGCGCGGTCAAGGAGCAGCTCGATCC
The DNA here is from genome assembly GCA_036271315.1 of Solirubrobacterales bacterium. Taxonomy (GTDB): domain Bacteria; phylum Actinomycetota; class Thermoleophilia; order Solirubrobacterales; family 70-9; genus VRUE01. The sequence continues at coordinate 146,472 of DATBAV010000038.1, read as the reverse complement.
GGCCGGGATCATGAACCCCGGCAAGCTGCTCAGCGTTGCCTAGCCGCCGCTTTTGCCGGCGCCTACCAACGGCCCGGTGATCTTGCCGCTCAGCACGGGAGTGCCCGTGTAGGCGGATTCCTTCTGGGTTTTGCGTGCCGCGGCGATCGCGGCGCTGAGCTGACTGTCGGAAGTGCGGCTCACTTCGATCTCGTCGAAGGCGCCACGTGCAACCAGCACCAGCACCGTGGGTGGCACTTCGAAGCGGGCGGCCAGCTGGCCGGAGTCTTTGACCTTGACGGTTCCCACCGGGACCATCGCTTGGCCCGAGTGCGAGAGCCAGACGGCGTAAGACTCGCCGCTGCTCGACGGTTCGAGCCCTTCGCCGGTCACCTGCAGCAGGACCTTTTTCTTGAAGCGCCCGAAGATCGCCTGGCCGCTGGCGTCGCTGCCGTCGTCGGCGCTGAGGATCGCCTGCGTCAAGTTTTTGTTTTCAGCCGAAGCGCTGGCGTTTTCCGTTTCGCCGGAGGTTGCAGTCGAAGAGCTCGAGCCACCGCCGTCGCCACCGACTATCAGCACGATCACGAGCGCAATGACCACCAAAGCTCCGGCGCCGAGCCCGATCAGGGCGCCGCGGTCTTTGGGGACTTTGAGGCTGGGGATCTGGGTCGAGCGCTTTTTGGCCGCAGCAGGCTTGGCAGCAGGCTCTCCCGAAGAGGGAGGCGTCGCCGCGGGCGTCTCTGCCGGACCCGGTGGAGGCTCCACCGGGACGGGCGGCTCGGCGGCCGGAGGCGGCGTCGGGTTGGGAGCGGTCGGCGTGGCGGGTGCGGCGGGCTCCTGCTCGGGCGCCGGTGGCTCCTCGACTTCGGCCAGTGCCTCTTTGACGCGCTCGCGCACTTCCTCGACGCTGATCCCCATCAACGCCGCCATGTCGTCGTAGCCCTCCTCGCGCTGCGCGAGGAGGCGAAGCATCGCCTTCTGGTCGTCGGTCAACCCCACCGATCGGGAAGCCTACGCGAGCGGCTCCCGGCAAGGGAGTGCCTGAGGTTAAGCTGGCGGCGATGAGCGAGGACCCGCGCGGGCTGCTTTCCCATTTCGACGCCCTTCTCGGCACGGAATGGCTGGACGACGATCCCGACCACGCGCGGGTGCGCTTGCCGATGCGAGACGAGCTGCGCCAGCCCGTCGGCCTCCTGCACGGCGGCGTGATGTCGAGCCTGGTCGAGAGCGTCTGCTCCCGCGCCACCGCCCTGGCGGTCGTCCCCAACGGGATGATGGCAATGGGCCAGTCGATCAGCGTCAACTTCATCCGTCCGGTCACCGAGGGCCACGCCGAAGTGCAAGCCAAGGCCCGCCACCGTGGCCGCACCACTTGGGTTTGGGATGCAGAAATTCTCGATGCAGAAGACCGACTTTGCGCCCTCGCTCAAATGACGATCGCCGTTAGGCCAGTACCCAAGAGTCAATCTCAGTAGGTCGGAGCGTCTTGCACTTTTCGGTCGGGAGCCTGGAGGCGCCAGCGGCACCCCTCTTCAACCGAAAAGTTAAGCGGAGGCCTACTGAGATTGACTCTTGAGCCTGACTAGCCGCCGAACCTATTTGTGATCGGCAAACGGCGGTCGCGGCCGAAGGCCTTCGGCGTGATCCGGATCCCCGGCGCGGCCTGGCGCCGCTTGTACTCGGAGCGGTCGACCATGCGCACCACCTCGTCGACCACCTCGGCCGGCAGGCCGGCGGCGATCATCTCCTCGCGGCCCTCGTCGCGCTCGACGTAGGACTCGAGGATCCGGTCGAGCAGCTCGTAGGGGGGCAGGGAGTCGCTGTCGAGCTGGTCGGGGCGCAGCTCGGCGGAGGGCGCCCGCTCGAGCACCGAGGCAGGGATCAGCTCCCGCCCGGCCCTCCGGTTGCGGTGGCGGACGAGGTCGTAGACGAGCGTCTTCGGCACGTCCTTGATCGCCGCGAAGCCACCGGCCATGTCGCCGTAGAGGGTCGCGTAGCCGACCGACATCTCGCTCTTGTTGCCGGTGGTGAGGACCAGCCAGCCGTGCTTGTTGGAGAGCGCCATCATCATGTTGCCGCGGATCCGCGCCTGGAGGTTCTCGGCGGCGACACCGCCGTTTGCGCTGTCGAACGAGCCGGCGAGAGCGCTCTCGTACTCGGCCATCGCTGCCTCGATCGGGATCTCGAGCAGCTCGACACCCAGGTTGGCGCCGATATTCCGCGCGTCCTGCTGTGTTTCAGGGCTCGAATGCGGCGAGGGCATGACCACGCAACTGACGCTCTCGGGCCCGAGCGCATCGACGGCGAGCAGGGCAACCAGGGCAGAGTCGATCCCGCCGGAGAGCGCCACGCCGACGTGGCGGAAGCCGTTCTTGCGCACGTAATCGCGCAGGCCGAGCGTCAGCGCGGCGTAGACCTCGGCGATGTCGGAGAGCGGCGGCGGGAGGTCGGCGGGAGCGGGGGAGGGAACCTCGCAGACCAGCAGCTCCTCCTCGAACTGTGCGGCGCGGGCCAGCACCGTGCCGGCGGCGTCGACGACGAAGCTGTGGCCGTCGAAGACCAGTTCGTCCTGGCCGCCGACCAGGTTGCAGAAGGCGAAAGCGGCGCCGTAGGCGCGGGCGCGCTCGGCGAACATCGCTTCGCGCTCCCTGCCCTTGCCGCGGTGATACGGCGAGCCCGAGGGATTGGCGATCAGGGTGGCGCCCTGTGCGGCCTCGCTTTCCGCCGGCGGGCCGGGCGCCCAGACGTCCTCGCAGACAGTCAGGCCGATGCGGCTGCCGCCGAGCTCGACAGTCGCCGGCTCGGTGCCCGGGACGAAGTAGCGCTGCTCGTCGAAGACCGAGTAGTTGGGCAGCCGGTTCTTGCGGTAAACCACCTGCACGGCGCCATCGGCGAGCACGGCGAGCGAGTTGTGAGCGTGGCGGAAGTCGCCGCCGCCGGCGACCGGCTCGGCGAAGCCGACCAGCGCCGTGGTGCCGTGGACAGCGCCGGCAAGCTCCTCGATCGCGCGTTGGTTGGCGGCGACGAAATGCCGCTTCAGGTAGAGGTCCTCGGCCGGGTAGCCGGGGATGCAGAGCTCGGGGAAGACCGTCAGCTCGGCGCCCTGCGCTTCGGCGCGGCCGATCCACTCGGCGACCTTAGCCGCGTTGCCGTCTATGTCGCCGACGGTCGGGTCGATCTGGGCCAGGGCTACGCGCACGTCAGTGTCTTCTCGAAAGTCAGGCCTGAAGTATCGCCGCCGGACGCTGACTTCGCACTTACTCGCCATAGTGGCGATAAAGCACGAACTCAGTGGGGGGAGCGCGCCTGTAGATTGCCGCGCGTGCGGGCGCGCTGGCGGTTGATAGGAGCATCGCTGGCGTCCCTCGCCGTCCTCGCTGTCGTGCCGGCGGGTGCCAATGCCGGCAGCCAGTGGTTCTTCCACGCCCCGGCGGCGCGGCCGACCGATCACCCGGATCCCAACCGCAACGCATACACGGTGCCCGAGGCACCGCGCTCGCCCGCCTGCACCCCCAACTTCTGCGTGCACTGGGTCGCCGAGGGTATTGACGCTCCCAAGCTCACCGACAGCAACGGCGACGGCGTGCCCGACTACGTGGAACGGGTCGAGGCGGTGGCCGAACACGTCCACTCGATCGAGAACGGCAAGCTCGGCTGGCGCGAGCCAGAGTCCGATGGCCGCAAGGGCGGCGGCAACGGCAAGACCGACATCTACCTGGACGAGATCGGCGGGGCGCTCTTCGGCTACGCGGCGCCGGACCGCGACCAGAGCACGAAAGCCCACCGGCTGCCGCGCCACCTACACGGCTACCTGGTGCTCGACAACGACTACGCCCGGAGCGAGTTCCCCGGCACCACGACCGAGCACGACCTCGAGGTGACGCTCGCCCACGAGTACAACCACATCCTCCAGTTCGGCTACGACGCCTACCAGGACGCTTGGTTCGCCGAGTCGAGCGCGGTCTGGATGGAGGACGAGGTCTACAACGGCATCAACGACTACCTGCGCTATGTGCGGCGCTGGGTCAAGCATTACGACACGCCACTGACCGCCAACTCGATCAAGGAGTACGGCTCGGCGGTCTGGAACAAGTGGTTGGCCCACCGCTACGGGCGCGCGATCGTGCGCAGCGCCTGGGCGCGTGCCGTGCACACCAAGCCGGGGGGCTTCTCGGTCGCGGCCTACAACTCGGCGATCGAGGCGGCAGGCAACTCGGACTTCAGCCGTGACTTCGCCCGCTTCGCCCGCGACCTGCCCGAGTGGCGAACCGACTCGGTCTTCCCGGAGGGCGATTCCTACCCCGATGTCTCGCGCCAGGGCAGCTTGCCTCTCGATGGACGCGTCCTCGCCCGCTCGCTCAACCACACGACCTTCCAGCTTCTGCGCGTGCACGCCGGCAGCGGCCGCGCGGTCGTCGTCAAAGCGGTGGCGCCGCGGGGGATCGCGGCCGGCCTTGCTCTAGTCGGGCGCACCGGAAGCGAGCGCCACGGCCACGTCGTCAGCACCCTCAGCTTCAAGCAGAACGGCGGCCCGATGACCGTGCGCCTGGCTCACCCCGGCCGTTTCAAGCGCCTCACCGCGGTGCTGGTCAACGCCGATGCGAGCGCCTCGGGCTTCAGCGCCCGGCGGCTCGACTGGGCCTACTTGACCGACAGCGTGCCGTTCCGCGTCTCGGCGCGGCTGCTGCCCTGAGAACCGGTCGCGGCGGCTCCGGCGATCTCGGCGATCGCCCCTTCGAGGTCGAGCCCGAAGCTGTCGAGGTCCGCCATCGCGTCGTAGTCGCCGATCAGGCCGAAGTCGACCTGGCCGTTGTAGGACATGATCCCGACGCAGAGCGCCTGACGGCGGGCCAGCGGCACCATCGGGAAGATCGATTCCATTTCCCGTCCCAGCACGAAAAGCGGGAACTGGGGGCCGGGCACGTTGGTGACGACGAGGTTGAAGAAGCGCTGCGCCGGCTGCAGGCGGGCGGCCTGCGAGGCGATCGTGGTCGGGGCGAAGTCGACGATGCGGGTGAGGATCTCGGCGCCGACGGCCTGGCCGGAGCCCTTGAGGTCGCCCATGATCTCGCTGACCAGGTGCAGTCGCCGCACCGGGTCCTCGCACCAGATCGGCAGCGGCGCCATCATCGCCGAGATGCGATTGCCGAGCGCACCGCGCTCCTCCTCGGCGCGGACGCTGACCGGCACCATCGCCCGCATCTCGAGGTCCTCGGTGTCGTGACCGCGGGCGCGCAAGTAGTTGCCGATCGCGCCGGCGACGACCGAGAGGATGACGTCATTGACCGTACCGCCGTGCTGGTCCTTGATCCGTTTCAGCGCCGCGAGGTCGCTGCGGACAAAGGCGACGCGGCGGTGCGGGCCGATCTCGACATTGAAGGGAGTGGAGGGCGCCGCCATCCCGGCACTGACCATCTTGCCGGTGGCGCCGACCCCGCGCAGCACCTGACGCGGCCCGCGCAGCGCCGCCCGTACCCCACGGACGATCTCCTGCGGGCTGGTGGCGCGCTCGCGCAACGCGTCGCCGAGCAGCTTGAAGTCGGTCGGCTCGGGCCGCGGCGCCCACTTGGGTGGCAGCGCCGGCGGGTTCTCCGGCTCCTTCTCGACATCGAAGAGCACGGTGGTGATGTCGACGCCGGAGACGCCGTCGACGAGCGCGTGGTGGCTCTTGCCGACGATCGCGAAGCGGTCGCCGTCGAGCCCCTCGACCAGCCACAGCTCCCAGAGTGGCTTGCTGCGGTCGAGCTGCTGGGAGAAGATCCGCGCCGCCAGGTTGCGCAGCTGCTCCTCGGAGCCCGGCGCCGGCAGCGCGGTTTGGCGCACGTGGTACTCCATGTTGAGGTAGGGATCGTCAACCCAGACCGGCCGGCCCTGACCGAAGGGGACGAAGCGAAGCTTCTGGCGAAAGCGCGGCACCAGGTGCAGCCGCGAGGCGATGTGATCGCGGAACTCGCCGATGCTCGGCGCCGGCCCCTCGAAGATGCTGGTCGAGGCGACGTGCATGTGGGCGCCGGCGCGCTCCATATGCAGAAATGACGAGTCGAGTCCAGTTAGTCGATCAGCGCTCATCGGAGCAATCTTCGCACACGTTCCAAGGGCTTTTGCGAAGCGGGCGAGCGGTTCAGGCGGTCAAGCCAAGCTGGAGCTGATCGCGTTCCTCCTCGGGCGCGGCAGTCTCCTCCGCTTCGCTCTCGAACGAGGCGACTCGCACTCCGAGCAGGCGCACCGGCCGGGGCGGGTCGTAGGCGCGCAGGAGGTCGAGGGCGATCGGTCCGACAACGGCGAGATCGTCGGTCGGCTCGGCAACCGTGTGCGAGCGGGTGACGTTGGTCCAGTCGTCGAGGCGCACCTTGATCCCGATCGAGCGCCCCCGCAGCTCGCGCCCCCGCAGTCGCCGGCAGAGCTCCTCGGCGAGCTGGCCGAGGTGGGCCTCGAGCTCGGCGCGGTCGCCGACATCGACGTCGAAGGTGATCTCGGTCGATTGCGACTTGGTCTCGCGCACGACCGTCACCGGCGTCTCGTCTTCGAGGTGGGCGCGGCGGTGCAGCCAGCGCCCCTGCCTCGGCCCGAACGCGCCCTCGAGCATCTCGGGATCCTGAGCGCGCAGCTCCATCAGCGTGCGGATCCCCATCCCGCCCAGCTTGGTCACCGTCTTCGGGCCGATGCCGGGGATCAGGCCCGGCGACTCGCCGGCGAAGCGCTCCAGCGCTTCCTCGCGCGAGAGCACGACCAGGCCGGCCGGCTTGCCCAGCTCGCTGGTGATCTTGGCCAGCATGCGGCTCTCGGAGATGCCGACCGAGCAGGTCAGTCCCGTCTGCTCGCGGATCTCGCTGGCGATCCGACGCATTGTCGCCTTCGGCGAAAAAAGCCCGGTTAGATCGACGTAGGCCTCGTCGAGCCCGACCACCTCGACCGTCTCGGCGTTGCCTCTCAGCACCTCCATCACATGCACCGAGGCCTCGCGGTAGGCGGTGAAGTCCGGCCGCAGGTAGACCGCATCGGGCAGCCGCCGGCGCGCCACGGCCGCCGGCATGGCCGAGTGGATCCCGGCCAGCTTGCGCGCCTCATAGCTTGCCGTCGTCACCACCGCCCGCGGCCCCGAGCCACAGACGATGACCGGCTTCCCCTTCAGCTCAGGCCGCCGCCGCAGCTCGACCGACGCGTAGAACGCGTCCATATCGAGGTGCGCAACGGTCCGCTCGAAAGCCACGATCCGATGGTAGGAGGGACGGGGGACGGCGATTCGGACGCTGAGGGGCGGGTAGCGTGTCGGCATGGCCGACGTGACCCACAGCAAAATCGACGACCTCGACGCCATCGACGGCTACTTCGAGAAGGTCTCGATGGTCCAGGTTGCCGCGGGCCTCGGCATCAGCGCCTTTGGCATCTCGATCGTCGACCTCGATCCCGGCGCCGACGAATACCCAGAGCACGACCACTCCGAGGACGGTCTAGGCGGCGAGATGTTCGCCAAGCGCCCTCAGCAGCTGGGGCAGGAGGAGGTCTACGTCGCCCTGCGCGGCTCCGGCACGCTCGAAGCGGACGGGGAGCGCTACGAGCTCAGCCCCGACCACATCGTCCGCGTCGGCCCTACGGTCAAGCGCAAGGTCACGCCGGGCCCCGATGGACTGCGCCTACTGGCGCTCGGCGCCACGCCGGGCGAGGCGTACGACACCGGCGGCACCCTCTAGCTAGACGGCCCTCTTAGACTTCTCCACGATGGCTTCTCCTGAGGCGAAGAACCTCGAGGCGATCTCCAAGGCGATCGACCAACACAACTCCAACTGCCCCTTCCCGGCGGCTGAGGTGCGGATGAACCCGTTCGAGGTCGAACGGCTGGGCTGGGATCACATTCGGGGCTTGCCGGTGGTGCCCGACGCGGAGATCGGCACGGGGCGGTTCCGCATCGTCTGCTCGCGCGACCTCGACGGCGAGGGCCTCGAGGAGACCGAGGCGATCGGCCAAGAGCTCGAGACCGTAGTCCCGGTCGTCAATAACTGACGAGTACGTCTCAACCCGCGTATATGGCGGGTTGAAGCGATCTCGGGATGCTCAGACGCTGTTCCAGAAATCGAGGCCAAGGCCGGAGAGCCAGCGCTGGGCTTCGGAATTGAGCTGGGTCAGCTCGTTGGTCCAGATCAGCACGCCCATCGCGATCAGGATCACGCCGCCGGTGGCGACGATCGCCTGGTAATGGCGCTTGACCACGGTGAAGGCGGTCGTCATGCGCGAGAAAGCAATCGCGGTGAGTAGAAAGGGGATCGCCAGCCCGGCGGAGTAGACGACGAGGAGCAGGGCGCCGTGAGCGGCCGAGCCCGAGAGCGAGGCGGCGGTGAGGATGGCGCCGAGGGTCGGCCCGATGCAGGGAGTCCAGGCGATCGCGAAGGCGGCCCCGGCGACGATCGGCCCGCCCTTGCCGGCCCGCTCGAGCAGGGCGTCGACGTGCCACTCGCGATTGAGGCGGGTGACGAAGAGCGAGGCGACGAAAAGGACGCCCATGGCGATGATCAGCGCTGCCGCGATCTTGCTGAGCAGCTCTTCGTGGTCTTGAAAGGCGGAGCCCAGGGCCGTCGCGGTCAACCCCTCGGCGACGAAGATGGCGGAGAAGCTGGCGACGAAGAGCAGGCTGGGGGCGAGGATGCGCCGCCAGCCTGCTGTCTCCAGCTCGGCCGCCGAGACACCGCTCACGGCTGAGAGGTATCCCGGAACCAGCGGCAGCACGCAGGGAGAGAGGAAGGAGACGATCCCCGCAGCGAGGGCGGCGAAGATGCCGACTCCGGCGGCCGGATCGGTGCTCAGGGCGGCGAAAAGCACGGCCCACCAGGGTACTTGGGACCCCTTATCGGACGCTCCCGCTTCTAAGATCGCTCCGGTCTCTGTCCAGGAACGAAAGGAGTTTGAACGTGCACTTAGCCCTGCTCAAGCCGTTTCTCAGCTGCCTCGCCGCCCTGATGGTCTCCTCGGTGCTGCTTTTGCCAGCTAAGGCCTCGGCCGCGGACAAGGACTGCGCGAACTTCAGGACCCAGCGCGCCGCCCAGCTCTTCTTTCTCAGGCACGGTGGCCCGCAGAAGGACCCCGACCGCCTCGATGGCGACAACGACGGCGTCGCCTGCGAGGACAACCCCTGCCCCTGCTACCGCGGCAAGCACCTCCCTTACGCGCTGAGCTTCGCCCTCGCCGCCGCCCCCAGCGAGAGACTTGCGGCGTGGAGCTCTTCAACGCAGCAGGAACCGCCAGTCGCCTGAGAGCGTCGCCACTGCTGGCGGTCGGGCCGAGCCAGCCGGGGCCGGCGCTGCGGCGCGGGGCCCTGGTTGCGGTGCCGGTCGGGCTGGCGCTGCTGCTCGAGCTCGGGCTGAACAGCGCCAGCAAGGGGGCGATCGGCACCGGCGCGCTGCTTGCCGGCTTCCCGGGGCTCGACGCGCCCGCGCGCACCCGGGCTGCCTGGCAGGCGGCGGTCGCGCCGCTGATCGGCCTTGCCGCGGCACTGGGCGTACTGACGGGGTCGAGCGCCCTACCGGCGATCGTCGCGATCGGGCTCGTCGGCGCAGCCGCCGGTTACTGCTTCTCCGTCTCGCTGCGCTTCTCGATCGCCGGACTCTCGGTCGCGCTCGCCCTGGTCATCGCCCAGGACCTGCCGCTTGACCTCAGCGACATCGGCGCAGCCTTCCTCCTCGCGACGGCCGGCGGACTGTTGCAGGCCGCCTTCTCCGCCTGCGTCTGGATCGCCGGCGACCACAATGAGGAGGGTGGGGCGGAGGGATGGGACAGCCGTGCCGTCCTCCATGCCCTGCGCTCGAACCTCAGCCTGAGCTCGACCAGCTTCCGGCACGGGCTGCGTTTCGGCGCCGCCCTCGCCGCCGGCGTCTCGGTCTACTGGCTGATCGGCATGCACGAACACGGCTTCTGGATTCCGCTGACGATCCTCTTCGTCCTGCGCCCCGAGAGAGAAGAGACCTTTCGCCGCCTGATCCTGCGCGCGGTTGGGACGGCGGCGGGCCTGGTGCTGGCCACGGCGCTGGCCGAGTGGATCGGCGGCAGCGGTGTCGCCGTGGCGGTGGCCCTGACGATCGCCACCGCCTTCGCCTACGGCCTGTTGACAGTCCAGTACGCACTCTTCACCGCCGCGATCACGACCTACGCGGTACTCCTTGCCGACTCGATCGGCGAGGCGGCGCTACACGCGGCCGGCCAGCGTGCGATTGCGACGGCGATCGGCATCGCAATCGCCGGAGCCTCCTTCCTTCTCTGGCCCAATCCCGCCCGGTCCCACTCCCTCAGCGTGCGGTCATAGCTCCAGGTCGAGACCGGCGTTCGCCCCGGTTAGTTCCACAGGGAAGATGCCGCCCCATTCGACGGTCGTCCCGAGGGCGGCGAGTTTGGTTTTCGTGGTCGCGAAGGTCGACGAGTTGAAGCTGAAGCTTTGGGTCAGGTTGTTATAGAGGCCGCCGGCCGAACCGTGGAAGGCGACGACGGTTTCAGCCAGCGGACAAAACGGCCCTTCATAGAGAAGGGAGAACCGGACTCCTTCGAAGATGACGTAGTTGTTCGCTTTCACGGTCATGCCACGCAGGGCCCAGGGCAGATCTTCGGCACCGACGGATTCGACCGGAAAGTCGCATGTGGTCGTCAGGCTGGGGATGGTTAGCGTGCTTTTCGTCGCTTCGGCAAGCACGGTTTCCGTCCCGGTGAATTCCGAGCTACCGATCTTCCATGCCGGACTTGCGACGGCGGCTGTCACGGACACGGCCGAGAGCAGCAGCGCCAGCGCCAGGCTCGACAAAAGAATGTGTCTCGATTTTCCCATCATCCGACCTCGAGCGCCTGTTCTTTGTGTGCACCGGTCGCTTCGGTCGTCAGGACGCAGGCCCATTCGACGCTTTCCCCAAACGCCCTCAGTTCGGTGCCGGTTTTCGCAGAGTTCAAGGAGCTGAAGGCGATCGTCGAGCTCGTGTTGTTGAAGAGACCGCCCGCGGAGCCGGTTACGGTGATCAGGGTTTCGCTCAGTGCGCATTCTTCACCTTTGTAGATGAGGTCGAACCGAACTTTTTCGAGGATCACGTAGATGCTCGTTCCCACGGTCGCCAAGTGCAGTGGCCAGGGGAGTTTTTTGGCAGTGGCCGATTCGACCACGCAGGCTTTACTGCTGGTGCTGCAGTTTTTGAGCAGCAGTTCGGTGATTTCTCCTTTGCCAACCCCGGCGCTGTTGAAGATGGTCATTTTGTAAGTCAGTTCGCATTTCGTCATCAGTCCGGGAACCCCCAGACGGTCTTCCAGCGCTTTGCCGGCAATCGTTTCGACGCCTTCCAGCTGTTTGCCTTCGAACTTCCAGGCCGCGCTGGCGCTCGCACTCGCGGCGAAGCTCGCGGCAAGCAGAAACGCGCTTGTCACGGCGCACAAAAGAGCGGTGCTTGACCTCCGCTGCATCGAACTCATCTCCTCTCACTTCGCCCGATGAATGCTCAAGTCTAATTGAGCGATCCAAACGAGGAGGCTTACAGCCAGCCGACGCGCTTGAAGCGCCGGTACAGCGCCAGGCAGACCAGGGCGATCAGGGCGAGCACGGTGAAGTAGCCGTAGCGCCAGTGCAGCTCCGGCATGTGGTCGAAGTTCATTCCGTAGATGCCGGCCACCATGGTCGGCACGGCGGCGATCGCGACCCAGGCCGAGATCTTGCGCATGTCCTCGTTCTGGCGCACCGAGACCTGGGTCAGGTTCGCTTGTAGGGCGCCGCCCAGCAGCTCGCGGAAGCCGGCGACGCGTCCGGTCACGCGTTGCAGGTGGTCGTGGACGTCGCGGAAGTAGTCGTCGAGCGCGCTCGGGATCGCCTCGAACTGGCCTTCGCTGATCTCGTCCACAGCTTCGAGCAGGGGGGAGACGACCGGTAGAGGTCGAGGACCTCGCGCTCGAGCTTGTAGATCTGTTCGACCGGGTTGCTGCGCTCGGGCGAGAAGACCTGGCGCTCGACCGCCTGGATCTCGCCGTCAACCGCCTGGGCGACCTCGCCGTAGTCGTCGACCACGTGGTCGAGGATCGCGTAGAGGACGACGCCGGTGCCGTGGGCGAGCAGGTCGGGGCGGCGCTCGACCCGCTCCCGGACCGAGCTCAGCGCGCCCTCGCCGTGGCGGACGGTGATGATGAAGTCGGAGTTGACGAAGAGCAGCAACTCGCCGACCTCGACCGCGTGGCTGGGCTCGGGACGGTTGATCGTCTTGACGACGACCAGCAGGGTGTCGCCGAAGAGCTCGACCTTGGGCCGCTGCTGGGCCTTGATCGCGTCCTCCACCGCGAGCTCGTGCAGGGCGAACTGGCGGGCGATGACCTCGAATTCCTCAGCCGAGGGCTCGACCACGCCGAGCCAAACGAAGGCATCCTCGGCACGGGATGCCTCGTGCGCCTGCTCGAGGCTGAGCTTCTCGCCACGCCGCCGGCCCTTCTCGTAGACCCCGCAATCGACGATCACCGGGCCCAGTATCGCCACCGCACCGGTCCGACCGGTAGATTTCCTGGCTGACCAGCCAAACCGCGGCAGGCGCCCGCGGCGACACAGGAGCAGACTTTGAGCAACCGCACGTTCGTGATCGGGGTCGGGATGACCAAGTTCGAGAAACCCGGCACCAAGGAGGGCGACTACCCCGACTGGGCCAAGGAGGCGGGGGAGAAGGCGCTCGCCGACGCCGGCATTCCCTACGAGGACGTGCAGCAGGCCTTCGCCGGCTACTGCTACGGCGACTCCACCTACGGCCAGCGGGCGCTTTACCAGCTCGGCCTCACCGGAATTCCGGTCGTCAACGTCAACAACAACTGCTCGACCGGCTCCTCGGCGCTGTTCCTGGCCCGCCAGGCGGTCAAGGGCGGCCTCGTCGACTGCGCCCTGGCGCTTGGCTTCGAGAAGATGGAGCCCGGCTCACTCGGGGTCAAGTACACCGACCGCACCAACGCGCTCGACAAGCACGCGATGCGGATGTTCGAGATCCGCGATCCCGAGCAGTCGCCGCCGGCGCCGCAGATGTTCGGCAACGCCGGTCGCGATCACATGCAGAAGTACGGCTCCAACCCCGACCACTACGCCTGGATCGGCTGGAAGAACCACAAGCACTCGGTCAACAACCCCTACGCTCAGTTCCAGGACGAGTACAGCCTCGAGGACATCAAGGGCGCGCGGATGATCCACGACCCGCTGACCAAGCTGCAGTGCTCGCCCACCTCCGACGGCTCGGCCTGTGCGATCGTCGCCTCCGAGCGCTACGTCGAAGAGCACGGCCTCGGCGACCGGGCGATCGAGATCGCCGGCCAGTCGATGGTCACCGACCTCAGCTCGACCTTCGCCGAGGACACCGACTGCATGAAGATCGTCGGCTCCGACATGTCGAAGCAGGCGGCCGAGGAGGCCTACGCCGAGGCCGGCGTCGCCGCCGCGGAAGTCGACGTCTGCGAGCTGCACGACTGCTTCAGCGCCAACGAGCTCATCACCTACGAAGCGCTCGGGTTCGCCGCCGAGGGCGAGGCGCACAAGCTGGTCGAGGAAGAAGCGACCACTTACGGTGGCAAGATCGTCGTCAACCCCTCCGGCGGGCTGATCTCCAAGGGCCACCCGCTGGGCGCGACCGGGCTGGCGCAGTGCTCCGAACTGACCTGGCAGCTGCGCGGCGACGCCGACAAGCGGCAGGTCGAGGGCGCCAAGCTGGCCCTGCAGCACAACATTGGCCTCGGCGGCGCCGCCGTGGTCACCGTCTACAAGCCGGCGGCCTAGCGCTCGCCGAGGAGGAGGTCCCGATGGCAAAGCAGCGGCAGTCCCTCAGTGACAAGGTCGTGGCGATCACCGGCGGTGCGCGCGGGATCGGCAAGGCGACCGCGACGGCACTGGTGCGCAAGGGCTGCCGCGTGGCGATCGGCGACCTCGACCTTGAGCTGGCCGAGCGCACGGCGGGGGAGCTGGGCGGCGGCACCGTCGCGCTGCCGCTCGATGTCACTGACCGCAGCTCCTTCTCCGCCTTCCTCGACTCTGCCGAGCGCGAGCTCGGCCCGCTCGACGTGGTGATCAACAACGCCGGAATCATGCCGGTCACGCCCTTGGCCGAGGAGTCCGACGCCTCGATCAAGCGCCAGCTCGACATCAACATCTACGGAGTGATCGTCGGCATGCAGCTGGCGATCGAACGCTTCCAGCCGCGCGGGCACGGCCACATCGTCAACCTCGCCTCGCAGGCCGGCAAGGGCGGCTTCCCCGGCATCGCCACCTACTCAGGCACCAAGCACGCTGTGGTCGGGATCAGCGAGGCGGCCCGCGCCGAGCTGCGCGGCAGCGGCATCGAGATCGCCTGCGTGATGCCGACCGTGGTCAATACCGAGCTGACCGCCGGGGTGGGGCAGAGGCTGATCCGCCCGGTCGAGGCCGCTGACGTCGCCAACGAGATCGTCGACGCCCTGGAAGTGCCGCGCTTCGACGTTTGGGTGCCGCGCGAGAACGGTGTCTTCTTCAAGCTCGTCGCCAACCTGCCGCGAGGCTGGCGCGAGGGCCTCAGTCGCCTGATGAAAGCCGACAAGCTGATGACCGAGGTCGACCATGGCGCCCGCCGTCGCTACGAGGAGCGGGCCGCGGCGAGCGAGCCGGCGGCGAGCGAGTCCGAGCCGGAGACCGCTCCGGCACAGCGCGACGCTGCCTGAACTCAGCTCGCGACTCCGCCGTACACATCGACGATGAGTGCGCTCTACGACGCCACCTGGGGCCGGGCCTTCGCGGCCCTCTACGACCGCGGCCTGAAGGCAACCGAGGAGGGTGGACTGCGGCAGATGCGCCGCGATCTGCTTTCTCAGGCGAGTGGGAGGACAGTCGATCTGGGCGCCGGCACCGGCGTCAACCTCGACCTCTTTCCCGAGGCGGTAAGCGAGCTGGTCATGGCCGAGCCCGACCCTCATATGATCAAGCAGCTTCGAGCAAAAGCCGCGGGGAGGGGAGGGGTCGAGATCGTCGAGGCCTCTGCGCAGGAGCTCCCCTTCGCCGATGACAGCTTCGACACCGCCGTCTTCACCCTGGTCCTCTGCACGGTCCCCGACCCGGCAGTGGCACTGCGCGAGACGGCGCGGGTGCTCAAGCCAGGCGGCAAGCTGCTCTTCATCGAGCACGTGCGCGCCGACGAGGCCGGGCTAGCCGGCTGGCAGGATCGCCTCGAGAAGCCCTGGCGTTTCCTCGCTGACGGTTGTCACTGCAACCGCGACACGGTGGCAATGATCGAGGCGTCGTCGCTCAAGCTCGAGCAGACCGAGCGGGGCCGGTTGCCCAAGTCGCCACCGATCATCAGACCGCTGGTCAGCGGCAGTGCGGTACGCCCGGCCTAGCCGGCCCTTCAATCTTCATCGACTTGCACCGGGCACCCGAAATGGCTTGCTGAGAGCCAGTTGCCGACCATAGCCGGTGCTTGCCAGCACACGACAGCGAACTATGGAGCCCGGGGGCACATTGCCCTTGGTCGGCAGCCTCCGGACGCCGTGGCGAGGAGCCCCGGCCAAGGTGACCCCCTGCGATGTCCAGCTGTAGTTGAACCAGGGCGAGAGGAAGGAGTGCCAGTGGCCTGGCATGCATTCCAGGTACCGGTGGTGGACCCACCGCACAGAAGGTGGCGTGGCGACGACCGGCGCCTCACAACTCGACATATCACTGCGAAGCTCGATCGTCATCTCGTCGGCAGGCACCTGAAAGGCGGCGTGGGTACGGTGGTCATAGAGAACGGCGTCACCATTGGAGTAACCCAAATAGAAGACGCACCGGGGTATCCCCACCGCGAGTGGATCGCGTTTCCTCCAGGTGACCAACGCCGGCTCCGCGGTCACCCCCAAGAAAGGAAAGCCGGCCACCTTGGGTGCGTGAATCGCTTCACCCTCGCTTGCCCGCCGTCCGAGGCGAGTCGCCTGGTCCACGGTGATCGTACCGGCGCCGAGCAGACCGACCGGCAGGCAGAGGGCGAAGGCGAGTCCGTACTGACCACGGCGAAAGAGCAGTGGGCGCGGAGAGAAGGGCAGCCGACCCTGTCGCCGCCATCGCAATCCGTAGAACAACAAAAAGCCAAGTGGGGTGATTGACAAAATGGCGCCCACGGCGAGTGGGGCATTGACGATCACTGTTAGGACGAATAGCCCGAGAACGGCAGCGGCCGTTATCAACGCATTGAAGAAGAACTCTCGCCAGCTTCCATTAATCGTCTGTGCCTGCGGATCCTCGCGGACAGGGACGATCGGAAGCAGGGGAAAGAAGAAGAGAAGGGCTACCAGGATCGTCATCACGAGGCCACCAACCGCGGAGTGAGCGAGAACCTCCGTGGGGCTCAGACCGGCCTGCTCAGGTGAGATGTTGAGCGAGGAATAGAAACGCTCGTAGGCGAGGCCGTAAAAGCCGGTTGCCACCACGGCGACGAGGCTGGCTACCGCGACATAGTGGTCGAAGACCCAGGCGGCAGAACGCTGTAGCCGCGAACGGACTTTCGCTCTCGACGAATCGCCCACCAGCGAATCGCGGAGATCGGCCAGGGCGCTGTTGCTGAGAGCCAGGTGGTCTCGTGCGGCTACGTCCTGGCTGGACCACCACTGGTTTACTTTTTCTTGGATCACGGCATCGGGCGCACCGCTTGCCGCTGCCTCCTTGGCGATTGCGTCCACATCCGCCACGAGATGGGCCTCCCGGGAGTTCTCCAGCTCAGATTGACCAGAAAGCCACCGACTCTGGTGAGGGCCCATGCGGCGCCACACTAACTAAATGGAGTAGTGCTTAGAACTTACTAACGCACGATAATGGTGGTTATGTCAACTCAGGCGAAGATTGGCCCGACAATGCCTCGCCTGCTTGCTCTTACGCCTCGCCAACCGCTTGAGCTGCCGCGAGCGAGCGAGCAGGTGATGAAGACGGGCCCTGGCGGCGCGTCTTCGCAGTGAGCTCGCGGCCCGCGAGTAACGAGCGCAGCGGCGGCGGTGCTTCTTGACCGGCACGATTCCTTCGCCGGGGTTGGTACCCGTCGTGAACGAGAGGCGCTGGTCGAATAGCACCGCGCCCTCCATCGACCACTTGACGTCCGCCTGGTAGCCCGTCAGCGGCTTCAGCGGCTGAGCTGGGATCAGGAAGGCCGAGGGCTGCGGCATGTAGCCGCCAATCTCTTCGTCGGTCGAGTCGACCACGCGCAGATCGACGGGACCGGCGGCGGCGGAGAGCGTCGCGGTCACGGTGACGTCGGGCGCATCGCTGGGTTCGACGCCCGAGAGATAGACCAGGAGATAACGACCGGTGGCCGTGCCTTCGGGCAGGCCGACCCGGTCGCCGGGCACCGAGGGCGACTCGGAGGCTCGCTCGGTCGGTACGACCCCGGAGACGCCGTTGCCGGGGTAGCTGTAGGCCGTGAGGCTCGTCGGTTCGGGCCGTTGGTAGCCGGGCCAGGTCGTGGCGCAGTTGTGGTTGTCGTTTTCGGCCGCACCCATTTCGCTCAACGGCGGCGCCAGCAGCTGGATCAGGTGGATCGGCGCTTCCTCCCAGGGGTTGCCCTGGCTCCAGCTGGAACCGCTGGCGAGCACGCTGTTTTCCGCTGCCCAGTTCCCTTCGGCGCTGTAGTAGGGGCTGCTCGGGTCCTCGGAGTGCCTGAGTTCGCCGGTTTGCTCTCCGTAGTAGTTGTGCTTGGCGCAATCGGCCGACCAGTCCGGCCGCTCGATCAGCCCGCCCGGGATCCCGTTTGCTTCGCGCTGCTGACTCAGCCGCTGGACGATTTCAGGTCCGCTGATCGCCGCGGCGCCGACCGGAAGCAGCATCGCGTAGAGAACGGCCAACGCCAGTAGGCTCGCCCCAATCGCCGCTCTTTTCCCGGCCATTACTTCCCTGCGTTTTCAATCGCCGATTCGAGCGCGCCGACCGATTCCGGCGTGCCGATCGCTTCGGTCCCGTTGGCCCCCGGTCCTTCGAGGGCAAAGGACGGCGTGCCGGTGAAGCCGAGATTTTCGGCTTCGGCGCTCGTCGCTTCGACCCGCGAGAGCGCGGCCGGGCTCTCGCGCGCCTGGTTCCACTTGGCAAGGTCCGGCACGCCGGCCGCTTTGGCGATCGCGGTGAGGAACGCGTCGTCGGCGTAGCCCGAGTCCTCGCTGCCCTGGTTGCGGTAGAAGAGCTCGACGAAGTTCCAGCCGCGGCCCTGTTCGCCGGCGGCGAGCGCGGCGGCCCCGGCCGGCTTCGACTGCGGCCCGATGATCGTGAAGTTGCGGAAGTCGAGCGTCGCTTCTCCGCTCCGCACCCGGTTTTCGATCACCTGCGGCAGGACTTCTTCGGAGTAGCCCTTGCAGACCGGGCACTGTAGGTCGCCGAACTCGAGCACGGCCACCTTGGCGCCTGGAGTGCCGAGCACCATGCCCTTCTGAGGAATCCCGGCCAGCAGCTCGTCGACCTCCTTGGCTTCGACGATGTTGCTGCTGTCGCCACCGCTGCTGTTGCCGCTGCTGACCACGATCAGGACCGCCACCACGACCAGGGCAAGAAATGCGCCGGCGCTGGCAAGCTTGACCATGCGCTGTCGGCGCTCCGCCGCGCCGGCCTGCTGCTCTTCCTCCAGGCGCTCGTCGCGGCGCGCCTCGCGATCGCGGCGCCCGCTCACGGCTCGGTTCCGACGTAGGCCAACATGCGCACTGCATTGGTAACAAAGAGCAGGGTCATCAGTACCGCACTGGCCACGCACCACTGGCAGATCGCGTCGATCGTGAAGAGCTCGAGGTAGGTCAGGTAGAGGCTGTAGCCGAAGCCGATCAGCGAGACGACGAAGGCGGTCAGGCGAAAGGCGTCGCCGCGCAGCAGCGCACAGGCGAGCAGCACCACGTAACCGGCGATACCGAAGATCGCGATGTTGACCCCGGCCAGGTGCGAGTAGGAGCTCTCGGCTACGGTCTGACAACCGTGACCGCCGGCGATGCAGACCGGCGAGCCGCCACCGGAATCGGCGATTGCGATGTAGGTGGCGACGCCGAGGCCGAAAGTCGCGAGGAAGGTCCCAATTCCTCGCAGCGTGCCCTCCGCCGGTGCCTTCATGCCCGTCACGCTATTGCAGCTCTCTGTAGAAAGCCTCAATCTCGCGCGAGAGACGCCCTCCCTGCCAAGCCAGGGGCGACTGTCCCTCGGGCTCGCTGACCAGGCGAGCGCCGGGAATGCGCGCCGCGTACTCGGCGGCAACCGCGTAGGGATGGCCCGGGTCGGCGGCATCGTGGCTAGCGACGACCAGCGTCGGCACCGCCAGGCCCTCGAGCTCGGCCATGGCCCCGAATGGCCGCGACCGCGGCACCTCGCGCAGGGCCGCGACCAGCGCCTCGGGATGAAGGTGGCGTTCCATCCGTTCGCGGGTGAAGCGCAGGACCGAGTCGCGCCAGCGCGGGTCGATGCCCTGGACGCGGTCGATGTAGGCGACGAACCCGTCAATGCCGTCTTGCTTCAGCGCCGCGGCAAGCCCGTCCCAGTAGCGCAGCGAGCGATCGCCGATCTCGCCGTCGTAGGCCGGTCCGATCGCGACCAGCCCCGCCACGCGGTCCGGGTCCTCCAGGGCAAAGCCGACAGCTGTATGTGCGCCCATCGAGTGGCCCGCCAGCAGGACGGGTACCCCACTGGCCTGGTCTTCGATTACGGCCCTCAGGTCTCCCCTCAGCTCCGGGTATCCATAACCGGCGCCGGGCGGAGCAGGGTCGGACTCGCCGTGACCGCGGGCGTCGTAGCCGATCACCGTGTGGCCGGCACGCTCGAGCCGGCGTGAGCCGTGGATCACCGAGTGACGGGTGGCGGTGATGCCGTGGCAGAGCACGATCGGGGGTCCCTCCCCCACCGTCTCACCCCGAATCGCCGGCTCGGTGTCGGTGCCGAACGCGACCGCCCCCGGCGGCATTAGCCGACGGCGGCGACTGCCTGCTCGAGATCGTCGACCGACTCGAAGCTGAGGCCGACCAGCGTCACCTTGCGGTGGCGGATGATGCCCTGCTCGTCGATGACGAAGATCGCCCGCCGCACCATCGGGCCGGCGAGCACTCCATAGGCCTTGGCGACCGCCTTGTCCTCGTCGGCGAGCAGCGGCACGTTGAGGCTCTTCTCCTGGGTGAAGCGCTCGTGCGACTCGACCGACTGCGGGGAGATCCCCAGCACGTCGGCGCCGATCTGGTCGAGCTTCTCGCTCTGGTCGCGATAAGAGCAGAACTGCTTGGTGCAGACGGCGGTGAAATCGCCCGGATAGAAGGCGAGCACCAGCTTGCGCCCGCGGTAGTCGCTGAGCTTGTAGGTCTTGCCACCCGTGCCGGGCAGCTCGAAATCCGGTGCCGCATCTCCTACGTCGACCTTGGCCATCGGCTCAGACTAGTGCAGTCAGCCCTTTTCGATGGTGATCTTTTCGATCAGCACCGTCTGTTTGGGTTTTTCTTCCGGTGTGCCCAGCTTGCCGATGCGGGTGACGACGTCCATGCCCTGGCTGACCTTGCCGACCAGGGCGTATTCGGGCGTCAGGCCGGCGTCGGCGCCGGTGACGATGAAGAACTGGCTGCCCGAGGTGCCAGACGGCTCGGTCGGACCCTTGGCCATCGCCACCGTCCCTTCGGTGTAGGAGAGGTTCGCCGGGGGTTTCTCGACCACGGTGTAGCCAGGTCCGCCGAGTCCTGTGCCGAGCGGGTCGCCGCCCTGGATCACGAAACCGGGTGCGATGCGATGAAAGGTGAGGTCGTCATAGAAGCCTTTGTCGCTGAGGTAGACGAAGGAATTGACCGTCTTCGGCGCCCTGCTCGAGTCGAGGGCGATCTCGAAGCTGCCACAGTTGGTTTCGATAGCGGCGGTGAGCTTTTCGCCCTTCTTCACGGTCTGGGGCGGCGCTTTGAGGCTGACCTTCTTCGGTGCCGGCGCTTCGACTTCCTTGCAGCCACCGGAGCTGGCCGTGGTCGATGAGTCGCTACTGCCGCCGCCGCGACTGATCAGGATCGCCGCCACGACCACGATCGCCACCACCGCGAAGCCGGCGAGGATAAACAGGCGACGGTCGGTTCCCTGCTCCATCGGCGCGGAAGCCTAGAGGATCGACTCCCGGCTGCGCCAGTTGCGATCATCGCGCCCGTGCCCGACTCCGCCCTGACCCGGCTCGCGACCGCGGTGCTCGACGTTCCCACGCCCGAACGAGCACTGGTCTGCGGCTGCGGCGACGGCGAGCCGGTGCTGTTCCTCGCCCGCGAGTTCCCCTCGGCGCGGGTGCGCGGGACCGATCCTTCCGCCGAGCGGGTGCGAGCGGCGAGCGCGCGGGTCGGCCTCGACCCCGAGGGCCGCGTCGCCTTCAAGCAGTCGACGCCGCGCCGGCTTCCCTTCCCGGACGAGTTCTTCGACCTGGTCGCGATCTTCGAGGGCCGCCCGGCGCCGCGCGAGATCGCGCGGGTGATGCGGCCCGAGGCACGCCTGATCGTCGCCTCCTCCCCACCCGCCGGCCCGCTGGGCGTTCTCAGGCAGCGACTGTGGCAAAGGCGCCTCCCCCAGGCCGACATTTAGGCTGCGACACGGATGGAGATCGAGGGCATGCCGTTCACCTTGCTGGTCAATCCTGCCTCCGCTCACGGGCGGACGCTGAAGCTGCTGCCCGTCATCGAGCAGGAGCTCGACGAGCGGCGGATTCCCTTCCGGGTCGAGCGCACGCGCGGGCTCGAGGACGGGGTCGAGCGGGCTCTGCAGGCGGTCGAGGCCGACGAGGTCCCGGTCGTGATCAGCGGCGACGGCCTCCTCGGCGCGATCGGTGGCGCGATGGCGGGATCGGAGACGCCGCTCGGGATCGTTCCCGGCGGCCGCGGCAACGACCTGGCCCGGGTGCTGGGCATTCCCGACGATCCGCTCGCCGCCGTGGCGGTGCTCGCCGCCGGCGAGAGTCGCCGCATCGACGTCGGCGAGGCCAACGGCAAGCGCTTCCTCGGCATCGTCAGCGTCGGCTTCGACTCCGAATGCAACCGCCTGGCCAACGAAGTGACGATCATTCGCAGCAACCTGGTCTACGTGTACTCGCTTTTCCGCACCCTGCTCACCTGGAAGCCGGCGCGGTTCACGATCCGCAGCGAGAGCGAGCGAATCCGGACCAGCGGCTACTCGATCTCCGTCGCCAACAACAGCACTTTTGGCGGTGGCATGCGGATTGCGCCGGAAGCGGAGCTCGATGACGGGTTGCTTGACGTGATCACGGTCGGCGAGGTCGGCAAGCTGCGCTTCGTGGCTAATCTGCGCAAGGTGTTCAACGGCACCCATATCGACGACGAGCAGGTGCACATGTTCCGCGCCTCCCGGGTGGAAATCACGGCGAGCCGGCCCTTCCCCGTCTACGCGGACGGCGAGCACCTGACCGAGCTTCCGGTCTCGGTCCGCGTCCTGCCTCGCGCGCTCAGCGTGCTCGCGCCGGCCGCCGCCGAGGCCTGAGTGCTGTTCGGCGCGAAGCTCACCGCGGCCCGCGCGGTCGGCGCCGCCAGTCGGGCCAGCGGGCGCGGCGGCGGTACGACGCTGCCGGGAAGGATGCTGCTGCGCATGGCGCCCGAGGCGATCGCCAGGCTCGGCAAGCGGCTCGATCGCGGCTCGACGCTGATCAGCGCCACCAACGGCAAGACGACGACCGCGGGGATGATCGCCGCCGCGCTCGAGGCCGACGGTCGCCGGCCGGTCCACAACCGGGCCGGCTCGAACATGACCTGGGGCGTCGCCACGGCGCTGCTCGAGCAGCGCGGCTCCGAAGGGCTCTTCGAGGTCGACGAGGCATGGCTGCCCAAGGTTGCGGCCCAGCTCGAGCCCTCGCTGATCGTGCTCGGCAACCTCTTTCGCGATCAGCTCGACCGCTACGGCGAGATGGAGACCCTCGCGGCCGAGTGGGGCAAGACCGTCGCTTCGCGCACGGCCCGCACCCGCTTCGCGCTCAACGCCGACGACCCGGCGATCGCCGACCTCGGCCGCGACGAGAATGGTGAGCCCCGCGAGGGCGTTGTCTACTTCGGCATCGAGGATGCCGCCCAAGCCCTGCCCGAGCTCCAGCACGCCTTCGACGCCAAGCACTGCCGCCGCTGCGGCCACCCCTACGCCTACGAGCGCGCCTTCGTCGGCCACCTGGGCCACTACTCGTGCCCGAACTGCAGCGCCAGGCGGCCGCGGCCCGACGTCGCCGCCACGGCGATCGAGCTGCGCGGGATGTCGGGTTCGCAGGTGACTCTGCGCACTTCGCAGGGCGAGATTGAGCTTCAGCTACCCCTGCCCGGCCTCTACAACGTCTACAACGCGCTTGCCGCAGTCACCGCGGCGCTCGAGCTCGGCGTGCCACCGCCGACGATCGCCGACTCGCTGCAGGCGATGCGGGCCACCTTCGGCCGGGTCGAGACGATCCCCATCGGCCCCTCCCAGCTCTCGATCCTGCTGATCAAGAACCCCGCCGGTGCCAACGAGGTCCTGCGCACCCTCCTGCTCGAGGCGGGCGAGGAGAAGCTCGACCTCTGGATCGGGCTCAACGACAGGATCGCCGACGGGCGCGACATCTCCTGGGTTTGGGACGCCGACTTCGAGCTGCTCGCCGGCGGCGTGCGACGCGTCGTCTGCGCTGGCACGCGGGCGCCGGAGATGGCCCTGCGGCTCAAGTACGCCGGCTGGCCCGAGCGCGAGATCGAGGTCGTGTCGGATATCGAGGGATCGCTCGATCGGGCGCTCTCAGAGAATCCAAGGCGCCTCTTCGCCCTGCCCACCTACACCGCGCTGCTGGAGCTGCGCAAGCTACTCGCCTCCCGCGGCCTCGCCGAGGAGTTCTGGCGGTGAACAGCCTGGTCTGGCACGAAGTCGAGTGCGGTAGCTACACCGCCGACCTGCCGCTCTGGGAGGAGCTCGCCGCCCAGACGGACAAGCCGATCATGGAGCTCGGCTGCGGCGCCGGCCGGGTCACGCTGCACCTCGCCGCGAAGACCGGCCTGCTCGTGATCGGGCTCGACCACAACAGGAAGCTGGTCGAGGCGATCTGGGAAAGAGGGCACGGGACGACAGCCGACGCCGAGCAGGACGACGTCCGCGCCTTCGAGTCCCTGGCGACCAAGTTCAGCCTGGTGATCGCCCCGATGCAGCTGATCCAGCTGCTCAGCGACAGTCAGGAGCGCGTTGCTTGCCTCTCCTGCACCCTGGACAGCATGCTGCCGGGCGCCCGCGCTGCCTTCTCGATCGTCGAGGCGATGCCCGATCCGGCGCCCCCGGGCACGAGTGCGCCGCCGCTGCCCGACGTGCGCGAGATCGAAGGCTGGATCTACTCGAGCCTGCCGCTCGAGCCGGTGGCCCTGCCGGAAGCGATCCTGCTGCGCCGTCTGCGCCAGACGGTCGATCCCGACGGCAAGATGAGCGAGGAGCTAAACGAGATCGAGCTGGCGATGTTCTCGGCCGAGACACTCGAAGAAGAGGGTCGCGCCGCCGGACTGCTGCCGGCCGGCCGGCGCGAGATACCTGCGACCGAAGCACACGTCGGCTCCACCGTCGTCCTCTTCGAGAAGGTGGCCTGATGGAGCTGCGCTTCCTCGCCCTCTACCCCGAGCAGATGAACATCTATGCCGACCGCGGCAACATGCTCTTCCTGCAGCGGCGCTGCGAGTGGCGGAGCATCGACTTTGCCCACGCCAGCGCCGGCCCCGGCGAGGGGTTCGATCCCGCCGCCCACGACTTCATCTACCTAGGCGGCGGCCAGGACCGCGACCAGCGGGCGGTCGCCGCCGACATGGTCGAGAGCAAGCGCGCGGCGATGGCGGAGGCGACCGAGGACGGTGCCGTCGTGCTCGCCGTCTGCGGCGGCTACCAGCTGCTCGGCAGCAGCTACCAGCTGGATGAGGAGAGCTTGCCGGGCCTCGATCTGGTTGAGCTCAGCACCGTTCGCAGCTCCGGGCCGCGCCTGATCGGCAACGTCGCGATCGAGGTCGACCTGGGCGAGGGGCCGCAGGTCGTGGCCGGCTTCGAGAACCACGGCGGGCGCACCCATCTCGGCAGCGGAGCGACGCCGCTGGGCAAGGTGCTGAAGGGCTTTGGCAACAACGGTGAGGACGGTTTCGAGGGCGTGCGCCGCAACAACCTGATCGGCACCTACCTGCACGGTCCCCTGCTGCCCAAGAACGCCTGGCTGGCCGACCATCTGATCGCCCTCGCCCTGGAGCGGCGCTATGGCGAGCGCCCTCGGCTCGAGCCGCTGGAGGACGACCTCGAGCGCGCGGCACACGAGTCGGCCCGGCGCGCGGCGCTTGCCTAGCGGCCGCTGGAGCCGAAGCCGCCGCCGCCGCGGGCGGAGTCGGCGAGCGCCTCGGCCTCGACCGGCTCGGCCAGGGCGATCGGGCTGATCACGAGCTGGGCGATGCGGTCGCCGGGCGCAACCCGGAAGACCTCGGCCGGGTCGGTGTTGAGCAGGAGGACCCGGATCTCACCGCGATAGCCCGAATCGATCAGGCCGGGGCTGTTGACCAGGCTGATGCCGTGGCGCTTGGCCAGGCCCGAGCGGGGCAGCACCAGGCCGGCGTGGCCCTCGGGGATCTCGACCGCGATCCCGGTGCCGACGCTCCAGCGCTCCCCTGGCCCGATGTGCGCCGCCTCGCAGGCGTAGAGGTCAAGCCCGGCGTCGCCCTCGTGGGCGCGACTGGGCAACACGGCGTCGTCGTTGAGTCTGGCGATCGGCAGTTTCACGGGGCGCAACCCTAGACGACGGCGAGATCGTCAAAGCGGTGCAGCTCGGCGGCCGGGACCTTGGCTCGGACCAGGACCCCGTCCCCGCGCTCGGTCCGCTCGAGGTCGCCGGCGATCTCGTGCAGCTCGTGCAGGCGCGCCCCCTCGGCGTAGGGGATCAGCAGCTCGACCTCGACGAGGGTGTCCTCGAAGGCCGCCTCGATGTCCTCGCGCAGCCGATCGAGGCCGATGTCGGCGAGCGCGGAGACCAGCACCGCGCCGGGATGGCGCAGCAGCGCCTCGGCCCGCTCGTCGGGATCCAGCAGATCCGCCTTATTGAGCACCAGCAGGCGGGGCTTGTCGCCGGTGCCGATCTCCTCCAGCACCTCGTCGACCGCCTGCATGTCCACCACCCGGCGCTCCTCCGGCTCAGCCGCATCGACCACGTGCAGGATCAGGTCGGCGAGCACGGTCTCCTCGAGCGTCGCCTTGAAGGCCTCGACCAGCTGGTGGGGCAGCTTCTCGATGAAGCCGACGGTGTCGGTGAGGAGGTAGTCGCGGCCGGAGAGCTCGAGGCTGCGGGTGGTCGGGTCGAGGGTGTGGAAGAGTCGGTCGCCGACTCCGACCTCAGCCCCGGTGAGGGCGTTGAGCAGGGTCGACTTGCCCGCGTTGGTGTAGCCGGCGAGGGCGACCCGCGGCAGCGAGGAGCTTTCGCGGCGGGCCCTCATCACGCCGCGGTTGCGTTCGAGCCGGCCGAGGCGGCGGCGCAACGCCGCGATGCGGTCGCGAGCGAGGCGGCGGTCGGTCTCGATCTGGCTCTCCCCCGGGCCCCTGGTGCCGATCCCGCCGCCGAGCCGCTCGAGGTGGGTCCAGAGCCCGCGCATGCGGGCGAGGTTGTACTCCAGCTGGGCGAGCTCGACCTGAAGCTTGCCCTCGGCCGAGTGGGCATGGTCGGCGAAGATGTCGAGGATCACCGCGGTGCGGTCGATCACCGGCACCCCGAGGGCGGCCTCGAGGTTGCGCTCCTGGCGCGGCGCCAGCTCGTCGTCGCAGGCGACGACGTTGGCATCGCAGGCCTCGATCTCGGCCTTCAGCTCGGTCAGCTTGCCGCGACCGACGTAGCGGTCGGGATCCGGCTTCTCGCGTTGCTGCACCGCCTCGCCCGCGGTGGCAACGCCCGCCGTACGCAGCAGCTCCTTCAACTCGGCGAGCGGATCGCCTTCCTCGCGCCCATCGGTGATGCCGATCGCCAGCGCCCGCTGGCGGGCACGCGGGTTCGCGACACCGGCGCCACCCATGCCGTTGCGCGTTTCAACTTGCCTCCCGTTTCTCGACCGCTGCACTTCTCTTGATTGTAGGACCGGCCGGGTGCCACCTCCTCCGCTCCCGCGGGGGCGCGCTAATCACGACCGGAAATCTCGCGCCTCCGCGTCCGCGTCCGGGGGCGGCTAGGCTTTCGCCCCGTGAAGGTCTTCGTCACGGGAGGAACGGGCTTCATCGGCGGCGAGGCCGTGCGCCAGCTGCGCGCCCGCGGCGACGAGGTCGTCTGCCTCGTCCGCAGTCCGGAGAAAGCGAGCAAGCTGAAGGAGCTCGGCTGCCAGCTGGTCAGCGGCGATCTCGGCGATGCCGAGGCCCTGCGCTCCGGCATGGAGGGCTGCGACGGCCTGATCCACGCCGCGGCGATGTACGAGATCGGGATCCCGGCCAAGCAGCACCCGGCGATGTACGAGGCCAACGTGCGCGGCAGCGAGCGCGTACTGCGGGCGGCGCTGGATGCCAAGGTGGGCAAGGTCGTCTACGTCTCCACCGTCGGCATCTTCGGCAACACGCACGGCAAGGTCGTCGACGAGAGCTACGAGCACCCGGGCAAGGAGTTCACCTCCTACTACGAGGAGACCAAGCTCGAGGGCCACCGGATCGCCAAGCGGATGATGGCCGAGGACGGCCTTCCCGGCACGATCGTCCAGCCGGGCGGTGTCTACGGGCCGGGCGACACCTCTCAGATCGCCGATTTGCTGAGCGAATTCTTTGCCGGCCGCCTCTTCCTGCTGCCCTTCCCCGACCTCGGCATCTGCCTCTCGCACGTGGAAGACATCGCCGCCGGCATCCTCCTCGCCCTCGACAAGGGCAAGGTCGGCGAGACCTACGTGATCAGCGGGCCGGCGACGACGATGCGCGAGGCGATCGAGACGATCGCCGCCGCCAGCGGCCGCAAGGCGCCCAAACGGGCGTTGCCCACCGGGGTGATGAAGGCCCTGACCCCGATCGGCCCGCTGGTCGGCAAGCTGATGGGCCAGCCGCCCAACCTGCGCGAGCTGATCTCCTCGGCCGACGGCGTCACCTTCTGGGCCAGCTACGAGAAGGCCGGCCGCGAGCTGGGCTATGCGCCTCGGGGCATGGAAGAGGGGATGCGGCAGACGCTCGAAGCGGACGAGCGGTTCCCCGATCCCGCCACTTGAGGGAGTCGCGATGCGCGTAATCGACGTCATGCACTTGGGGCGGCCGCATGTCATTGGCTGCTGGCAAGTCGACGGGGTGCTGGTGGACCCAGGTCCGCAGTCCTCGATGGAGACGCTGATTGACGCGCTCGGGGACGAGCAGCCGCGGGCGCTGCTGCTCACCCACATCCACCTCGATCACGCCGCCGCTACCGGTGCCCTGGTGCGCCGCTGGCCCGAGCTCGAGGTCTACGTGCACGAGCGTGGCGCCCCGCATTTGATCGACCCCTCGAAGCTGCTGGCCAGCGCCGAGCGCCTCTACGGCGACCAGATGGAGTACCTCTGGGGCGAGATCGTGCCCGTCCCGGCGGCCAACGTGAGGCCGCTCGCCGGCGGCGAGGAGGTGCTCGGCATGCGGGTCGCCTACACGCCCGGCCACGCCTCCCACCACGTCTGCTATTTCCACGAGGAGAGCGGCACCGCATTCGTCGGCGACGTCGCCGCGGTCCGCATCCCCGGCGTCGACCTGGTCGTGCCGCCCACTCCCCCGCCGGACATCGACATCGAGACCTGGCTCGACTCGATCGACCTGGTCGAGTCATGGCGCCCCGAGCGCCTCGCCGTCACCCACTTCGGCGCGATCGAGGAGCCAACCGAGCATCTCGCGCTGACACGCGAGCGCCTGCGCGAGGAGGCCGAGCTGGCCCGCGACCTCTCCGAGGACGAGTTCGAGCAGCGCCACCGCGAACGTGTCGTCACCTCCGCCAGCACCCCCGAGGCCGCAGAGGAGCTGATCCAGTGCGTGCCGCCCCAATACCAATGGCGCGGCCTCAATCGATATTGGAAGAAGCTTGAGGCAGGCGAGCTATCCCGGTAGGGGTTTCGCTTAACTTTTCGGTGGAGACGCCGTTGCTGGCGCCGCGAGGAATTGCCGAAAAAGTACAAGACGCTCAACCCCTACCGGGATAGCTCCCTACGCCAGGTACTTGCGCATCCGCTCGACCGCCTCTGAGATGCGGTCGTCGGGCGTCGTAAGCGAGATGCGGAAGAAGCCCTCGCCGCTGGGCCCGTACATCGAGCCGGGCGAGACGACCACGGCGGCCTCTTCGAGCACCAGCTCGGCGAATGAGGTCGAGGTGTGGCCCTCGGGAACCGGCGCCCAGACGTAGATCGTCCCCTTCGGCGCGCTGACCTCGACGCCGATCTCGCGCAGGGCGCCGACGACGAGGTCGCGGCGGCGGGTGTAGGTCTCGTTCATTCGCTGCAGCGGGCCGCTCGGACCCTGCAGGGCGGCGACGCCGGCCACCTGCACGGCCTCGAAGAGGCCCGAGTCGACGTTGGTCTTCAGTCGCCAGTAGGTCTGCACCGCCTCGGCGTTGCCGAGGATCGCGGCGCAGCGCCAGCCGGTCATGTTGAAGCCCTTGGAGAGCGAGAAGACCTCGACCCCGACCTCCTTGGCGCCCGGCGTGGCGAGGAAGCTGGGTGCAACGTAGCCGTCGTATGTGGTCTCTGAGTAAGCGTTGTCGTGAACGACGAGGATCTCGTGCTCGCGGGCGAAGGAGACGACCATCTCGAAGAAGCGCTCGGGGACGACGGCGCCGGTCGGGTTGTTGGGGAAGTTGATGAACATCAGCCGCGCCCTCGCCGCCACCTCGGCGGGAATCGCGCTGAGGTCGGGCGCGAAGCCCAGCTCGGGTACCAGCGGCAGCAGCTCGGCCTTGGCGCCGGCGAGGATTGGGCCGCCGGTGTAGACCGGATAGCCAGGATCGGAGGCAAGCGCCACGTCGCCGGGATCGAGGAAGGCGAAGCAGAGGTTGTAGATGCACTCCTTGGCGCCGATTGCCGGGATTACCTCGCTTTCGGGATCGATCTCAACCCCGAAGCGACGGTCGTAGAACTCAGCGAAGGCTCGGCGGAACTCCTCACGGCCGCGGTTGCTCGGGTACTGCTGGTTGCCGGGCTCGGCCACGGCCTCCTGCATCGCCGAGACGATGTGCGGGTAGGTCGGTTCGTCGGGGTCGCCGATGCCGAGGCTGATCACGTCGATGCCGGCGGCCCGCTTGTCGGCGATCGTTCGCTCCAGCTCCTGGAACTTGTAGGGAGGCATCGCCTCCAGCCGCTTGGACGGGTCCGAGATCGCCATCGGCGCGGAAATCTAGCCGTCCAGCTCGGCGAGTGCGCTCAGCAGCTCGTCCGAGAGCTCGCCGGCGCAGATCTGCTCGGCCCAGCCGCTCAGGGTGACGTCGAGCTCATCGGAGATCTCGACCACGAGCTCACCGCCGTCGAGCTCGACCGCGATCGGGCTCGCTGCGCCGCCGAGGAAGGCCGTGACCGCTGCGCCGCTGGCCCCGGTCCCCGAGGAGAGCGTCTCCCCCACACCGCGCTCGAAGATCCGCGCCCGCACCCGGCTGCCGTCGACGCGCAGGAAGGAGACGTTGGTCCGGTTCGGGAAGAGCGCGTTGGCTTCGATCCCCGGCCCGATCGCGCCGAGATCCAGCTCCTCCAGCTCCTCGCCGACGACGATCGCGCACTGCGGGTTGCCGATCGAGACGTGCTGGAAGGCCCACTCGCGACCGCCGCTGCTCACCGTGCCGCGACCGTCGGGCCCGCCGCCCGGGAAATCCTTGGAGGCAGTGGCGGCCCGCCCCATCGCCACCGAGCAGGTGCGCTCCGAGGTGATCGTCGGCGTCACCGGACCGGCGGCGGTGAGGATCGAGAAGGTGTCCTCCTCGGTCCAGCCGTGCCGGCGCAGGTAGAGGATCGCCTCCCGGGCGCCGTTGCCGGAGAGCTCGGCCTCGGAGCCATCGGGGTTGAAGATCCGCAGCTCCGCGACGTAGGCGGGGTCCTCGCTGCGCGCGAGCAGCAGCACGCCGTCGGCGCCAACGCCGAAGTGCGGATCGCAGACCCGTTGCACCCGCGCCGCCGTCAGCTCCCATGGAAGCTCGTCCGCCTCGACGATCAGGTAGTCGTTGCCCAGGGCCTGCCACTTCTCGAATCGCACGCGCCGAACTTATAGCTACGCGGCGATCGCAGGCGTCCGCTCGCGCAGGCGCACGCGCAACCCCTTGGGGCTCATCGTGAAACCCAGCAGCTCGGTGACCGGCGCCGCGCTGGGGTCTAGCTCGATCTCGAAGTTGCGGGCGATCATTCCCAACGCCGTCTTCGCCTCGAGGAAGGCGAGGTTGCGACCGGGGCAGAAGCGCGGCCCGGCGCCGAAGGTCAAGAAGGACTTCTGGTCGGGAACCGCGAGCTCGTCGTCGTCCTCGAGCCAGCGCTCGGGCCGGAACTCATCCGCCCGTTCGGTGCCGTGCAACCCGGCGTAGCGGTGCAACAGGAAGAGGCGCGTGCCGGCCGGGATGCGCACCCCTGCAACCTCCGTGTCCGCGAGCGGCTCGAGGCCGGAGATCGGGACCACCGGCGTCAACCGCATCGACTCACGCAGTACGCCCTCGCCGTAGCGGAAGCCCTCGACCGTGTCGTACTCGCTCGCATAGAGCTGCTCGCCGAGCACCTCGGCCGCCTCCTCCGCCCATCTGGCCTGAATCTCAGGGCGTTGGGCCAGCGACCAGATCGTCCAGGCCATCGAGTGCGAGGTGGTGTCCTCGCCGGCCAGCAGGAGCGTGAAGACGTTGCCCATGATTTCCTCGTCGCTGAAGGCCCCATCCGTTTCCTGCGCCGCGATCATGCTCTCGAGGAAGTTCTCCGGCTCCTCGCGCAGCTCCGGTCGCACCGCGATCCGCTTCCTGGTCTCGGCCATGAAACCCCTCACAGCCTTCTCGATCTCCTCGGTGGAGCGGTCGAGCGCGCGATCGGCGGGCAGTTTGAAATAGCGCCAGTACGGAACCGAGAGGAAAAGGCGCCGGTTGGTCATGTGAAAGACGCGGTGAAGGTGTTCCTGCAAGCCGTCGTCGCCACGCTCGAGCGTGTTCAGGTCGTGACCGAAGGCGAGTGCCGAGGTGACGTCGACGGTGAACGAGGAGAGAGCCTGACCGATGTCGAAGGCGCCGCCGCTTTGGGTCGCCGCGAGCAGGCGCCGGTGCAGCCGCTCCGTACAGGTGCTGACGATCTCGAAGTAACGCTGCAGGTGGTTGCTGTTGAGGGCGGTGACCGCCAGCCGCCGCATCCGCTTCCAGTCCTCGCCCTCGGCGGCAAAGACGCCGACCTGCCCCAGTTCTTCGGTGATGTCGAGGATCTCGCGCCAGCGCCGAAAGCCATCCGGGCGGTCGCGCAACAGGGCGTTGAGCGTCTCGACGTCGCCGATGACGACGACCTTGCGCCGGCCGATGTCGAAGCGGTAGAGCGGCCCGTATTGCTCGGCCCACGTCTCGGCGGTCAGGTGCAGGGTCTCGGGCCGGAGCTGATGGGCGTTGCCGATCAGCGGCAGGCGCCTTGGTCCGGGCAGGTCGGAGATCGAACGTGCCGCCATCGGTCTCAGTCTCTCAAAAGGTCAAGTGAGTTCTGGCAATTGCTCACAGATCTCCGCCGCTATTTCGGCATCGCCTCGATCTCCGCGATCGATCCAGCAGAGGTCCGGAACCTTGCGCATCCAGGTGAGCTGCCGACGCGCGTAGTTGCGCGAGCGCTGCTGCATCCCCGCCAGGTCGCCACTCAGCACCTCGTCGAAGCCGAGCGCCTTGCGGGCCGTACGGGACGGACCCGCTTCCTCGGCGCGCTCGACCTCGTCCCGAGCCCCCGCCGCGACGATCGCCTCAGTCCGCGCATCGATCCGCTCGTACAACCTCTGCCGCTCCATGTTGAGCCCAAAGATCCGCGTCGGGTGCCGCGTCTCAGGCGACCACAGCTCCGACTCCTCGGATTCCGGCGGCGCCTTGACCAGCGACAGCTCTCCCAGCGCCGCCCGCAAATAGAGCCCGGTCCCCCCCACCGCGATCGGCCGTCTCCCCGCCGCCAGCGCCCGGTCGATCTCGGCGTGAGCCAACGGCATGTAGTCCCCTACGTTGAACCGCTCGGTCACCGGCACGAACCCAATCAACCGGTGCTCCAGACGAGCCTGCTCCTCAGCCGACGCGACGCCAGTCAGCACCGACAGCCCCTCGTAGACCTGAAGCGCGTCGCATGAGATCGCCACGGGGTCCTCGCCGCGATCCCGCAGCAGCTCCGCAAGCTCAATGGCCACCCCCGTCTTGCCGACCCCGGTCGGGCCGAATATGGCGAGAACCTCCACGGCTTTAGAGGGGTTGCGGCGCTGCCCCGAACGGCTTGTACTTTTTCGTCGGCCGAAGCTCGGACGACGGCATCCGCCTCACCGAAAAAGTTGAGTGAGGGGCTGTGCCGCAACCCCTCTGAGAGTCTGCGAGGTCGCGTCCGTGATCTCGACCCCAACGAACTCGCCCGACTGGGCGTCCCCATCGAAGTTGACCGCCTTGTTGTGCCGCGTCCGCCCCCTGAGTCGCGTCTCGTCCGTCCGGCTGGTTCCTTCCACGAGCACCTCCATCTCTCTGCCGACGAACCTTTGGGCTTGTTCGCCGGCCCGCCGCTGCACCAGCTCGACCAACCGCTCCATCCGCTCGACCTTGACCGGGTGCGGGATCTGATCGTCGAAATCGGCCGCCTCGGTTTCGCGGCGCGGCGAGAAGATGAAGGTGAAGGCGCTGTCGTAGCCGACCTCGTCGACCACTTCCAGCGTCTGCTCGAAGTCGGCCTCGCTCTCGCCGGGGAAGCCGACGATGATGTCGGTGGTGATCGCGCAATCGGGAACGTGCTCGCGGATCAGCGAGACCCGGTCCATGTAGCGCTGGCGGTCGTAGGTGCGGCGCATGCGCTTGAGAATGGTGCTCGAGCCCGATTGCAGCGGCAGGTGGATGTGCTCGCAGACCGAGGCGAGATCGGCGTGGGCGCGGATCACGTCTTCCTTCATGTCCTTGGGGTGAGGGCTGGTGTAGCGGATGCGCTCGATCCCCTCGATCTCGTCGACCAGGCCAAGCAGCTCGGCGAAGCCGATCCGGCTCTCCTTCGGCAGGTCGCGGCCGTAGCTGTTGACGTTCTGGCCCAGCAGCGTCACCTCGCTCACACCATCGGCCGCCAGGGCCCTGGCCTCGGCAATCAGCTCAGCCGGGTCGCGACTAACCTCGCGCCCTCGGGTCGAGGGAACGATGCAGTAGGCGCAGTTGCAGTTGCAGCCCTGGGAGACCTGCAGCCAGCCTTGGAACTCGCGCACCCGGCGGGTGGGCAGATGCCCGGAGAAGTCCTCGAACTCGAAGTAGCCCTGGGCGCTGAGCGAGTCCGAGTTGAGGAACTCGGCCAGCTTGTGGATCTGACCGGGCCCGAAGGCGACGTCGACGAAGGGGAAGCGCTGGAAGACCTCGTCCTTGACCGACTGCGCCCAGCAGCCCCCAACCCCCACGACCCGATCCGGATCTTCATTCTTGAGCCGCTTTGCCTCGCCGAGGCGGGCGATGAACCGGTTGTCCGCCGACTCGCGGATCGAGCAGGTGTTGAAGAGGATCAGGTCGGCATCGTCGGGGGCCTCCGCCTCCTCGTAGCCGAGCGAGTCGAGCATCCCCCGCATGCGCTCGGAATCGTGCACGTTCATCTGGCAGCCGAACGTGGTGACGTGGTACCGCTTGCCGCTCCTCATGCCGCCGAGGTTAGCGCCCGTGCGGGGCAGCCCGCTACTTGACTACGAGCGTTCCTTCCATGCCGGCTTCGGCATGCCCGGGAATCGTGCAGAGGTAGGTGTAGGTGCCCGGCGCGAGATCGGCGCTGACCGAGGTTTTGCCTTTTGCAAGCGTTTCTGAGATGGCGATTTCTTTGCCGTTCTGCTCGATAGCCACGTTGTGTTCGAGCGCCGATGGGTTGTCGAAGTCGATCGTCACTTTGCCCGGCTTGCTGGTCAGGCTCGTCTTGTCGAAAGCGAGGGCGGTTTCCGAAGCCGCGAGCTGCAGCGTTCCACCCGGACCCTTGGTGGCCGCTTCGGGCTTGGGCGCCGGCGCTTTCTTGCTTGCACCTTCGACCGGCGAAGACTCCTCTTTTTCGGCCGCTTCATCCGCCTTGGTGAGCTCTGCTGCTTTCGCCTTGTCCTCGTCCTTGGCGTGCAGCACGGCAAAGGTCATCGTGGCACCGATCAAAGCCGCGAAAACGAGTACGACGACGGGCCCGGCCTTGCCGGGGAAGCTCTTGACCCGCAGGCCAATGAAGCTGACGACCACCGCCGAGACCGCAAGCGCGATCCCGCAGATGAAGAACAGGGTTTCGTTACTCATAGAACGGCGGGAATCCTATCCGTAAGAGCGTCTGCTCGGCGCACGCCGGCGTCCTCAGTCGCTCGCGTGCAGGAGCACGTCACGCTCCCTGCGTCCTTGGCCTGCTTGACCAGCCACTCTTACGCGGCTTCCGCGACCGCGGGGAGGTCCTCTGCGGCGGCCTCGGCCGGGGCGATCTCATCGCCGATCCCGAGTGCCGTGCGGACCTTGCCCTCGATCTCACTGGCGATCTCGGGGTTCTCGGCGAGGAACTGCTTGGCGTTGTTGCGACCCTGGCCGAGACGCGTCTCGCCGTAGGAGAAGAAGGCCCCCGACTTGCGGACGATGTCGTGCTCGATGCCGAAGTCCAGCAGCTCGCCTTCGCGCGAGATCCCTTGGCCGTACTCGATCTCGAACTCGGCCTGACGGAAGGGCGCCGCGCACTTGTTCTTGACGACTTTGACCCGGACCCGGTTGCCGACCGCCTCGGTGCCGTCCTTGAGGGTCTCGATGCGGCGGATGTCGAGGCGCTGCGAGGCGTAGAACTTCAGCGCCCGACCGCCCGGCTGGGTCTCCGGCGAGCCAAACTGAACGCCGACCTTTTCGCGGATCTGGTTGGTGAAGACGCAGACCGTGTTGGTGCGGTTGAGGTTGCCGGCGAGCTTGCGCATCGCCTGCGACATCAGCCGCGCCTGCAGGCCGACGGTGGTGTCGCCGATCTGGCCGTCCAGCTCGGCCTTTGGCGTCAGCGCTGCGACCGAGTCGATCGCGACCACGTCGACAGCAGCGGAGGCGATCAGGCGATCGGCGATCTGCAGCGCCTGCTCCCCGTAGTCGGGCTGGGAGACGAGCAGCTCGTCGGTGTCGACCCCGATCGCCCGAGCGTAGATCGGGTCCATCGCGTGCTCGGTGTCGATGAAGACGCAGACGCCACCCTTGGCCTGAGCCTCGGCGATGATGTGGTAGATCAGCGTCGTCTTCCCGGAGGACTCGGGGCCGAAGATCTCGACGATCCTGCCCCGCGGTACGCCGCCGATGCCGAGCGCGAGGTCAAGAGCCACGGCGCCGGTTGGAATCGCTTCGACCGGCAGCTTGCTGTCGGCGCCGAGCCGCATCAGCGAGCCCGCCCCGAAATCGCGCTCGATCTGGGTCACCGCGGCCTCGAGGGCCGCGTCCTTTGCCTTGGCTTCCTTCGCCGAGACATCGTTCAAAGGCGTCTTCTTATCTGCCATCTCTTCTTTCACCTCACTGCCGCCCGTCTCGGGACAGCTCAACTTGCGCCAGCGGGGTGTATCGCGAACCCTGCGGCTGGAGTACAGAACGGTAGAGCGTCACCCGGACGCAAAGAGCGGGCTCTAAGAGCCGTTTTGGCAGTGTTCCAGGGGGACGCTCGACCGTCGCCGGGCGCCTCGATCTCCGCCCCCCGGATTTGACCCTGGCGACCGTCACGTGCGGCCAAAACGGGCGCTTCTCCGGCTTGTAGAGCCGTTCGGCGACGAGCTTCTGCTCGAGCTCGCGCTGCAACGGCACCGCCGCGGGCGCGATCGCCGGCAAGGCAAAGAGGCGAGCCCGCCGTAGCGAGGGCTTGGCGACCGGATCTTCCAGCCGCAGCGTCGAAGCCTTTGCCCCGAGCCCGCGCACGATCTCCCCCAGCCGCTCGATCTCCCGCTCGGGCAGGTAGCCGAGAAAGGCAAGCGTGACGTGCAGCGACTCGGGCTCCACCACCCGCAGTGCCGGGTCGCGCAACTCGCTGTTCCCCCAAGCGACGATCCCAGCTCGCAGCTTCTCCGGCAGGTCCAGTGCGACGAACAGGCGCGCTCGCGGGCTCTTCGGCCTCTCCTTGCTCACCCGGGGGACGCTACGGACCGCGGACTCACGGGACAACACCGGCCTGTGACGAATTTGCCTCGCTTCGCCTACAGCGGCGCCTCCTCGCCCCGCAGCAGGAGGCGAAGCAGGTGCATGCCGACCAGGGCCGAGCGTTCGCGGATGTCGGCGCGGCCACCCGGGATCACCGGATCGCGGGCGAGGAAGGTGCCGTCGGCGAGCCGGGCGTGGAAGCAGACGTAGCCGACTGGCTTCTCCTCGGTGCCCCCGTCCGGACCGGCGATGCCGGTGATCGAGACGGATACGTCGGCGCCGAAGCGCTCCAGGGCGCCGAGCGCCATCTGCTCAGCCACCTCCTGCGAAACCGCGCCCTTGGCTTCGATCAACCCGGGATCGACGCCGAGCAACTCCGCCTTGGCCTCGTTCGAGTAGGAAACGACGCTGCCGGCCATGTAGGCCGAAGCGCCGGGCAGGTTGGTGATGCGCGCCGCCAGCAGGCCGCCGCTGCAGGACTCGGCCAGGCCGAGTCTGTGCCCTTGCAAGAGGGTGGCAACCTGCGAGTCGATCGTCTCACCGTCAAGGCTGAAGAGGTGACGGGGGTGTCGCGCCTGCAGGCCGGCGCGCACCGCCTCGGCGGTCTGCGTGGCGCCATCGCGATAGCGCACGTCGATCTCGATCTCGCCGCGGCGCAGGCATGTCGTTATCTCGACCTCGGGCAGGGGCACGCCCTCGTCCTCGATCTCGCGCAGGCTTTTCGCGATCTCCGACTCGGGAATGCCGAACATGCGCAGGGTGTAGCCGTGCAGCGGCGTCGCCCGCCCGAGCACCGCAGCGACAGGCGCGGTCTCGACCGCCATCGGCCACATTGGCTGCAGCTCCCGTGGCGGGCCGGGCAGGACGACCACCACGCTGTCGCCGGCGGGAACGACCAAGCCCGGCGCCGTGCCGACCGGGTCGAGCGCGATCGAGCCCTCGGGCACGATCGCCTGCTTGCGGTTGGCCTCGCGCAGCGCCTCGGGGTCGAACCGCATGACGCCGGCACGGCGGGCGAAGCCGCGCAGGATCTCCGCGATCCTCTCCTCGACCTCCTCGTCGAGGACCATCGTGCGACCGGCGAACTTGCCGACCACCTCCGCCGTGAGATCGTCGGCGGTCGGTCCAAGCCCACCCGAGGTGACGATCAGGTCCATCCCCTCGCCAGCCATGAAGCGCAGTGCAGCCTCGAGGTCATCGGGCCGATCGGCGACGACGAGGATGTGGGCGACCTCCACCCCGCGCTCGGCCAGCTGTTCGGAGAGCCAGGGACCGTTGCGGTCGGCGATCCGCCCGGTCAGAACCTCGGTGCCGGTGACGACTATGCCTGCCCGCACAGCCGCCCCCGGACGCGGGAGCGAATCCCTGTCCATATCTGATTCCTCAGGCATTCGCGGGAGCAGAGGAGGTGGCGCAGTGCCTCTTCATGCGCAGGTGGGCCGTTCCGCTTCGTCGAGCTTGGTCAAATTGCCCGCCGAGTCGATCGCGTAGCCGACCGGGCTGGACGTCGCCGGTATCTCTGCTTCCCTGCCGTCGATCAGCATCTTGACCTCGCCGTTGCCAAAGGAGACCGTGAAGCTACCGGAGTGAAAGGGGCCTTCTTCCGCACCGGCTTCGAGGATCAAGCCGTCGACCAGCGCCTTGCCCTTGGCATTGAGGAGGCAGGCCCAGACTTCGGCGCTGGCCGCCAGCTCGATCGTCACCCCCGTCTTGATGGGCGCGGCCCGCGGCTTCGCCTCCGGCCTAGCCTTACGGGCAATCCGATGACGATCGCGGGCATGGCCGCTTTCTCCACCCCCACCGCTGGGGATGGCGACGATCGCGATCACGGCCACGGCAATCACCGCCACGACGACGAGCACGGCAAGCGCGGCGCTCCGAGGACCGCTCGACGCACTGCCTGCCGGCTGCGGCTGCGGCACGTCAGTAGGCCGCTGCCAGGGTTCGACGTCTTCCCGGTAGTCGCTGACCAGACGATCGCCGTCCAGGCCCAGAAACGAGGCATATGTGCGGATGAAGCCGCGCGTGTAAACGCCGCCCGGCAGGACGTCCCATTCTTCGTGCTCGATCGCGCGCAGGTAACGGAGGCGGATCCTCGTCGCCGCCTCGATCTCCGAGAGCTCGAATTTGCGGCGATTCCGCGCCTCGCGCAGGACCGTGCCGACACCGCTGTCCATCAGGACATTGTCCTACCGGGGTCTAGTCGGGAGCTACCGATGAGGGCTCGGGCTCGGCAGGCGCGGCCTCGCCGCCGCCAATGAGTCGTGTCAGGTCGGCCTGGGTGACCAGGACCTGGCGCGGTTTGGAGCCTTCGTAACCGGAGATGACGCCGCGGCGCTCGAGCATGTCGATCAGGCGACCGGCCCGGGTGTAGCCGACCCGCAGGCGCCGCTGGATCATCGAGACCGAGGCCGTTTCGGTCTCGACCACGACGCGGATCGCGTCGTCGAGTAGGTCGTCGCTGTCCGGGTCGAAGTCGCCCTCGGTTTCGACTCCCTTCTCCTCGTGCACCTCGAGCAGCTCAGCCTCGAATTCCGGTTCGCCCTGCTTGGCCCAGTGGTTGGTGATCCGGGCGGTCTCCTCCTCGGTGACAAAGGCACCCTGGATCCGCTGCAGCTTTGAGGTGCCGGCGCCGCGGAAGAGCATGTCGCCCTGCCCGAGCAGCGCCTCGGCGCCGCCCTGGTCGAGGATCACCCGCGAGTCGGTCTGCGAGGAGACGGCGAAGGCGATGCGGGCCGGAATGTTGACCTTGA
This sequence comes from Solirubrobacterales bacterium, assembly GCA_036271315.1. Classification (GTDB taxonomy): domain Bacteria; phylum Actinomycetota; class Thermoleophilia; order Solirubrobacterales; family 70-9; genus VRUE01. The sequence goes on along the minus strand of DATBAV010000038.1, from coordinate 106,583 downwards.
TCGTGCCGGTGATGATGTCGGTCGAGGGTCGCTGCGTCGCCAGCACCAGGTGGATGCCGGTGGCGCGCGACTTCTGAGCGAGGCGGATGATCGAGTCCTCGACCTCGGCCGGCGAGACCATCATTAGGTCCGCGAGCTCGTCGATCACGCAGAGGATGTGCGGCAGCGGCGGTTCGCCGGCCTTGGCGCGGGCGCGGTTGAGCTCAGCCAAGTTGCGGCAGCGGGCCTGGCCCATGATCCCGTAGCGGCTCTCCATCTCGCCGATCAGGTTGGCCAGCACGTTGGCGGCCAGGCGCGGCGAGGTGACGACGGGGGTGAGCAGGTGGGGGACGTTCTCGTAGTGGTTGAGCTCGACCTGCTTGGGATCGACGAGGACGAGGCGGACGTCGTTGGGCGAGGCCTGCATCAGGATCGAGGAAAGGATCGCGTTGACGCAGCCCGACTTGCCCGAGCCGGTGGTGCCGGCGACGAGCACGTGCGGCATCTTCGCCAGGTCGGTCCAGACCGGGTTGCCGTCGATGCCCTTGCCGAGCCAGGCAACCAGCGGCGAGGTCTTCTCGGGCCGGGCGGAGTAGATGTCGCCGAGGCGGACGATGCGCCGGCGCGCGTTCGGGACCTCGACGCCGACCGCCTGCTTGCCGGGGATCGGGGCGAGGATGCGGATGTCGGTCGAGGCCAGCGCGTAGGCGAGGTCGTTGGAGAGCTCGGTCACCTTCTTCACCTTGGTGCCCGGCGCCAGGCGCAATTCGTAGCGAGAGACGTGCGGCCCGCTGACGATGCCGACGATCTTCGCCTCGACCCCGAAGTGGCCGAGCGTCTCGACCAGCTTGCGGCCGACGATCTCGTGATCGCGTGGGTCGACGCCTTTGTCGCCCTTGCCGCGTTCCAGCGCTTTGGCCGGCGGTGGCTTGTAGTCGATTCCCTCCGAGATCGTCACGCCACGCTTGTTGCCCTGCGGGGTCAGCGCGACCTGCTCGGGCTCGGGGATCGGATCGACGGCCACGGCCTCTTCCTCCGCCTCGATCGCCGCCAGCTCGGCATCGAAGCTCTCGGTCACCGGCTCCTCTATCTCCGGCTCGGGCTCTTCGACGAGGGCAACCGTCGGCTCGACGTCGTCCTCCTCGGGGTAGGCGCTCATCACATCCGTGGGCCCGGCCTGGGTCTCAAACGAGAAAGTCTTTTCCTCCTGCCGGTCCCGCCTAGTCCGAATCGCGGTCTGCGCCACCCCGCGGCTGCCCATGAAGATCCGACGCAGCCCCCGGCCGATGCCGCGGACAAGGGTCGAGATCGAAGTTCCGGTGACCAGCAACCCGCCGACGAGCAGCATCAGGACCGTGGCGATGCGCGCGCCGACCGTGCCGAACAGATAGACAAGCCCGGTTTCGATCCCGTACCCGACCTTGCCGCCTTCCCAGCCGAAGAAGAGCACGAAGCTGAGGTAGACGCCCGCGGCGATCAGGAACAGCCCGATCAGATCGAGGTGCCGCTGCTCCAGCGCCTGAGGCAGGTGCAGCCCCCTCTTGGCGGCTGCTTTGGGTTTGGCTTTCGGCTTGCGGCGCGCGGATTTACCGCGCTTCTTGTTACGCACGAACATGGGCAGCCCCTTCGACGCTCGCGGGTTTACCCCTGCGCGGCCGGACGAATCCACGCTTATGCCTTAAAACGCAGGTAAATCTCCAGCGCTTTCGACCGTCGCGCCTCTAACATCGACGCAAGATGCTGACCACCGAGCCCGAAACCGCCACCGGCCGCGTGCTGGTGGTCGAGGACGATGCCGAGATCGCCGACGTCTTGCGCCGCTCGCTGCGTCAGGAGGGCTACGAGGTGAAGACCAGTGCCGACGGGGTCGAGGCACTTGACGTTGCCACCGGCTTCGTCCCCGACCTCGTCGTCCTCGACCTCGGCCTCCCCCGCCTCGACGGCGTCGAGGTATGCCGCCGCCTGCGCGCCGAGGGCGACGTGCCGATCCTGATGCTGACCGCCCGGGCCGAGACCGAGGACCGGGTCAGCGGCCTCGACAGCGGCGCCGACGATTACCTGGTGAAGCCGTTCGAGCGACAGGAGCTGCTGGCGCGGATCCGCGCCCTGCTGCGCCGCCGCCCCCCGCGTGGTGCCGCTTCGCTGGAGGTCAGCGACCTCACCCTCAACCCGGACACGCGCGAGGTCAAGCGCGGCAGGCGCGAGCTGGAGCTGACCAACCGCGAGTTCGAGCTGCTCGAGTACCTGATGCGCAACGAGCGCCTGGTCGTCTCGCGCGAGCGGCTGCTCGACGACGTCTGGGGCTACGACCCGACCGCGGCGACCAACACGATCGACGTCTTCATCTCCAACCTGCGCCGCAAGCTCGAGGCCGGCGGCGAGGCCCGCCTCCTGCACACCAAACGCGGCGCCGGCTACGTCCTCAAGGAGTAATGAGGCGACTGACTCGCAAGCTGGCTGCCCGCTGGCCGGCTCGACTGCGTCCAAGCAGCTGGCCGGTGCGCTGGCGCCTGGCCGGCGTTTCAGCGGGCCTAACCCTGGCGATCCTGCTCGTCTTCGGCGCCGTGATCGGACAGGTCGCGACCAGCCGCATCCGCGACGACTTCAACCGCCAGGTCAGCGGCGCCGCCCAGACGCTGGCGGCGGAAAGCCGGGTCTTCAGCACCCTGATCGGCGTCCACTTCCGCGGCCCCAAACTGGATGACTTCGTCCGGCCCGACGGCGCCTCGGCGCGCGTGTTCGACGCCGAAGGCAACCTGATTGAAGAAAGCACCGGCGCCGAACCGATGGGGTCCTCCTCCTCGCTCGGCCTCTCCGACTACGGCCAGATGCGAGTCGCGACCACCCGGATCAGCGGCGAATCCGGGGCCACCACGGGGTTCATCCAGTACGGCCGCAACATCGCCCACCTCGACTCGACCGTCGACCGGCTCTGGCTCTTCATCGCGGCGGGAATCCTCGGCGGCACCCTGCTCGCGATTCTCGCCGGGGTCGCGATTGCCGGGCGAGCGATGCGGCCGATCTCGGCGCTGACCGCGACCGCGCGCCAGATCGCCAGCACCGGCGATCCCTCCAGCCACATGCCCGACCCCAAGGTCGACGATGAGGTCGGCGAGCTCGCCCGCACGCTGGAGCAGATGCTGCGCTCGCTCGACGCCGCCCGCACCGAGCGCGAGGCGGCGATGAAGAAACAGCGCGAGTTCGTCGCCGACGCCTCGCACGAGCTGCGCACGCCGTTGACCAGCGTTCTCGCCAACCTGGAGCTGCTGCAGGCCTCGCTGCACGCGCCGAATCAGGACGAAGACCGGGCCATGGTCGACTCCGCCCTGCGTTCCTCGAAGCGAATGAGTCGCCTGGTGGGGGATCTACTGCTGCTGGCCCGCGCCGACGCCGGCCGGGCCGGAAAGCACGGCCCCTGCGACCTCGCCGAGATCGCCGGCAACGTCGCCCTCGAGCTGGCGCCGCTGATGGGCGACCGCGAGCTCGACATCGACAACCAGCACGCCCTGCCGGTCACCGGCAATCCCGACGAGCTGCACCGCATGGTCCTCAACCTGCTCGACAACGCGTCCCGCCACACACCGCCGGGTGCCCACATCGAACTTCACGTCCGCCGCGTCGGCGACGAAGCCGTGGTCGAGGTCGCCGACGACGGCCCCGGCATCCCCCCGCGCCTGCGCGAGCAGATCTTCGACCGCTTCGTCCGCGGCGAGGGACCGGCCGACACCGCCGTCGGCCCCGGCAGCGGCCTCGGCCTCGCCATCGTCCGCGCCGTCGCCACCTCCCACGACGGCACGGTCGAAGTCAGCGAATCGGCCGCAGGCGGCGCCCAGTTCCGCGTCCGCATCCCCCTGCAACGCTCCAGCGAGCCCGCCAGAACCTTTTAGTTCCGCTTTAGCGGGGCGACTTAGTTTTATCCGCGGACGAGACACAAGGCCCGCCGGAACTCTCCCCAACATCTTCCGGCGGGTCTTTTTTTGCCCTGAACTTCTGGCACGGCGTTCGTCCCTCGCAGCAAGCTCTGCCGAGAGCGCTCGTCCTTGGCAAAGCTCCTGCCGCAACGGTCCCTCCCGCGGGTGGCACCGTAGGGGCGGACCTCCCCCGAGGACGCTTTAGCGACCGCAGGGGGTGGTGGGTCCCCTGCGGTGACAGGACCCGCGGGCCGGGAGCTCTTGCGTCAGACCTCTACAACAACCGGAACGATCATCGGCCGCCGCCGCAGCTTCTCGTAGACCAACCCGGCGACCGCGTCGTGAACGTCTTCCTGGACCAGGTGCAGCTCGCGGGTGCCGGCTTTGGCCGCGTCCTCGAGCGAGTCCTCGACCAGGTCACGCAGGTCCTCGACCAGGGCGTCGGCCTCCTCGAGGAAGGCGACGCCGCGGAAGAGCACCTCGGGATCGGCGACCACGTGGCCGTCCTCGGAGGAGATCGTGGCGACGACGATGAAGAGGCCGTCGGCCGAGATCTCGCGGCGGTCGCGCAGGGCGACGTCGTCGGGCTCGCCGACGTTGACGCCGTCGACGTAGATCACGCCAGCGTGGATCTCCTCGCCGAAGCCAGCGCTGTTCTGGTCGACTTCCAGCGGCAGGCCGTTGCGCCCCTGGAAGATGTTCTCGGGCTCGACGCCGACCGATTCGGCCAGCTCGGCGTGCAGGCGCAGGCGCTGGTGGTCGCCGTGGACGGGCAGCACGTAGCGGGGTTTAGTCAGGTTGAGCATCAGTTTGAGCTCCTCCTGCCAGCCGTGCCCGGAAGCGTGGATCGGGGCGTCTTTGGCGGTAACGACTTTGGCGCCGATCTCGTAGATGCGGTCGATCGTCTCGTTGACGGCACGCTCGTTGCCGGGTACCGGGGTAGCCGAGAAGACGACGGTGTCGCCGGAGTGCAGCTCGACGTCGCGATGGTCGTTGTTGGCCATCCGCCGCAGGGCCGAGAGCGGCTCGCCCTGGCTGCCGGTCGAGATCACGATCACCTTCTCATCGGGAAAGCTCTCGATCTCGCGCGGCTGGATGAAAAGCCCGGAGGGCGCTTTGGCAATGCCGAGGTTGGAGGCGATGTTGAAGTTTTTGCGCATCGAGCGGCCGACCAGCGCCACCCGGCGGTCGAGCTGGACGGCGGCGTCGATCACCTGCTGGACGCGGTGGATGTTGGAGGCGAAGGAGGTGACGATGATGCGGCCCTCGCAGGCGCCGAAGGTCTCCAGCAGCGCCGGCCCGACGCTCGACTCCGAGGGAGCGACACCGGGCCGGTCGGCGTTGGTCGAGTCGCCGCATAGCAAGGTCAGCCCATCGCGCCCCAGTTCTGCCAGCCGTGAGATGTCGGCAGGGCGACCGTCGACCGGGGTCTGGTCGAACTTGTAGTCGCCGGTCATCAGCACGTTGCCGGCCTCGGTTGTGAGCAGCACTCCGCGGGCGTCGGGGATCGAGTGCGAGAGGTGGATCATCTCCAGTTCGAAGGGGCCGGCCTGCGCCGTCTGCCCCGCCGGCAGCTCCTGCAGCGGCGCGTCGCCGAGCTTGTGCTCGTCGAGCTTGGCGCGGACCATGCCGATCGTCAGCAGGCCGCTGTAGATCACCGGCGGCGAGCCGAGCTCACGCAGCACGTAGGGCAGGGCGCCGACGTGGTCCTCGTGACCGTGGGTGAGCACGATCGCCTCGATGTCGTCGACGCGATCGCGCAGGTAGGAGAAGTCCGGCAGGACGAGGTCGATGCCGAGCATCTCCGCGGTCGGGAACATCAGGCCGGTGTCGACGATGACGATGCGACCGTCGTACTCGATCACGGTCATGTTCTTGCCGATCTCGCCCAGTCCCCCGAGCGGCAGCACACGCAGCTTGCTGGCGGGCACTAGGGAGTCACCGAGGTGAGGCCGACGCCCTCGAGCGCGGCTCGCACAGTCGCCCTCTGCTCCACATCGGCGGGCACGAGGGGAAGTCGAAGTGTTCCGGACGGGATCAGGCCCGTCATCTCCAGCGCCGCCTTGACCGGGATCGGGTTCGTCGTGACGCCCATCGCGGCGTAGACCTGGCGTAGGCCGGAGTCGATCTCTCGCGCCCGCTCCATGTCTCCCGCCTGCGCCGCGTCCCAGACTTCGCGCATCTGCGGGCCGACCAGGTGCGAGGCGACGCAGATCCCCCCCGCCCCGCCGATCTCGAGCGTCCTGAAAAAGATGTCGTCGTTGCCGGCGAGGATCTCAAGCCCCTCGATCGGCTGCAGCTCGTCGTTGTTGGCCTGCTTGACCGCGACCACGCTCTCGATCTTGGCCAGCTCCGCCAACCCCTCCGGCGGCACGTTGACGACCACTCGCGAGGGGATGTTGTAGGCGATCAGCGGCAGACCCGGGACCGCCGCGGCGATCGCTTCGAAGTGGGCCTGGATGCCGGCTGGGTTGGGCTTGTTGTAGTACGGCGTGACGATCAGCGCCGCGTCGGCACCGGACTCGGCCGCGTCCCTGGTCAGCTCGATCGAGTGATCGGTGTAGTTGGTGCCGGTGCCGCAGACCAGCAGCACGTCGTCGCCGACCTCCCTGCGCACCGCACGCAGCAGGACCAGCGCCTCCTCGTCGGTCAGCGTCGGCGCCTCACCGGTCGAGCCGGAGATCACCAGACCGTGCGAGCCGTGCTCGAGCAGGTAGGTCGCCAGCTTCAGCGCCGCGGCCTCGTCGACCGCACCGCTCTCGTCGAACGGCGTCGCCATCGCAGTAAGGACTCCGCGAATCTCCTTCATGTCGCTCAGAGTAGCTTTTCCAGACCGACGGTGAAGCGGTCGGACAGGCCGCCGACCCTGCGCACGGCGAGCAGCACGCCGGGCATGAACGAGCGCCGGTCGATCGAGTCGTGGCGCAAGCTGAGCGTCTGCCCCTCGCCGCCGAAGATCACTTCCTGGTGGGCGACCAGCCCCGGCAGGCGCACCGAGTGGATCGGGGCGTGGACGTTGCCACCGGCCGCGGAGATCAGCTCGGCGGTGAGCTTGGCCGTGCCGGAGGGCGCGTCGAGCTTGCGGTCGTGATGCAGCTCGACGATCTCGCACTCGGGCATGTGGCGGGCGATCGTCTGGGCCACCTCCATCAGCAGTACCGCGCCGATCGCGAAGTTGGGGGCGACGAAGCAGTTCGCGGTCGAGGCCTCAGCCGCCGCCTTGAGCGCGTCGAGGTCGAAGCCGGTGGTGCCGACGACCACGTGCACCCCGGCCGCCAGACAGGCTTCGGCATTGACCAGCGCCGTTTCCGGCGTGGTGAACTCGACGACGACGTCGACGTCGGCGAGCACATCGGCAAGCTCGACCCCGAGCGAGGGATCGGCCTTGCCGCTGAGCTCGGTGTCGGCGGCGCCCTCGACCGCCTCGCAGACCGCCTGCCCCATACGGCCGGCGGCGCCGGAGACCGCGACCTTGATCATGCCGCGACCAGGGTCTCGCTGACCGGCCCGAGCGCCTCGCGGAAGCGACTCTCGTCACGACCCACGCAGGCGGCGGAAAGCCGCTCCGGGCCGTAGAGCTCGGCGGCCAGCGCGGTCAGGTCGTCGACCTCGACCGCGTCGACCCTGGCGATCATCTCGTCGAGGCTGTCGATCGGCAGATCGAAGAGGGTGGCACGTGAGATCCGCGACATCCGCGCCGCCGTCGACTCCGAGGAGAGCACGAGGCGGCCCTTAACGTTCTCCTTGGCCCGCGAAAGCTCCTCGGCCGAGACCGGCTCGCTGCGCAGCCGCGCCATCTCGGCGCCGATGATCGCGCAGGCCTCCTCGACGTTGTCCTCGCGGGTGCCAACGTAGCTAGCGATCAAGCCGGAGTCGGTGTATTGCTCGTTGTAAGAGCCGACGGCGTAGGCGAGGCCGCGCTTCTCGCGCACCTCGCGGAAGAGCCGCGATGAGCTCGAGCCGCCGAAGATCGAGTCGAGGACGGCAAGCGCGTAGCGCCGCTCGTCCTCGCGAGTGATGCCGGGAGCGCCGAAGCAGATGTGGTACTGCTCGGTGTCCTTCTCGTAGAAGCAGAGGCGGGCCGACTCGTCGGTCTGCGCCGACGCCGGTTGTCCGTTCGCGGCGGTGCTCGGCGGCTGCACGAGCCGCTGGGAAAGCTCGGCGATGCGGGCGTGGTCGACGTTGCCGGCGGCGCCGACGACGATCGTCTCCCCTGTGTAGCGGGCGCTGCGATAGGCCTCGATCTCGGGAACCGGGACCGAGCTGATCACCTCGGCCTCGCCAAGCACGCGGCGGCCCAGCGGGTGCTGACCGAAGACCGCCTCGGCGAGGATGTCGTGGACGCGGTCCTGCGGCTCGTCCTCGTACATCGCGATCTCCTCGAGCACGACCTCGCGCTCGGAGTCGACTTCGGGGTAGGTCGGCGCCAGCAGCATCTCGGCCAGCAGGTCGAAGACCTCCTCGGTGTGCTCGTCGAGGAAGCGCGCGTGCAGGTGCGTCGTCTCCTTGCCGGTGGCGGCATTGACCGAGGCACCGAGGCCGTCGAGCTTCTCGGCGATCTCGATCGCCGAGTAACGCGCGGTGCCCTTGAAGAGCAGGTGCTCGAGGAAATGCGAGACGCCCGCCTGGGCCGGGGTCTCGTTGCGGGAGCCGGTGCGCACCCAGAGCCCGAGCGCCACGGATCGCACCGAGGGAACCTCCTCGGTGACGACCCGGACGCCCGAGTCCTGCCGTGAGCACTGCGCCGACCTCGTCATCGTCTGACTCCTCGGGGGCGGCGCAGAGCGCAACTGGTGTTTTTCAGCTCAGCGCTCAATGGCTAGTCGCGCCGCTCGCGATCGCGACGGGGACGACGCTCGCGCCCACCGCCGCGGCCGCCGCGATCTCCGCCGTTGCGGCTGCCACCGCCACCGCCACCGCCGCCGGAGCCGACCGTGGCCAATTCCTCAGGGCTCTTGCCAGCGATCGAGGGATCGTCGGAGAGGCGCAGGCCGATGCGACCGCGCTCGCGGTCGACCTCGACCACGGTGACGTCGATCTCCTCGCCGGAGGTGAGCACGTCGTCGACCGAGTCGACTCGCTCGCCCGGCTTGACGTTGGAGATGTGCAGCAGGCCGTCGGTGCCCTTGACCAGCTCGACGAAGGCGCCGAAGGTGGTCGTCTTGACGACCTTGGCGGCCTCGTAGCGATCGCCGACTTCGGCCTCCTTGGTCATCGACTGGATCCGCGCCACGCAGGCTTCGACCAGCGTGCCGGTCGGGGCGTAGATGCGGATCGTGCCGTCGTCTTCGACGTCGATTTCGGCTTCGAACTCCTCGCAGAGGGCGCGGATGGTTTCGCCACCCTTGCCGATCACGGCGCCGATCTTCTCTTGGTCGATCTTGATCGACTCGATCCGCGGCGCGTGCTGGGAGAGCTGCTCGCGCGGGCCGTCGATCGCCTCGGCCATCTTGCCGAGGATGAACTGGCGGCCCTTGTTGGCCTGCTCCAGCGCGTCGGTGAGGATCTCGAAGGTAACGCCGGTGATCTTGATGTCCATCTGCAGGGCGGTGATCCCGTCCGCAGTGCCGGCGACCTTGAAGTCCATGTCGCCGAGGTGGTCCTCGACGCCGGCGATGTCGGTGAGGACGATGTAGTCGTCACCCTCCTTGATCAGGCCCATCGCCACACCGGCGACGGGGGCCGTGACCGGCACGCCCGCGGCCTGCAGCGCCATCGAGGAGGCGCAGACCGAGCCCATCGAGGAGGAGCCGTTGGACTCGAGCGTCTCGGAGACGACCCGGATCACGTAGGGGAAGTCCTCTTCGTTGGGGATCGTCGCCACCAGGGCGCGCTCGGCGAGCGCGCCGTGGCCGATGTCACGGCGCTTGGGGCCGCGCATGAAGCCGGCCTCCCCGACCGAGAAGGGCGGGAAGTGGTAGTGGTGCCAGAACTTCTTCGAGGTCTCCAGGCCGAGCGTGTCGATCCGCATGTCCATGCGGGTCGTGCCGAGCGCGGCGTTGGAGAGGATCTGCGTCTCGCCGCGGGTGAACAGCGCCGAGCCGTGCACGCGGGGCGAGATGTCGACCTCGCACTCGATCGGCCGGATCTCGTCCTGGGCGCGACCGTCGGGGCGCTTCTTGTCGACGGCGATCGCCTTGCGGATCGTGTCCTTCTCGATCGCGCCGAAGGCGGCCTTCGCTTCGGCCACCTGCTTCTCGTCGCTCTCGCCGTTGGCGGACTCGGGCGCGTACTTGGCGACCACCTCGTCCTTGACCTTGTCGATCGCCTCGTAGCGCTCGAGCTTGCCCTCGGTGGCGATCGCATCAACCAGCGCCTGGCCGTGAGAGGAACGGATGTCGCTGAGCAGGCCCTCGTCGATCTTGGGAGCCTCGACCTCGATCTTCTCCTTGCCCGCCTTCTGCTGCAGTTCCTCCATCGCCGCGCAGAGCTTCTTGATCTCGCCGTGGGCGATGTCGAGCGCGTCGAGGATCTCCTGCTCGGTGACGCCGTTGGCGCCGGCCTCGACCATCAGGATCGCCTCGTCGGTGCCGGCGACGATCAGGTCGAGCTCGAGCTCGGCGTGGTCCTCCTCGGAGGGGTTGACGACGAAGTCGCCGTCGAGCTTGCCGATCCGCACCGCGCCGACGTGGGCGGCGACGGGGACCGGGGAGATCGCCAGCGCTGCCGAGGCGCCGTTCATGGCGAGGATGTCGTAGGGGTTGATCTGGTCAACCGACATCGGAATCGCGACCAGCTGCGTCTCGTAGTGCCAGCCCTTGGGGAAGAGCGGGCGGATCGGCCGGTCGATCATGCGGGCGGTCAGGGTCGCCTTCTCGCCCGAGCGTCCCTCGCGACGGAAGAACGAGCCCGGGATCTTGCCCGCGGCGTACATCCGCTCCTCGACGTCGACGGTGAGGGGAAGGAAGTCCACGTCGCGAAGGTTGCCGACGGTTGCGGTGCAGAGCACCATCGTATCGCCGGCCTGAACCACGACCGCGCCACCCGCCTGCTTCGCGAGTTTTCCGGTCTCGAAGGAAATCTGGCCGTCGCCGATGTCCGCCGAGACGCGGGTTACGTCAAACATGCTCATTTAGTTGTCCTACCTCCGGCCACCCGGATGGTGGCCATCTGCTTTCAGAACTCACGTTCTCTTTCGCGAGAGAGAGTAACAAGCGTCGCTCAAGCGAAGACCGCGGGGGTGGCGGTGACCCCGGCGCGGATGCCGGATTCGAAGTCGCGGCGGACGCGATCCTCGATGGCAGCGGAGCGACGGTCGGCCTCGAAGCGGTCGAGATCTAGCCCGAGGCGCTCGGCCCGCTGCCAGAGGTGCGGGTCGTCGACGTGGGCGCGGTCCCCGTAGAGGGAGTCGACCATCTCGAAGAATCGGCCCTGCAGGCCGGCGGCCTCGGCGGCGGCGTGCAGGGCCGGCGAGCGCGGGTGCTTGCTGGCGACCGGGAAGTGACGGAAGACGATCGTCGCCTCGCGTCCGCCGATCTCCAGCCAGGCCGAGGCGCAGTGCGGGCAGCCGAGGTCGGCGTAGACGATCAGCTCCGGCCCCTCGCCGCGCCGATGGTCCCCGGGGCCCGCGGGCGGGACCGCGGCGCTGGTCAGCTCACTCACGCCGACAGCCTGACAGGGACAGTCCAGCCCGAGAGCCGGATCTCCCTACTTGGAGGGCTTCGGCCTCGGCGTCTTGACCGTGAGGGTTTTGACCTGAGTCGAAGCAGTGCCACCGGTCGGCGTGAAGGTGATCTTGGCTTTCACCTTGACCTTGCCCTTCGCTTTCAGCGTCTTTTTCGCGGCACCGGTCAGCTTCAGCTTGACTTGAGCCTGGCCGGGGCCACCGCTTGCGCTCGACGGCTTCAACAGCTTCGGCTTGGCCTTTTTTGAGGCGGAGGCTTTCGCCTTGGCCTTGGCGCTTGCGTCGGTGACGGTCACCGCGCCGGCGGAGGCGAGTTCGAGGGTCAAAGTCGTCGCTTTTAGCTTCACAACTTTGAATTTGTTGCTAGGTGCCGGCGCTGGCCCGGGAGCTGGATTCGCAGGCGCGCAAGCGATATCGGCATTGAAGAGGTAGTAGAACGTGGCGGGACCGGTGGGAAAAGCGGAACCGCCGTCGGCCGGGAATGCGTAGAAGTAGGCAGCGCCGACTCCGGGGCTTTCGACCCAGCGCAGGCCGAACTCTTCGGTTGAGTCCAGGAAGTCAATGCCGATCTGTTCCCCCGCCGCGATCGGCAAGCTCGTCGCGTATTCGTTGACGCCTTCGCTCGCGATCGACACCTGGGCGCTGCTCGCGGTCCCGGTGAAGCTTCCGTCCGCGTTTCTGCGAACGACACGAAGCCGGTAGTGGTTGGCCGGCCTTACGAATCCGTTGAGGCGAAAGCGGGTGACCGTCCCGGCGCATGGCGCGTTCATCGTCTGCCCGGGTACCGCGCTGGTTATCAGCGTGCAGGGGCGTTCCGTCGGGAATTTGTATCCGCAGGTCCCCGAGTTGAGGGTGCTCTGGGTGACGTTGGCCCCGATCGTCACGTCGGCCGAGCTGGCCGGGGCCAGGCTCACCGCAATCGTCAGGCAGGCACCCGCCGTAAGCGCAGCCAGGCACGATCCTCTGCCCCGCCCAAAGCTCATCTCGATTACTCGCTCTCTGCGCCCTGAAGCGCGTCGAAGATCAGGTTGGCGCCGGGGATCTCGAGTGGCGTCGGCGACTCGTGGACCCACTCCACCGTGCCCTCCTCGTCGACGAGGACGAGCGAGCGGTTGGCGTGCCCGGTCTGCTCGATGTAGGCGCCGTAGGCGCGCGCCACCTCGCCCTTGGGCTCGAAGTCCGCCAGCAGCGGTGTGTCGATGCCGAGCTTCTCCTGGAAGGCCTTGTGGGCGAAGCCGCTGTCGACGCTGATCCCGACCATGGTCACGCCCTTGGCCTCGATCTCCGGCTTGACCTCTTGGTAAACCGAGAGCTGGTCGCTGCAGACGGGGCTGAAGTCGAGCGGGTAGAAGACCAGCAGGACCTTCTTGCCGCGAAAGTCGGCGAGCGAGACCTTCTCGCCGTCTTGATTGCGGAGAGTGAACTCAGGCGCCGGTTGCCCGGCGGAGATCATCGGCGCAGGCCGAGTTCGGCGACCAGGGCTCGGTAGCGCTCGAGGTCGTGGCGCTCGAGGTAACGCAGCATGCGGCGGCGCTTGCCGACCAGCATCAGCAGGCCGCGGCGCGAGTGATGATCCTTGGCGTGACCGCGGAGATGCTCGGTGAGTTCGTTGATCCGCTCAGTGAGCAGGGCGATCTGGACCTCGGCGGAGCCGGTGTCGCCATCGGCGCGACCGAACTTGCCGATCAGCTCGTTTTTTTTCTCCTTGGTCAGGCTCATCTCGAAAAAAGAACCGTGCTCCTGGCGGAGGTCACGGCCGCTGGAAGCTAGCACAGACGCGCTTCGCGTCCTCGACATCGAGCCGCATCTGGGCGATCAGCTCCTCGACGCTGGCGAAGCGCTTCTCGCCGCGCAGGCGCTCGACGAAGGCAACACGCAGCTCGGTGCCGTAGAGATCGCCTTCGAAGTCGATCAGGTAGGTCTCGATCAGCACCCCGCGGCCGCTCTCGAAGGTCGGTCGCACGCCGACGTTGACCGCCGCCGGGACGCCGTTGGCGAAGGCCGCGTAGACGCCGTGGCCGGGGATCGCGAGCCGGTCGTCGGGGACGATGTTGGCGGTCGGGAAGCCGAGCTCGCGGCCGCGCTGGTCGCCGCTGACGACCTCGCCCTCGACCATGAAGGGGGCGCCGAGGCAGTGACGGGCGCCCTCCATGTCGCCGGCGGCGACGAGGGCGCGGATCCGGGTCGAGGAGATCGTCTCGCCGTCGGTTTCGACCAGCGGCACCACCCGCGTCTCGAACTCCTCGCGGGCGGCCAACATGGCGGGGTCGCCTTTGGCCTTGGCGCCGAAGCGAAAGTTCTCGCCGACCGAGACCTGCTCGGCGCCGAGCTTGGCGATCAGCACGTCCTCGATGAATTCCTCGGCGCTGCGCTGGGCGAACTCCTGGTCGAAGGGGATGACGACCAGCTCGTCCACCCCAAGGCCCTCGATCACGTCGCGCTTGACCCCGAAGGGCATGATCAGCTTCGGCAGCGCGGCCGGGTGGATGATCTCCAGGGGATGGGGATCGAAGGTGAGCACGGTGTCGGCGCCCTTGATCACGGCCTGGTGGCCGCGGTGAACGCCGTCGAAGGTGCCGATCGCGACGTGGCGCGGTCGCGGCTCGGCGTCGGGCAGTGAGGTGACCTGGATGCTCACGGGTGGGCGCTCATCGTAGGGCCTCGGCGGCGGCCGGCACCAGATCGGAAATCCGATCCAAGCTCAGCTCCCGCCCCACGTCCTCGACCTTGAAGGGACCGATCGCGGTGCGGCGCAGCTCGGCGCAGTAGGCGTCGTCGAGGGTCTCGATCAGAGTGCGTATATAGGTGCCGGCCGAGCACTGGACCTCGTAGGAGGCGCCCTCGGCGTCGCTATCGAGCAGCTCGGCGCGGTAGACCTCGACCTCCCGTTCGGGTGTCTCGACGGTTTCGCCCCGGTGCGCCTTGCGGTAGAGCCGCTCTCCCCCCACTCGCACGGCCGAAGTCATCGGCACTCGCTGGCGCACCGTTCCGATCGGCAGCTCCAGCGAGTCCGGCGTGCGCCCGGTCTCGCTCAGCTCGCCGTCGGGATCGCCGGTGCTGGAGCGCCAGCCGAAGCGCGCCCGGGCCACGTAGGTCTTCGGCAGCTCGACCAGGAAGCGCTGCAGGCGGGTCGCCCGCCCGATCAGGACCAGGAGCAGACCAGTGGCAAACGGATCGAGGGTGCCAGCGTGGCCAACCTTCTCGCCGCGTCGCTCACGCCGTATGGCGAGGACGATGTCGTGCGAGGTCTTGCCCGCCGGCTTGTCGCAGAGCAGCACCGAGCCCGCGCCCTTTGTCGCCACGCTCAGGGCCCGAGCTGGGTTTTCACTTCGCCGCAGAGGAAGGTGACTAGCTCGTCGAGCTCGAGGTCGGTCGAGAAGCCGGCGGCCCGCTTGTGGCCGCCTCCCCCGTGCTTGCGGGCCATCGCCGAGACGTCGATCTCGCCACCGCTGGAGCGCAGGCTGACCTTGCGTGCGGCGCGGCCGCGATCGCCCTTGTCGCGGATCATCGCCGCCACCTTGCATCCCTCGATCGAGCGCAGGTGGTCAATGATCCCCTCGGTCATCTCCTCACCACCTCCGCTGACCTCGTAATCGGCAGCGGTGATGTAGGAGACGATCAGCCGCTCACCGCAGTAGCGCCGGATGCCATCGAGGGCGCGCGAGAGCAGGCGCAGCTTCTCGATCGGAACGTGCTCGTAGAGACGGCGGTAGGTGTCGTCGACGGCGACCCCGGCGTCGATCAGATCGGCGGCGATCCGGTGCGTCTGGGCGTTGGTGTTCTCGTACATGAACTTGCCGGTGTCGGTGATCAGGCCGACGTAGAGCGCCGCGGCGATCTCGGGCGTGATCTCCGCCCCCAGCGCAATCGCCAGCTCGTAGACGATCTCCGCGGTCGAGGAGGCGCCGACCTCGACCAGGTTGACGTCGCCGAAGCGGGTGTTGTCGTGGTGGTGGTCGATGTTGATGCGGAAGTTGTCGCCCTCGCTGAGGAACTCGACCGGCATCCGGTCGATGTTTCCGCAGTCGAGGAAGATCACGGTGCGGTCGGCCATGTCGGCCGGCGGCTCGTGGAAGACCTCCTCCAGCGGCAGGAAGCGGTACTCGATCGGCAGTGGGAACTCCTTCGCCGCCATGAACATCACCGAGTCCTTGCCGAGCTGGCCGAGCAGGTGGTGCATGCCAAGCAGCGAGCCGAGCGCGTCGCCGTCGGGGCCCTCATGAGCAGTGAGCAGAAAGCGCTGGCGCGAGCGCAGCTCGGCGAGGACCTCCTCGATGCCCGCCGTTGTGGCCACGCCGCCCTCGCTCATTGCTCCTCCCCCTCCAGCAGTTCATTGATGCGCATGCCTTGCTCGACGGTCTCGTCGTAGCGGAAGCTCAAGGTCGGCGTGCGCTTCATCCGCGTCTCGGCAGCGATCTTCGCCTGCAGCACGCCGTGCGAGGAGGCCAGACCAGCCATCGTCGCCTCGCGCTCCTCCTCGGAGCCGAGCACGCTGACGTGCACCTTGGCGGCGCGCAGGTCCGGGCTTGTCTCCACAGAGGTCACGGTTACGAAGCCGATGCGCGGGTCACTCAACTCGGCGATGGCAGCGCCAATCACCTCGCGAAGCACCTCGTTGATGCGGCGCATGCGAGGAGCGGCCATCTTAGTCCAGCGTCTGCTCGACCTGCTTTGTCTCGTAGAACTCGAGCATGTCCCCCTCCTTGACGTCAGCGTAGCCGTCGAGGACGATGCCGCACTCCTGACCCTCCTCGACTTCCTGCACGTTGTCTTTGAAGCGGCGCAGGGAGCCGAGTTTGCCGTCCCAGATCACGGTGCCCTCGCGGACCAGGCGGACGCTTGCGGTGCGCGTGACCTTGCCCTCGTTGACGATGCAGCCAGCGATGCGACCGACCTTGGAGGCCTTGAAGGTCTGTTTGACCTCAGCCTCGCCGAGCGTCTCCTCGACCTCGATCGCCTCCAGCATGCCCTCCATCGCGTTGCGCAGGTCTTCGGTGATTTTGTAGATCACCGAGTAGGTGCGGACGTCGACGCCCTCGCGCTCGGCGGCGCGGCGGGCGTCGGCCAGGGGACGCACGTTGAAGCCGATGATGATCGCTTCCGAGGCGGCGGCCAGCATCACGTCGGACTCGTTGATGCCGCCGGTCTGGGAGTGGATGATGTTGATCCCGACCTGCTCCTGGGGAACCTTGGCGATCTCGTCCTGGAGCGCCTCCAGCGAGCCGGCGACATCGGCCTTGAGCACGATGTTGAGCTCCTTGATCTCGCCCTCCTGGACCCGCGAGAAAACCTCCTCCAGGCTGACCTTGCGGGCCTGGCGGCGAGCCAGCTGCTCGGTCTTGAGCCGGTTGGCGCGCTCCTGGGCCTCCTGGCGGGCGCGGCGGTCGTTCTCGACCGCGTGGACGAACTCGCCGGCGTCGGCGACCCCGTCGAAGCCGAGAACCTCGACCGGCATCCCGGGGCCGGCGCTCTGCACCCGCGTACCGGTGAAGTCGTGCATCGCCCGCACCCGGCCCCACTGCGGTCCGGCGACGAGCGAGTCGCCGACACTCAACGTGCCGCGTTGGACCAGGATCGTGACCACCGGGCCACGGCCGGGATCGAGCTGGGACTCGACCACCGTGCCCGAGGCGGGAGCGTCGGGGTTGGCGCCCAGTTCCTCCAGCTCGGTGACGAGCAGGATCATCTCGAGCAGCTTGTCGAGCCCTTCGTGGGTCTTGGCCGAGACGTCGACGTAGACCGTTTCGCCGCCCCAGTCCTCGGGGGTGAGCCCGTCGGCGGCGAGCTCGTTGCGGACGCGGTCGGGCTGGGCGCCCTCCTTGTCGATCTTGTTGACCGCGATCAGGATCGGCACGTCGGCGGCACGGGCGTGATCGATCGCCTCTTTGGTCTGCGGCATGACGCCGTCGTCGGCGGCGACCACGACCACGGCGATGTCGGTGACCTTGGCGCCGCGGGCGCGCATCGCCGTGAAGGCGGCGTGGCCGGGCGTGTCGAGGAAGGTGATCGTCTTATCGTCGTGGTGGACCTGGTAGGCACCGATGTGCTGAGTGATGCCGCCGGCCTCTCCCGCCGCCACCTCGGTCTCACGAATCGCGTCGAGCAGCGAGGTCTTACCGTGGTCGACATGGCCCATGATCGTGACCACGGGCGGCCGGTCGGCGAGCTCCTCGTCGCTGTCCTCAAACGCGGGTTCCTCGGGCTCCTCGTCGGCGGCGCTGACGATTTCGATCTTGCGGTCGTACTCGTCGGCGATCGCGGCGATCGACTCGTCGGTGAGGGTCTGGGTCAGCGTCGCCATCTCCCCCATCATCATCAGCTTCTTGATCACCTCAGAGCTGCCCAGACCGAGCAGCTCGGCAACCTCGCGCACGGTGGCGCCGGCCGGGACCTTGGTCGCCTCAGGCTCGGCCGCCTCGACTTTGGGCGGCGGCTCCTCCAGCATCGGGCGACGGCGTCGTCCGCCGCGACGGCGGGGCGGGCGCTGCGGTGGCGGCCCACCCATCTGGTCGCGGCGAGCAGCCTGTGAATCGATCACAACGCGTCGCTTTTTGCCACTTGCGCCGCCTCCGCCGCCTGCCGCGGTTTTACCGGCCGGGCGAACAGGCCCTTTGGAGGCAGCTGGCTTCGGAGCGGGTTTGGCAGCGGCCTGCTGAGGAGGTGCAGCCTTTGCAGGTGCCTCTTTAGAGGGTGCGGCGGGCGCGGGTTTCTTGGCCTCGGCAGGACTGGCGGCAGCGCCGCCATTGCCTTTGGCCGCCTGGATCGCCTTCAACGCATCGGCCTCGTCGACGCTGGAAGCCGCAGCTTTCGCCTCGATACCAGCGCTTTTCAGCGCGGCCAGAACATCTTTGCTCTCCAGCCCCTGCGCTTTCGCGATCTCATGTACCCGCTTTTTTGCCACTACGCTTGCTCTGCCTCCTCGGCAACTGGTTCGGCTTCCGCCTGCTCAGCGAGAGGCTCCTCTTCGGATTCCTCGGGCGCCTCATCGGGAGTCTCCTCGACGAATTCGGATTCGGCTTTGGCGACGATCTCATCGACCTGACCTTGGTCGGCATCGGGATCGGCGAGGATTTCGACTTCCGCCTCAGGGATCGAAGCGAGGACGGCGATCTGGTTGGTATCGAAGCGGCTCAGGGCCTGGTGCGAGGGCAGACCGCAGTAGGTCGAGCCCTCGATCGCCGCGTTGGGGCAGCGACGCCCGTTGGAGAGCACCGCCATGCAGCGACCGTCGAAGGTTTCTTCGCCCTCGTACTCGACATCCTGGTCCTCCTGGGAGAACTCGGTCTCTGACTTGATGTCGACCCGCCAGCCGGTGAGGCGGGCGGCGAGTCGGGCGTTCTGGCCATCGCGGCCGATCGCCAGCGAGAGCTGGTCGTCAGGCACGATCACGGTCGCCTGCCGCTCGTCGTCATCGACGATCACCTCGCGCACGCGGGCCGGAGAAAGTGCCTTGGCGACGAAGCGGGCCGGCTCGTCGTTGTGGGGAATGATGTCGATCTTCTCGCCGCGCAGCTCGGATACGACCATGCGCACCCGCGAGCCGCGCGGGCCGACGCAGGCACCGACCGGGTCGACGCCGTCGGCATGGGAGATCACGGCGATCTTCGAGCGGTAGCCGGGCTCGCGGGCGACGCCGACGATCTCGACCAATTTGTCGGCGATCTCCGGCACCTCCATTTCGAAGAGCTTCTTGATCAGCTCGGAGCTGCGCCGCGAGACGACGATCGCCGGGCCTTTGGTCGAGTCGGAGACGTCGGTGATCACGGCCTTAACTCGCATGCCGTGGTCGTAGCGCTCGTTGTAGACCTGCTCGGACTTGGGTAGCAGCGCCTCGACCCGCTCGCGCAGCTGGACCAGCGTGTAGCGCTTGTCGGACTGCTGGATGATTCCCGTGATCAGCTCGCCGACGCGGTCCTGGTACTCCTCGAACATCATCATCCGTTCGGCCTCGCGGATCCGCTGCAGGATCACCTGCTTGGCCGTCTGGGCGGCGATGCGACCGAAGTCTTCGGGGGTGACGTCGCGGGTCTCGATCTGGTCCTCGTAGGGGGCGATCATCTCCGGGTCGAGTTCGGGATCTTCGGGCTCGCGCAGTTCGCCCGTCTCGGGGTCGACTTCGCGCTCTTCCTCCTCCTGCGCCTCGGCGGCCTCGGCGAGCAGCTTCTCCTCCAGCTCGGGCGGCAGGATCAATTCAAAGACGAGGAAGTCGCCAGTTTCGTGATCGAGGTCGACGCGGGCGTATTTGGCCGCTCCGGGCGTCTTCTTGTAGGCGGAGAGGAGCGCATCGGCAAGCGCGTCCATCAACTTGTCAGCGGAGATCCCCTTCTCCTGCTCCAGTGCCTTGACTGCTTCGACGATCTCCTTGCTCACTGGATCTCCTTCTGATTGCTGTACTTGGGGCCGGGCGAGGAAACCTCCAGCGCGTACTCGGCCCGCAGGTGGGTGAGGTGGTGGGTGACCCGTTCGCAGAGCGCCAGGTCGACGCCACCGGGGTGGTCGATGAAGAGGCGCAGCGCTTCCTTGCTCGGCTGCTCGAGCGCGACCAGATCGAGCTCGGAATCGAGCTCACGGAGCTGCTGCTGAATGTCTTGCTGGAGGTCTGCCATCGGTTGAGGCCGTAAAAAAAGTGGGCCAGGCCCACTTCGGGTACATCGGGACTCACTAAAAGCTTGAGTCAGTATAGCTCGGCGGAGGTGGCTGGCCAGCGGGTCCTGTCGCGGCGGCCCTCCCCCATGTGCTCGAGCCGTAGGGCCAGCGGGTCCTGTCACCGCAGGGGACCCACCACCCCCTGCGGTCGCTAAAGCGTCCTCGGGGGTGGTCCGCCCCTACGGCGCCACCCGCTGGAGCTACGTCTTCGGTTGAGCTTGCCTGCTTCTTAGCTGGTCGACTCTCGTGAGGATCGCCTCGGCAATGACGTCCTTCGAAGCTTGGGAAACCTTGGTATCGCTCGCTGAGTCGATCAGGGTCACTGCGTTTTCTTGGCTCTCGAAGCCGATTGCTGGGTTTGAGATGTCGTTGAGGACGATTAGGTCGGCGTTCTTGCGGGTCAGCTTCTCGCGGGCTCGGTCGACGTTGTTGCCGGCTTCGGCGGCGAAGGCGACGACGGTTTGCCCCTCCTCCTTGATGGCGGCGAGGCTGGCGAAGATGTCCTCGGTGGGCTCCAGATGGAGGTCAAGGGAGGCGTCGCGGGTGAGCTTTCCTTCTGCAACGTCGCTTGCCTTGAAGTCGGCGGGGGCGGCGGCCATCAGGAGGACCCGGGAGCCGGGGAACTCGGCGTGCGCGGCCTTGGCGAGCTGCTCGGTGGTCTCGACGTTGAGGCGGCGGACGCCGGCCGGCTCTAGCAGGGAGACGTTGGCGGCGATCAGGGTTACGTCGGCGCCGCGACGGGCCGCGGCGGCGGCGAGGGCGATGCCCATGCGACCGCTGGAGCGGTTGCCGAGGAAGCGGACCGAGTCGATTGGCTCACGGGTGCCACCCGCCGTGACGAGGACGCGGAGGCCGTCCCAGGGGCGCTCTCCGGTTGGTAGCTCGGCTTCAATTTGGGCCAGCAGGCTGGCGGGGTCGGGCAAGCGGCCCTTACCGTGCTCGCCACGCGAGGCGAGGGCGCCCTCCTCTGGGTCAATCACGATCACGCCGCGCTCGCGCAGGTCCGCCAGGTTGGCCTGGGTGGCCCCGTCGGAGTACATGCGGTCGTTCATCGCTGGTGCGAGAAGGCGCGGCGCCGTGCAGGCGAGGAAAGAGGTGGTGACCATCGAGTCGGCCTGGCCGGTGGCGAGCTTGGCGATCGTGTTGGCCGAGGCCGGGGCGACGAGGTAGGCGTCGCAGTTGGTGGCCAGCTCGAGGTGGCCGATCGGATCGTGCGAGGGCGCCGGGTCGCCGGGGAAGGCACCGCGCATGGGATCGCGCTCGAACTCAGAGAGCAGCACCGGGGCACCGACGATGCCCTCGAAGGAGGCGGCGCCGACGAAGCGGGTCGCCCCCTCGGTCATCAGCACGCGAACGCCATGGCCAGCCGTCGTCGCCAGGCGCGCTAGTTCGAGCGCCTTGTAGGCGGCAATCCCTCCGCTTACGCCGAGCAGGATTCTGGCCATGGCTGTTCCTTGGTCCGGCCGCGCCGGAGCGCGCTTAGGAGCGGTACTCGTACTTAAGCTTGCCCGCGGCGACCTCTTCGAGCGCAACCGAGAGGTAGTTCCTGTCGCCTGGGATATCGACCATTGGCGGCGGGTACTCGCCGAAGCTGCCCTCGCCGAGGCTGTGGTAGTAGCTGTTGATCTGACGTGCCCGCTTGGCGGCGACGACTACGGCCGCGTAGTGGGAGTCAGTGTGGTCTAGGAGCTTGTCAACGCGTGGTTTGATCATTCGGCTCCGGAGTCTAGAGGTATCCCCAACTCGGCGCGCACGATTCCCTCCAGCTCAGCGGCTGCGCGGTCGAGATCATCGTTGACGAGGGTGTGGGCGAACTCGCCCTGGGCGGCCAGCTCCTGCTCGGCGACCTCGAGCCGGGCGTCGATCGCCTCGAGGCTGTCGGTGCCGCGCGACTCGAGCCGGCGGCGCAGCGAGGCCGGGTCCGGTGGGGCGATGAAAACCTGCACCGACTCGCGCATCGCCGCCCGCACCTGGCGTGCTCCCTGGACCTCGATCTCGAGCACCACGGAGTGGCCCTCGTCGAGTCGCCGCCGCACCTCGGAACGCAGGGTGCCGTAGCGATGGCCGCTGTAAGTGGCGAACTCGAGAAAGTCTTCGGCTTTGATCCGCGCGTCGAATTCCTCCGGAGTGAGGAAGTGGTAGTCGCGCCCGTTCACCTCGCCCTTGCGAGGCTCGCGAGTGGTCGCGGAAATCGACAACTCGAGATCGGGAACCCGCTCGAGCAATGTCGAGATCAGCGTTCCCTTTCCGACGCCAGATGGACCTGTAATTACGAAGACCTTTGACATAGAACGGCCGCGAAAACCAAGCAGATCGACCGGACGCAGGGAGCGTGGCGTGCTCTGCACGCGAGCGACCGAGGACGGCGATATGCGCCGGTTTGCAGCGGCCGCCTATCGGCGAAGCTGCGAAACAAGCTCGGCGCGCTGTCGCTCGGAGAGGCCGCCGATCGTCTTCGACGGCGAGATCCGGCACTGGTTGAGGATCCGATTCGTCTTCACCCGGCCGTACTTCGGCACCGCCAGGAGCATGTCGAAGACCTTGGCGGTGAGCACGTACTCGGGAGGATCGAGAAGCAGCGTGTGGATGTTCGCCTTGCCCGCTTTGAGGTCCTTCTTCAGCTTGGCGCGAGCGGTGCGGATGTCATTGGCTCGTTTGAGAGCGTCCATCCGCTGGTCCAGTGAGCGCTCGGGGGCAGCGGCTGAAGTCTTGACTGGGGCAGGCATGTGGGCGGCGAGTATAGCCGCGGGTCGGGGGCGTGCAAGGCCATGCAAGCCAAAAACTCCGAAATTCACCTGAACCTCCAGTCGAGGTTTAGGCGGTGTCGCCGATCGGAGCGCCGCTCCGATCGGCTCGGAGCGCTCCGGCGATCTCGCCCGCTACCCGATTGCCCGCCCGTGGGTCGCGGAAGTTCTCGGTTCCGACCGCGACCAGGGAGGCACCGGCGTGGATGAATTCCATGGCGTCTGTCCCATGTGAGATCCCGCCCATGCCGACGATCGGAATCCTTACGACGGCAGCGACAGCACGCACCTGAGCTACCGCCACGGGCCTGACTGCGGGACCGGACAGCCCGCCGTGCCCCGCCGCGATCCCGGGCTCGCCGGTTGCAGGATCGATCGCGCTTGCCTTCAGCGTGTTGATCAGCGAGATCGCGTCGGCCCCGCCCTGCTCCGCCGCCGCCGCGACCTCGGCGGGGTTTGCGACGTTGGGCGTCAGCTTGACGAGCAGCGGCTTGCTGGTAAGCGGTCGCAGCGCCTCGAGCAGCGCCTCGGTCTCAGCTGGCTGCTCGCCGACGATCAGGCCCGAGT
This sequence comes from Solirubrobacterales bacterium, assembly GCA_036271315.1. GTDB lineage: Bacteria > Actinomycetota > Thermoleophilia > Solirubrobacterales > 70-9 > VRUE01. The sequence continues at coordinate 83,112 of DATBAV010000038.1, read as the reverse complement.
GCACGTTCGGGCATGACACGTTCAACTCGATCGCCGCGACCTCGTCCCTCTCCCCCACACCCTTCACAAGGCGGGCGAACTCGTCGTGGCCAGTGGCCATTACGGAGACGATCAGAGGCACGGGCAGGTCCGCGAGTTGCGGCAGATCCTCTGCGAGGAACCCGTCCAGCCCCTTGTTGGGCAGGCCGATCGAGTTGATCATCCCGGCGGGGGTCTCCCAGATCCGCTGCGGCTCGTTGCCAACCCGCGGCTCGGGCGTGATCGTCTTGGAGACGAAGGCGGAGAAAGGGAAGTCCGCCAGCAGGGCTTCGCCGTAGACGCGCCGCGCCGCTATCGCGTCGAAGGTGCCGGAGGCGTTGATCACCGGGTGCTTCAGCTCGATGCCGCAGAAATCAGGCATGGGCCAGCTCGACCTGATCGGGTCGCACCACGGGGCCGTCGACGCAGAGGCGGAGATAGCCACCCCCCGGCTTGGGCATCGAGCAGCCGAAGCAGGCGCCGTAGCCGCAAGCCATCGGCGACTCCATTGCCAGCTCGCAGGCGACCCCCGCCTCGGCGCACATTGCTCCCACGGCCTCCAACATCTGCGGCGGACCGCAGGAGTAGACGGCGGCGCTGGCGGCGTCGTCGCCCTCGAGCATCGCCGCAAGCAGGTCGGTGACGTAGCCATGGTGGCCGGCGTGGCCGTCGTCGCTGGCGAGGCGGATCTCGCAGCAGGAGAAGAGCTCATCGAGCCCGCCGGAGTGGGCCGCGTCGCGAAAGCCGAGCAGGACGCGAGTGGGGATGTTCTTCGCCGCGAAGCTGCGTCGCAGCAGTGCCAGTGGCGCAATCCCGATCCCACCCCCGACCAGGATTGCCCCGCTGGGCTGAACTGCATCAAATTTCCTGCCTGGCGGCCCGGAAATTTGATGCAGTTCGCGGGGGGTTGAGAAGGAATTGCCGAGGGGGCCGTTGACACAGACGCTCTCGCCCGGCTGCAGCTCGCAGAGGCGGTCGGTGCCGGGACCGATGCCCTCGATCAGGAAGTCGAGGCGGACGCCGTCGGCCGCGGGGCCTGTCTCAGCGACGGAGAGCGCCCGCGGCAAGAAGGGGCGCTGGCCGCCCTGCTCCCAGTGCCGCTCGCTGGCGAGCATGTAGAACTGGCCCGGCAGCGGCTCGGGCCCGTCCGTGTCGATCAGCGAGAAGAGCCGGTAACCGCCGGTGGCACGGCTCTCGGAGACCTGGCAGAGGCGACGCCCAAAAGGGGCGGTCATCGGGCCTGCTTGGCCCGCTCCAGGCCGTGGATCTCCTGCAGGGAGCGGACCTCGGAGTCGCCTTCGATCTTGGCGGCAATCGCCCGCACAGCGGCTGTCGCGCCGGTCATCGTCGTCACGCAGGGGACGTTGTGACGCACGGCGGCGGTGCGGATCTCGTAGCCGTCGGCGCGGGCGCCCGAGCCGGTCGGCGTGTTGATCACCAGGTTGCAGCGGCGCTCGCGAATCAAATCGACGACGTGCGGCGAGCCCTCGGCGATCTTGTTGATCGGGGTGACCGGGACGCCCATCGTCGAGATCGCCTGGGCAGTGCCACCGGTGGCGATCAACTCGAAGCCGAGGTCGTGGAGCTGAGTGGCGATCTGGGTCGCCGCCGGCTTGTCGGTGTCGGTGACGGTGATGAAGACCGCGCCCTCGGTCGGCAGCGAGACGCCGGCCGCCGCCTGGGCCTTGCCAAAGGCAGTCGGGAAGTCGCCGGCGATGCCCATCACCTCGCCGGTGCTCTTCATCTCGGGCCCCAGCACCGAGTCGGCGCCGGCAAAGCGGGCGAAGGGCAGCACCGCCTCCTTGACGCTGACCAGGCCGGCGGGGGGATCGCGCAGCTCCTGGTCGGCCAGCTTCTCGCCCAGCATCAGCCGTGCCGCCAACTTGGCCACCGGCACGCCGGTCGCCTTGGAGACGAAGGGCACGGTGCGCGAGGCACGCGGGTTGGCCTCGATCACGTAGAGCTCGCCGCCGGCGACGGCGTACTGGATGTTGATCAGGCCGATCACGCCGAGCTCCAGCGCGATCTGTTTCGTCGTCGCGCGGATCTCATCCAGCATCTCGGCACCGAGGCTCATCGGCGGGATCACGCAAGCCGAGTCGCCGGAGTGCACGCCGGCCTCCTCGACGTGCTGCATGATCCCGGCGACGTGGGCGTCGCTGCCGTCGGCCAGCGCATCCACATCCACCTCGATCGCGTTCTCGAGGAAGCGGTCGAGCAGCAGCGGGTGCTCCTGGTCGGCCTTGACGTGAAGATTGAGGTAGCCAACGAGATCCTCGGTCGAATAACAAATCTCCATCGCCCGGCCGCCGAGCACGTAGGACGGCCGCACCAGGAGCGGGTAGCCGACCTCCTGTGCCACGGCAGCTGCTTCGTCGGCCGAGTGGGCGGTGCCGTAGGGCGGGTGCTTGACGCCGAGCTGACGCAGCAGGGCACCGAAGCGAGCGCGATCCTCGGCGAGGTCGATCGCATCGACCGGCGTTCCCAGCAGCGGCACCCCCGCCTCCTCCAGCGCCCGGGCCAGCTTCAGCGGCGTCTGGCCGCCGAACTGGACGATCACGCCCTCGGGCTTCTCCTGCTCGCAGACCGCGAGCACGTCCTCGGCGGTCAGCGGCTCGAAGTAGAGGCGGTCGGAGGTGTCGTAGTCGGTCGAGACCGTCTCCGGGTTGCAGTTGATCATCACCGCGTCGCGGTCGAGCTCGCGCGCGGTCATCGCCGCGTGCACGCAGCAGTAGTCGAACTCGATCCCCTGGCCGATGCGGTTGGGGCCGGCACCGAGGATGACGACCGAGTCGCGCTCGCCGCGGCGGACCTCGGAGGCGGCGATCCCCGCCGAGGGTCGCTCGTGGGCCGAGTAGTAATAGGGCGTAGCGGCCTCGAACTCGGCGGCGCAGGTGTCGACCGACTTGTAGACCCGCGTCAGCGACTCGGTGCCGTCGCCCTCGGTCGCCAGGGTCCGCAGCTCGCGCAGGAACCAGGGGTCGACCAGGCAGCGCTCGTGCACGGCCTCAACGCCGAGCCCGCGGCGGAAGGCGGCGAGGATCAGGTCGAAGCGCTCTGAGCAGGGCTTCTCCAGCGCTTCCAGCAGCGCTTCGTCGCCCTCCGGCACCTCGGCCTCTGAGTCGAGCTCGCGCGAGCGCATCGCCTTGGCGAAGGACTCGCCGAAGGTGCGGCCGATCGCCATCACCTCGCCGACGCTCTGCATGTGGGTCGAGAGGCGGCCGTCGGTGCCCGGGAACTTCTCGAAGGCAAAGCGCGGGATCTTGGTCACCACGTAGTCGATCGTCGGCTCGAAGCTGGCCGGCGTGGCGCGGGTGATGTCGTTGGGAATCTCCTCCAGTGCGTAGCCGACGGCGAGCTTGGCGGCCATCTTGGCGATCGGGAAGCCGGTCGCCTTCGAGGCCAGGGCCGAGGAACGCGAGACGCGCGGGTTCATCTCGATCACGGCGATCTCGCCGTTCTCGGGGTTGACCGCGAACTGCACGTTGGAGCCGCCGGTCTCGACCCCGACGGCGCGGATCACCTTGATCGCCTGGTCGCGCAGGTCTTGGTAGAGCGCGTCGGTGAGGGTCTGGGCCGGGGCGACGGTGACCGAATCGCCAGTGTGGACGCCCATCGGGTCGACGTTCTCGATCGAGCAGACGATCACGACGTTGTCGTTGTGATCGCGCATCACCTCGAGCTCGAACTCGCCCCAGCCGATCACCGACTCCTCGACCAGCACCTGGTTGATCGGGCTGGCGGCAAGGCCCTCGGAGACGACTTGGCGCAGCTCGGTCTCGGTGTTCCCCACGCCGCCGCCGTGACCGCCCATGGTGAAGGCCGGGCGGACGATCGCCGGCAGGGCGATGCGGCCGTCGGCCAGCCCCGCCTCGACCTCGCCCAGCGTCTCCACCGTCATCGACCAGGGGATGCGCAGACCCGCATTGGTCATCGTCTGGCGGAACTCCTCGCGGTCCTCGGCGCGGCGGATCGCGGCGGAATCGGCGCCGATCAGCTCGACCCCGTGCTTCTCCAGCGTGCCGTCCTCGTGCAGGGTCATCGCCAGGTTGAGCGCGGTCTGGCCGCCGAGCGTCGGCAGTAGCGCGTCGGGTCGCTCCTTTTCGATGATCCGCGTCACCGGACCCGGCAGCAGCGGCTCGATGTAGGTCGAGGTGGCGAACTCGGGGTCGGTCATGATCGTCGCCGGGTTGGAGTTGACGAGGACGACCTCGTAGCCCTCCTCGAGCAGCACCTTGCAGGCCTGCACGCCGGAGTAGTCGAACTCGGCAGCCTGGCCGATCACGATCGGCCCCGAGCCGATCAGCAGGATCTTCTCGATGTCGGTGCGCTTAGGCATGGGCAAGCTCCAGGAACGAGTCGAAGAGGTGGCGGGCATCGTGCGGCCCCGGGCCGGCCTCGGGGTGGTACTGGACCGTTGCCGCGGCCACCTCCTTCAGCACCAGGCCCTCGACCGTGCGGTCGTAGAGGTTGAGGTGGGAGAGCTCGGCGGCGCCGAAGTCGGTCTGCCAGCGCACCGGCTCGTCGACCTCGATCCGCGGCTCGCCGCCGGGGCCCTGCACGGCGAAGCCGTGGTTCTGGGAGGTGATGTCGATCCGCCCCGTCGCCAGCTCCTTGACCGGGTGGTTGGCGCCACGGTGACCGAAGGGGAGCTTGAAGGTCTCGAGGCCGACGGCGCGACAGAGCAGCTGGTGGCCGAGGCAGATGCCGAAGAGGGGCTTCTTGCCGACCAGCTCGCGCACGGTGTCGACGACGTAGCCGAGCGCGGCGGGGTCACCTGGGCCGTTGGCGAGGAAGACGAGATCGGGGCTCTCGGCGAGGACCTCGTCCGGCGAGGAGGTGCAGGGCAACAGGGTGAGCTGACAACCTCGCTCGCGCAGCTGGCGGACGATGTTGAGCTTGATCCCGGTGTCGATGCCGACCACGTGCGGGCCGCCCTCGCCGGCGAAGCGGATCGGCTCGGCGGGAGTGACGGTGCGGGCGAAGTCAGCGCCGTCCATCGAAGGCTCGGCGGCGACGCGCTCGCGCGCCTCGCCCTCGGGCGTACCGGCGGGGAAGATGCCGCCGCGCATCGCACCCCGGTCGCGGATGTGACGGACGACGGCGCGCGTGTCGACACCGCCGATCGCCGGCACGCCGCAGTCGGCGAGCCAGTCGAGCCAGCCGCCCTCTGCCGTCGCCACGTCCTCGCCGTTCTTGGGGTCGCGCATGACCACGCCGCGGGCGTGAGCGCGGTCGGACTCCATCGCCGCCGCCGAGACGCCGTAGTTGCCGATTAGGGGATAAGTGAAGACGATGATCTGCCCCGCATAGGAGGGATCGGTGACCGACTCCTGATAGCCGGTCATCGCCGTGTTGAAGACGACCTCGCCGGTGACCGGCCCATCGGCGCCACAGGGAACCCCGTCGAAGCGAGCCCCGTCCTCGAGCAGCAGGAAGCCCTCGCTCATGCCGCCACCCCAATCGAGAAGCTGCGCAGGCGATAGGCGACCTGGCCGCCGGCGAGGGTCATCAGGACGCGACCGGTCAGCTCTTTGCCGGCGCACCAGGAGTTGGAGGAGCGGCTCTCGTAGCCGTCCTCACCGACCGTCCAGCGGGTCGAGAGGTCGCAGAGGGCGATGTTCGCCTCGCTACCCGGTGCAAGCGAGGGTCGCTCGACCTCGAAGGGCGCCGCGCCGCCGGCGAGGCGCTCGATCAAGAGGCCAAGCTCGATCGTGCCGGGTAGCACCAGCTCGGTGTGAAGGGCGGCGAAGGCGGTCTCCAGGCCGGTCACGCCCATCGCCGCCTGCTCGAAGGGGACTTCCTTTTCCTCGGCCGCGTGGGGAGCGTGATCGGTGGCGATGCACTGGATCGTGCCGTCGCGCAGCCCCTCGATCAGAGCCTGGCGGTCAGCCTCGCTGCGCAGCGGCGGGTTCATCTTGAAGCGCTGCGGGTCGAGGCTGCGCACCTCTTCGTCGGTGAAGCAGAGGTGGTGCGGCGAGGCCTCGCAGCTGATCTGCACGCCGGCGGCCTTGGCGGCGCGCACCGCCTCGACCGACTCCGCGGCCGAGAGGTGCTGAACGTGGATGCGGCCGCCCTCGTAGCCGGCGAGAGCGGCGTCGCGGGCGATCATCGTCGACTCCGAGACCGAGGGAATGCCCTCGAGGCCGAGGACAGCGGAGACGGGGCCCTCGTGCATCACGCCGGCGCCGGAGAGCTCCGGGTCCTCCTCGTGGAGGGCGATCGTGCCGCCGCAGAGCCGCTGGTATTGCAGCGCCCGACGCAGCACCCGGGCGCTGCGGATCGGCAGGCCGTCATCGCTGAAGCCTGCGGCGCCGACGTCGCGCAACGAGGCCATCTCGGTCAGCTCCTCGCCCTCCATCCCCCGCGTCACCGTGGCGAGGAAGCCAACCTTGACCGCGGCAGCGGCGCGGGCATCGGCAAGCAGCGCCTCGATGTCGGCGGGGGTCGAGACCGGCGGCTCGGTATTGGCCATCGCGAGGATGCCGCAGTAGCCGCCGGCGGCAGCCGAGCGGGCTCCGGTCTCGATGTCCTCCTTGTGCTCCTGACCGGGCGTGCGCAGGTGGACGTGGGGATCGAAGAAGGCCGGGAAGGCGTGCAGGGCGGCGGCGTCGATCTCCTCGATGCCGCCGGCATTGGCCTCACCGGGCGCCGCCAGCTCGGCGATCGCGCCATCGCGGACGACGATGTCGTGCCTGGCGTCGATCCCGGCCACCGGGTCGAGCACGGTGGCGCCGCGCAGCACCAGGCTCGCGCCCTCCCCGGCGCGAATCTGCAGCCTCGGCTCGCTCATAGAACCACCCGTTCGCGGTCCAGTCGCCCCGGACTCGAACATCCGGAAGCCACCGTGACGACCGAACCACTCACGCAGGCTGCCCGATCGGGGTCGCGTGGCCGTTGCCGGCAACCGGAGCCGGCTCTTGATCGCCCGCCGCAAGCAGCTCGTAGAGGATCGCCATGCGCACGACCAGGCCGGAGGCGACCTGCTCGGCGATCAGCGACTGCGGCGAGTCGATCACCTCACCGGAGAGCTCAACGCCGCGGTTGACCGGGCCGGGGTGCATCAAGAGCTGGCGCGGGCCGAGGCGGCGAGAGTCGATTTGGAAGTGGGCGGCGTACTCACGGATCGAGGGCACGAAGCTCTCGTTCATGCGCTCGCGCTGCAGGCGCAGCGCGTAGACGACGTCGGCCTCGCCAAGCCGCTCCAGCGAGTGCTCGACCGCGCAGCCGAGCTGCTCGAGGCCGCGTGGGATCAGCGCCGGCGGCCCGCAGACGGTGAGCTCGGCGCCCATCGCCCTGAAGGCGATCAGGTTGGAGCGGGCGACGCGGCTGTGCAGGACGTCGCCGACGATCCAGATCCGCTTGCCCTCGAGCGAGCCGAGGCGGCGGCGCAACGTGTAGACGTCGAGCAGCGCCTGGCTCGGGTGCTCGTGCTTGCCGTCGCCGGCATTGACGACTGCCGCATCGGCCCAGCCGGCGACCAGCTGAGCGGCGCCGGCGTAGGGATGGCGCAGCACGATCGCCGCGGGGTCATAGGCGGAGAGGGTGGCGACCGTGTCCTTCAGCGACTCGCCCTTGTCGACCGAGGAGCCGGCCGCCTTGACCGAGACGAGGTCGGCGGAGAGGCGCTTGGCAGCGAGCTCGAAGGAGGAGCTGGTGCGCGTGCTCGCCTCGTAGAAGAGGGTGACGACGGTGCGGCCGCGCAGGGTCGGCACCTTCTTGATGTCGCGGCGGCCGACCTCGGCGAAGCTCTCGGCCCGGTCGAGGATCGCCTCGATCTCGGCTTTGGAGAGTTGCTCGATCGAAAGCAGGTGCTTCATGCCTCGACCTCCACCGGCTGCGCGTCGGCAATCGTGACCTCGTCGCTGCCGTCGAGCTCTTCGAGGTGGACGTTGACCCGCTGCTCGCGACCGGTCGGCAGGTTCTTGCCAACGTAGTCGGGACGGATCGGCAGCTCGCGATGGCCGCGGTCGCAGAGCACGGCGAGCTGGACCCGCTGCGGCCGGCCGTAGTCGAAGAGGGCGTCGATCGCAGCCCGCACGGTGCGGCCGGTGAATAGGACGTCGTCGACCAGGACCACGGTGCGCCCGGCGAGGTCGAAGTCGATGTGCGAGGCATGGACAACCGGCTGCGTGGCCGGCGACTTGGCGCCGACGTCGTCGCGGTAGAAGGAGATGTCGATATCGCCGATCGGCACCTCTGCCCCGGTCAGCTCGGCGAGCGAGGCGTGCAGGCGGCGGGCAAGCAGGGCGCCGCGAGTGTGGATCCCGACGATCGCCAGAGCGTCGGGATCAGGGTTCTTCTCGGCGATCTCGTGGGCGATCCGCCGCAGCGTTCGCCTCAGGTCGTCGCGCTCGAGCACGACTGTCTCGTTCACTTCCGTTAGCTCCTTCTAGGCCTCACAGGGCCGTAGTTAAAGGACGGCGCCAATGTAGCAGCAGGGGCGGCGAGTCCGGATAGGTCTCGCCCTCGCAACAGACGGGGAGGCTCGGTTGAGGACCTATCCGGACTCGCCGTTCTCCCGGGCTCCATTGGCGATCAGCTCGGGCTCTCCGCGCTCGGGGAACGGGATCTCGATGACGTCGAAGTCTTTGGGCGCGACGCAGTCCTCGAAGACGTCGCGGGCCTCGTCGAGCATGGCGCCGACGTGGTAGCGCGAGGAGATGTGGACCAGGGCGAGCATCTTGACGTGGGCCTCGCGGGCGACCGCGGCGGCCTGGCCGACCGTGGAGTGACCGGTGTCGGCAGCGCGCTGCACCTCCTCCTCGGAGAAGCTGGCGTCGTGGATCAGCAGGTCGGCATCGGCCGCCGCCGCCACGGTCGAGTGGCAGGGCGAGGTGTCGCCGGTAATCGCGACGATGCGGCCCGGTCGCGCCTCGCCCATCACATCCTGCGGGCGCACCGCCCCTTCGCTCCCTTCCACCTCCTCCCCTCTCTGCAACGCCGCGAAGGCGGGCCCTTCGGCAACGCCGAGACGCTTCGCCTCCTCAGGGTCGAAGCGCCCCGGGCGCTCCTCCTCGATCAGCACATAGCCGTTCGCCCGCATGCTGTGCTCGACCGCGAAAGCCTGCACCTCGGCGCCGTCATGGCGCACCGCTTCGCCGGGGTCGATTTCGATCAGGTCGATGCTGTAGTCGGTGCGACCGATCAGGCGGCCGAGTGTTTTGAAGAGATCGCGCAGCCCACGCGGCCCGTAGATCGTCAGCGGCTCCTCGCGGGCGGTCAGGTCATAAGTCTTGAGCAGGCCCGGCAGGCCGAGGATGTGGTCGGCGTGGAAGTGGGTGAGGAAGATCTCGTCGACCTGCGTAAGGCCCAACGAGCGCTGCAGTTGCCGCTGCGTCCCTTCGCCGCAATCGAACATCAGCCGCCGGCCGCCGCGGACCAACATCACGCTCGCGGTCGAGCGCCGCGCCGAGGGCACCGACCCACCAGTGCCGAGGAAGATCGCCGAGAGATCCATGCGAGCCTGCGAGCCTACGCGACGCGGCCACTCCGCTACCCGAAGCTAGACTGGCCCCTGAGCGCCCGTAGCTCAGCTGGATAGAGCGCCACCCTCCGGAGGTGGAAGTCGCAGGTTCGAATCCTGCCGGGCGCGTTTCCGCCAGCCGTCAAGTCAGGCGACTTTGATGCGGGCGCGCCACTCGTCGCGATCGAATTGCGCCGGCTCGGTCTCGGCGAGGAAGTCCTCGAGCACGGTGACGAAGCGGCTGGGCTGCTCGATCTGGGGCAAGTGGCCGACCCCGTCGAAGATCTCCAACCTGCTGCCGGGCAAGGCGCGGTGGGCGTCTTCGCCGTGGCTGGCCGGAATGATCGGGTCGCGGGCGCCCCAGACGATCAGCACGGGGACCTCCTCCGCCAGGTAAAAACGGTCGGCGGCGGAGACGCGCTGACCCTCGGTGCCGACCACCGAGCGCAGCGTGGCGAGAAAGGCCTTGCGACGATCGGGCTCGGCGAGCGAGCCGTAGCCGCGAGCAACCTCGGCGACGTCGGCAGCTGGCTTCATCCCGACCTTCGCGAGGCCGCGACCGATCGCGCCGCCGATCTTCTGGCCGGTGCTCGCTGTGGCGGCGATGAAGAGATCGGCGCCGGGCAGGGCGGCGGCGCGCAGAACCGGGCTCACCTCGAGCCCGAGGCCACCGCTGGAGACGAGCACGAGGCGCTCGACCATCTCGGGGAACTGGTAGGAGAACTGCATCGCGATGCCGCCGCCGAGCGAGTGACCGACGAGGGTCGCCCGCTCGTGACCGAGGACGAGCAGGAGGTCGCGTAGCCCGGCAGCGAGGTTGCCCAGCGAGTAGTCACCGGGCCCGCCAGCCGAGAGACCGTGCCCGGGCAGGTCGGGGGCGATCACGGTGTGGTGGCGCGCCAGCGGCTCGATCGCCTCGCGCCAGTTCTCGCAGGTACCGGCCATGCCGTGGATCAGCAACAGCACCGGGCCCTCGCCGCCGATGAGATAGCCGCTCTCGTGACCGTGCAGCGTCACCGTCTCGAAGCTGACCTCGGCCGGGCGGACCGGCGTTGCGCGATCGGTCACGCCTACACGGTAGCTTGCGGCCCAGCCGTGGCCGACGAGAAGAAGAACCGACCGCCGCGCGGCGCCCTGATCGTCGTCGCCGTCGGCCTGATCGCCTGCGTCGCCGCCGCCCTGCTCTCGACCGACGAGGCCAGCGGCGAAGCGGCCCAGCTCGAATGGGTGAGGAAAGTGCCGATGGCCGACTCCAAGCCGGTACCGCTGCCCGGCGGCGGCACGATGCAGCTGACCGAAGGAGCGATCCGCACGACGGGCACCAACGTCAGCGGCTACTCGCTCTTCCGCGTCTCCTCGCAGGTTCGGATCGACGCCGGCGCCCCGGTCGGCGGCGGCCGCATCCTCTGTTCCGTGAGCGGCGACGGACGAGCGGAAGTCGCCCAGACCCGCGGTGGCCTGCGCGCCACCTACCCGCGCTCCAGCACCGGCCTCTACACCCAGGAAGTGCCGGAAGTGATCCTGCTCTTCTTCAGCTCGCACGGGACCGAACTGGCGACGGTCGAACTCGACGGGCTGCCGGAACACTGGAGCACGGAGAAAGGCGTCAAGCTCGAATGGCCCAAGTTCCAGCCCGGCGTCGAGCACCTCGAATACTTCCTGCCCGCCGGCAAGCCGAAGCAGGACCTCGTGCTTCCCCTCGAGACGATCTGGCGAACGAGCTCGCCCCCGGGGGCGAAGGTCGCCTGCACGCTGACCACCAGCGCCGACAAAGCGACCGCTCGCACCGCCGGCGCGATCAAGAGCATCCCGCCGCCGATCGACGAAGAAGCCGAAGAAGAAAAGCAGGAAGAACGCGAAGAAAAAGAAGCCGAAGCGGAAAAGGGCTGATCGCGAGCTAGCCCTGCGGCGCAACCAGCAGCTCGGGACCTTCCTCGCTGCCTTTGCCGACCTTGTTCAGCTTCGGGTTAGCCGGCGCGCTTTCCATCCGCGCGGCCGGCAACGGCCCGCACATCGCCACCGCCTCCTCCAGCTCGAGGTCGGGACGCAGCCAGGCGGCCTCGGCCTCGGCGTTGGGCAGGATCGCCGGCATCCGGTCGTGGACCTTGGCGACCAGCTCGTTCGGGGTCGTGGTGACGATCGTGCAGCTGTAGAGCCAGCCGTCGTCGAAGCCGCGATCCTCGGAGTCCTCCCACTCCTTGCGCGTGCAGAGGCCGGCGAAGGCGAAGGTCTCGCCACCGTCGACGGTGAAGCGCCAGGGCTGGCGCGGTTGCTTCGGGTCCTCCGCCTTCATCCACTCGTAGAAGCCGTCGGCGACGATCAGGCAGCGGTGGCGGAACTTGCCGACCAGCGGCGAGTAGGCCCGGCTCGAGGTCAGGTTCTCGGCCTTGGCGTTGATCATCCGGTAGCCGACTTTGAGGTCCTTGGCCCAGCGCGGCACCAGCCCCCAGCGCATCAGCCGCGCCTCGCGTTCTCCCTGAGCCGCCTCCTCGGGATCGGGCGAGGAGCGCACCGTCAGCACCTCCTGCGTCGGGGCGACGTTGAAGCGACCGAGCGCCCCTTCCACCTTCTTCAACCGCTCGGCGGTCGGCGGCGGCGCGTTGCCTTCCGAGTTCCGCTCCAGCGCCTTCTCCAGCTCGACCTGGAAGTGGTCGGCGATCTGCTTGGCGTTTTTGGCCGTGACCGTGAATCGTCCGCACATGAGTGCAAGCGTAGCCATGGCGACAGAGCTACTCAGGCGCGATCAGCTCGACCGTGGGGAAGTAGGTGCGATAGCGGAGCGGATCTCGGGTGAGCAGGTGGAGGCCCGTGACCGCGGCGTGAGCACCGATGAAGAAGTCGGGCAAAGGTGACCGCCTTCGTCCACCCCGGCGGCGGTATTCGACGAACGCCTTCCCCGCCAGAAACGCAGCAGGCCAAGGAATCTGCTCACGCTGGAAGAGGTCGACGGGCAGATCGCGATCGAGTTCATCGGTGTCTGCGTAGCGAACTGACACCTCGGCATAGATCACCTGATTGATCACCATGGAGCCTGCGGAGCCGGCCGCTTCGAGAGCTGTCACGGACCAATCCGACCAGCCGGGCGTCTTTTCCATTACGTCAATGAGGACGTTTGAGTCGACGAGGGTCGCCATCGCCCTCCTCCAAGTGGCCGGTGCCCCAATCCTCTCCCCGGGTCAGTCTCATCACTTCCTCCGTCGTCATCCGGTATTTGCCACCACCGGATCTTTGGAGGTGCTCGACTATCTGACGGCCCCGGCCGTGTCCGCCCGGAGCCTTGCGGATGCGGATTTCGCTGCCGTCTTCGGAGAACTGCACCTCCGTCCCAGGCAAGAAGCCAAGCTGCTCACGCAGCTCCTTGGGAATCGTGACCTGGCCCTTGCTCGTAATCCTAGACACTGAGTAAGAGTAGCACTGGTATTACTCTTACTTAACGCCTACCCCGGGCGCAGGGCGTGCCTCGGGGTGCTCTCGATACCACTCAAGCGTCTCGCGCAAGCCATCTTCCAGAGCGACCTTTGGCGCCCAGTCGGTCAGCTGGCGCAGCTTGCTCGAATCGACGTACTGGCGGTCGATCTCGCCGTCGGGGGTTCCCGCGCCGAGGTATTCGGGCTCGATTCCGGTCCCGGCCGCGGCGGCGATCAGGTCGACCACCTCGCGCACCGAGTGCGGGTGCTCGCCGCCGGCGTTGAAGGCCTCCCCCCTGGCCTCGCCACGGTCGAGCGCGGCCTCGATCGCCAGATAGGCGGCGACGGCGTCGTCGACGTGGAGGAAGTCGCGCTCGGGGCTGCCGTCGGAGCGAATCGCCGGCGGCCGGCCGTCGAGCACCGCGATCGTCGTCTCTGGAATCAAGCGCGAGAAGTTGAGGTCGCCGCCGCCGTAGATGTTGGCGAAGCGGGTCACCGCCAGCGGCAGGCCGTAGGCGTTGGCGTAGCTGCGGGCGATGATGTCGGCCGCCGCCTTGCTGGCGTCATAGGGGTAAGCAGCGCGCAACGGGAAGTCCTCGCGGTAGGGCAGCTCGGGACTGGCACCGTAGGCCTTATCGGAGGAGGCGAAGACGACTCGCGAGGTGCCGTGCTCGCGACAGGCCTCGAAAACGTTCCAGGCGCCGCGCACGTTGACCTCCAGCGTCTCCAGCGGCGATTCGCGGGCGACGCCAACGATCGTCTGCGCCGCGAGGTGGAAGACCGAGTCGCAGCCGGTGACCGCCGACGTAACCGAGTCGGCATCGCGCAGGTCGCCCTCGACCAGCTCGACATCGCCGCGCAGCCCCAGCAGGTCGAGCCCGGACAGCCGCGGGCCGCCGACGTCGGCGAGGCGCGGATCGGGCCGATCGAGCACGCGCACCTCGTCACCGCGCCGCAACAGAGCCGCGACCAGATGCGAGGCGACAAAGCCGTGCGCGCCAGTGACCAGCGAGCGACTCATTGCGCGACAGCCTCGGCCCAAACCGTCCAAGGCGGCTCGCCGCTCGACCAAAGGTCGTTCAGCTCGACCGCATCCTTATAGGTGTCCATGCAGTCCCAGAAGCCCTCGTGTCGGTAGGCGCCCAACTGACCGTCCTCGGCAAGTCGCTCCAGCGGCTCGCGCTCGAGCACGCTGTCGGTGCCTATGTACTCCAGCGCACCCGGCTCGAAGCAGAAGAAGCCGCCATTGATCCAGTGCTCGCTGCGCGGCTTCTCGACGAAGCCCTCGACCTTGTCGTCGGCTCCGATCTCGGCCACCCCCCATTGCAGGTGGGGCTGCACGACTGTCACCGTGCCGAGCGCTTCCTGCGCCCGATGGCTGGTCAGGAGTGCATCGAGGTCGATATCGGCAACTCCGTCGGCGTAGGTGGCACAGAAGGTCCCTGCTCCCAGCCGTTCGCCGAGCCGGGCAATCCGCCCGCCCGTCGGCGTGTCAAGGCCGGTGTCAACGCACTCGACCTCCACCCTTCCGGGCCAACTCTCGACTGCGGCAAACTCCTCGACCATCTCGCCCAGGTATCCGGTCGCCAACAAAAAACGCTCAAACCCCTGCGCGGCGTAGATGCCGATCACATGCCAAAGAATCGGCTTCGCCCCAATCTCCACGAGCGCCTTGGGAACGGTCTCGGTGCGCTCCCGAAGACGGGTGCCACGCCCTCCGCAGAGGATGACGACGGGAGGCTTAGCGGTCATCCCGGTAGGGGTGAAGCGTCTTGTACTTTTTCGCCCCAACCTTGCGGCGCCAGCAGGCAAGACTCTCCACCGAAAAAGTTAAGCGAACCCCTACCGGGATGAGCGCTCAACCACCCGCGACAGCCGGCAGGATCGTGACCTCTGCCCCATCGTCGATCTGAGTCTCCAGCCCCTGTTGGAAACGAATGTCCTCACCGCTGACGTAGACGTTGACGAAGCGGCGCAGGTCGCCGTCCTGGGTGATCCGCTCGCGCAGCGTGCCATGGGCCTCGAAGACCGCGTCCAGCACCTCGCCGACGGTGGTGCCAGTCACCTCGAGCTCGGCCTGGCCGTCGGTGGCGGCGCGCAGCTGGGTCGGGATCTTCACGGTGACTGCCATCAGACGCTTACCTCCTGGGCGAACTCGGACTCGAAGCTGTCGAGGTGGGGGTCGATCTCGTGCATGCGGAACCTATCGCGGGTCGCATCGAGCGTCTTCAGCCCCTCGCCGGTGATGTAGACGACGACGCGCTCGCCGGGGGCCAGCTCGCCGCGATCGGCGAGCTTCTTCAGCACGCCGACGGTGACGCCGCCAGCGGTCTCGGTGAAGATGCCCGTGGTCTCGGCCAGCAGGCTGATCGCGTCGCGGATTTCCGCGTCTGAGACCGAGTCGATCCCACCGCCCGTGCGGCGGGCCTGCTCGACCGCGTAGGGGCCGTCGGCCGGGTCGCCGATCGCCAGGCTCTTGGCGATCGTGTCCGGGCGTTGCGGCTTGCAGACATCCCAGCCTTCGGCGAAAGCGGTGGCGACCGGGCTGCAGCCCTCGGCCTGGGCGCCATTGAAGACCGGCTGCGAGCCCTCGACCAGGCCGATGTCGAGCCACTCCTGGAAGCCGCGACCGACCTTGGTGAAGAGCGAGCCCGAGGCGATCGGGCAGACAACGCGATCGGGCAGTTTCCAGCCGAGCTGCTCGGCGGTCTCGTAGGCGAGCGTCTTCGAGCCCTCGGCGTAGTAGGGGCGCAGGTTTACGTTGACGAAAGCCCAGGGCCGAGTTTCGGCGAGCTGGGTGCAGAGGCGGTTGACGTCGTCGTAGTTGCCGCGCACGCCGACCAGGTTGGTGCCGTAGATGCCGGTGGCGAGCAGCTTCTGCTCCTCCAGGTTGGCGGGGACGAAGACGTAGGAGGCAAGCCCGGCGGCAGCCGCGTGAGCGGCGACCGCGTTGGCGAGGTTGCCGGTCGAGGCGCAGGCGACGGTCTCGAAGCCCAGCTCCTGCGCCTTGGCCACGGCGACGGCGACGACGCGGTCCTTGAAGGAGTGGGTCGGGTTGGCGGCGTCGTTCTTGATCCAGATCTCGGCTTCCACCCCAAGCCGTTCGGCCAGGCGGTCGGCGCGCAGCAGCGGTGTCAGGCCGGGCTCTAGCGGGTCGCCGGGGCGGCCCTCGAAGGGCAGGAAGTCGGCGTAGCGCCAGATGCCCTGCGAGCCGGCCTGGATCTTGCGCTTGGTCTCCGCTGGGTCGAGCGCCGAGTAGTCGTAGGCCACTTCCAGCGGCCCGAAGCAGTTCTCGCAAGCGAAGTGCGCGCCGAGGTCATAGGTCGCCCCGCACTCCTTGCACTTTAGATTCTCGATTGCCATCCGATCTTTCCCTCTCGTTGCGTTACCGCCAACAAAAAAACCTCCGCCTTTTGTGGGGCAGAGGTCCGATCGGACTTTCCCCACATCTTCCAGGCCTTCTAACTTGACCTGCTGGAGTTGGCACCTCCCCCGAACCTGTTGGTCCGGGGCGGTTGCCGGGGTTTCATCGGGCCAGTCCCTCCACCCCTCTAGATGTGGCGCTTATGTAGGCATGAACCATACCAGGGGAAACTTCGTTCACACCTTGGTGCGAATCGACGGCTAACCTTGTGCGCGCAATGCCCGACGAGACGATGAGCGTGAATGATGCCGAACCTTCCGAAGCCGAGGCTGCGACGCGTCGGCCGGCGCGACGAGCTCATCTCTGCGGCAGCTCAGGCTGAGCTGCCGCAGACTCCCAACGTCGAGCAGATCGACTCGGCCGGCCTGCGCTGGGTCAACATCGAGCACCCCGGCGCCCTGGAGCGCACCTGGCTCGAGGAGAACTTCGACTTCCACGCCCTCGACCTCGAGGATGTGCTCTCGCGCAACCAGCGGCCGAAGATCGACGTCTACGACGATTACCTCTTCATTGTCCTCCACTTCCCGATCTTCGACCCGGCGGCCGGCCGCCTGGGCACTGGCGAGCTCGACCTCTTCGTCGGTCCCGGCTACGTGGTGACGATCCCCAACCAGCCGCTGCAGCCGGTCGAGTACCTGTTCGAGCGTTGCCGGGCAAAGGAGGAGCTGCGCGAGCAGATCTTCTCGCGCGGCTCGGGCTACCTGCTCTACCGCCTGGTCGACGACAGCTTCGACTACTGCTTCCCGATGCTGCGCAAGATCGGCAACAAGCTCGACGCACTCGAGGACGACATCTTCGAGGGACGCTCGGATGAGGTCGTGCGCGACATCTCCAACGTCAAGCAGGAGATCATCAACTTCCGCAAGGTGATCCGCCCGCAGCGGCCGGTGCTGCGCGATCTGGAGAAGGTCAAGCAGCGCTACCTCGCCACCGACCTCGACCTCGAGATCTACTTCGACGACATCGTCGACGCCCACGAGCGGATCTGGGACATGCTCGAGAACTACAAGGAGGTGGTCGAGGCGCTAGCCGAGACCAACGAGTCGGTTATCTCCCACCGCCTCAACGACATCCTCCGCGTGCTCACCTCGATCAGCGTCATCGTCCTGCCGCTGACCCTGATCGGAACGATCTGGGGAATGAACTCGGGGGTGCCCGGCGAGCGCAGCATCGAGGCCTTCTGGATCATCGTCGGCGTCATGTTCGCGATCCTGATCGGCACGGTCGCTTACTTCCGCAAGCGCGGCTGGCTGTAGCCTGCGCGACCCGTGGCAAATTTCCGCATCTGGGCGCCCTGGCGCCTCGCCTACGTGAAGGACGCAGCCAAGGACAACGAGGAGGAGTGCATCTTCTGCGCCAAGCCGGCGGCGGATGACGATGAGGAGAACCTGATCGTCCACCGCGGCGAGCACAGCTTCGTCATCCTCAACCTCTTCCCGTACACGAACGGCCACCTGATGGTGGCGCCCTACGCGCACATCGGCCGGATCCAGGAGCTGCCGGCCGAGGCCGTGGCGGAGATGATGGGGTTCGCGCAGCGGGCGATGAATCGGCTCGAGCAGGTCTACAGCCCGCACGGCTACAACGTCGGCTTCAACCAGGGACGCGTCGCCGGGGCCGGGGTCGAGCACCACATCCACATGCACGTCGTCCCTCGCTGGGGCGGCGACACCAACTTCATGCCGGTCATCGCCGACACCAGGGTGATGCCGCAGACACTGGAGCAGAGCTACGAGGCGTTGAAGGGAGCATTTTGAGCGAGCAACCGATCCTGGCCCCGCCGGGGATCTTCAAGGCCTACGACATCCGCGGCCTCTACGGCGAGGAAATGAACGAGACCACCGCGCACGCGATCGGCCGCGCCTTCGCCCGCGTGCTGGGCAAGCTGCGCGGCAAGCCGACCGGCGAGCTGCGGGTCGGGCTCGGCCGCGACATGCGCCTGACCGCGCCGGCGATGGCGGCTGAGCTGCGCGACGGGCTGATCTTCGAGGGTGCCACCGTGGTCGACGCCGGCATGGTCGCGACCGAGATGCTCTACCACCTGGTCGGCTCGCGCAGGCTCGACGGCGGCGCGATGGTCACCGCCTCGCACAACCCCAAGGCCTACACCGGCGTGAAGCTGGTCCGCGAGGGCGCCCTGCCGCTCTCCGGCGACGCCGGGATCGGCGACGTCAAGGCCGAGATCGAGGCCGGGCTCGGACACGCCCCCGGCGGCGGCTCGCTGGAGGAGGCCGATATCTGGGAGGAGTTCCGCGCCCACGCTCTCTCTTTCATCGATCCAGCCAAGGTCAAACCGATGAAGGTCGTCGTCGACGGCGGCAACGGCATGGGCGGGCCGATGGTCGGGCCGATCCTGGAGAAGCTGCCGCTCGAGCTGGAGGAGATGTACTTCGAGCCCAACGGCGAGTTCCCCGACCACGAGCCCAACCCGCTGCTGGAGGAGAACCGGCTGATGATCATCGACCGGGTGCGCGCCTCCGGAGCGGACCTCGGCATCGCCTGGGACGGCGACGCCGACCGCTGCTTCTTCATCGACGGCAACGGCGAGTTCTGCGACGGTGACTTCATCTGTGCCTTGCTCGCCCGTGCGGCACTGGTCAAGAATCCCGGCTCGACGATCCTCTATGACCCGCGCTCGAGCCGGGCCGTGCCCGACCTGGTCGCCGCCGAGGGCGGCCGCTCGGACCTCTCGCGCGTCGGTCACGCCTTCTTCAAGGCGCGGATGCGCGAGGAGGGTGCGGTCTTCGGCGGTGAGGTCTCCGGTCACTACTACTTCCGCGATTTCTGGAACGCCGACTCGGGCACGATCCCGGCACTGCTGGTGCTGGAGCTGCTCTCGGTCGACGGCCGCTCGCTGGGCGAGCTGATGGCCGAGTTCCGCTCGCGCTACTTCATCTCCGGTGAGATCAACTCCGAGGTCGCCGACCCGGCGGCGAAGATCACCGAGATCACCGAGCGCTACGGCGACGGCAAGCAGGCCACCCTCGACGGAATTTCGGTCGACTACCCCGAGTGGCACTTCAACGTGCGGCCCTCGAACACCGAGCCGCTGCTGCGCCTCAACCTCGAGTCACTGGTCTCGCGCGAGGACATGAAGGCCAAGCGCGACGAGGTGCTCGGGCTGATCCGCGCGTGACCTTGACGCCCGAGCAGGCATTGGAGCAAGCGGCGCTGGCCGGGATCCACTGCCTGCGCATCCCCACTCCCTTCGCGGTCGGGCGGGTCAACTGCTACCTGCTCGAGGACGAGCCGTTGACCCTGATCGACACCGGGCCCAACTCCGGTAAGGCGCTCGACGAGCTGCAGTCGCAGCTGGCTGAGCGCGGCCACGCGATCGAGGACCTCGAGCTGCTGGTGATCACCCACCAGCACATCGACCACCTCGGCTTGGCCGAGATCGTCGTCCAGCGCTCCGGCGCCAAGGTCGCCGCGCTCGGCGCCGCCACCGAGCGCCTGGCCAACTTCGACGAGGACGCCGAGGCCGAGGACCGCTTCGCGGTCGAGTTGATGCTGCGCAACGGCATCCCTGAAGAGGTGACCGTGGCGCTGCGCAGCGTCTCGCGCAGCTTCCGCGGCTGGGGCTCGCACGTCGAGGTGACCGAGCCGCTCGGGGACGGCGAGGTGCTCAGCTTCGGTGATCGCAACCTGCGGGCCATCCACCGCCCGGGCCACAGCCCCTCCGACACCGTCTTCTGGGACGAGGAGCGCAAGATCCTGATCGCCGCCGATCACCTGATCGCCCACATCTCCTCCAACCCGCTGATCAGCCGCCCGCTCGATGGCTCCAGCGAGCGCCCCCAGGCCCTGGTCACCTACATCGAGTCGATGCGCAAGACGCGCGAGATGCCGGTCGAGATCGTCCTCTCCGGCCACGGCGAGCCGATCACCGACCACGCCGCCCTGATCGACGACCGCATTGCCAAGCACGAACGCCGCAAGGAGAAGATCTACAAGCTGATCGCCGAGCAGCCGCGCAGCGGCTTCGAGATCGCCCAGGCGATCTGGGGCAACGTCGCCGTCACCCAGGCCTTCCTCACCCTCTCCGAGGTGATCGGCCACGCCGATTTGTTGGTCAACGAGGGGCGGGTGCGGGAAGCCGAGGACGGGGAGGTGATCCGCTACGAGGCGACCGGATAGACAGGCAGCGATCGCCCTGGTAGTGGCCGCCCTCTTTCAGCAAATCTCGGCGCCTCCATGCGGAACGCGGGTCCGGCTAAGTCGATTGTTTCCAGCTAGGTCCGAGTGCGACTGACGCACCGCTGCGCAACGAGAAACGAAGCTACCGCATCACGATCCATGGAGTTCAGTGGGGTCAGCGCGAGATGGAGCCTAGACTACGAAGCGTCCCGCCAGGGTGCACTTAAAGACGCTCTGCCTGAGAAACTCAAACCGTGTTCCCGTTGTACTCTTCGTAGCGTTCAAACCCTCCCTTCGCAACGTCGATAATTCGGGCGTCAGTGCTCTTAAAACCAGAGCCTTCGTCGCTTGCTAGGGCCATGTGATACATCAAGGCAGCCGACTCGTTGTGGCACACATTGATGGTGATCTGATCACCAGGAACTGTGATCCACGTTAGCGTGTCAAATCGACCGTCAAGCTCTTTTAGTCTTGACTCAATCCATGTCAGTGCCTCAGAGCTACCCTCTTTCAAACCTCTCTCTGTGCAGTACTGCTTCGCCTCCTCGCAAGACACCGAGACGAGCGTTACATCTACATCTCCCTCCAGGGCCTCTTCGAGAGCCTGAAGATATTGAGCCGGTACACGCTTTGGATCGTCCTGGACGCCGACAGCCGGGAAAAAAGTCACGGCCCGAAATTCACGATCCGCGGTCCTACAGAGGTCAATCACCGCGGCTGCTCGCTTTTGGCGAGTGTTAACTATTTCCACCAGAAAGTTCTGTATTTCCACCTGAACCTTGTGGATTTTTTCCTGGATAAAGTTAGCGATATCAGCGACAACCAGCGTCACTATGACGCCAATAAGCACATAGACCGCGGTGCGCCAACTATTGCTCGGTGGGAACGCCCACTGAGTTGAAGCCGCAACTGCTCCGGTCACAACCAAACCGACCGTGACAATTATCAGACGAGAACGACCCGGATGCTCTCTTGGTTTTCGAACTGGGAGCCGACTCCTCAAGGCTGACCGATTCCTTCCATAGCTGATTGCGACGCAGAAGCTATCGAACTTTCTGAGCAATACCCGCTTCTGCACATAGTGCAGAGATATGCTGGGGCTGCAGAACTGGCACTCAGGCTTGAACGCCGCACCGAGCACAGGCGCGAAGCAGAACGGGGTCCGCTGAAATCTCCCATTCATCGTCGCCCGATGCTTCCCCTTCCTTAGACCCTGACGAGTTCCTGGCGAAAATCGCCCGTTCTACATCCGCTCGACGATGTGGGTAGCTGGAAGTAAAGGACTTCAACGTTTCAGAGAACTGCGCTCGGAACTTCCGAGCTGGCTCGAAGTGCGCCTGCTCATACACGATGATGTTGTTATTAAGCGCATATAGACGCGCAAGGATGTCAAGTGGACCAGTGAGAAGCGCCAGCGCCATCTCGACAAATGGAATTGCCGCAACGTGGTCACCGCGTGGTGACCCAGAGAAGACCAAGCCTAGGTTGTTATACGCGAAGGCGAGGCTGCGAATGTCGCCTCCTCTTTGAGCGAGCAATATCGCGCGATTGAAAAGCAACAACGCCTCCTCGCCGTTTCCCTCGAGGAGTCCTAGAACGGCAACGTTGTTGAGGATCTGCGCGTTTGCACCAGCATCGTCAACCGTTCTGGCAGCTCGAAATGCATCGGCCCAAAGATCGAGACCCCCATTGGGGTTTCCGTCGACCCAGGCCATCAAGCCCTGGTTTCGTTGGGCGGAAAGGGCCAAGGGAGGTTTTTCTCTTCCCCCGGAACCCTTAGATGCTTGCCTAAAACTCTCCTCCGCCTCTTCATGTCTTCCAAGTCGAGCTAGTGCGACCCCATGATCA
Source organism: Solirubrobacterales bacterium (assembly GCA_036271315.1). Classification (GTDB taxonomy): domain Bacteria; phylum Actinomycetota; class Thermoleophilia; order Solirubrobacterales; family 70-9; genus VRUE01. Next base: position 60,812 of record DATBAV010000038.1, on the reverse strand, counting down.
TTCATCACTGCCACGTGCTGGAGCGAAAGCGCAGAATCGTTGGCAGATGCGACGACGGCCTCTCGTAGCGCTCGCTCGGCCTGCTCCAGACTGCCTAGAGCTTCAAGATGCAGGCCGAGACGATGATGTGAGCGGTAGCTGAGCGTTGGGTCACCAGACTTCTCTGCATCCGAGACCTCAGAGCGCAGGGTGGACTCAAGGTCGCGAAAATCTTCATCGGCTCGCACATGGGGTCCGAGCAGCGTTCCAACCGCTCGGGCAGATTCCGACGGCTGCTTGGCCTGTTCCCAGGGGTACATGCGGAGAGAGTCATCGGAGCCCTTTGGCATGTCGGCATCCTAGATGGTCGAGCAGGACTGGGACCCGTGTGAGGGGGAGATCAAGCTGAAGTCGAGCGCCGACTGGTGCAAGGTGCCGATCAGCGCCGTCCTCCGCAGCTTCTTGAGGAGCCACCTTGTCGCACAGGGTGGCTGGATCGGATCGGATCTTCCGCTCGACCACAACTCGGCCCTTTAGCGGAGAGAAGCTGGCCGAACGCCGACAAGGCGTGGAAGTCCGTCGATCTCAATCGCATTACGCTCCACGAGTGTCGGCACACTTTCGCGTCCCTGATGATCGCGGCCGGTGTCAACGCCAAGGCACTCTCGACCTTCATGGGCCACGCGAACATTTCGATCACCCTGAACCGCTACGAGCGCCTAATGCTTGGGTCCGAGGCGGGGGCGGCAGAACTGCTAGACGCCTACCTCGCGGCCCAGCGTGAACGCTCCGAACGTAACCAACAGCGCCGCGCCGCATAGACGCACTGGCGCACCGACTGGCGCCGAGATCTGAATGCAAGCGAAAATACGCTCTAGAAAGCCGCGCAAGTCCGCAAAGAAGCGGATGCTCATCATCGTCAATCCCTATGCGACGACGGTCTCGGATCGGCTTAAAAACCTGGTGGTCTACGCGCTGCAGGGACGCTACGAGGTCGAAACGGTCGCGACCGAGGCGCAGAACCACGCGACCGAGATCGGGCGGGAGGTGCGAGACCACGGCTATGACGTGGTCGTCGCCTTCGGTGGCGACGGGACGTTGAACGAGGTGGTCAACGGGCTGGCGGGCACGGACGTGCCGGTCTCGGTGATTCCCGGTGGCTCGACCAACGTCGTCTGTCGCACGCTCGGCATCCCCAACGACGTCGTCGACGCGACCGAGCACTTGCTCGCCGTCGCCGACGAGTGGCAGCCGCGCAAGATCGACCTCGGCATGGCCGATCGTCGCCACTTCGTCTTCTCCTGCGGTGCCGGGATCGATGCCACCGTGGTCAAGCGGGTTGACGCCCACCCGCGGCTGAAGTCGGCGGCCGGGCCCTACTACTTCACCTGGGCCGCGGTCTCGGCCTTCTACCGCGCCTACCTGCACAACGCCGTCCGCCTGCGGGTGGAGGTCGGCGGCGCGAGCGTCGAGGGCATCACCGCGCTGGCCCAGAACTCTGACCCCTTCACCTACTTCGCCAGCCGCCCGGTGCGGGTTTGCGAGGATGTCGCGATCGACGACGGCACACTGGCGCTGGGCGTGCTCAAGCGCGCAGCGCAGCGCGACATGCCGACCCTGATCTCACGCATCTTCAGTGAGAAACGAAGCGCCGCGCAGCACCGCCAGATCGAGCACTTCGCCCATATCGACGGGGCGACGATCGGCTCGATCTCGGAGACCAAGGACGGCGTCACGCGGCCCTTCCCGGTCCAGGTCGACGGCGACTACATCGGCGAGCGGACCGAGCTCGAGCTCAAGGTCGACCCCGGCGCGCTGACGATCATCGCCTAGCTAGGCGACTGCGACGGGTGCCTCATCGCGAGTTCCTTCGAGCGTGGCGAGGACTCGGGCGGCAACCGCCTCCCAGCTGAAGAGTCGCGAGCGCTCCTTGGCAACCGCGCCCATCGCCGCCGCGGTGTCGGGATCCGCCAGCCGGCGCATCGCCTCCAGCAGGGCGCCGTCATCCGTCGGGTCGACGACCAGACCGCCCTCGCCGATCAAGTAGTCCGAGCCTCCAGCGCTGGTGCCGATGCTGGGCAGACCCGCCGTCGCCGCCTCGACGTAGGCGATCGCCGAGGCCTCTGAGTGCGAGGGCATGACGAAGCAGGTCGCTGTGGCGAAGAGCCGCTCGAGCCGGTCGTGCTGCTCGGGCACATCGAGTCGCAGCACGCCGTGGCCGGTGACGCCCGGCTGGCTAAGCGGTGGATGGCCGCCGACGAGATCGAGGCGCGCGGCGGGCAGCTCCTCGCGCAGATGGGCGAAGGCGCGCAGCAGGCCGGGGCCGTTCTTGCGCTCCCAGTCGAGGCCGACGAAGAGGAAGCGCGGTGCCCCCCACTCCCGCTCGACCGCCGGCGCGACGTGATTGCAGCCGATGCCGACGACGTGGACCTTCTCCGCCGCGATCCCGTAGTCGTTGAGCACCGATTCGGCCGCCCAAGGGCTGGTTAGACAGCAGCCCGCCGCGGTCTCGTAGGCGCGGCGCTGGCGCGCCATGCGGGAGTCGAACGAGCGCCGGGTCAGCAGGTCCCAGCCGGCGTAAGGGTGGGTCCGCGTCTGCGGGATCGTCATGTCCTCGTAGGTCACGACCGGGGCCTCGCTGCGCAGGGTGTAGCCGGTGCCGATCTGAATCACGCCGTCGAGCCTGCCGGCGCGGTGCAGCGCCGCCGGAACCGCCCAGCTCGTCACCGTGGCGAGGCTGGCCGAGGCCCGCGCTGCTTGGCGGGCGTTCTTGACCGCGGTTCTGAGGTCGCGCTGAGGTCGCACGTAAGCGGCGGCGACCGCGTTGGTGCTTGCGACGAGCAGCGTTGCCGGAGGCTCGACCCCGATCGGCACGGGTTCCACGCCGGCGGCCTCGAGGCCGCCGATCAGGCCGGAGGGAATGCCCGACCAGGTCGCTTTCTGGCTCGGATCCCCGGGGAAGGCGACGCCGATTCGCTTCATCTGGGACCAACGCGCGTCATCGAACTCAGCTTCCAAAGGGGGCGTTGCCGTGGATCACGGTGCTGAGCGCGGCGCTGGCGCCGATCCGCTGCGGGCTCTGGCGCCGCCCGCGTAGGGAGTAGAGGCCAACGCGAAGCCCGTAACGCAGGGCCATCGCCCAGCGGTAGTCGGCGGCGGCATCCGGGAAGTGCTTGCGGGCGAACTGCATGCGAGCGTAGGCGGCCTGCGCCTCGAGCTCGGCACTGCCACGGCGGTCGTCCTCGAAGTGACAGATCGTCATCTGCGGTAGGTGGACCACCGCCCAGCCGGCGCGCTTGAGCCGCCAGCAGAGGTCGGTCTCCTCGCAGTAAAGGAAGAAGCGCTCGTCGAACGCGCCTACCTCGTCGAGGGCCGCCTGGCGGACGAGCATGAAGGAGCCCGAGGTCCAGTCGCAGGGACGCTGCTGAGCGTACTCGCGCTGGTCGAGCTCGCGCTCGCCGAAGCGCCGACGCGCTCCGGGGATGCGCTCGATCCCGAGCGCTTCGGCCAGCATGTTGGGGGCCGAAGGGAAGCGCCGGATGCTGGGCGCTAGCGAGCCGTCCGGCCGCAACTGGCGCCCACCCGCGAGGGCGACCCGCGGTTGGCGGTCGAGCTCGGCGACGAGGTCGGCCAGGGTGCCCTCGCGAACCTCGGTGTCGGGGTTGATGAAAAGGATGTAGCGAGCGTCGGCGATCTCCAGGCCGCAATTGTTGGCGTGGCCGAAGCCGCGGTTCTCGCAGCGCACGGTCCGCGCCTCTGGGAAGCGGTCTTCGACGTAGGCGGCCGAGCCGTCCTCGCCGTTGTCGACGAGAACGATGTCGAGATCGATCTCGCCGCTGTGGGCGTAGAGACTGCTCAGCGCGGTGTCGAGCCAGCGCTTGCCGTTGTGGGAGACGACGATCGCGCAGACGTCATGCATCGCCGCATCCTCCGTGCTCATACATATAGGGAGAACGGCCCGCCCGGCACCGAGCTTGCGCCCCGATCGCCGCTAGCATGCCGCCGGTCATCGAGCCGACCACCGACAAGCGAGCCGCGGCGTAATGGCCGGCGGTGCCCTACGGCTTTCCGACCGCGCCCCCGGGCTGCTGCTCGGCGAGGGGGTCGAGATCGGCGAGGACGTGCTGATCGGCGGCCACGTGGTGATCCACGCCGGCGTCAGGATCGGCGACGGCGCTCGGGTCGGCGACCACGCCCAGATTCGCGACGGCGCCCAGGTTGGCGCCGGGGCGACGGTCGGCAGCCTCAGCTCGGTCGACCCCGGGGTGAGGATCGGCGACCGAGCCAGCGTGCAGGCACGCTGCTATCTCTCGGCCGGCACCGTGGTCGAGGAAGACGCCTTCATCGGGCCGGGCGTAACGCTGGCCAACGACAACACGATGGACCGCCACGGCCCCGAGATGAGCCTCGAAGGGCCGCTGCTGCGACGAGCCTGCCGGGTGGGTGCCGGCGTCGTCGTCTGTCCGGCAATCGAGATCGGCGAGGAGGCCTTTGTCGCCGCCGGCGCCGTCGTGGTCGCCGACATCGCCCCGCGCAGCGTTGTCATGGGCGTTCCGGCCCGCGCGGTGCGCGAGGTGCCCGAGGCCGACCTGCTCGAGCGCTGGCGCTAGATCTGCGCCTTCGACTCCTTCTAGCTCGCAGACGCAAGCTTTCGCGGTTCCGCGCCGTTGAATTTGCATGGCAGTCCTGAGTGAGCGATCCAACGGTGCCCGCAACGCCCGGCCGAGCGCGGCCGAGCTCAACGTAGTCCTCTGTGCGGATTCCGCCGCGATGCGCAGGCGCATCGTCTACGCGATGACCGAGCACGATCTGCAGGTCTCGCTCACCGAGATAGACGACCCGCAGCAGCTGGCCGAGGTCGAGGACATCGACGCCGACTCAATCGTCGTCTTTGCCTGCGATGTCGACGAGCCGCGCGAGATGGCCGCGCTGCGCCGGCTGCGGCGCGAACTGCGCGAGCCGGCGATCGTCGCCGTCTCGCCGATGGCGACCGGGACCGGCGTGCGCCGGGCCCTGGATGCCGGTGCCGACGGTGTCGTCTTCGAGTCGGAGCTCGAGGCCACCCTGGCGGTGGCGGTCCGTGCCGTCGCCAGCGGCCAGTCTGTGGTCCCGCGCAAGCTGCGCGCCAGCGTCGAGCGGCCCGCGTTCTCCCACCGTGAGCGGCAGGTGCTCTCCTTCGTCTCGCGCGGGCTCACCAATGCCCAGATAGCCGACAAGCTCTTCCTCTCTGAGAGCACGATCAAGAGCCACCTCTCCTCGGCCTTCTCCAAGTTCGGCGTGCGCTCCCGCAAGGAGGCCGCCGCGCTCTTCCTCGAGCTTGAACAGACCAGTGGTGCGCTGCCGAGCGGCCCGGAATCGGCCTTCGGCGCGCACGTCATGAAAGGGGCGACCACGTGAGCACCGCAACCCAGCCGAGCACCGCGCTGCCACTGGCGGCAACCGAGGGACGCCGAGTCCCCTTCATCCGCCTTGACGCGGCCCATCCCGAGCTGATGGCCGAGCTGCTCGAAGTCGTCGAGCGGGTCGCCCACGATGCCGCCTTCACCCTCGGCCCCGAGGTCGAGGACTTCGAGCGTAACTTCGCCGCCTACTGCGAGACCGAGGAGGCGATCGGCCTCTCCTCCGGGACGATGGCACTGGAGCTCGCCCTGCGCGCGCTCGGGATCGGCCCCGGTGACGAGGTGATCGTGCCGACCTACACCTTCATCGCCACCGCCGAGGCGGTCAGCACCGTCGGCGCGACCCCGGTCCTGGTCGATATCGACCCGGACTCGGCGACGATCACGGCGGAGATCGTCGAGCAAGCGCTGACAGAGCGCACTCGCTGCGTGATTCCGGTCCACCTCTTCGGCCGCACCGTCGAGATGGACCCGATCCTCGAGCTCTGCCGCCCCCGCGGCATTGCCGTGATCGAGGACGCCTGCCAGGCCCACGGCGCCCGTTACCGCGGCCACCGCGTCGGCTCACTCGCCGACGCTGGCTGCTTCAGCTTCTATCCGACCAAGAACCTCGGCGGTTGGGGCGACGGCGGTGCCCTGGTCACCAACAACCCCGAGATGGCCGAGAAGGTCAAGCTGCTGCGCTCGCATGGCGAGTCGCCGCGCCACCACCACCAGCTGGTCACCGGCACGCACCGCCTCGACGCCCTGCAGGCGGCGATCCTCGACGTCAAGCTGCGCCACCTCGACGACTGGAACGCGGGCCGCCAGGCGGCCGCCGCCAAGCTCGCCGCGGCGCTGGCCGGCACCGACGTGGTGCTGCCACAACCGCCCACCGCCGACGGCGACCACGTCTACCACCTCTTCGTCATCGCCACCCCCGAGCGCGACGCCCTGCGCGATCACCTCGATGCCTGCGGCGTCTCCAGCGCGATCCACTACCCCACCCCGGTTCACCTCCAGCCCGCCTACGCCGACCTCGGCCTCGGCCTTGGCTCGCTGCCGGTAGCAGAGCGGCTGGCGAGCGAATCCTGCTCGTTGCCGGTCTTCCCGGCGATCGAGGACTGGCACATCGCCGAGACCGCCGCGGCAGTGCAGAGCTTTGGCGCAGCCGGCAACAGCTGAGCGCGAGGCGTCAAGCGGGCGCCGCGGCCTGCGCGTCTGCATGGTCCATTACTCGGACTTTGCCGTCGACTCGCGGATCCAGCGCCAGGCGCGGGCGCTGGCCGAACGCGGCGATCACGTCGATTGCGTCTGCCTCGGCGAGGAGATCGTGCTCAACATCGGCGAGGGCAGCATCACCACGCACCGAGCCGCGACCGACAAGCCCCGCGGCGGTGCCCGCGCCTACCTCGAAGGCAACGCCCGCTTCCTCGCCGGGGCAACGCTCAAGGTCAGCGCCCTCGACCGCAGCGAGCGCTTCGACCTGGTCGAGGTCCACAACATGCCCGATGCTCTCGTCTTCGCCGCCCTGCGGCCGAAGCTGCGCGGCGTGCCGCTGATCCTCAACTTCCACGACACCTTCCCCGAGCTCTTCGCCACGCTCTTCGAGCGGCCGCCGAACCACCCGCTGGTTCGGCTGATCCGCGCCGAGGAGCGGGTCAGCGCGGCGATGGCCAACGGGCACGTCTTCGTCACCGAGGAGGCGCGCGAGCTGCTGCGCGAGCGCGGCATCGACGCCAAGCGCTCGCAGGTGGTTATGAACACCCCCGACGAGCGCGTCTTCGGCGAGCGCCGCGAGGCACGCACGCCGCCTAGCGAGGACGAGCTGCGGGTCGTTTACCACGGCGGCTTGGCCGACCGCTTCGGGGTCGAGACGCTGGTCCGCGCGGTGGCATTACTGCGCGGTCGCGGCGAGCCGGTCGCGCTTGACGTCTACGGCTCCGACGCCGAGGCCGCCGCCCGTCTCGCCGCCTTTGCCTCCGAGGTCGCCCCCGAGGGGGTGCGGATCGCGCCGCGGCCGACCCCGGTCGAGGAGATTCCGGCTCGGGTGGCGGAGGCCGATCTCGGTGTGGTGCCAACCCTTCAGGATGGCTTCACCGAGCTATTGCTGCCGGTCAAGCTGCTCGAGTACGTGCACATGGGACTACCCGTGGTCGCCTCGCGCTTGCCGGTGATCGAGCGCTACTTCGGCGATGACCTCCTGCTCGCCGAGCCGGGCGACGCCGCCTCGATCGCCGCCGCGATCGAGGGCGTGCGCAGCGACCCGGTGGCTGCCCGCACCCGGGCCGAGCGAGCTTCCAAGCGCCTTGCCAAGATCGAGTGGCGCCAGCAGCGCCAGGGCTACCTCGAGCTGGTCGACGGCCTGGTCGCCGGGACGCGGAGCGACTGAGATGGCCGAGTTGCTGCTGATTACCCCCGCCCGCGACGAGGCGGCCCACCTCGAGCGCACGATCCGTGCCGTGGCCGCGCAGACCCAGCGGCCCGACCTTTGGCTGGTCGTCGACGACGGCTCGACCGACGCCACCCCGGAGATCCTCGCCCGGGCTGCGAGCGAACTGCCCTTCCTGCGCGTGCTGCGGGCGCCGCAGAATGCCGCGGCGAACACGGATCGGCTCGCGGTGGCGGCCGAGGCGCGTGCCTTCAACTGGGCTCTGGACAGTCTCGACCTCGCCGACTACACGCACGTCGGCAAGCTCGATGCCGACATCGAGCTGCCCGCCGAGTACTTCGAGCGACTGATCGACGGCTTCGAGCGCGAGCCGCGGCTCGGCATCGCCGGCGGTGGGCTACTCGAGCGAGGCCGCAACGGCTGGCAGCTGGCCAAGGTGCCCGATTACCACGTGCGCGGCGCGCTCAAGCTCTACAGCCGCGAGTGCTTCGCCGCGATCGGCGGGATCGAGGAGCGGCTCGGCTGGGACACGATCGACGAGACCTACGCGCGCATGAATGGCTTCGCCACTCGCTCGCTGAACGAGGTTGCGGCCCGTCACCACCGCCCGGTCGCCACCCGCAACGGCACCCTGCGCGGTCGCGCCCGTCATGGCCAATGCGCCTACATCCTCCGCTACGGCGGCTGGTGGGTCGCCCTGCGCTCGCTCAAGGTCGCCTGCTCGCGGCCCTACGGGCTCTCGGGCCTCGCCTTCCTCTACGGCTACCTGCGCTCCGCCGCGCGTCGCGACGATCGGGTCGAGGACGAGCGCTTCCGCCGCTTCGTGTCCGCCGAGCTGCGCAACCGCATCAATCCGATGAAAGTTCCTGCGTTTTTCACCCGTTCTTAGGCCAATGGCATTCGTAGACACGATCAGACAGCTCTGGCAGCGCAAAGGACTGGTGGCGATAGTTTTCGTGCTCGCCGTCTTCGCCGCGATCCTCACCGCTTACCAGGTCAGCATCTCGCCGCCCGGCCTGCACAAACGGACCCTGCAGGTCGCCGCGGCCTCGAGCCAGATCCTCGTCGACTCGCCTAAGTCCACCCTCGTCTCCGGCGGTTCGACCGAAACCTTCAACGCGCTGGCGACCCGGGCAAAGATCTACGGCCAGTACCTGAGCAGCCTCGAGGCGCGGCGCCAGATCGCCAGGAAGGTCGGAGTCCCGCCCCAGACGATCTCCACCGCCGGTCCGTTCAGTCCCGAAACCGGCCAGAACAGCTACGAATCCCAGCCCTCCGGCGAACGGGCGAGCGAACTGCTCAAGGAAGGCGCGGTCTACCGCCTCGTCTTCTCTGCCCAGGAAGGCGTGCCGATCCTCTCGGTCAGCTCGCAGGCACCGACCACCGAGCGCGCGATCGCCCTCGCCAACGCCTCCTTCCAGGTACTCCAGGACTATGTCGCCAGCCTCGAGGCCGAAGACAAGCCGGTCAGCGACGGGGTCACCCTGCGCGAGCTGGGCACGCCCCAGGGCGGCACGCTGGGCAGCTCCAACGGCAAGATCCTGATGGCGCTCGCCTTCCTTGCCGTCTTCGGCATCGGCTGCGCCGCAATCCTGATGGTTCCCGGCTTTGCTCGTCGCTGGCGCGCGCTCGACGATGTCGACCGGGCCCACGCCGCGGAGACCTACCCGCAGCCGGTTGCAACCAACGCCGAGGCACAGGCCGCCCACGGCTACGACGCGACACCGCGGGTCGAGGGCGATCCGATCGAGCCGCTGACCCGGCACCCGGCACAGCACCTGGGCTAATGGAGGCCACGACCGGGGTCGGCCCGTTCGTTGGGCAGCCCTCCAGCACAACACCGACGGCGCGCAGCCGCCCGCGAGCCTCCGTACCCGCGAGCAAGCTCAGCGACTGGCCGGACACGACTCGGCTCCTACCCTGGGCCCTCTTCGGCTTCGTCGCGATGATCTGGGTGATCCCCTTCGACAGCATCATCCTGCCGGTCGGGACGCCTGTCGACGCCAGCCTCGACCGCGTCTTCCTGGTCGTGATCGCCGCGATCTGGCTGATCAGCGACGGTGTCGTGCGCCGCGATCGCTCGGTCCTGCGCAGCCCCGTCCACTGGTCCTTCGCGATCTTCACCCTGATTGCGCTGCTCTCGGTCCTCCTTCACGAGGAAGCGCTGGTCCGGGTCGGCGGCCTCGACCTGGCGATCAAACAGCTAGCGCTGCTCGTCTCCTACGGGGTCTTCTTCGCCCTCGCCGCCTCGATCATTCGACCGAGGGAGATCCCGAAGCTGATCACGGCGATGCTCGCCCTCGCTTCCTTTACGGCGGTAGCGGTGATCGTCGAGTACAGGTTCGGCATCAACGTCTTCCACGACTACATCGGTCCGCTCTTCCCGGGCTACGTGCGCCCGGAAGGGATCGGCACCTATGACGCGATCGGGCGCAAACTGCTCTACGGCCCCTCGGTCCAGCCGCTGGCCGTCGCCGTGATGTTCTCGCTGGCGCTGCCCTTCGCCTTCGCCTGGCTGCTGAAAGCCAAGGAGCGGCGTGATCGGATCGTCTACGGGATCGTCGTGCTGCTGCTGATCGGCGGTGCCGTGGCGACGCAGAAGAAGACGAGCATGATCGGCCCGCTGGTCTGCATCCTGGTCCTCTGCGCCTATCGGCCGCGGGCGATGGTGAGGCTGGCGCCGTGGCTGATCGTCCTGATCGGCGTCGTCCACGTCTTCGCGCCAGGGGCATTTGGTGCGGTGATAGACCAGTTCGCGCCGGGGTCGGTGACGAAAGTCAACACGACCAGGGACCGGCTCAGCGACTACAACGCGATCAAGCCCGACCTTGCCGATCACCTGCTGATCGGGCGCGGCTACGGCAGCTACAACCAGAAGCAGCACCGGATCCTCGACAACTCCTACTTGACGCTGGGCATCGGCGTCGGCCTGATCGGCGTGATCGCCTACCTGGCGATCTTCGTCACCGCCTTCTTCAGCGCCCACCCCGTGGCCCGCTCGGGCGACCCCGACCGCGCACCGCCCGCCATCGCCGCGGCCGCGGCGATCGTCGTCGCCCTGGTCGCCAATGCCCTGCTCGACCTCCTCTCCTTTCCCCAGCTTCCGTACCTCTTCTGTTTCATCGCCGCGATCGCCTTCGTCGCCGGTCGCGACTGGAAGGCCCAAGCGACCCAGGAGGCCCACCGATGAGCTCGATCGCAGCCAACCCCCCCACGACCGCCGTCCGCTGCCCTGGCTGCGGCGCCGACGAGGACCTGCCGGCCACGTTGCTACGCGGCCACGACCGCCTCACCGAGGCCCCGGGAGAGTTCTCGGTCGTCGGCTGCGCCTCCTGCGGGCTTGCGTTCACCCAACCGCGTCTGCGGCCCGAGGACTTCGCCACCTACTACCCGGAGACCTACAACGCCTACGAACCCAACGCCCTGCCCAAGGCCTCGCTGGGCGAACGGATCGGCGCCCTGCAGCGCGAACTGCTGGTCCGCTACGGCCCCTATCGCGAGGTCTGGCGGCGTGGTCCGGGCAAACTGCTTGACGTCGGCTGCGGCACCGGCGACCTCGCCGCGGTCTTCGGGCAGCACGGCTGGCAGGCCCACGGCATCGAGCCCTCCGAACAGGCGGCCGAGCACGCCCGCGCGGCCGGCGTCGCGGTGGTCACTGGCACGCTCGCCGACGGCCCTTGGCCCGAAGCAAGCTTCGACGCGATCGTCTTCAACCACTCGCTCGAGCACATCCCCGACCCGGCCGAGGCAATCGCCCAGGCAACCCGCCTGTTGCGCCCGGGGGGAGTGCTGGCGATCGCAGTTCCCAACTTCGGCAGCTGGCACCGGCGCCTCTTCGGCTCGGCCTGGTTCCAGCTCGACCTCCCCCGCCATCTCCAGCATTTCGATCGCGCCTCGCTCGCCGGCCTCGTTCGCCGCGCCGGCCTGCGCCCGGTCTCGAGCAGCTCGATCACGATGCGGCCGAGCCCGCTCGGCAGCGTCCAGTACGCCGCCTTCGGCTCGATCCGCTTCGGCGGGCGGGCCTTCCGCCTGCTCGCCTGGGCGCTGACGCCACTGGTACTGCTCAGCGACCGGATCGGCGAGGGCGACTGTCTGCACCTCATTGCCGAACGCTGAGGCGGGTCGGCAAGTCGGACTGAGTTTTCCCAAGTCCGAAGCGGTTTGGGTGGGACCCCCAATCTTCCTCGAGCTCCGAAGTGCGCCATCGAAGCGACTAGCCGCCCCAGGCCTCACAGGCTTGTGAGCTCGAGATCGCCGTGTAGCGCTCCATGCCGCCGACTACGGCCTTCTTCGCCAGGGACCGTGAACGACCGCTACAGGGCGAGGGCGAGGTCGAGCACTTCGGCGCTGCGGCTTGCCCAGGAGTTGCGGGCGACGAACTGCTGGCGCGCGTCCTCGCTGATCGGCCCGGCGGCGAGCGCATCGCGGACGCCGGCGGCGAAGTCGCCGCCGGGCAGAACGCGGACGATCGAGCCGCCGGCGCGGCGGACAGGCGCCAGGTCGGTGGCGATGGTCGGCGAGCCGGAGGCCAGGTACTCGTAGAGCTTCAGCGGGCTCATCGCCTCGGTCAGCTCGGTTTGGCGGTGGGGCAGCAGGCAGGCATCGGCGCCGTGGCAGAGAGCGGCGACCTGCTCGCGCGGCACCGCCCCGTGGACGATCACGTTCGGCTCGTCGAGCAGCTCGGCCAGGTGCTCCCTTTCGGTCAGCGGGCCGACCAGGGCGATCGTCCCCTCGGGAAACGCCCGCGCCACAGCACGCATCGCCTCGGTGTCGATGCGACTGCCCAAAGCACCGATGTAGAGCAGGCGCGGACCGGGAAGCTCGGTGAACCATGCGGGGGGCTTGGCCGGCGCCGCCCAGAGCCCGGCGTCAACGCCGTTGGGGACGACGGCAGCGGGGCCCCGCGGTTTGATGCGGTCAATGATCGCGTCGGTGACCGCGCAGACGCGGCGCTCGCTGGCGGCGATCCGCTCATAGGCGGTGAGCAGGCTGGGGCGCCAACGCTGGTAGTCGGGATGCGCCGCCAGGTCGTCGGTGGAGAAGAGGGTCACCGGCCCGGCCCACTCGAGCTTGGCGAAGGCGGCGATGAAGGGCTGACCGGTTATGACCGCCGGGCGCTCCAAGCCACGCCGTTCGGCAACCCGTCGCAGGTGCCTGTCGTAAGCCGCGTAAGTTCGTTCGAGTGCCTTCACCGAAACCGGTTCGAGGCGACGCCAGCGCAAGGGCTGCCAAAGGTCAACTCTAAGGCTCGACTCGAACCTTAGAGGGCGTTCGATCAGGTCCTTCGCGAGCTTGATCGGTGCGCTGCGCGGCCGGTCGCAGAGCAGCAGCTTCTCGACCGCCGGATCGTCAATCAAGGCAAGCGCCAGCTGATCCTGGGGGAAGCACATCCCGCGCTCCTGGGCGGCGGCCCAGGTCAGATCGTCGAAGCTGAAAATGACGTGACGAGCCCGGCCGTTGGTCCGATTTTCCTGCATTCCTACTGGCAATTCGGGGCTCTGCACCGTCATCCCTCTACAAACGGCCTCGGGCCGGCGAGGCTTGCGCCGCAAGTCCCGCGCCCGGCGGCCGTTTGTCCCCTGGATGGACGAACGCGACTTCGAGCAAGAGGACCTCTCGACCGAGGAGCTCAAGCAGGCCGCCGTCGCCGGCGTGCGCTGGACCACCGCTGCCCGGGTCGGCATCGAAGTGATCACGCTCGCCTCGGCCGTGGTACTGGCGCGCCTGATCGCCCCGGCCGGCTTCGGCGAGGCGGTAGTGCCGCTGATCTTCGTGCCGCTGGCGATCATCCTCACCTTCGAGGGCTTCGGCAGCGCCCTGGTGCAGCGCAAGACGATCGGGCGCACCCACGTCGAGGCGGCGATGCTGGCCAGCCTGCTCACCGGCGTCGTCCTCACCGGCCTCACGCTCGCCCTCGCCGAGCCGGTCGGCAAGCCCCTCTTCGGCGCCGACACGGCCAAGTTGCTGCTGATGATCTCGCCCGTCTTCCTGCTCGCCGGCATCGGCGCGGTGCCGCGCAGCATGCTCTGGCGCCGGCTCGACTTCCGCCGCGTCAGCCTGATCGAAATGGTGGCGCTGGCAGTGGCCGCGGTGGCCTCGGTGGCGCTGGCCGTCTCCGGCCTCGATGCCGAGGCGATCGTCCTCGGAGCGCTGCTCGGCTCGCTGGTCACCTCGGTGCTGCTGGTCGTCGCCGCCCCCCCTCCCCTGCCCCGCTGGCATCACGGGGCACTGAAGGAAATCATGGGCTTTGGGCTGCCGGCCTCCGCCGCCGGCCTGACCTCGGTGGCGATCACCAACGCGACGCTCGCGGTCGCCGCCGTCCGCCTCAGCCCGAGCCAGGTCGGGCTCTTCTGGCGCGCCTTCCAGCTCGGCGTGATCTACCAGGAAAAGATCAGCGGGATCATGATCCGCCTCGCCTTCCCGGTCTACTCGCGGACCACCGACCTCAACGAACTGCGCCGCTTCCACGAGCGGGCGACGCGGATCCACGCCGCCGTCCTGCTGCCCCTGCTGACGCTGCTGATCGTCACCGCGCCAGACCTGGTGCCGTGGCTCTTCGGCGAGCGCTGGGCCCCGGCGGTCGGGCCGGTCCAGATCCTCTGCGTCGCCGGGATGATCGCGGCGATCCTCACCGGCTACCCGCAGATCATGCTCGCCGCCGGCAAGCCGCGGGCGCTCCTCCTCTTCAACATCTGCCTGCTGGCGCTCTACGTCGTCGTCTCGTGGATCGCCGCGCCGCACGGGATCACGGCGCTCGCCTACGCAGTGGTCGGGGTGCACGTCGCCCTGCTCCTTTCCGTTTACGGGGTGCTCTTCAAGCGGGTGCTCGGCATTCCCGTCAAGCGCCTCGTCACCGATCTCTTCCCCGCCGTTGCCAGCAGCGTGCTGATGCTCGCGGTCGCCAATCCGGTGGCCGAACTGCTGCGCCACCAAGAAGCGCCCGTCCTGCTGCTGCTCGCCACCGTCGGCATCGTCGGCGCCTGGGCCTACCTGGCAGCGCTGTACAGCCTTTTCCCGGCCGTCTGGAATGACGTCGCGCAACTCACGCAGCGCGTCCTCCCTGGGAGGGCAGTCCTAGTCAACGCACTGATGCCGAGGCGCACCGCACGGCGCGCTATCGAAGGAGCTGGCTCGTGAAACACAAGAGTGACCTTTTTTCGCCCTTTTCCTCAGCCATTCGCTGGGAGAATGGAACTGTGCCTACTTCACGGCCACTACGCGTTTTTGGCCGTCTGGCCCCGCTTTCCGTAGCCCTCCTCGGCGCCCTCTTCGCACTGGTGCTGCTCGGTTCGGGAAGCGCCCAGGCCGCTGTCGTCTGCCCGAATCCGGTACCCGTGGTGAACGAAAACCAGTGCCACGGCGAAAGCGGCACCCCGGAATGGGAAGTCTGGGACTACAGCCAGGAACTAGGCGGCTTCCCGACCAAGACCAGCGTCAACCGCGGCGAAAGCGTCACCCTGAAGATCGGCCGCAACGGCCCGGTCTCGCCGACCAAGACCGTCAACATCTCGGTCTACCGCATGGGCTACTACGAAGGCACCGGCGGGCGACTGGTCAACAGCGCCAGCAAAGTCGCGATCAACAACACCTTCCAGTGCGAAGCGATGAACGAAGTAACCGGGGAGGTCAGCTGCAACAACTGGAGCCCCACCTACACCATTCCAGCCAGCGCGTTCCCCTCCTCCGGTGTCTACATCGCGAAGCTAGTTGCCTCGACCGGCGACGAAACCCAGATCGTCTTCACCGTGCGCGAAGACAGTCGTCAGCCCTCGGCGGAAGTCCTCTACGTGCTGCCGACGGCGACCTACGAGGCCTACAACACCTTCGGCGGCAAGTCGCTCTACTACGGAACCGAAGGCGGCAACACGGTCTCGGGCACTAGCCGCGCAGTCAAGGTCTCCTTCCAGCGCCCCCTTGCCCAGGTCGGAGCTCACCTCAACTGGTTCACCGGGCCCGACATCGATCTTCTCGAGTGGCTGGAGAAGCAGGGCTACGACGTCGCCTACACGGACGACGTCCAGCTCCAGAGTCATCCCCAAGAACTGCTCAACCACAAGGTCGACGTGATTTCCGGCCACTCGGAGTACTGGTCCGAAGGGCAATTCAAAGCGTTCCTCGCAGCGCGCGAAGCCGGCGTCAACATCGCCTCCTTCTCGGCCAACACCGCCTACTGGAAGGTCCGTTACGAGGACAACAACAACACCTTGGTCTGTTACAAGACGGTCGAAGGCAGTGGCTCGACCGGCAACGGCTCGGTCAGCGAAAACGACTGGGGACCGGACGGGATAAAGGGAACGGCCGATGATGCGCTTGGGCTGGACGGCAAAGCCGGCACAGCCGACGACAACCCGCAGAACTCGACCACCACCTTCCGCGACAACGGGGCGCCACCCGGTGACCCAGGAGCGCCTCCCGGCGGCCGCGTCGGCCCAGACATGCCGGAGAACCAGTTGTTTGGCGTGATGTACGTCGGCGACAACGACTCGCAGGACTACCCGATCACGGTCCCACCTGGCAACAGCAACGAAGAATTCGCCAGCAATCGGATCTGGCGCAACACGGGGATCTCGACTAACTCGACAACCACCATCGGCTCCAACCTGGTCGGCTGGGAGTGGGACGCGATCCCGACCCAGGCCCAGTACCTCTCGCACGAGCCCAAAGGCGTCAAGAGCATCTACGCAACCAACGTGCAGGTCTCGAAAACCAATTCCTGGATCCAGGACGAGGGACGCCTGCGCAACACCGAACCGCCGCCAGGCCAGCCAGGGAAAGTCGGTGGCGTCACCTACACCGCGGCCAGCGGCGCTGAGGTCTTTGCCAGCGGCACAATGCAGTGGGCCTACGGCCTCAGCAGCGAAGCCGACGAACGGATCCAGCAGGCGACCTACAACATTTTCTCGGATATGGGGGTTCAGCCGAACACCGCCGAAGAAGGCCTGCATCTTGACCCGGCCGGCAAAAATCGGGCGCCCAACGGCGGCTTCACGATCTCGCAGAACCCGGCCAAAACGAATACCTCGATCACCTTCGACGCGTCAGCTTCGCACGACCCCGACGGCACGATCGCCAAATACGAATGGGACCTCGACGGCAACGGCACCTACGAGACCAACACCGGCAGCAAAGCGACCGTCACCCACACCTACACAGCCGAGGGCGAATACACGGTCGGCCTGCGCGTTACCGACAACGGCGGCGCCACCGGCACCGCGGTGCAAACGCTGACGATCATCAACAACCTGCCGCCAACAGCGAGCTTCACCGCGACGCCCTCGGTGCAGAAAAAAGGCGAACCGATCAGCTTCAGCGGTGCCGGCTCCAGCGACCCAGACGGCACGATCGCCAAATACGAATGGGATTTCGACGGCAACGGCACCTACGAGACGAACGGGGGCAGCAACCCGGTCATCTCCCACAGCTACACCACCCCGGGGACCTACACGGTCGGGCTGCGCGTGACCGATAACGGCGGCAAGACCGCGACGACGACGCGGCCGATCAGCATCAACAGCGGCGAAGTCAGCAAATACAGCGACTCGGTGCTCGCCACCGCTGGCCTGGCCCACTACTGGCGCATGGGCGAGACCTCCGGCACCAGCTTCGCCGACAGCGCCGGTTCCAGCCCAGCCACCACCTTCGGCGAACCGACCCTGGGCGTCCCCGGCGGCGTCAGTAACGACCCTGACCGGGCGGCGGAATTCGACGGCGTCGACGACGCCGCCAAAGCCGCGATCGACCTCTCGGGCACCCACGCGGCCACGGTCGAGTTCTGGCTCAAGTGGGACAACTACGCCAACGACGACCGCCTGGCGATGGAGTTCACCAACAACTTCAACGAATCTCCCGGCGGCTTCATCGTCGACCCGAACGCACCGCAATTCGGCGGCACTTTCGGCGTCGGCATCGGCAGCGGCAGCGCCCGCAACACCGTCTACTTCGAACGGCCCACCGCGGGCGAATGGCACCACTACGCCTTCGTGCTCGATACCTCGGCGCCGGCTGCGCAGGAGATCATCCCCTACGTCGACGGCAAAGCGGTCACCTACGAAAAGGGCGACAGCGGCAGCGGCGGCGGCAACTTCGCCAACTCGACGCTGAACTTCATGTCGCGCTCGGCCAACAGCCTCTTCGGCGCTGGCGTTCTCGACGAGGTCGCGATCTACAGGCGCACCCTCGGCCCGACGACGATCGCCGACCACTACAACGCCATCGTCCCCAGCGGCGGCGGCGAAGGCGGTCCGGAAGGCGGCGCCGGTGAAGGTGGCAAAGAAGAAACCGGCGGTGGCGGCAAAGAAGAAACCACCGGCACCGGTGGCGAAGGCCCGGCCACCTACTCGCAGTCGGTGCTCGGCACCTCCACCCTGCTCCACTACTGGCGCATGGGCGAGGCAAATGGCCCGACCCTTGCCGACAGCAAGGGCACGAGCACGGCGACCGCCACCGGTGGGCCGACGTTCGGTGTGCCCGGCAGTCTCAAAGGCGACCCCAACACGGCCGTACGTTTCGATGGCGTCAACGACGCGGCAACAGCTCCGCTCAACCTTGCCGGCAAATCTGCCGTGACGGTCGAGTTCTGGCTCAAGTGGAACAGCTACGCCAACGACGATCGCCTGGCGATGGAGTTCACCAACAACTTCAACGAAGCGGCCGGCGGCTTCATCGTCGACCCGAACGCGCCGCAGATGGGCGGCAGCTTCGGCGTCGGTATCGGCCAGGGCGCTTCGCGCAACAACGTCTTCTTCGCCCGGCCCACGGCCGGCCAGTGGCACCACTACGCCTTCGTGCTCGATACAAGCGCTCCGGCGGCCCAGCAGATCACCCCTTATGTGGACGGCAAAGCGATCGCCTACACCAAGCTCGACAGCGGCACCGGGGCGGGCAGCTTCGCCAACTCGACGCTCAACCTGATGTCGCGCGCCGGCTCCAGCCTCTTCGGCACTGGCGAACTGGACGAGGTCTCGATCTACGGCAGCGCCCTCTCGGGGACCACTGTCGAAGACAACTTCAAAGGCATCGTGCCCGAAGGCGGCAAAGAAGAAAAAGAAGAAGCCAAAGAAGAAACCGGCACGCCCGCCACTTACTCCGATTCCGTGCTCGGCACGCCCGGCCTCGCTGACTACTGGCGCCTGGGTGAGGAATCGGGCTCGGTCTTCGCCGACAGCGTCGGGCCAAGCCCGGCTGCGATCGCCGGCGAACCGACGCTCGGCGTGCCCGGGGCGATCGACAAAGACGCCGATAAGGCCGCGCGCTTCGACGGCATCAACGACTCGGCCAGTGCCGCGGTCGACCTCTCCGGCAAGTCGGCGATTACGGTCGAGTTCTGGCTCAAGTGGAACAGCTACGCCAACGACGATCGCCTGGCGATGGAGTTCACCAACAACTTCAACGAAACCCCGGGCGGCTTCCTGATCGACCCGAACAGCAGCTACGGCAGCTTCGCGGTCGGCATTGGCCAGGGCGCTTCGCGCAACACCACCCTCTTTGCCCGGCCAACGGCCGGTCAGTGGCACCACTACGCCTTCGTGCTCAACACAAGCGCGCCGGCGGCGGAAGAGGTCGTGCCCTACGTCGACGGCGAAGCCGTGTCCTACAGCAAGCCCGAAAGTGGCAGCGGCGCTCCCAATTTCGCCAACTCGACGCTCAACTTCATGTCGCGCGCCGGCACCGGGCTCTTTGGCGCCGGCGACCTCGACGAGGTGGCGATCTACGGTCGTGCCCTCGACGCGGCGACGATCGCCAATCATTTCCACGGGGTCGTAACCAACAAACGCCCGGTCGCCTCCTTCAGCGCTCCGAGCACGGCCAAAGCAGGCGAATCCGTCAACTTCGACGCCTCCGCCTCCAGCGACGCCGAGGGCCCGATCGCCAAGTACGAATGGGACCTCGACGGCGACGGCACCTACGAGACCAACACCGGCACGACGCCCACCGTCAGCCATACCTACTCGAGCAACGGCCCCGTCCAGGTCGGCCTGCGCGTTACCGACGGCAGCGGCTCCACTGCGACGACCTCGCACACGCTGACGATCGAAGGCGAAACCTCAGGCGGTCCGACCAGCTACAGCGAAGCGGTCACAGGCACGACGGGCCTGCGCGACTACTGGCGCATGGGCGAGAGCTCGGGCTCGGTCCTCGCCGACAGCGCCGGACTCAATCCGGCAACCACCTCGGGCGAACCGACACTCGGCGTCCCCGGCAGCGTCTTCGGCGATCCCGACACCGCGGTCCGCTTCGACGGCGTCAATGACTCCGCCAGCGCCCCGGTCGATCTCTCGAACGCCTCGACGATCTCGGTCGAGTTCTGGCTGAAGTGGAACGGCTACGCCAATAACGATGCCCTGGCGATGGAGCTAACCAACAACTTCAACGAAGCGGATGGCGGCTTCCTGGTCGACCCGAACAGCAGCTACGGCAGCTTCGCGGTCGGCATCGGCAGGGGCGCCTCGCGCAACGTCACCCTCTTCCCCAGGCCCAGTGCCGGCCTCTGGCACCACTACGTCCTCGTGCTCAACACGACGGCGCCAGCGGCCGAAGAGGTCGTGCCCTACGTCGATGGCGAAGCGGTCTCCTTCAGCAAGGCCGAAAGCGGCACCGGCGGCGGCAACTTCGCCAACGCCACGCTCAACTTCATGTCGCGCGCCGGCACCGGGCTCTTTGGCGCCGGCGACCTCGACGAGGTGGCGATCTACGACCGCGCGCTGAGCCCGGCGACGATAACCAGCCACTACAAACTGGCCGCTCACAACGTGCCGCCCGAAGCCTCCTTCACCGCGACGCCCAACCCGGCGCCGACCAACACCTCGGTGACCTTCGACGCCTCCGGCTCGACCGATGTCGACGGCACCGTGGCCAAATACGAATGGGACCTGGACGGCAACGGGACCTACGAGACCAACACCGGCACAACACCGACCGTGACGCGCTCTTACTCCGTGCCCGGGGACCGCTCGATCGGCCTGCGGGTGACCGACGCCAAAGGCGCGACGGGAACGACGACGCGAACGCTGACGATCCAGAACCAGCTGCCCAGCGCGTCCTTCACCGCCACCCCGAACCCGGTGTTGAGCGGGGTGAGCACGACCTTCAACGCCTCCGCCTCGAAAGACCCCGACGGCACGATCACGAAATACGAATGGGACCTGGACGGCAACGGCAGCTACGAGACCGAAACCGGCACGACGCCGAGCGTCAGCACCAGCTACGCCACGCCCGGCGAACGCACCGTCGGCTTGCGCGTGACCGACAACAGCGGCGGCACCGCGACAACCACCCAGACGGTCACGGTTGAAAACCGCCTGCCCACGGCGTCCTTCACCGTCAACCCCAACCCGGTCCTCAGCGGCGTGAGCACGAGCCTCGACGCCAGCGCCTCCAGCGACCCCGATGGCACGATCGCCAAATACGAATGGGACCTGGACGGCAACGGGACCTACGAGACCAACACGGGAACGACGCCGACCTTGAGCAACACCTTCGCGACGTCTGGCGAAAAGACCGTGGGCCTGCGCGTCACCGACAACAGCGGCGGCACCGCGACGACAACGCGCACGGTGACGGTCCAAAATCGTGCCCCAAGCGCCTCGCTCACTGCCACGCCGAACCCTGTCGCGACCGGATCGAACATCACCTTCGACGCCTCGGGCTCGAAAGACCCCGACGGCACGATCGTCGAATACGAATGGGACCTTGACGGCAACGGGACCTATGAGACCCCCGGCTTTGGGAAATCGACGATCTTCGCCTCCTACGCCCAGCCGGGAACGCGCACTGTCGGGGTGCTGGTCAAGGACAACAATGGCGCCACCGCAAAAGCAAGCGTGACGCTGACGATCCAAAACCGGCCACCGAACGCATCGTTCACGGCCACCCCCAACCCGGTCTCGCCCGGCGTCACGACCAGCTTCGACGCCTCCGCCTCCAAAGACCCCGACGGCACGATCACGAAATACGAATGGGACCTGGACGGCAACGGCAGCTTCGAGACCAACACCGGCACCAAAGCGACAACCTCGCGCTCCTACAGCAGCGAAGGACCGGTCACCGTGAGCCTCCGGGTCACCGACAACAGCGGCGCGACGACCACGACCAAAGAAGTTGTCACAGTTCAAAATCAGCCACCGATGGCCTCCTTCACAGCGACGCCCAACCCGGCGCCGACCAACACCACGGTCAGCTTCAACGCCGGCGCCTCAAGCGACCCCGGCGGATCGATCTCCAAATACGAATGGGATCTCGATGGCAACGGCAGCTTTGAGACCAATACGGGGACCAAAACGACGACCTCGCACTCCTACTCGACCCCGGGTGAAATCGTCGTCAGCCTGCGGGCCACCGACAACAAAGGCCTGACCAGCACGACGACGCGGACGATCACGATCCAGAACCAGCTCCCCGTCGCCTCCTTCACCGCCACGCCCAACCCGACGACGGCGGGCTCGACCGTGACCTTCAACGGCTCCGCCTCGAAAGACCCCGACGGCACGATCGCCCAATACGAATGGGACCTCAATGGTGACGGGACCTACGAGACCAACACCGGCACAACGGCGACGACGAGCTTCAAATACGCCACGGCGACGGAACCGGTGGTCGGGCTGCGCGTCACCGACAATCGTGGCGCGACCGCGACGACGACCAAAACGCTGGTCGTGCGCGGTCCGTACAACAATGCCGTCAACAGCACCTCAGGCCTGATCGACTACTGGCGCCTTGGCGAGCTCTCCGGCACGAATCTCAACGACATCATTGGCGGCCACGACGCGACCGCGCTCAACGGCGTGACGCTCGGCACCGCCGGGAACCTGACCCTCGACCCGGACACCGCCGCGACCTTCGACGGCACCAACGACGCCGCGACGGCCCCGCTCAATCTCTCGGGCACCTCGAAACTGACGCTCGAGTTCTGGCTCAAGTGGACGGCCTACGCCAACGACGACAAGCTCGCCTTCGAGTTCACGCCGAACTTCAACAACACCAGCGGCGGCTTCCTGGTCAATCCCGACTCCAGCACCTCTGGCGGCCAGTTCGAAGTCGCGATGGGCCGCAGCACCACCCGCAACAGCATCTTCTTCCCGCGGCCCTCGGCCGGCGTCTGGCACCACTACGCGTTTGTCTTCAACGCGGCGCTGCTCAGCCCGTCGATCACCCCGTACGTCGATGGCAAAGCCGTCTCGTTCAGCAAAGGCACGAGCGGCCTCGGCGGCAACAGCTTCGCCAACTCGACGCTCTACTTCATGTCGCGCAACGCCAGCTCGCTGTTCGGCAAAGGCAGCCTCGACGAGGTCGCGCTCTACAACCAGAACCTGACCGCGACCCAGATTGCCCAGCACTTCGCCGCCAGGTAGTGCGATAGGGTTCCGTCCTGAAACTCGGCCTGTAGGGCTGGGTTCAGGATTCGACCCGAGAGGGTAATGAGGTCGTCGGGAAATGGGAACCCAGCGCTACTTGAAATCCGGACTCGTGGTGGCGCTTGTCGTAAGTCTGATGCTGGCCGGGGTCACCTTCGCCGCCCCACTACTGCAGCACTCCCGGGTCGCTGTAACCTGCGCGAACACCGGACTGGCCCAGAACGCGCAGTCCCATCGATTCGCCGGGCCATCCCAGCACTTGCGCTGCAGTGGTCCACGCCATAAGCGAGGGCTTGCCGGTCGCGTCGCGGTGATCCGGGTTCCAGAGGAATCGGCGCCAGTTCCGCCGGTCGCTCAGGGGCAAGCGGGGTCGCCTCCAACTACCGGGGTCCAAAGCGGCGCCCCCGTCGCGCAACCGCCCGGCGCAGGCGGGCCCCCCGGCGAAGAAATACCGGGCGAAGGCGAAGCACCGGGCGAAGAACCTCCCACCGAAGGTGAAACGCCGAGCGAAGAAGCGCCCGCGGACACCACCCCGCCACAGACCTCGATCTCAGCGGGTCCGGCGTCGATGTCCGGGTCCACTTCGGCGACACTCCGCTTTGCCTCCACCGAGGAGGGGTCGAGCTTTGAATGCAGCCTCGACGGCGGCACCTGGGTCGCCTGCACCTCCCCGAAGTCATACTTCGGTCTTGCTGTCGGCGCTCATGAGTTTTCCGTCCGCGCCATCGACGCGGCAGGCAACGTAGACCCGACACCGGAAACGCGGAGCTGGACGATCGAAGACACCTCCGAACCGCCAGCAGATGAAACACCGCCACAGACGTCGATCGTACGCGGCCCAACGGGGACCACGACCGCGACGACCGCCGCCTTCTCCCTCTCCTCGAACGAGACCGGCTCCAGCTTCAACTGCAGCATCGACGGCGGAGAATGGGAATCCTGCTCGACAACACAGACCTATGTCGAACTCGAAGCCGGAGAACACGAATTCTCCGCGCGGGCGATCGACCCCGACGGCAACGTCGATCCGACACCGGCGGTGCGCGACTGGACAATCGAAGAACCGCTACCCCCACCCCCTAGCGAAAGCGCCGACTGCACATCCGTGGTCACCAGCGTCAGCGCTGCCAGGTCAGCGGTCTCTTCCGCCGCAGCCGGATCCACCGTCTGTCTCGCCAATGGCTCGTACGGCGAAGTCACCCTCAACGCCTCCAAGGCCGCCCCGGGCGTCACCCTGAGAGCTCAGAACCCAGGGGGAGCGACGATCGAAGGCGCCAGCCTCTCGGGCTCGCACCTAACCCTGGCGCGCTTCATCGTCTCCAACGGCGTCGTGATCCAGCCCGGTGCCAACTCGATGACGGTCGAACACAACCGCATCACCGGCGGCGGCGAGGGCATCGATGCCTGTCCGACCGAAAAGACCTACTGCTCGGAAATGAGAATTATTGGCAATCAGCTGATCGGCCCCTTCGGTGAGGACGCGATCCACGCCAACCGCTACCACGGCCTGCTGATCGAAGGCAACGAGATCACCCAGGTGCGGGAGAACGGGGCTCACTCCGACTGCTTGCAGACGGTCTGGCGAGGTGACCATCTCACCTTCCGCAAGAACTACCTGCACGACAACCGCTGCCAGGGATTCTTCGTCAAGGACCAGACCCTGAGCACCCCCGAAATCCCCGGCGGCCCGGTCGAAGGCATCGCGGTCGAAGACAACCTCTTCCTTCGCAACAAGGAACCCTGCGGCGCGCCACTGACCAGCTGCGGCCAGCCGATGTACTTCCAGCTGGTCGGCCCCTACACCGGCTTCGTGATGAAGAACAACACGATCTGGGGCGACGACGTCGACTCGATCGCCGCCTTCCGCGAAGGCACCGGCTCGGACAGCCTGATCGAAAACAACGTGATCTACCGGATCTGGACCGACACCAATATGAGCCCGGCGACGCTGCGCAACAACACCGACTGCCTGCGCGAAACCAGCGCCGGCGGTTCCTGGTCCACCCCGACGGGCGAAACCAAGTCCTGCAGCCTCAGCTTTGCCAACACCGCCACCGATGACTACCGGATCCCCGGCGAACGCGGTGTCGACTGGGCGCCGGCGGAAGTGCACTTCGGTCCCTAGCGGCACCACTGAACCGCTCCCAAACTCTCCTAGCGGTTTACATAATTTTCCTCAACTGACACGCCCCTGACAGGCGTAGATCTCGAACATACGTCGGGACTTGGAGGACCAAGAAGGCGAAGTGTCTGCGCTTGCCGACCTACTTGGCGATGCCGCAGGGACCCAGATCGCGAATCGGCCATCGAGCACGCCACTCGCTGCCAGCACTCTTCACCTGGGGCGCGGCAATGTTGCTGATCGCAGCACTCGGCGCAAGCACGGCTTCCGCTTGGAGCGGCGGCACTCTGTTCCGGCTGAATCATGGCAAGAGCAAGAAAGCCCACGGTGCCGTGGGTGCCGGCTACCGCGTCAGTCGCCTGCGATTTATCCGCCGCCAGGAGTCCAAGCCGAAACCTACTCCCGCGCCGACCTCCACTCCCACTCCAACACCAGCGCCGACTGTCACCCTTCCGCTTCCACGCGACACCACGCCTCCGAGCACTGTGATTATCGGTGGCCCCGCGTCCACAACCACGTCGACGACGGCGATCTTCACCTTCAGCGCCAGCGAGATCTCCAGCTTCGAATGCAAGCTGGACAGCGGGTCTTGGGCCGGTTGCATCTCACCCAAGATCTACTCGAGTCTCAGCCTTGGCTCACATCGGTTCTCAGTCCGCGCCACGGACCTCACGGGAAACGTCGACTCGACGCCCGTGACTCGCGACTGGTCTGTGACAGCGCCCGACACCACCGCACCGAAAACCTCGATCGCCAGCGGGCCGGAATCAAGCACCACCGCGACCGTGGCCAGCTTTTCCTTCAGCGCCAGCGAGAGCGGCTCTAGCTTCGAATGCAAGCTGGATAGCGGCAGCTGGGGCGATTGCACCTCCCCCACCAACTACACGAACTTGAGCCTGGGCTCCCACCAGTTCTCGGTTCGCGCCGAAGACATGGCGGGCAACATCGACAAAACCCCGGCGACGCTTACCTGGACTATCGAAGCCCCTGCGCCTCCACCTCCAACAGACACGACGCCGCCTGAGACCACGATCACCAGCGGGCCGGAATCAAGCACCACCGCGACCGTGGCCAGCTTTTCCTTCAGCGCCAGCGAGAGCGGCTCTAGCTTCGAATGCAAGCTGGACGGTGGCAGCTGGAGCAGCTGCAATTCCCCAGCTGCCTACACCGGCCTCGGCCTCGGTTCACACCAGTTCGCAGCCCGAGCGAAGGACACGGCTGGCAACGTCGACGCGACGCCGGC
Organism: Solirubrobacterales bacterium; assembly: GCA_036271315.1. Lineage (GTDB taxonomy): Bacteria > Actinomycetota > Thermoleophilia > Solirubrobacterales > 70-9 > VRUE01. The sequence continues at coordinate 34,348 of DATBAV010000038.1, read as the reverse complement.
AAGCTTCGGCTGGACGGTCGAAGGCCCCGCCCCCCCGCCAGACACGACACCGCCCGAAACCTCGATAAGCAATGGTCCGTCGTCGACCACCACCGCGACCTCGGCCAGCTTTTCCTTCGCCTCGTCGGAGTCGGGGTCAAGCTTCGAATGCAAGCTGGACAGTGGCTCCTACGCAAGCTGCGCCTCGCCGAAGTCCCTCTCGGGGCTCAGCCTCGGCGCCCACCAGTTCTCAGTTCGGGCCACAGACATGGCCGGGAACACCGATTCCACGCCGGCAACCCAGGCCTGGACGGTCGAAGCCATCGCCCCCCCGCCGAGCGAAGAAGAACCGCCCGCTCCAAGCGAATGCACCAGCACCGTCTCAAGTACATCGGCTGCCCAGTCGGCGGTCTCCTCGGCAACAGCCGGCTCGGTGGTCTGCCTCGCCAACGGCAAATACGGCAAAGTCACCCTCAGCGCCTCCAAGGCCGCGCCCGGCGTCACCCTGCGGGCACAGAACCCCGGTGGGGCGACGATCGAAAGCGCCAGCCTCTCGGGCTCCCATCTCACCTTGGCGCGCTTCGTCATTCCCAACGGCGTGGTGATCCAGCCCGGCGCCAACTCGATGACGGTGGAACACAACCGCATCACCGGCGGCGGCGAGGGCATCGATGCCTGTCCAACCGAAAAGACATGGTGCAGCGAAATGCGGATCGTCGGCAACCAGCTGGTCGGGCCCTTCGGCGAGGACGCGATCCACGCCAACCGTTACCACGGCCTCTACGTCGAAGGCAACGAAATCACTGGGGTGCGGGAGAACGGGGCTCACTCCGACTGCCTGCAGACTGTGTGGCGCGGGGATCACATCACCTTCCGCAAGAATTACCTGCACGACAACCGCTGCCAGGGCTTCTTCGTCAAGGACCAGACCATGAGCACCACGGGGCTTCCGGGCGGGCCGGTGGAAAGCATCATCGTCGAAGACAACCTTTTCCTGCGCAACAAGGAACCTTGCGGTGCCCCTCTCGGTCCAAGCGAATGCGGCCAGCCGATGTACTTCCAGTTGGTTGGGCCCTACACCGGCTTCGTGATGAAGCGCAACACGATCTGGGGCGACGGCGTCGACTCGATCGCCGCCTTCCGCGGCGAAGGCTCCGGCGGCATCGGCTCGGACACGCTGGTGGAAAACAACGTGATCTACCGGATCTGGACCGACTGGAACATGACTCCGGCGACACTGCGCAACAACACCGACTGCATGCGTGAAACAGGGACTGGCGGCTCTTGGTCCACCCCGACGGGCGAAACCAAAGCCTGCAGCCTCAGCTTCGCCAACACCGCGGCAGACGACTACCGGATCCCCGGTGAACGCGGCGTCGATTGGGCGCCCTCCGAACAGCATTTCGGCCCGTAGCAACAGGCCTCCCGCTCGGTTCTTCCACCCATCTACTCGCTTCTACTGATTTGCCCTAGTAGAAGTGGGTAGCCGTTATATGTCGGAAGCTAGTTGCAGGGCCGACGTATCGGGACGGCGCGTAGGACGGCGTGAGCCGACCTATCTCGCAATGCCGCAATAGGAGGGACAAAATGCGAACCAGTCACCGAGCAGGTTGCCCGCTTTCCGCCTTCTTCGTTTGGAGTGTGGCGATTGTGCTGATCGCCACAGTTGGCACATCTTCTGCCTTTGCGCGGGACACAACCCCGCCTAACACTTCGATCGCCAGTGGTCCAGCTTCGAGTACAACCGTCAAAACGGCCAATTTCACCTTCAGCTCGAGCGAGAGGCGTTCCACATTCGAATGCAAACTCGACAGCGGCTCCTACGGAGCCTGCATTTCACCGAAGGCCTACTCGGGACTTGGTCTCGGCTCCCATCGCTTCTCGGTCCGCGCCAAAGACCGGACGGGCAACGTGGACCCGACCCCGGCAACCCGCAGTTGGACGGTCAACGCCGTGACTCCGCCACCCAGCGAAAAAGAACTCCCAACTACGCCACTGGGCCCGTGCACGAGCACTTCCTCAAACCTCTCGGCGGCGCAATCGGCGGTCTCTTCCGCGGTGGCCGGCTCGGTGATCTGCCTGGCTAATGGCACATACGGCAAGGTCACCCTCAGCGCCAGCAAGGCCGCACCGGGTGTGACCCTGCGGGCGCAGAACCCTGGCGGGGCGACGATCGAAAGCGCCAGTCTCTCGGGCTCCCATCTCACCTTGGCGCGCTTCGTCATTCCCAAGGGCGTGGTGATCCAGCCCGGCGCCAACGCGATGACGGTCGAACACAACCGCATCACCGGCGGTGGCGAGGGTGTCGATGCCTGCCCAACCGAAAAGACCTACTGCTCAGAAATGAGAATTATCGGCAACCAGCTGGTCGGGCCCTTCGGCGAAGACGCGATCCACGCCAACCGTTACCACGGCCTCTACGTCGAAGGCAACGAAATCACTGGGGTGCGGGAGAACGGAGCTCACTCCGACTGCCTGCAGACGGTTTGGCGCGGCGACCACATCGTCTTCCGCAAGAACTACCTGCACGACAACCGCTGCCAGGGCTTCTTCGTCAAGGACCAGACCCTGAGCACCCCCGAAATACCCGGCGGTCCGGTTGAAGGCATCGCAGTCGAAGACAACCTCTTCCTCCGTAACCATGAACCCTGCGGTGCACCTCTCGACCCAAGCGAATGCGGCCAGCCGATGTACTTCCAGTTGGTCGGCCCTTACACCGGCTTCGTGATGAAGCGCAACACGATCTGGGGCGACGGTGCAGACTCGATCGCCGCCTTCCGCGAAGGCACCGGTTCCGACTCGCTGATCGAAAACAACGTGATCTACCGGATCTGGACCGACACCAACATGAGCCCGGCGACGCTGCGTAACAACACGGACTGCATGCGCGAAACCAGCGCTGGGGGTTCATGGTCAACTCCCACAGGCGAAACCAAGTCCTGCAGCCTCAGCTTCGCCAACACCGCCGTTGACGACTACCGCATCGGCGGCGAACGCGGCGTCGATTGGGCACCCGCGGAAGTGCATTTCGGGCCGTAGCTCTGGCCCTCACATAACTAGTGACTCCCGGCCCGCTGTGAGAAACAGCGGGCCGGGCTCGTTATTTCCCCAATGAGCCTTCGCTTCAGCCTGCCCAGGGCAGCCGTGCTCGCGCTGGGCGCTCTCGCCATCCTCGCCTGCGCCCTGACGGCGGTTGGCTGCGGAGGTGGCTCGAGCGCCCCGGCAGCGGTCGATTCCTCGGCCAGCGTCAACGCGCCTTGCTCGCACAGCTTCGCCAGCCTCGACGAAGTTCAAAGAGCGCTCGCAAAGGCCGCGCCGCACGCGGTCATCTGTCTCGAAGATGGCGACTACGGCAAACTCAGCCTCGACGCCGGCACGCGACCGACCCGGGTCACCGTGCGGGCTGAGCATCCGGCTGGCGCGACGGTCGAAGGCGCCGAACTGGCCGGCGACAACCTCACCCTCGCCGGCTTCGTCTCCACCGGGGGCATCCAGGTCATGCCGGGCGCGACCGGGATCGCGGTCGAACACAATCGCGTCACCGGCGGCGGCGAGGGCATCGAAGCCGGGCCCACCGACACGACCACGGTCAACGACACCCGGATCGTCGGCAACCAACTGATCGGACCCTTCGGCGAGGACGCGATCCACCTCAACCGCTACCACGATTCCAATGGCGACGGCATCGGCATCCTGATCGAAGGCAACGAAATCACCGGGGTACGCGAGAACGGCGCCCACTCAGACTGCCTGCAGACGGTCTGGGTCGGCGACCACATCGTCTTCCGCAAGAACTACCTGCACGACAACCGTTGCCAGGGCTTCTTCGTCAAGGACCAGGCCAGCCTCGGTGGGGTCTCGGGCCCGATCCACGGCATCAAGGTCGAAGACAACCTCTTCCTGCGCAACCACGAACCCTGCGGGAAGCCGCTCGGCCCAAGCGAATGCGGCCAGCCGCTCTACTTCCAGGTCGCCGGCCCCTACACCGGGTTCGTGATGAAGAACAACACGATCTGGGGCGATACCGTCGACTCGATCGCCGCCTTCCGCGAAGGCACCGGTTCCGACACGCGGATCGAAGACAATGTGATCTATCGCCTCTGGACCGACACCGACATGAGCCCCGCAACCCTGCGCAACAACACGCTCTGCGAACGTGAAGCCGCCGAAGGCGGTTCCTGGCCGACGCCGAGCGGCGAGACGGTCGATTGCAATCTCCACTTCCCGAATGCGGCCGCTGACGACTACCGCCTCGGCAACGGGCGCGGCGTCGACTGGGCCCCAGCCGAAGAGCATTACGGGCCTTGAATCCCTGCTCGCTGGTCGTCTACAGCGTGATGGCCGTGCACGCCGCGCTGGCGCCGGCGCCGCCGGGCAAGACGATCTGCCTCGGCAACGGCCACTACGGCAAGATCGAGCTTTCGGCCAAGAAGCGGGCGCCCGGGGTGACGATCCGCGCTGCAAACCCGGGCCAGGCGACGATCGACGGCGCTGAGCTCAGCGGCTCCAACCTGAAGCTGGCCCGCTTCGACATCGATGACGAAGTCACGATCGAGCCGGGCTCGCGCAAGATCTCGGTCCTGCACAACCGCATCAGCGGCGGCTACTTCGGGGTTGAAGCCGGCCCGACGACGAGCACCAATATCTCCGACACGACGATCCGCGGCAACCTCTTCGCCGGCCCCTTCGGCGAGGACGCGATCCGCCTCAACCGCTACCACGACAGCGGTGACCCCGATCCGTACGGGGTCCTGATCGAAGGCAACGAGATTCGCGGCGTGCGCGAGAACGGCAACCACAGCGACTGCCTGCAGTCGGTCTGGGGCGGCGATGGGCTCTACTTCCGCCGCAACTACCTGCACGACAATCGCTGCCAGGGCTTCTTCATCAAGGACCAGCCGGCGCCGGTCGCCCACGTGGTCCTCGAAGACAACCTGATGCTGCGCAACGACGCCCCCTGCGCTCCGGCCGGCAGCTCCTGCGGTCCTCCCGAGATCGTCCAGATCGTCGGACCGATCCGCGGGGTCGCGCTGCGCTCCAACACGATCTGGACGCCCGGCAACGACACCCCGGTCGGGCTGCGCGAAGGGCCTTTCGGCCGGGTCTCGATCACCGACAACGTGCTCTTCCGGGCCTGGAGCGACTGGCCGGGACCGTTCGGGCCCTTCATCCAACGCGACAACCTCGTCTGCGCGTGGGAAGGGACGCTGCCGCGCCTGGGAAGCAGCTCATCGCGGAGCTGCAAGCCCAACTTCCTCGACCCCGCGGCCGACAATTACCGCCTCGCCAGCGGCATCGGAGTCGACTGGGCACCGCGGGAACAGCACTACGGCCCCTAGGCCGCTCATATTTTTTCAACCGATCTCAGCGGGCTAAACAAGTATTGGACAGGTTCGCCCGTTATTCGTGCATGGACGCAACTGCGGCCGCACCGCCCGCAACTTCCCTGCCTGAATTCGGTGACCATCGCGAGGACCTGCGCGAGAAGCACGCGCACGCAGGTGTGGCGATGGCGATCGCGACCGTGGCGATGGGCCTCACCTCGGGCATCCAGGCGCTGCTCTACCTCAACTCCTTCGGCATCGGCGGCCGTACCGACGGCTTCTTCGTCGCCTTTGCCCTTTACTCGAGCTTCGGCGTCTTCAGCCAGAGCATCCGCGTCACCTCGGCGCCGCTGCTGGTCGGCGATCGCCCTCGCCTGACCCCGCGCGAGTTGGCGATCGCCCTGGTCGCGATCGCCGTGCCGGTCGCCGTCGCGACGATCGCCCTGGCGGGACCGATGGCGAGCGTGCTAGCACCGGGCCTCGGCAGCGCCGGGCGCGGCGTCACCGAATCGGCTCTGCCGATCCTCGGACTGGCGATGATCCTGCAGCTCTGGGCCGCCGGGGGGGCGACCCTGCTCGCCGTGCGCGACCGCTTCGACCGCATCGCCTTTGCCTACATCGCCGGCGCCGTCAGCGGGTTGGTCGTCTACCTGGCGGTCTCCGGCACCGCCGGCGAGCTCTCGCTCGGCTGGTCGATGCTGGCGATGGCGGTTGTCACCTGCGTCGCGATGCTCGACGGCGTGCGCACCAGCCGCGCCCCCGCCGAAGCGACGGATCTGCCACGACCGGCCGGCCTCCTGCGCCGCTTCTCGCGCTGCACCCTGCTGGTCCTGGGCAGCACGGCGATCTACCTCGCCTTCAACGCCCTTTACGTGATCACCCTGGCCTTCGCCAGCAACTACAACCACGGCGCTGCGACGGTCCTCTCCTACGCCTACCTCTTCGCCAGCTACCTGGTGGCGGCGACTGGCTTCGCGCTCGGCATGTCGCGCATCGCCGACATGCGGCGCGGCGCGCTCGCCGACTGGCGCGAGGTGATCGCCGACACGGTCCCGGCCGGCTTCCGCTACTCGATGCTGCTCGTCGCCCCGGCACTGGCCGCCCTGGTCGCCGGCGGTGCCACCCTGATCGGCGAAGTGTTGCCAAAGAGCTTCAGCGCCGCCGACGTCTCGCAGCTGCGCAGCTTCTCCGCCCTGCTCGGCGCCTGGACCGTGGCCGCGCTGCTGGTCAACCTGCTGCTGCCGGCCCTCTTCGCGCTCGGGCGCTCGAAGCTGGTCAACCTGCTGGCGCCGGTGATCGTCGTCCTCCACATCGCCGTCACCGCGCTGGGCGGCGTGCTCTTCGGTGCCGAGGGCGTCGTCGGCGCCTTTTTCGTCGTCCCGCTCGCCTTTGCCGCCGTCCTGCTCTTCGCCGGAGCCGGCCGCGAGAGCGGCCCGATCGCGCAGGAGCTCGCCAAAGACGGGCTGCGCTTCGCCCTGCTTGCCGGAATCAGCTTCGGCATCGGCGCCGCGGTCGGCTACACCGTTGCCGATGGCATCGCCACACCGCTGCTCACCCTCGCAATCGGCTCGCTGCTCTACGCCCTGGTCGGGCTGCGCCTGGCCGGCAGCCAGGTCAGGCTGCTGCTCGGCGCCGTGCGGCCCGCGTCGGCATGAACGTCGCGGTGCGCTCCGAGCCGGCGCGGGAAAGCCTGGGCGAGCGACTAGGCGCCCAGGCGCGCCGCATCGCCGCCAACGCCGACGCCCGCGCGGTCGGCGGCCTGCTCCTGCTCTTCGCCCTCCTCGCCGGCCTCAGCTGGCGCGCTTGGGGCGTGCCCTCGGTCGACGCCGGACACGAGCTCAACGTCGCCAGCACGCTTGCCTCCGGCGGCCACCCCTACAGCGATATCCGCTACTTCTACGGCCCGGTCGGCCTCTACGCGCTCGGCGGCGCCTTCGCCGTCTTCGGCGCCAGCTTCACCACCGCCTTCGCCTTCGGCCTGCTGCAGGCCGCGGCGATCATCGGCGTCTTCTACGTCCTCGCCCGGCAGCTGCTGAGCGTCGTGCCGGCCGCGATCGCGACCGCGATCGTCGCCGCGATCGGCTTCTCCGGCACCGCCTTCAACTTCGTCCTGCCGCACACCAACTCGGCCACCTTCGGGATCCTCTTCCTGCTGCTGATGCTGCTTGGCCTCAAGCGCGAACGGCTCGTCCTCGCCGGCCTCGCCGCCGGCGTCGTCGGCCTCACCCGGCCCGAGTTCGTCGCCGTCGCCGGCCTTGCCGGGCTCGCCTACCTGGTCGGCGTCGGTCGCCAGCACGGCGTGCGGGCCGCGCTGCGGGCACTCCTGCCCCTCGCCCTGCCGGCGGTCCTGGTTGCGGGCGGCGTGCTCGCCCTACTGGCGAGCAGCGTCGGTGCCGAGCGGCTCTTTGCCGAGAACCTCTGGCCGGTCGATTTCCTCCGCATCGCCGGCTTCAACTCACAGCACTCCTGGGCCCCGCGCGACCTCGAAAGCGTCGCCGCGACAATCGCCCGTGCCGGCATCTACTGCACCATGCTCGCCGCCGTCGTCGCCGCCGCGCTGCTCTACTCAAAGGCAAGCGACCTCAAGGGGCGCCTGCTGGCGCTATGGCCCCTCCCCGCCGCTGTCATCGCCCTGCTGATCGTCGACGTGGCCTGGAAGGGACTCGGCATCTGGGCTCCCGCCCAATCCGCCGTGCAGCATGAGGCAACCCACCTGCTGATCGGGATGAGCTGGCTGCCGGCGCTCGGCTTTGCCGCCTGCGCCGTGATCGGCATCCGCCTGCTGCGCGGCGGTGGACCGCTGATCTCCGATTCCTGGGGCTTCGACCTCGCCCTGGTCGTCGCCGCGGCGGCGCTCGGCGCCCGCGCTTATGACGCCTTCACCGCCGAGGCCTCCTACGCCCCCTACTACGCCGCGCCGCTCGTGCTGCTGCTCGCCGTCCTGCACGACCGGCTCAGCCGCCGCTTCCCCGAGGCGCGCACGGCCCTATACGCGGCTCTCGCCGCGGTCGCGATCGGCCTCGCCGCCTACGCCCAGATCGCCCTCTACCCCGACAGCAGCGCCGCCGTCTACACCAAGCGGGGCAGCTTCCTCACCACCCCGGCCTCGGCCCCGGTCGTGCAGGAAACGATCGACTACGTCGACGCGCACACGCCGCCCGGCGAACCGGTCCTCGCCGTCCCCTCGGACTCCGGGATCAACTTCATGACCGACCGCGCCGCACCGCTGTATGACGCGATGTTCCTGCCCGGTCTGCTCGACTCGCGCCAAGACGAACGCGAAGCGATCGCCCGGCTGGAAGCCGAGCACGTGCGCTACGCAGTGGTCGAGAACCGGCGCTACGTCGGCTACCGCTACGAACTCTTCGGCGTCGACTACAACCGCATGTTCGCCAAGTGGATACGCCGCAACGGAGCGCCCGTGGCGACCTTCGGCGATACCAGCGCCGAACGGCCCGGCGGCACCAACCCGCCAACCTCGTTCGAGATCTACCGGATAGACCGATGAGCGGGGCCGGCCCGATCGCGGTCGGCGTAACCCCGGCCGAGCAGCTTCAGTCGCGCCCGCGCCTCTTCGCCGCGCTCGAAGCCGCCCTGCCGGTTCGCTTCGAGGCCCGGGCCGCAGATGCCCTCAGCGGACTCGATGCCTTGCTCGTGCTCGGCGATGGGGGCTCCGCCCCAGTGGCGACACCCGCCGGCCTGCGGAGCCTGACCTTGGCCCTGCCCGAGCGGTGCGATCCCGGCAAGACGCTCGACAACATCTACGCAGCCACGGATGGACTAGACCCGCGCCTGCACGGAGCCGTCCTGCCCGACGAGCGAATCGGCGCGGCAGCGCCACAGGTCGAGGCCAACCTCATAGCCGAGGGCGCGACGGTCCTGGCCAGCTGCGACGGCGTCCCCACCTGGACCCGCCGCGACAACGACGAGGCCGCCCTCCTGATCCCGGCCGAGCTTGGCCCCGACGAGGCGCTGCGCGAACGCCTCTGCGATGGGCGCAGCGCCGCCCTGCTGCCGTTGCTGCACTTCCTCCGCGCCAGGACCGAGGCGATCCGCTGGCAGCCCCCGGCCGCCCGCGCCTCCCTGCTCTTCGACGACCCCAACCTGCACTGGCCCTCTTACGGCTTCGTCAAGCTGGGCGAGCTCGGCACCCATGCTCGCGCGCACGGCTACCACGTAGCCCTGGCGACGGTGCCGCTCGACGCCTGGTTCGCCCATCCTGCCGCCCTGCGCGCCCTGCGCGAAAGCGAGGGCGCGATCTCGCTGCTGGTTCATGGCAACGACCACGACGGCGGCGAGCTGGGCAGGGTGGCGACCGAGACCGACGCGGTCTCCCTGGCCGCCCAGGCCCGGCGCCGGGTGGAGGCCTTCGCCCGCCGCACCGGCGTCGCCGTCGACCGCGTCATGGTCCCGCCCCACGAGGCCTGCTCGCGGGCGACCCTGAGCGGCCTGCGCCGTTGCGGCTTCGAGGCGATCACGATGACCCGGCCCTACCCTTGGGTCGAGTTCGAGCCCCACTCCTGGCTGGCCCGCCCCGAGGGCACCGGCGCCCTGGTCGGCTGGGGACCGGCCGAGTTCGTCGAAGGAGTGCCAGTCCTGCTGCGCCACCCGATCGCCGGCCGCTCAACGGCCGAGCTGACCCTGCGTGCCTTCCTCGACCAGCCGCTGGTCCTCTACGGCCACCACGAGGATGCCCTCGGTGGGCCCCCCGCCCTGCTCGAGGCGGTCGAAGAGGTCAACCGCCTGGGACCGACGAACTGGTGCTCGCTGAGCGAGATCGCGGCGACCAGCTTCGAGACCAGGCGGGACGGCTCGCGCCTCGCGGTCCGCCTCTTGACCAGGATGGCCCGGATCGAGATCCCGGCCGGAATCGAGGAGCTCACGGTCGAGCTTCCCGCCGTCGGCATAGAGCCCGACCAGCAGGTGCTGAAGCTCGCGGGGGAGGACGTCAATCCAGGCGAGCCCCTCGCGGTCGAGCCGGGCAGCTCGTCCGAGATCACCCTTTCGCCCCTCGACGCGATCGACCCCGCCTCCGTGCCGACACCCCGCCGCCGCCCGCTCGCCGTCGCCCGCCGCCTCGCCAGCGAGGGCCGCGACCGCCTGCGGCCGCTGGCCGCCCGCGTCGGCTAGTAGGGATTGGCGAAACCCGCGTGTGCGGCTGGCGAGCGCCGCGTCCGCCGTCGCCAAACGTGCGCGGGGGTTTTGCCAATCCCTACTAGGCCCCGGCCGGCAAGCGCACCGGCGAGGATGCGTCGCGAACCAGCAAGCCCGGTTCGCCGCTGCCGTCGGCCGGCACCGTGTAGACGTTGGTGCCGTCGGAGTAGGCCAGGGTGCGGTCGTCGAGCCACTCGGCCTGGTCGTCGATCGAGCGGGTCTCGGCCACGGGGTGGTCCTTGAGAGTCGCCACGTCGAGCACGCGCAGGTGCCAGCGATTGGAGTGGCCGATGCGGCTCTTGTAGGCGATCTGCTTGCCGTCGGGCGAGAGCGAGGGGCACTCGACCCCGTCCCGCAGGACCTTCATCTCACGCCCTTTGATGCTGCCTTCGACCAGATAGTGGTGATCGCCGGTGCCCAACGTGGCGTAGAAGCGATCCGAGTCGTTGGGGTCGAAGGTGATCCCCCAGAAGTTGAAGTCGACCGCGTCGAAGGGCTTGCCGTCCTTGCTGACGCTGAACTGCTCGAGCTGGTCGATCGCCTTGCCGCTCGCCATGTCGACCACGTAGGTGCGGGTCGAGAAGGCGGTGCTCGATTCGAGGTAGGAGTCGCCGGTGACGAAGACGGTCATCGCGCCGTAGCGCCCGTCCTCGGAGACCCGCGCCCGCGAGGGCAGGCCGCTGAGCGTAATCGTGTTCAGCGTTTCCATTTTCGAATTGAAGACCTGGGCGGTGTAATCGACCCCCGAGGGGGCGACGCCCATGCAGATGCCGCGCCCGGCGGCGAAATAGACCCGCTCGCAGCTGAGGTCGCCGGGCAGCTGCTTGACCTTGCCGTGGTCGACCAAGAAGACCCGGCCGTTGAGCTGTGGGTTGGAGGGTTCGACCGCCCGCACCATCACGTCGCTGCGAGCCAGCACCGCGCCCGCCTGCGGCCGTGCGTCGGTGGTCGTTTCGTTCGGCCCCAGAGCGGCCACCGCCACGTAGGCGCCACCGGCGACCACGCAGAGGACGATGAGCGCGACGAGGATCTTGCCGTTGCGACTACCCATGCAGGGGCGCTCGCTGCGAGCGCAGCAGCAGCGGTACCGCGGCGAGGATCGCCAGGGCCAGCGCGGCGCCGAAGACGAGCACCGCCTGGTGCAGCCCGAGCTCGAGCCAGAGGGCGCCGAAGACGAGCGAGGAGAACAGGTTGCCGATGCTGACCACGGTGGTCAGCATGCCGAGTCCGCTCGCCTGCAGGTCCTCCGGCAGGAGCGCCCCGGCGATCGCCGCCAGTACCCCTTCGGTGGCGGCGAAGTAGCCGCCGAGGCCGAGCAGGCAGAGAACCAACAGTCCGTAGCCGAGCGAGCTCATCAGCAGCGCACCGTAGACGATGAAGAGGAGGGCATAGCCGGCCAGCAGCACCGGCACGCGGCCGACCCGGTCGGCGAGTTGCCCGACCGGGATCGCCAGGCCCATGAAGGCGACGGCGGTGATCACGTAGAGCAACGGGAAGACGGCCGGGGCGAAGTCGATCTTGCGCTGCAGGCCGACGTAGAGCATCGCGTCGGAGATGCTGGTCAGCGAGAGCACGGTGGCGGCAATCAGCAGCAGCGCGAAGCGCCGGTCCTTGACCAGGCCGGCCGCGGCGCGCAGCGAAGGGGCGGGCTTGTCCTCGCGCGGCGCCCGTTTCGGCTTGCCCTGCACGGTGAGGACCAGGACGGCGAAGCCGAGGACGGCGAAGAGCGTGCTGACGACGAAGACGGCGTCGAAGCGGGCCGGGGCGACGAGCAGGATGCCGAAGGCGATCAGCGGGCCGAGCATGGCGCCGGCCGAGTCCATCGCCCGGTGCACGCCGAAGGCGGTGGCGAGCCCGGCTTTGCTGCTCGAGAGCGAGATCAGCGCGTCGCGCGGCGCGGTGCGGATGCCCTTGCCGATGCGGTCGAAAGCGACGATCGCGCCGATGCCGCCGATCGTGTTGCCGGCGGCGACCAGGGCCACCTTGCCCACCGCCGAGATGCCGTAGCCGGCTCCGGCGACCTCCTTGGGCTTGCGCCAGCGGTCGGAGACGAAGCCGCTTGCAACCTGAACGAGGGCGGCGGCGCCGCGGTAGGTGCCATCGATAGCGCCCAGCGCCAGCGGGCTGGCGCCGAGGCTGAAGACGAGGTACAGCGGCAGGATCGTCGCCACCATCTCCGAGGAGACGTCGGTCAGCATGCTGACCATGCCCAGCATCACCACGTTGCGCGGCACGTTGAGGCGCGCCGAGCGCTGCGCCCAGAGCTTGGGTTTGAGGAGGGCTTTTGAGGCTTCGACTTGGTACATGGCTAGGTCGCTCTACGGGGCGAGCCAAGCGGGAGACGCGCCTCGGAACTTCAACTAGACAACGTGCCGACTAGCCCGTTTTTCGCACTATTGGACGAAGTGCCTGGAAGGCCGAGACGATCGCTCACCTCACCGGCGACCTCTTCGGCGAAGCCCATCACCGAGTCGCCGTTGAGCAAGTAGGGGTAGATCTGGGCGTTGGAGGCGAGCGCGAGACCCTCGACGCCGGGCCAAAGCGGCGCCACCCGCTCGCCGCCACCGCTGCGTATCTGGTGCACCGGCTCGACCAGCTTGGCCCGCTGCACGGTCCAATCGACCACCTCGTCGCGACTGAAGCCGGGCGAGAGGCGGGCCAGGTAGTCGGTGGAGCGGCGATAGACGGACTCGTCGTCCTCGCTCTGCTCGGGCGCGTCGGGATCGCAGTACTTGGGCAGGTAGACCAGGTGCAGGCCATCGGTGTGGTCGGTCCCCAGCACCTGGGAGGTCTCGATCGCGCTCGTCACCGGCGTCGGCTCGGTGATGTTGATCGCGTAGTAGGGAATCAACGAGCGCGGCACCTTGATGATCGTGCAGACGCAGCCCAGCCAGCGCTGCGGGTAGGGCGCCAGCAGGCCCTGGTGGCGCTCGGGCAGCAGGAAGCGCAGTGCCGGCGGCTGCAGGGTCGGGATCGTCAGGTCGAAGTCGAGCGTCTCGCCCTCCAGCTCGACTCCGGTGACAGCGCCCTCGGCGTCTGTGGCCAGGCCCTTGACCGGCGCATTCGTGCGCGCCTCGACCCCGAGCTCTTCCGCCCGGGCGACCATCGCGTCGATCAGGCGCTGGTGGCCGCCGACGATGTAGCCCATTTCCTCACCGCCGCCCTTGCCGCGGGCACCCGACATGCGCCGCGTGCGGGCCCAGAGGTAGGTCGCCGGCAGTCCCGAGGGGTCGCCGTCGAAGCGGGAATCGAGCAGCGGCTTCCAGATCCGCTCGTAGACCTCGCGGCCGCAGTGGCGGCGCAGCCAGGTCTCCAGCGGGATCTGCTCGAGCTTGTCGTAGGAGCTGCGCAGCTGGCACTGGGCGACGAACCAGCCGAGGCGCAGCCGCGCCGGCGGGCTCAGCGGCGAGAAGCGCAGCAGGTCGCCGATGCCGTTGAAGTCGTGCATCTCGCCGTCGGCGAAGAAGCCGGCGCCGACCGGGGTGAAGCGCAGCTGGTCGCCGAGCCCAACCTCCTCGGCCATCGCGATCATGCGCGAGTCCGCCGGCGTGATCACGTGGTAAAAGCGGTCGACCTGGTGGCCGCCGAAGTCCATCGTCCCAGCCAGCCCGCCGAGGCTGGGGCCGCGCTCGATCACGGTCACCTTGGCACCGGCCTGGGCCAGGCGCAGAGCGAGCGAGGTGCCGAGCACGCCGCCGCCGACGATGCCGACCTTGGGCGGCACTTGGCTCATCCCGGTTGGGCGACCGGCTGCGGCTCGCCACCGGCAACGGCAGCGGCGGGCGCCTCAGCGGCCACGGGCAGCGGCGCCGTCACCTCCGCCAGCGGCGAAACCGGCGGCGGTTGGATGCGACCGACCATCTGCGCGGCCATCACCCGGAAGTAGGCGAGCACGGTCGGTTTCAGCTGCATCTTCGACTCGCCCTTGCGGGTCGTCCAGTCGTTGATCGTCGGCACCTCGGCGACGCTGGCGCCGGCGTTGTAGAGCTTCAGCAGCAGCTCGACGTTGGCGGCGAAACCGGGCTCGCGCACGAGCAGGTAGCCGTAGGTGTCGGCGGCGCGGCGCAGGGTGCCAGCGCGGTAGACGCGGTAAAGCGAGGAGAGCGTGTGGATCTGGCGCAGCCCGCCCAAGTAGCGGAAGGTGTTGGAGACGGACTTGCTCGCCGCCAAGCGCCAGCCGGCGACGCCAACGATCTTGCCGCCTGGGGCGTAGACCGAGGCGAGCACGACGTCGGTGCCCTGTTCGAAGACCTCCATCATCCGCGGCAGGTCGGAGAGGTCCGAGGTCGTGTCGGCCTCGAGGGTGACGATCGCGTCGTCGTCCGAGGACTCCTTCAGCGCCGAGCGGATGCCGGTGTTGATCGCCGTGCCGAGGCCGCGATTGGTCGTGTGCTGGACAACCGCCAGGTGCATGTCGCGAGCGTGCTCGCGGATCACCTCGGCGGTGCCATCGGTGGAGCCGTCATCGACGATGATCACGCGGGCGCCGAGCTCGCGCGCTACCGGCGCCAGGTCGGCAAGCAGCTTGGGGATGTTTTCCGCCTCGTTGTAGGCGGGGATTACGAAGCGGATCACACCAGTACCTCCAGCGGCCGGGGGGCGGGAATATCGAGCAGCTCGACCGGGCGGCGGACCGCGGCGGACTCGCGCATCGCCAGGGCGGCGGCAAGCGCCTTGACCCCGTCGTGGGCGCTGACCGGCTCCGGCGTGTCGTCGAGCACGCAGCGGCAGAAGGCTTCCAGCTCGGCCTGCAGCGGCTCGGCCTTGGCCAGTGAGAACCGCACCGCGGCCCCCTCGCCGTCGCCGCGCAGCATCGAGAGCCCGTCCCAGTGCAGCGGCGCGCTGGGCGACTCGACGAACCAGACATCCTGGGTGATGTAGCTGGCGCGCAGCAGTCCGTTCTCGCCGATCAGCGCGATCTCGCGCTTCTTCTCCGGAGTCAGCCAGTTGACGTCGAGAAGGCCGAGCGTGTCGCCGGTCTCCTTGGGGCCGAAGCGGGCCATGCAGGTCAGCAGGTCCTCTTGGGAGCCATGCTGGAAGCGGCCACCGTCGGCGTAGATCTCGCCGATCTGGCGATCGAGCACGTGCTGCATCACGTCGAGGTCGTGGGTGGCGAGGTCGATCGCGACGCCGGTGTCCTGGATCCGCGTCGGCAGCGGCCCGACCCGCGTCGTGTGGGCGCGGTAGACGTTGCCGAGGCGGCCGTCGGCGACCAGCTCGCGCAGCTTGGCGACGGCCGGGTTGAAGCGCTCGACATGACCGACCATCAGCTTGCGGTCGGCCTCCATCGCCGCGCCGCGCATGCGCAGGGCATCGGGCAGGGTGGTCGCGATCGGCTTCTCGACCAGCACGTGTAGGTCGGCGGCGAGGGCCTCGAGGGCAACCTCGGCGTGGTGCTCGGAGGGACAGGCGATCGAAACCGCGTCCAGTTCGTCGGCGCCGAACTGGATCAGCTCGCGCCAGTCGGAGAATTCGACCGCCCCGGTGCCCGCGGTGGCCCGCCGGCGCGATTCCTCGTTGGGCTCGGCGACCGCGGCCAGATGCGCGCAATCGATCTGCGAGTAGTTGCGGACGTGGAACGCGCCCATGCGCCCACAGCCGATGACACCGATTCTCAGCTGCTCAGACAAGGGATCCCTCCACGGTCAGCTCGAGATGAGCCACGGTCAGTTCGGCAATCCTGCGGGCGGCGTTGCCGTCGCCAAAGATCGGTGGGCGCTCCTGCGGCTGCGGCTTGGCCAGGGCGTCGCGGAACTTCTCCGCGTCGACGCCGACCAGGGTGTTCCAGCCGGTGGAGACGGTCTCGATCCACTCCGTCTCCTCGCGCATCGTGATGCAGGGGACGCCCCAGAGATAGGCCTCGCGCTGGACGCCGCCCGAGTCGGTGGCGATCGCTACCGCGTCGCGCTCCAGGGTCAGCATCTCGGTGTAGGTGACCGCGTCGCGCACCTCGACGTTGGCGGGGATCTCGAGGCCCCAGGTCTCGAGGCTCTTGCGAGTGCGCGGGTGCAGCGGGAAGATCACGCGATGCTCGGCAGCCCGCAGGCAGGCGAGCACGGCACCGAGCCGCTCGGGCGAGTCGGTGTTGTAATTGCGGTGGGCGGTGGCAAGGACGTAATCGCCCTCCTCCTTGCCCTCGCCAAGCCGGTCGCGGGAAGCGAGCAGGACGTCGGCGAGGACGTCGCCGGTCACCTTGACCGTGCCTTCGATCCCCTCGGAGAGAAGTGTTTGGCGCGCGTGCTCGCAGGGCGCGAAGAGCAGGTTGGAGATCCGGTCGGTCTCGATCCGGTTGGCCTCCTCGGGCATGTCGTCGCGGTAGCTGCGCAGGCCGGCCTCGACGTGAAGCAGTTGCACCCCGGCCGCCACGGCCGCGCGTGCCCCGGCGATCGTCGCGTTGGTATCGCCGCGAACCAGCACCGCGTCGGGTTGCTCTGACTCGATCACGCGGCCGATGCGGTCCTGGGCGACGGTGACGCTCTCGTCGTTGGGTAGTGAGCCGACGCCGAGGTTGTGTTCCGGCAGCGGCAGCCTCAGATCGGCGATCTGCAGATCGGAGAGCGCCGGGTCGTAGTGCTGCCCCGTGTGAACCAGGATCTCCTCGACGCAGCCGTTGAAGGCGAGCGAGAGCGGAGCGGCCTGGACGATCTCGGGGCGGGAGCCAATGATGGAAACGATCCTGGGTGCCATTGCTCAATCAACGGGCGAGCAGCCCAGTTTTTGCACGCCCCGGGCACTGCTCGGTGAAATTTTCTGGCTCGGCCGTTTTTCAGACTTCCCTTTCACCCATCTCTCATCTCGCGGCGCAAGTGCTGGCGGGCGACGAGCGTTTGTCCAATAGCGATATGGAGGCACACGAACTCACTCGGGAGCAGCCGCTTGACCGCATCGCCGGCGAACCGCTGCTGCCAGGGCTCGTCCGGCGCCTGCTCGACCTCACCATCGCCGGTGCAACGATCGTGCTGCTCTCGCCACTGCTGATCGCCGTGGCAATCGCGATCCGGCTCGACAGCAGCGGCCCCGCGCTCTTCCGCCAGCGCCGCGTCGGTTACGGCGAGCGCGAGTTCACCGTCTTCAAGTTCCGCAGCATGCGCACGGACGCCGATCCCGGCGGCCATCGCGATTACGTCACCTCACTAATCAAAGGCAAGGCGCAGACCGGCGGGCGCAAGAACCTCTACAAGCTCGCCGTCGACGATCGGATCACCCCGGTCGGCCGCTGGATCAGGCGCTGGAGCCTCGACGAGCTGCCGCAACTCTTCAACGTGGTCAGCGGCGACATGTCGCTGGTCGGCCCGCGACCGGCGATCCCCTACGAGGTCGCCGAGTACCCGAGCTGGTACCTGGACCGCTTCGCCGTCAAACCCGGTCTGACCGGCCTCTGGCAGGTCAGTGGCCGCAACGAACGCACTTACGAGGAAATGGTCCGGCTCGACATCGAATACGCCGAACGACGTTCCTTGCTTCTTGATCTTTCAATCCTCGCCCGCACGCCCCTCACGGTGCTGGCCAGAAGGGGGGCAGCATGAATCCAGCAAACGCAATCGGGACGATGGTGGTCGGCTACGGCTACTGGGGACCGAACATCGTCCGCAACGTGGTCGAGCGGCCGGAGTTCCGGCTGATGGGCCTCTGCGAGCTCGACGAGAGCCGCATCAACGACTTCCGCCGCCGCCACCCCGGCGTCTGGATCGAGCGCGAACTCGACACGGCGCTGGCCGATCCCCGAGTCGAGGCAGTCGCGATCGCGACCCCGCCCCACACCCACTTCCCGCTCGTCAGCCGCGCCCTAGAAGCCGGCAAGCACGTCCTGGTCGAGAAGCCGCTGGCGCGGCGCTCCGAGGAGGCGGCCCAGCTGGTCGCGATGGCCGAGGAGCGCGACCTGGTGCTGATGCCCGGTCATACCTTCCTCTACAGCCCCGCGGTCAACAAGGTCCGCGACCTGATCCAGGAAGACGAGCTGGGCGAGATCTACTTCGTCACCTCCTCGCGGATGAACCTCGGGCTCTACCAGCCCGACGGCGTCGTCCTCGACCTGGCGCCGCACGATCTCTCGATCCTGCTGCACTGGCTGGGCAAGCCGCTGGTCGAGGTCTCGGCCAACGGCCGCAGCGTCTTCCGCGAGAGCATCCACGAGACCGCCTTCCTCACCCTGCGCTTCGAGGGTGGCACCCAGGCGAACGTACAACTCTCCTGGCTGGCTCCGCGCAAGCTGCGTCAGATGAACGTGGTCGGCAGCAAGCGCATGGTCCAGTACGAGGACACCGCCGCCGACGACTCGGTCCGCATCTACGATCGCGGCCTCGACTTCGACGCGCCACCGGCCAACTTCGGCGAGTACCGCCTCACTTACCGCACGGGCGACATGATCGCTCCGCGCCTGCAGGCCCTGGAGCCGCTGGGCCAGGAGCTCAGCGACTTCGCCTCGGCGATCCGCGAGGGCACCACACCGGTCTCCAACGGCCGCCTCGGGGTCGAGATCGTGCTTGGCCTGGAAGCGCTCGAGCAGTCGCTGCACGCTCAGGGGGAACCGGTTCCGGTTGCTTCGGTGGACAGCGTGCTGAGTAGCGCCCGTGGCGAAATCGCGACTGTTTAGGGCCTGTCCCGGTAGGGATTCCACTTAACTTTTTCGCGATGTCGCGGCCTACGGCCGCGCCTCAACAACGCGAAAAAGTACAAGACGTTCCATCCCTACCGGGACAGGCCCGAAGCGCTCGCCCTAGCCCACACAGGCGCCAGACCATCGCGTTGCTTAGGGCAGGGGCTCAACCGGCGCATTGCTTCAGGCAGAGCCTGGGCCGCTGCGGTGAGCAGATAGGGCTTAAGCCGTTGCGCTGTTGGGGGGCGTGAGGCGGTCCAGCTCGGCGAGGTAGACCAGGACGGAGTGGGTGGCCAGTTGGCTCACCGTGGTGCCCTGGCGGCGTGCCTCGCGCTGCAGGAGCTGCCAGGTGCGCTCATCGAGGGGAAGGTCCACTGCCATCGCCGGCTCGGCTGAGACGGCCCCGAGCGGCTCCCTGGGAAGGTCAACGGGTGCGCGGCCGGATTCGAGGCGCTGGGTGAAGTCGCTCAGCGCCGCGCGCACGGCGGCAGCGATATCGGAGTCGAGACAAGCCTCGATTCCGTTGCAAGCAAATGTTCCGAGAGGGATTTTCACGTTGCGCACCACCTATAACAACTATGGGCATGCCCAAGATTTTCACCTCATTTCCCTCAATCCTCCTAACTTCAGCCCCTGATACCTGTGCATTTGCAGCCACTTGAGCCTTGAGGCTGAGATTTAGACGAATATTGGGCATTGACTTTCAGACGAAGGGCCACTATTTCTTCTGGCCGCGGCTAACCGAAGCATCTTCACATTTTTCGGTAGTTGCGGATATTCGGTCAAGGAGGACTTCGCGTTTTAGGAGAAATTCTTTGACCTTCGAACATAGGGGCCCCATGAGCCCCACTTGCAGACAAAGCAAGACAACGCGTCGGGAGGACGCTGTGACCAGTCGTGATACAGAGCTTCGCCCCAATAACTTGACGGGCTTCTCCGAGGCATCAGCCTCAGGGTCTGGAAACAGCCGCCTCGTCCTGCAGGCCATCGAGCAGGCCCAAGCTGGCAACAGCGAGGGTTTGCATTTCCTATACGTGCGCTACGCCCCTGACGTTCAACGCTTCGTCAACAGCTTGGTCAAGGACCACCACGAGGCCGAAGACATCACCCAGAATATCTTCGCCAAGCTGATGAAGGCGATCAACAAGTACGAGCCGCGCGAGGTTCCCTTTGCCGCCTGGATCATGCGGGTGGCACGCAACGCCTCCCTCGACCACCTGCGCGCCAGGCGTGCGGTGCCGACCGAGGAAGTGCGCATCACCGACAGCGGTCAGGCCCAGATGGGCCAGGAGCGCGGTCGCGATCTTCGCCTCGCACTCGAGGAGCTGCCAGAAGATCAGCGCGAGGTGCTCATCCTCAGGCACATCGCCGGTCTCTCCCCGGTTGAAATCGCCGCCACGCTGAAAAAGTCAGAGAGCTCCGTGCACGGCCTTCACCATCGCGGCCGCCGCACCCTGCAGGCAAAGCTCGCCGAGCTGGGGGCCTCGCCGGTGGTGGCGGGCGCCTAGCCCCTGAGGCTCTCCCTCAGCTCTCCTCCAGGATCCTCTCGGTGAGGCGTCCCGCGTCGAGCTCCGCTGCGTAGTAGAGGGCCGCGTGCTCGAGCAGCTGGGTAACGCTCACGCGCTGCCGGGCCGCCTCGAGCCTCACCTCACGCCAGAGCGAGTCCTCGATATCGAGCTCGATCTCCACCTCCTCCTCGGGACTCCCCTCGCGCAGGAGATCGGGATAAGACCAGCCGATGTCGCCGCTGCCCCTTTCCTTCAGATAGAAGCGAATCACCCTGAGGACGTCGTCGGGACTCGGCTCGGCGCCGGACCCGGCATCTCGCTGATGCTGCCACGCCAGCATCCCGCCGGCAAACGCACCCAACCTGACCCTGACCGTGGTCACTACCAATCCCCCTCCTCCGCATTGCCAACGCCCGATCTGGCCCGCTGGCCAATCCTACCCCCTCTTTACCCCCGATCGGCAAGTTTTAGACAAGATCGCCGATCCATCGGCACCCGACGTGCGGCTCGGCCAGCGGCCGACCCTCCGTCAGGCCGCCGGGGTGATCCGGTAAGCGTCGAAGACCGACTCGACGTTGCGCAGGCGGGCGATGCACTGCTTGAGCTGCTCGGTGTCGCCAACCTCGATTACGAAGGTGTTTTTCACCATCGGGTGGTTGGTCGTGCAACTGGCGCCGATGATGTTGATGCCGGCCTCCGAGAAGGTGCGCGAGAGATCCTCGAGCAGGCGAGTGCGATCGTAGGCGTCGATCTGCAGCTCGACCCGGTATGAGGACTCGTTCTCTCCGTCCCAGCTGACGTCGACGAACCTTTCCGGTGCCCGCTTCAGCGCCTTCATGTTCTTGCAGTCGGTGCGGTGGATGGTGATTCCCCGGCCCAGGGATACATAACCCGCTATATCGTCGCCGGGGACCGGCCGGCAGCACTTGGCCAGGCGCACCGCGACGTTGGCGGCGCCCTTGACGCTGATCCCGTAGTTGGAGGCGTCCTTGGTCCGCCGCGCCTTGTCCTCGCGATGGCCACCGGCAAGACCGAGCGGGTCGGTGTCCTCGACCGCCTCCCCCGCCTTCAAGCGCTGCATCAGCTTGTTGGCGACCGCCTTGGTCGAGATTTTGCCCTGGCCGAGGGCGATGTAGAACTCGGTCGCCTTGCGGAAGCCCATCTCGCGGATCACGTCGACCAGCAGCGGCGAGGCGGCGACTTTCTGCATCGGCAGGCCGCGCGTGCGCAGTGCTTCCTCCAGCCCTTCGCGGCCCTTTTTCTCGGCGTCCTCGCGGCTCTCCTCCTTGAAGAAGGCGCGGATCTTGTTGCGAGCGCGGCTCGTCCGCACCAGCTTCAGCCAGTCGCGCGAGGGGCCGCGCTTCTGCTTTGCGGTCAGCACCTCGACGATGTCGCCAGAGCGCAGCTGGTAGTGCAGCGGCACGATCGAGCCGTTCACCTTGGCGCCAACGCAGGCGTGGCCGACGTCGGTGTGGACCGCGTAGGCAAAGTCAAGCGGGGTCGAGCCGGCCGAGAGGTTCTTCACTTCGCCCTTCGGGGTGAAGACGAAGACTTCGTCCTCGAAGAGGTCGACCTTGAGCGACTCGAGGAACTCGGCCGGATCCTGCTCGCCCTCAGCCTCGACCAGCTGGCGCAGCCAGGTCATCTTCTCCTTCTGAGGATCGGCGGCGGCGCCCTCCTTGTAGGCGACGTGAGCGGCGATGCCGTACTCGGCGAGGCTGTGCATCTCGTCGGTGCGGATCTGGATCTCCAGCGGCTTGCCTTCCGGCCCGATCACGGTCGTGTGCAGCGCCTGGTACATGTTGGCCTTCGGCATCGCGACGAAGTCCTTGAAGCGCCCGGGCAGCGGCTTCCAGAGCGAGTGGATGACGCCGATAGCGCCGTAGCAGTCCTTGACCGAGCCGACGATCACCCGCATCGCGGTCAGGTCGAAGATCTCGTTGAACTCCCGGCCCTTCTTGGTCATCTTCGTGTAGATCGAGTAGAAGTGCTTGGCACGGCCGGAGATATCGGCCTCGATGCCAACGTCGAGCAGCTCGCCGGAGAGGAATTTGCCGGCCTCTTCGACGTAGACCTCGCGCTCGTTGCGCTGCTGGGAGACGAGCTGCTTGATCTCGGCGTACTTGCGCGGGTGCAGGGTGGCGAAGGCGAGGTCCTCCAGCTCCCACTTGATCGCGTGGATTCCCAGCCGGTGGGCGAGCGGCGCGTAGATTTCCAGCGTCTCGCGCGACTTCGACATCTGCTTCTGCTTGGGCAGGGCGCCCAGCGTGCGCATGTTGTGCAGGCGGTCGGCCAACTTGATCAGGATCACCCTGA
The DNA here is from genome assembly GCA_036271315.1 of Solirubrobacterales bacterium. Lineage (GTDB taxonomy): Bacteria > Actinomycetota > Thermoleophilia > Solirubrobacterales > 70-9 > VRUE01. The sequence goes on along the minus strand of DATBAV010000038.1, from coordinate 11,471 downwards.
CGTCGGTGGCCATCGCCACCATCATCTTGCGGTAGTTCTCGGCCTGGCGCTCGTCGCGGCTCTCGAAGGCGATCCCGGTCAGCTTGGTGACGCCGTCGACGAGCTGAGCGATCTCCTCGCCGAACTCGGCCCGGATCTCCTCCAGGCTGGCGCTGGTGTCCTCAACTGTGTCGTGCAGCAGGGCGGAGCAGAGGGTCGCGGTGTCGAGCCGCATGCCGGCGCAGATCTGGGCGACGCCCACGGGGTGGGTGATGAACTCATCGCCCGAGTGGCGCAGCTGGTCGGCATGGCGGTCGCAGGCGAAGTCGAAGGCGTGCTTGATCGCGATGCGATCGATCGCCGCCACCGACACGGCAACGCCGCCGTCGCCATTGACGGCAGCATCGGCGCCGCCCGAGGAGTCGAACTCCTCGACTACGGCAAAGAGATCGGCCAGGAGCTCCTGGCTGGCTACGGTTGTCGGTGTGCTTCGAGGTATTGGCGAGCCTCCTCGTGGCGGGCGCTGTAAGCGCGATATGACGCTGAGCGCTCCAGATCTGTCCCCTCTGAGGATACGACCCCCACCACCCCGCCGCCAGCGACGGGCTCTCCGCGCACCAGGCCGAGCTCGCCGAGTATGCGGAAACAGCGGGCCGCGGTCTCGGGGCTGCGCGCCTGCAGCGCACTGCCGATCAAGGCCTCGCGCAGGTCCTCCCCACTCGCCTCGCCCGCTTCGCGCAGGTCGCGGAAGAGCGCGATCAGGGTCGGGCGCTGGGCCAGTTGCGTCGCTGCGGTGCTGAGCGCAAAGCGCCACTCGGCCTCGCCCCAGACGCGATGCAGGTAGCCGCCCTCGACCGGGCTGCGGGAGGCGAGCGCCAGCAGCTCGGAGCTCGGCGGCGGATCCACCAGAACCACGTGGTCGAAGTCCGCGACCAGCTCGGGATCGCGTTCCAGCTCGGCGTAATCGGCCACGCGCGCCCCCTCGCAGGCCATGCCGGCGCGGAGTCCGGCATCGGCGGTGAGCGCCAGGACCTCACCCCCGCAGGAGGCGAGCTCGTTGATCACCGCGGCGGGCGCGTTGGCGCTGACGCAGGTCTGGCGCTGAAAATCGCCGGCAACCGCTGGATCGAGCGGCGGCGCAGCGACCGGATCCCGCGCCAGCTCGGCCTCGAAGCGCTGCCACCACTGAGCCGCTTCGAGCACCTTCTCCTCGGCGGCACGCGGGTAGACCTCCCCCAACACCACCTGCGGCTCGACCGCCCCGTTCCAGTGGTTCACTTCAAGCCGCACCGCCACATCGACCGGATCGTCCTCGCCGACACCGAGCGATGGCCGGCCAAAGGCCACCCCGAGCGCCTTGTGCGACCCGCTATGCAGGCTGAACCGCGCGTGCTTGCCTTCCCCCATCGTCCGCACGTCCCGCACCCGCGCCGAGGGCACCAGCAACCGCACCCCAGGATTCCCCATCCCAAACGGCGCCAACTGCTTCAGCTCTTCAGCCAAATCCAACCCCAGCGAAGCGCCACCAACAACCGCATCGATCCGCTCCGTCCGCTTCAGGTCCTCGGGCCCGAGCAAGCTGTTCGCATAGGCCGCAAAGGCCTCCCGAAACGCGGGCAACTCCCCAGCCTTCAACTCCAGCCCAGCAGCAGCCTTGTGCCCACCGAAGCTACCTAGATACTCGGAGCAGGCCTCAAGACCAGCGAGCAGGTCGAACCCAGGAATGCTCCGCCCCGACCCGCGCCCCGACCCGTCCGCCTCGAGCGAGATCACCACGACGGGCCGGTGATACCGCTCAACCAGCCGCGAGGCAACGATGCCAATGACACCCGGGTGCCATCCCTCGCCAGCGACAACCAGTCCCGACGCTTCCCGCAACTCATCCGGCAGCTCCCGTAGCGCCGCCTCGGCCTCATTCGCCACCTCCCGCTCAGTAGCCCGCCGCTCCCCATTGGCCCTGCTCAACTCATTGGCGATCTCGGCAGCTCTTGCCTCGTCGTCGGTAAGAAATAGCTCCACCCCGGCGTCAGCTCGATAGAGCCTGCCCGCAGCGTTGATCCTCGGCGCCAGCTTGAAAGCCAGATCACCCTCGTCGAGCCTGGTCGGCTCGCATTTAGCCGCCGCAATCAACGCCCTCAGCCCCGGTCGCTGAGCCCGCCGCACCTCTTCCAACCCGCGCTTGACGAGTGTGCGGTTCTCCCCGACCAGCGGCACCAAATCGGCAACCGTCGCCAGCGCGACAAGATCGAGATCGTTGTGAGAGGCGGCCCCCCGCAACGCTGTCGCAAGCTTCCAAGCCACCGCGGTCCCACACAGCTCAGCAAACGGATACCCCTCATCGAGTCCCGGGTGCAAGATCGGACAATCGGGCAAGGTCTCCCCCGCCTGATGGTGATCGGTAACGACGACCTTCATACCGAGCTGCTTCGCCAGCTCCACCTCGGCGACAGCCGTGATCCCGCAGTCAGCAGTGACGATCAACGACGTCCCCCGCTCGGCCAGCTTCCTGACGTTCTCAGAGCTGAGCCCATACCCGTCCGTCAGGCGATCCGGAATCAGCCAGTCGCACTCGGTGCCAAGATCGCGCAGGGTGCTGACGAGGATGGTGGTGGCGCACACACCGTCGACGTCGAAGTCGCCGTGGACCGTGATCCGCTTGCCCTCCGCGACGGCAGCGAGAACACACTCGACGATTGGACCCATCGCCGCGAACTCCCCTGGCTCGTGCCACTCGTCAGCGGCGAGGAACGCCCGCGCTTCCTCCGGCGTTCGATAGCCACGCCGCACCAGCGCGATTGCCACCGGCTCGCTCAGCCCTAGCTCGGCCGAGAGCGCCTGCGCCTCCTCGTAGGAGTAGGGCTTCGCCTTGTACGCGTGCAGAGTCTTTGCCACGCACGCAGGCTAGGAATCACATCGGACTCACTTTCGCACCGAAAAGCCTGCAAAGAGCAGGGGCTTTTTTGGCCCGAGCTACTCGGCGAGTCGTTCTTGGCGTACGCCGATCGCCCAGACGATCGCCAGGCCAATCGCCACGCCGGGGATCGCGATCAAGGCAGTGGTGATGTCGGTCTCGCCGACACCCTTGCCGCTGATGATCTCGACAATGCCACCGAAAGCGACCGCGCCGATCGTCGCACCGAGAAAAGCGCCGACGATGCCCTGCCAGAAACGCTCGGGCAGGAAGACCGTGAAGTGCCAGAGGGCGATCCCCATCGTGAAGTAGACGAGTAGAGACATCAGCGCTTCCTTCCGTGTTTACGCCTTTGCTGGCGGCGGGCGCGGCGCTTCTCATCGCGCTCGCGGCGCGCTGCGTCCGCTGGATCGACAGCGGGCGGCTCGCCGTTGCTGGACGGTTTACCGCCGTCGCCTTCGGAGGGCGGCTCGACTGTCGCGACGGCGCCGGCCTTGGGCTGGGCCTCGCGCTGCGCCGCCACCTCCTCCTCGATCTCGACCTCGGTCTCGCCGTCGTCGGCGAGCATTGCCAGATCGCCGTCTTCGGCGAAGGCCGGCACGTTGCCGTCGATCGCCACGATCCGCTCGCGGCGGCGGATGAAGCCGGGCTCGCGTTCCTTCCACGCCGTCAGCACCGGCGAAGCGATGAAGATCGACGAGTAGGTACCGGAGATGATCCCGATCATCATCGCGAAGGCGAAGTCCTGCAGGGTGGCGCCGCCGAAGATCAGCAGGCAGACCACCGAGAGCAGGGTGGTGAAGCTGGTCGCCAGCGAGCGGGTCAGCACCTCGCTCATCGAGCGGTTGACGATCTGCGAGAACGCAGCCCGTGGCATGCGCGGCATGTTCTCGCGTATTCGGTCGAAGACGATGATCGTGTCGTAGAGCGAGTAGCCGAGGATGGTGAGGAAGGCAGCGACCGTCCCAGCGCTCACTTCTCGTCCGGTCAATGAGTAGATGCCGGCCGTAATCAAGATGTCGTGGAAGATCGCGATCAGCACCGGCACGGCGAATTTCGGATCGAAGCGGAAGGCGATGTAGGCGCAGATGATCAACAGCGAGAAGATCAGAGCGTTGCGGGCGCTGTTGGCCACGGTAGTGCCGAAAGTGGGGCCGACGCTGGTGCTGTTGAAGCCATCGGCCTGGATCCCGTATTCCTTTTCCAGTTCCTTTTGAAGCTTGTTGATCTGGTCCGGTTCAAGCGTCTTCGACTGGATCAGGTAGGCGTTGTCGCCGAGGCCGGGGTTGCTTACTTTCTGCACCTCCCCCCCGGAGATGCCCGTGCTGTCGAGCGTTTCGCGCACCGCTTCCTCGTTGGTCTGCTTGACCAGCGCGACTTCGACCCTGGTGCCCGACTTGAAGTCGATGCCGAGGTTGAGCTGCTTCGTCGCCAGGGACAGGGCGCCGACCAGCAGGATCACCCCGGAAACAGTGAAGAACCAGCGGCTCGCCCCCATGAAGTCGAAGTGCCAGCGGATTCCCTCTTTGGTCGCGCCCAGCGCCGCCGGCGAACGCAGCAGGCGCGAGCGGCTCATCGCACCGAGCAGGGCCTGGGTGAAGACGACCGCGGTTAGCAGCGAGACGATCGTGCCAACGCCGAGGACGAAGGCGAAGCCCTTGACCCCGGCCGTGGCGAGCACGAAGAGGACGAAGGCGGTGAGCAGGGTGACGACGTTGGCGTCGATGATCGTCGCGATTCCCCGGCGATAGCCAGCGGAGATCGCGCTCGACATCGAGCGCCCAGCCCGCACCTCCTCCTTTATTCGCTCGAAGATGACGATGTTGGCGTCGGCGGTGACGCCGATCGTCAGCACCAGGCCCGCGATCCCCGGCAGGGTGAGCGTGATCGGGATCAGTTTGACCAGGGCAAAGAAGATCACCCCGTAGGCGGCCAGCGCCGTGACCGCCACCAGGCCGAGGAAGCGGTAGAAGATGAGCAGGAAGAGGACGGTGAGGATGAGGCCGATCAGGCCGGCCCTGATGCCGTCGTGCAGCGCTTCCGAACCCAGCGTCGCCGAGACTTGCGACTGGCTGATCAGGTTGAGGTTGATCGGCAGGGCGCCGCGCTGCAGGAAGCTGGCCAGGTCCTGGGCGTCTTCGATGCTGTTGAAGCCGCCGGAGATCTGGGCGCCGGTGCGGCCATCGATGCCGTCCGGGTTTTCCGCATAGTTGATGATCGGCCGCGTCTTGACTTCGTTGTCGAGCACAACGGCGAAGTGGCCAGAGGTCGCTGCGGCGGCTTCACTGCTGCTCAGCCCAATCGCCGAGGCGGCCCCGCGCTGGGCGATCTGGCGGGTGACTTCCTGGAAGTTCTGGCGGCCGCTGTCGGTGAATTTGAAGGTGACGTTGGGCTGGCCGGATTCGTCGGTTTCCTGCTTCGGGCTGGTGATTTCGGTGCCCGAGAGAGCCGGGTCGTCCTTCAGCGCAAACCAGCCCGGTTCGGCGTTTTCGAGCACCTGGCCGTTTGCGTCCTGGGGCTTTTCGGAGACGACGATCGTGCCCTGTGGGACTTTGATCACGGTGCCCACGTTTTCAGGGCGTTTCCTGCCGCTGGGCGAGATGAAGAGGTCGCCTTTGGTGTACTCGGGCCCGTCGATCAGCTTGTGTTCTTTGTCATTCGCGAACAGGTAATAGGTGGCCGACGAGCTGCATTTGGGGCAAGCCGGCTTCGGCTTCTGTTCGGAGGCCAATTTGACCGCGGCGTACTCGGTCGGGAAGGCGCCGGCGACGATCAGCTGCTGGTTTTCTTTCTTGGTCGGCAGGCGACCGGCTTCCTGCCATTCCTTAGTCGCGTCTTTGATCGGCCCTTCCGGCGGTTCCTTGCCCGGGTGACCGCCGATCAGGAACTCGCGCCCGATCAGGTTCGGTTCCCAATCGAAGAAGAAGAGGCGGGCCGGCTTGGTCGCGCATTCGGTCGCCTTGCCGACGCTGGTGGCACCCGGGATCCCGACCTGGATCTGGTCGCTGCCGACCCGCGCCACTTCGATCTCCGAGACGCCCAGCTGATCGCAGCCGGAACGGATGATGTCGACGGCCTTTTCCATCGAGCCGTTGTCGAGCGTCGGCTGTTGGGGCGTCGGGCGGCCCTGCAGCACCAGCTGCACCCCGCCCTTCAGGTCGAGGCCCAGCTTCGTCGGCTTGTTGGCGATGACGATGCCGGAGACGACGATCAGGCCAAAGACAAAGAGCAGGACGAAGAGGTTGCGGCGCCTTTTGCCCATGCCGCTCTCAACCCTCCGGGGTGAGGACGATCAGCAGTCCCCCGTCGTCGTCATAGGCCGGAAAGACGTCGGCAACCGCCTCCGCCGGAAGATCGCCCTCGGCATTGACCGAGACGCGCTTGCCAAGCGAGCGCACGCCCCACTCCAGCGAGGTGGCGATCGGATCGGCACTGCCGCCGCCGTTGCCTTCGCGCGGTTCGTCGCCGCTGGCTTCGGCGCGCCATTCGAGACCGAGAACCTCCTGCACCGGGCGGCCGATCACGTCCTCGTCGGTCAGCCCGGTCAGCTCGAAGCTTCCCCGCCCCGCGTCGATCACCCGTGCTTGCTGATCGCAGACGAAAAAGGCGGCGTTCGGTGCCGGGTAGTAGTCGTCGAGCAACTCGAAGACGAAGCCGAAGCCACACTTGGAGCAGCCCTTTGGGCGCGCGCTGAAGCCCGCGGTTCGCTCCGCGCTGACCTCCCTGTGGCCACAGTTGGGGCAGATGAAGAACGGCATCCCAACGGCAGGTTACTCAGAAGAGGCTGTTCGCTCCTTCGGGGGTCGGCAGGCCAAGGTGCTCGTAGGCCCGCGGAGTGATCACCCGACCCCGCGGAGTGCGCTTCAGAAGCCCCTGTTGAAGCAGATATGGCTCGAGAACATCCTCGATCGTGTCGGCCTCCTCGCCGATCGCGACGGCGAGGGTCGAGAGGCCGACGGGGCCACCGGAGAACTTGGTCGCCACCACCTCGAGCAGGGCACGGTCGCTGCGGTCGAGCCCGCCGGCGTCGACCTCGAGCATCGCCAGCGCCGCGTCGGCCACCGCCGCGTCGATCGCCCCTCGCTCCTTGACCTGGGCGAAGTCCCGCACCCGCTTGAGCAAGCGGTTGGCGACGCGCGGCGTGCCGCGGGAGCGCTCGGCGATCGTCTGGGCCCCCTCGGAGTCGATCTCGACCCCGAGGATGCCGGCCGAGCGCACGATGATCTGCGCCAGGTGCTCGGGCCTGTAGTGCTCGAGGCGGTGGGAGAGGCCGAAGCGGTCGCGCAGCGGCGTCGTCAGCAGGCCGGCGCGGGTGGTCGCGCCGATCAGGGTGAAGGGCGGCAGCGGCAGAGTGACGGTGCGGGCGCCGGCGCCCTGGCCGAGCACGACAGGCAGCTCGCCGTCCTCCATCGCCGGGTAGAGCGTCTCCTCGACCGCGCGCCCGAGCCGGTGGATCTCATCGACGAAGAAGACGCTGCCGGGCTCCAGCGCGGTGAGGAAGGAGGCGACGTCCGCCTTGCGCTCCAACGCCGGGCCGGCGGTCTGCACCAGCGGCACGCCCATCTCCTCGGCGACGATGTGGGCAAGCGAGGTCTTGCCGAGGCCGGGGGGGCCGGCGAGCAGCACGTGGTCTAGTGGCTCGTCGCGACCCCGTGCCGCCTCGATGAAAATCGCGAGCTGCTCGGTGACCTGCTCCTGGTTGACGAAGTCGGCAAGGGTGCGCGGTCGCAGCGAGCGATCGAGGTCCTCATCTGGGGCGTCGGCCCTCGCGTCGTGCACGCGAACGTCCTCGGGCGGGGTCTCGTCGCCGGGCGGAAAGGGCCCGTCCACCCCGGGCGTGCGAATGCGATCGCTCACGCCTTGCTCCGCGAGGAGCCGGCTTTGCGCAGGGCGGCAGCGAGCAGCTGCTCGGCGTCCTCGCCGTCGATGCCTTCAAGCAGCTGCTCGGCCTCCAGCGGCGCGTAGCCAAGATTGACCAGGCCGTCGCGGGCGAGGCCACGGGCATCGCTGCCGTCCGCAGCCAACCCGGTGACCTCGTCCTCCAGCGCGCCGGCGACCTTCTCGCGCAGCTCGACGATGATCCGCTCTGAGGTGCGCTTGCCGATCCCCGGAACCGCCTGAAAGCGTTTGGCGTCGCCGGCGGCGATCGCCCGCAGCAGCTCGCGCGTCGGTCCGCCCGAGAGCGCCGCCATCGCCACCTTCGGCCCGACGCCGCTGACCGAGATCAGCTCGCCGAAGAGGTCGCGCTCCTCCTCGGAGGCAAAGCCGAAGAGCGCCAGCGAGTCCTCGCGCGAGATCAGCTCGGCGTGGAGAAAGACCTCGCGGCCGGTCGCCGGCACCGCCTTCAGCGTCTCGGCCGAGACGGCGAGCCGGTAGCCGACACCGCCGGCGTCGACGACGACGTGATCCGGTCGCCGCACCATCACTTCCCCGCGCACGGCGGCGATCATCTCGCCGCCATCCCCTGCGAGGCGGTTTCTTCGGCCGCCAAGGTCGCCGCTTCGCGCCCGGTCGCGCCGCCGTGGCAGATCGCCACCGCGAGCGCGTCGGCGGCGTGGTCGGGCGTCGGCGGCTCGGGCAGGCCGAGCAGGGTGCCGACCATCCGCTGCACCTGTTCCTTGCCGGCCCCGCCGGAGCCGCAGACGGACTTCTTGATCGCCTGCGGCGTGTAGGTAAAGCAGCGCACCCCGCGCTGGGCGGCGGCGAGCATCGCCGCGCCGCTGGCCCGGCCGACGGCCATCGCCGAGTGCACGTTCTTGCCGAAGTAGAGGTCCTCGAGCGCCATCGCCGCCGGCTGGTGCCAATCGATCAGCTCGGCAAGCGAGCTGTGGATCCGCTCCAGGCGACGCTCGATCGGCAGCTCGGCCGAGGTCTCGACCACGCCGCCGTCAAGGGCAACCATGCGGCTGCCCTCGATCCGCACGATTCCAAAGCCCAGATTCGCCGCACCCGGGTCAATTCCCATCACAACTTGCATGGGAAGTGATTCTGGGAGTAGCCCCGGATGCCTTTGTCAGGCCGCTTGTGCCGCCAGTTTTTCGATGATCTCCGCCGGCACGTCGAAGTTGGCATGCACCTCGTTGACGTCGTCGTGCTCCTCCAGCGCGTCGACCAGCTTGAGCAGCCACTCCGCATCGGTTCCCTTCACTTCGACGGTGCTCTTTGGCTCCATCGTCAAATCGGCCGACTGGACCTCGACCCCCGCCCCCTCGAGCGCCTCGCGCACGGCGGCGAGGTCAGCCGGTTCGCAGATCACCCGCAGCTGATCGCCGTCGGCACGCACGTCCTCGGCGCCGGCGTCGATCGCGACGATCAGATCGTCCTCTCCGTAGCGCTCGCCGTCGACGACGATGACGCCGCGTTTCTCGAAGATCCAGGCGACCGAGCCGGGCTCGCCGAGATTGCCGTGGTGCTTGGTGAAAGCGTGGCGCACGTCGGCGCTGGTGCGGTTGCGATTGTCGGTCAGGGCGTCGACGAGGATCGCCGCGCCACCCGGGCCGTAGCCCTCGAAGAGAACCTGCTCGATCGCGTCGGCGTCGGTTCCCACCCCCGAGCCGCGGTCGATCGCCCGCTGGATGTTTTCCTTCGGCATCGAGGCTTCGCGGGCCTTTTGCACCGCGGTCGCCAGCGGCGCGTTGGCATCCGGGTCGGGCCCGCCATCGCGCGCTGCAACTGTGATTGCGCGGGCCAGCTTGGTGAAGAGCTTGCCCCGCTTGGCGTCGGCGGCACCCTTCTTGTGCTTAATAGAAGACCACTTCGAGTGTCCAGACATAGCTGGCATTGTATGAGTGTGGAAATGGTCACCGAGTCACACAGAGGTGGAGTGGCCAGGGGACTGGCCGCCAGCCTGATCTTCGTCGCCATGCTGCTGGTCGCGCTCTCGATCTGGACGGCGATCCCGTTGGGCTGGCTCTACATCGGCTCGAAGGTCTCCCACACCCAGTTCCCCAGCTCGGGGCCCTACTTCGTAGTGGCCGCCGGCATCGTCATCTCGGTGCTCTTGGTCGCCTGGCTGATTGGCCGCCTCAACCGCCTCTACATCGGCGTCACCGGCACCAATCAACTGGCACCGATGCGCCCCACCTGGCTGAAGAGCATGCGCGACTCCTCCCCCAGCGCCAGCGGCACAACCGTCGTCGAGGCAGTCCTGATGGGCTCCGTCCTGCTCGCCGGCGCGACCCTGACCGTCTGGTTCTTCCTGCTGGCCGGCTCGCCGATCCCCAACCAGTAGACAGCTCAATTCGCCGCCGCGCTATACGACGAATCGGCCGTCTTCCTGCATGACGGTGCCATCTACTTCCAGCTTTCCTCCTAGCCGCAGGTCGCAGACCAGGTCGGTGTGGACCGCCGAGTCGTTGACGCCGCCGGACTCCGGGTAGGACTTGCCGACCGCCATGTGGACGGTGCCGCCGATCTTCTCGTCGAGCAGGACCTCGAGCGTGCCGCGGTCGATCGCGTAGTTGGTGCCGATGCCGAGCTCGCCGAGGCGGCGGGCGCCCTCGTCGGTGTCGAGCAGCTGGATCAAGAACTCCTCGCCGCGCTCGGCGCTGGCGTCGACGACCTTGCCGGCCTCGAAGCGCAGGTGCACACCGGAGACCTCGCGGCCGGCAATCACCGCCGGCAGGTGGAAGGTGACCTCGCCCTCGACCGAGTCCTCGACCGGGCCGGTGAAGAACTCGCCGTCGGGCATGTTGTGATCGCCGACGCAGGGGATGAAGGTGCGGCCGGCGATGCCGAGGGTGATGTCGGTCCCGGGGGCGGTGATCCGCACCTGCTCGTGCCCCTCGATCCACTCGGCCAGCCGCTCGGTCTCCTCTGAGGCGCGTTTCCAGGCGGTCAGCGGATCGGCGTCGTCGGCCAGGCAGGAGGCGTAGTAGAAGTCTTCGTAGTCGGCCAGGCTCATCTCGGCCTCGGAGGCGTAGGCGCTGGTCGGGAAGATCGTGTAGACCCAGCGGAAGTCGCCCGCGGCGCTCCGCTTCATCGCCCGCCCCATCAGGTCGCCGGTCACCGACTGGCGCAGGGTCTGGCGCTCCGGCGGAACCCCGGAGAGCTCACGGGTGTTGGTGCTCGCGCCGATCGCGATCCGCACGTCGGCGTGGTCGACCATCCACTCGGCGAAGGGTGAGATCCATTCCAGCTGTTTGTCGGAGGCATGTTTGAAGTAAGCGGCGATCTGGCCGTCGAGGGCGACGTTCAGCACCGGATTGCCGCCCGCCTTCAGCACCTCTTCGTAGACCGCGAGGAGGAGCGGCGCGGCGGCGCTCTCGCCGTCGATCGAGACGACCTCCCCCTCCTTCACCTCGGTCGAGTACCCGACCAGGATCTTCGCCAGGTTCTTGGTGCGCGGATCGCCTGCGGTCATCTGCCTGCCCCTTCCTTCGCGCGCTCTTGCGCGCTGGTGGTCATCGCCATGAAGATCGCATGGAAGCGCGGGTCCGCGGTCAGCTCCGGGTGGAAGGCCGAGGCGAGGACGTTGCCATCGCGGATCGCCACCGGGTGACCCTCGTAGCTGGCGAGTACCTCGACCCCGGGGCCGCAGCGCTCGATCCAGGGGGCACGGATGAAGACCGCGCGCAGCGGC
>DATBAV010000037.1:0-16254 GCA_036271315.1 Solirubrobacterales bacterium | reverse complement strand
CGGCTCCATCCCGATCAGTCCCAGCACCTGGAGGGCGTGGTTCTGGATCACGTCGCGCATCGCCCCGACCGAGTCGTAGAAGCGGCCGCGGTCCTCGACCCCGAAGTTCTCGGCGATCGTCACCTGCACGTGGGAGATGTGCTCGCGGCTCCAGACCGGCTCGAGCGTCGAGTTGGCGAAGCGCATGTAGCTGATGTCCATCACCGGCTCCTTGCCGAGGTAATGGTCGATGCGGAGGATCTGCTTCTCGTCGAGCACTTCGCAGAGATCGGCGTTGAGCGCGCGGGCCGATTCCAGGTCGTGGCCGAACGGCTTCTCGATCACGACGTGGGCGTTCTCGGTGAGGCCGGCATCGCCGAGGCCGTGGACGACGGTGGCAAAGAGGGAGGGGGGGATCTCCAGGTAGAAGACCGGGCTCTTGGCGTCGCCGATCGCTTCGCCCACTCGCTTGAAGGTGGAGGCGTCGGCGTAGTCGCCTTGGACGTATGAGAGGCGCGCGGCGAGGCGGCTGAAGACATCCTCATCGGGATCGCTGACGGTTGCGGCGATCGAGTCGTGGGCGTGCCGACGAAGCTTCTCGTCGTCCCACTCGTCGATCGCGACGCCGACGATCGGGCAGTTGAGCTTGCCGCGCGCCTCGAGCCGGTAGAGCGCCCGAAAGGTCATCTTCTTCGCCAGGTCGCCACTGATCCCGAAGATCGTCAGCACGTCGGCGTCGGCATCGGAGTGCTTGGCGTCGGTCCGGGGCATGCGCTCGCCAGGCTACCCGTTGATCGCGCGGTCACACCCCCAGGGCCTGGCTCGCATAGGGTTACGGAACATGGAGCTGGGAATGGTTGGACTGGGCCGCATGGGCGCCAACATGGCGCGGCGGCTGATGCGCGACGGTCATCGCCTCGTCGTCTTCGACGTCAACCCCGACGCGGTCTCGGAGCTGGCCGGGGAGGGCGCCGAGGGCGCCTCCTCGCTCGAGGACCTGGCCGCGAAGCTGAGCGCCCCGCGCTCGGTCTGGGTGATGGTGCCGGCGGGCGAGATCACCGAGAAGACGGTTGAGAGTGTTGCCGCCGTGCTCGACTCCGGCGACGCGATCATTGATGGCGGCAACTCCTACTACCGCGATGACATCCGTCGCGCGGCCAAGGTCGGCGAGCAGGGAATCGACTATGTCGATTGCGGCACCAGCGGTGGCGTCTTCGGCCTCGATCGCGGCTACTGCCTGATGATCGGCGGGCCGGATGGAGCCGTGCAACGGCTCGACTCGGTCTTCGCCTCGCTGGCGCCGGGCGTCGAGTCGGCCGAGCGCACGCCGGGGCGCAGCGGTCAGCCCAACGCCGCCGAGAATGGCTACCTGCATTGCGGTCCCAACGGCGCCGGGCACTTCGTGAAGATGGTCCATAACGGGATCGAGTACGGCGTCATGGCCGCCTACGCCGAGGGCCTCAACATCCTCAAGAACGCCAACGCCGGCAAGGTCCAGCGCGAGGCCGACGCGGAGACGGCGCCGCTGGAGCAGCCCGAGTACTACCAGTACGACCTCGACCTGCCCGAGGTGACCGAGGTCTGGCGTCGCGGCAGCGTGATCGGTTCCTGGCTGCTCGACCTGACCGCCGCCTCGATGCAGGAATCGGCCGATCTCTCCGAGTTCGAGGGCCGCGTCTCCGACTCCGGCGAGGGCCGCTGGACCTCGATCGCCGCGATCGACGAGGGCGTGCCGGCGCCGGTGCTGACCACCGCTCTCTACGAGCGCTTTGCCTCGCGTGGCCTCGACGACTTCGCTGACAAGGTTCTCTCGGCGATGCGCAAGCAGTTCGGTGGCCACGACGAGAAGTCTTCCTAGGCGGAAACGTGCCGATCGATCTCGAGGTCTGCGCCGACGAAAAGGCAGCGGCGCGCCGTGCCGCCGAGGTGATCGCGGCGATCGGCGCCGCCGCGGTTGCCGAGCGCAACATCTTCTCGCTGGCGATGAGTGGCGGTCGCAGCCCCTGGGCGATGCTGGCGATCCTCGGCGAGGAAGAGCAGATGCCCTGGGACAAGGCCGAGCTGTTCCAGGTCGACGAGCGGATCGCCTCGCCGGGCAGCGAGGACCGCAACCTCACCCACATGGTGCTTGGCCTCTCGATGGACCACCAGGCGATGCTGCGGCCAATGCCGGTGACCCAGCGCGACCTCGCGGGCGCCGCCCACGACTACGAAAACACCCTGCCGGCGCCGCTCGATTGCGTCCACCTCGGGCTTGGCCCTGACGGTCACACCGCCTCGTTGGTCCCCGGCGACCCGGTGCTCGAGGTCAGCGACCGCCGTGTCGCCCTCACCGAGACCGCCTATCAGGGCCATCATCGGATGACGCTCACTTACCCTGCCCTCGACGAAGCTCGTCAGATCGTCTGGCTGATCACCGGCCCCGACAAGGTCGACGCCCTGGGCAAATTGATGGCCGGCGACAGCTCGATCCCGGCCGGCCGGGTCGAGAACGCCAACATGACCGTGGTTGCCGACACGGCTGCGGCACCGCAGTAGCTATTCAAGAGTCGTTAGCGAATCCGCTAACATACGCCTATGAACCCGAGTGCCGCCACGCTTCGGCAGATCCTCAGGGAGAGCGGCCTGAGCCAAGCCGAGCTGGCTCGCCGCGCCGGCTTGCCGCGCTCTGTCGTCAACGCGTACCTGAAGGGGAGCCGGGAGCCGGGGGCGGACGCTCTCGCTCGACTCGCGGCGGCGGGAGGCATGGAATTGCGCCTGGCGCCGCGCCGGCCGCCGGTGGACCCCAGGCGGGCGAGCAGGATCCTCGTCCAGGTCCTGGAGCTTGCTGAGGCGCTTCCCTTTCGACCCCGGGCCGAGCTCGACTACCCGTCTCTTCCCGATCGCCTCTCGCCTCGCGGAGCGAGCTCGTGAGCGAGCTCGTCGAGAAGCTCTTCGCGATCCACGACTCCCTAGCCAAGGCAAGCGTCCCGCATGCCTTTGGGGGCGCGATCGCACTTGCCTATTGCGTTGAGGAGCCGCGAGGGACCCGTGACCTCGACGTCAACATCTTCGTCGATGCCGGCAAGGCCGAGGCCACCCTCGCCTGCCTGCCGGCGGGAGTGAAGGTCCGCAAGAGGGACGTCGCCAAGGTCGAACGAGACGGGCAGGCTCGACTCGATTGGGACGGCACCCCGGTCGACGTCTTCCTCAACAACGTGCCCCTGCACGAGGCTGTTGCCGGTGCGGTGGTGTGGGTCCCCCTCGAAGACCGGCAGGTGCCGGTTCTCGATTGCGCCTCGCTGGCGATCTTCAAGGCCTTCTTCGACCGGACCAAGGATTGGGCCGACATGGAGGCGATCGCCGCGGCCACGCCCGAGGACATCGACCTCGCCGCGGCGACGATCTCCGAGCTGGTCGGCCCCGACGATCCGGCGGTGAAACGGCTGCAGAGCCTGATCCCGCTTGACGTGGGATCAGGCCGCAGCTCGGGACGCTAAGCCGTTTCCAGCGAGACCGAGTGGTTGGCGACGATCATCCCGTCGGGGTCCCACTGGCGCTTGACCTCGGCGAGGCGGGCGCAGACGTCGGCGGGCAGGATCGCGTCGGCGTCGCAGGGGCGCTCGGTGAAGTTGAAGTAAGAGCCCTCGCCCGCCCAGGGCTGCATCGCCCGCTCGATCTTCTCCAGGTAGGCGGGGATCGCCTCGCCCAGCTCGGGCGTCATCGGCATGCCGACGCCGTACATCACCCAGTCGGTGTCGAGGTGGGTGAGGGCGCCGCCGTCGGGGTCGGGACGCCCGAGCGCGCCACCGAGCTGCCGTAGCTCGCTGAGCAGCAGCGGCGAGCCGGAACCCGGGCCGGCCAGTTCGGCGAAGGCGTCGATCGCCTCGTCGGGCAGCTCGCGAATCGTCATCCCCTCGCCCAGGCCAGGCACCGGGTTCTCCGGGTCCATGTGGATCCGGCAGAGGCCCTCGGCGGGGATCTGGCCCCAGGTGTCCATGATCGTCTCGCCGAGCTCGCGCAGCGGCGCGACGATCGCTTCGCCCTCCTCCTGGCCGCCGACGCAGGCGCCGTCGATCGTCAGCAGCGGCTTGCCGCGGATCGGCTCGGGCACGTCTGGAATCGGCGGCGGGGTGATGAAGCGGACCACCGAGGTGACATCGTCGGAGAGGTCCGCCGCCCAGTCGCGGTAGGCGCGCACCGCCTCGGCGCCGAGCTCGGCCGGAAAGACCAGGGCGCCGGCGTAGATCTCGGCGATCGGGATCAGGTTGAGGTGCAGGGCGGTGACGAGCGCGTAGCCGCCCCCGCCGCCGCGCAGGGCCCAGAAGAGGTCAGGCTCGCTTTCGGCATCGACCGTGCGCTGCTCGCCGTCGGCGGTGACCAACTCGATCGCCCGCACCCGGTTGCAGGCGAAGCCGTAGCGGCGACCGAGCCAGCTGAGGCCGCCGCCGAGCGTGAAGCCGGTGACGCCGACGTCGGGCGATGAGCCCGGCATCGAGCAAAGGCCGTGCTTCTGGGCAGCGGCGCTGAGCTCGGCGACGAGGACGCCGGCCTCGACCCGCGCGGTCTGCGCCTCGGGGTCGACCTCGATGCCACGCATCCGCTCGGTCTTGACCAGGATCGTTCCCTCGAGCGAGCCGGCCAGCCCGAAGGCCCCGTGCCCAGTTCCCTGGCCGGCCACCTTCAGGTCGTTCTCGGCCGCGAAGCGAACCGCCTTGGCGACGTCATCGGGGCTCTCGACGAAGGCAACCGCTTCCGGCCGTTGATCGGCGGCCAGGTTCCAGGCCTGGCGGGCCTCGTCCCAGTCGGGGTCGCTCGGGGTGGCGATGCGGCCGGCGATTGCCAGCCCGGACAAGTCACTCATCTGGTTCCCTCCGTGGTCAGCTCAGGTCAAGCGTTCGACGGTGCCTCGGCTCCCCACCAGCACCGCGCTCACCATATCTGGCGGAAAGAGGCCGTGGGCGGCGACGCCGGGGTCTGCCTCGAGGCGGGCGGCAAGCTGCGCCGGGTCGCCGATCTCACCGGCGTAGTCGGCGATAAGGCCGTCGTCTGGGCTGCGCGGAACGTCGCGCAGAGCGACCTCCGAGCCGAGTCGCTCGAGGGTCGAGGCGACGCCGAAGGAGAAGAGCTCGAGCGGTACCGGGGCACTCAGCGCCTCGACCGGCTTGCTCGAGTCGGCGATGACGATGAAGCGCTCGGCCGCGGCGGCGACGATCTTCTCACGCAGGTGGGCGCCACCGCCGCCCTTGATCAGCCAGCCGTCGGGGGTCACCTGGTCGGTGCCGTCGATCGCGATGTCGAGGCGCCGCAGCTGGCTGAACTCCTCGACCGGGATGCCCAGCTCGCGCGCCTGTTCCTCGGTGGCGACCGAGGTGGCGACGCAGCGGATGCCGCTGACGCCGCGGGCGGCGATCGCCGGCAGCAGGTGGGCGACGGTCGAACCGGTGCCCAGCCCCACGGTCATCCCGTCCTCGACCAACTCCGCCGCCGCCTCTGCGGCAATGCGCTTCTCGGCGTCGGCGTCGGTCACCGGGCGGGACTCTATGCTCGCGACGAGATGGACGCGCGAATCTGGCTCACGGGCGAGGGTGGCGAGCCCCGTTCGGTTGCGCTGACGGGCGAGCGCACCGTCGTCGGCCGCAATCCCGAGGCCGAGATCCAGATCGACGACGAGGCGGTCTCCTGGAACCACCTCGAGATCGAGAGCCGCGGCGGGGTGCTGATGGCGACCGACCTCGACAGCCGCAACGGCACGGCGCTCAACGGCGAGCCGCTCGACCGGCCACGCCGCCTGCGCGATGGCGACACCCTGATCGTCGGCGGCCACCGGCTCGAAGTCTCCGACCCGGTTCCCGGCCGGGCGGGAAGCACGATCGCCGCCAGGGGCCCCGGCGTCGCCCTCAACGAAGAGGAGCGGGCGACTGCCGCCGCCCTGGTCGCGCCTTACCGCAGCGAGGGCGCCTTCGCAGGCCGCCCCGCCACCCGCGCCGAGATCGCCGAGGTCCTGCACGTCAGCGAGCGCACCGCCCAGCGCCGCCTCGACGCCCTTGCCGCCAAGCTCGAGGTGCCGGGCGAGTCCGGCCGCGAGCGCCCCCGCCTGATCGCCGCCCGGGTAATCGAGCTTGGCCTCGACCGCTGACGATGGCCGTGGTGGCGCCCGTGCCAAACGCCTGCGCCGGGCCGTTTGGCGCCTTCTATGACTTCTACATCGAGCGCCCGTGGCTGGTCAGCGTCATCGGCCGCGCGGTTTGGGGAATCGACGCCTCTGTTCTCTACGAGAGCATGGCGCCGATCTCCCGGGTTGCGGCCGGCTCGACGATCGCCGACGTGCCCTGCGGCGGCGGCGTCGCCCTGCGAGCGCTGAACCCCGAGCAGGACGTTCGCTACCTGGCCATGGACCTCTCGCCGAAGATGCTGGGGCGGGCCGAGCGGCGGGCTCGCAGGAGATCGCTGAAGCAGGTCGACCTGCTTCTCGCCGAGATGACCGCGCTTCCCCTCGCCGACGGTGAGGTCGATCTCTTCCTCTCCTACAGCGGCCTGCACATGGTCCCCGACCCGCACCGAGCCGTCGCCGAGATCGCTCGCTGCCTCAAGCCCGGCGGACGGCTGATCGGCACGTCGTTCTTCTCGGATGCCAGCCGGCGGGCCCGCGCCCTCTTCGGGGCCGGCAGTCGCCGTGGCCACCCCATGCCCCCGAGCCGCGCCGACCTGCTCGCCTGGCTGGAGGCGGCCGGTTTCGACGCGCCGGCGATCGGGCCCCAGGCTGGCTTCGCCGTCTTCGAAGGGCGCAAGGGGACGAGCTGAGGACGCGGCCCGGACCGGGCCAAAGCCGGCCCGGTAGGTGACACCAGCGGCGTTGGCGCGTACGCGTCGCGAGCGGAGCATCGGTTGTGCAAACAGCAACTGACCCGAAAGGGGAGTCCAATGCTCAACCGTTCAATCAAGATCCTGCTCACCGTTCTTGCCCTGGCACTGCTGCCGGTAGCGAGCGCCGCCGCCGCCGGTCACTCCGGTGCCGTCGTCTTCTCGCAGGCAATCACCAACGTCGAAGAAACAAAAAGCGGCAAAGTCGAAAAAACCGAGGGCGGCCTCTTTGCTGCCAAAGAAGGCCACCTCAACCAGCTCACCGAAGACCCGACCGATAGCGAACCGGATTTCTCCGCCGACGGGCGCAAGATCGCCTTCGTTCGCGCAGGCGACATCTGGACGATGCGGGCCGACGGTACCGGTCAGCACAAGTTGACATCCGGCACGGAGATCGACAGCCGGCCGCAGTTCGATCCCAAAGGCCAGTACGTCGTCTTTACCCGTGCGACGACCGCAGGCGGTCCACGCGACCTCTACCGGGTCGACCTCGGGGGCAGCGCCCGTCCGCTCGTCACCGGCGCCGGCGATGAGCACGAAGCGTCGTTCTCGCCCGACGGCAAGACGATCGTCTTCGTCCGCGGCGTCGCCGAGACCGGCGGCGACGTGGCCGACGACATCTACTCGGTGCGCCCCTCCGGCGCCGGCCTGGCCCGCCTGACCAAGACCGGCCATATCGACGAGTTTTCACCGCGCTACTTCAAGGGTGGGATCGTCTTCAGTCGCGGCCAGAGCGGCGAAGGCCCGGGCGCTTACGCAGACATCTTCACGATGCGCAGCAATGGGACCAAGGTGAAGGTGCTGGTCGCCGGCGCCGGGTCCTCGTTCGTCGAAGACGTCGCGCCGGCGGCGGGGATGGTGCTCTTCCGCCGCGACCAAGGACTCTGGGTGAAGAAAATCGGCCCCGGCGCCGCCCACAAGCTGAGTCAGGTCGCTGACAATTCCTCGACCGACTCGGTCTTCTCCTCCGACGGTCGCAAGGTGGCCGCCTTCACTGCCACCGACGAAGCCGAGACCCTCTCGGCGATCGACGTCGCCAGCCGTCGCAGCTCGCAGCTCGCCGAAGGCTTCGCGCTGGAAAGCGGCTCGACCGCGACGACGATCGGGTCGGTAATCACCTGGCAGCCGGTGCGGCGCTGAGCCCCAATCCGGTACCTCCCGGGGGGCTCCGCATGGACTCCCCCCGGCTCCAGCTCGAAGGGCCCGCTCCTCACGGGGCGGGCCCTTCGTCGTTTGGCGGCGATATAACCGCCGCGTGGGAGAACCCTCTATCGGCTCGACGCTTGGCGGCTACCGGATCGAGTCGCTGATCGCCCGCGGCGGCATGGGCGTCGTCTACCGGGCGACGCAGCTGGCCCTGGAACGACCGGTGGCGCTCAAGGTGATCGCGCACCAGCTCGCCGACGACGAGAAATTCCGCAGTCGCTTCCTCAGCGAGTCGCGGCTCGCCGCCCGCCTCGAGCACCCCGCCGTGGTGCCGGTCTACGACGCCCGCGAGGACGACGGCGAGCTGATCGTCGCGATGCGCCTGATCGAGGGCGGCGACCTGCGCAAGCTGATCGACCGCGAGGGGCCGCTGCCGCCCGAACGCGCCGTCCACCTGCTCGGCCAGATTGCCGAAGCGCTCGACGCCGCCCACGTTGCCGGCATCGTCCACCGCGACGTCAAGCCGCACAACATTCTGGTCGAAGGCGAGCGGGCCTACCTCTCGGACTTCGGCCTGGCCAAGGCCTACGCCGAAACCGGCCCCGGCAACGGCGCCTCGATCGTCGGCACGGTCGAGTACATGGCGCCGGAGCAGTGGCGTGGCGAGCGGGTCGGGCCACCGGCCGACATCTACGCGCTCGGCTGCGTGCTCTACGAGGCGCTGACCGGCATCGTCCCCTACGCGCGCAAGGAGTCCGACACCGAGCCGGAGATGCCGCGGGGAATCGACAAGGTGATCGAACGGGCAGTTTCGAAGGACTCGGCCGAGCGCTACGCGAGCGCCGGAGAGCTGATCGCGGCGGCCCGCGAATGCCAGGGGGGGACACCGGCGGCGACGCTGGTCCTCTCGGATCGCGACGAGCGGCCCACGGTGAGAATCGCCGGCGAGCCGTCGCGCCGCCAGAGCCGGTTGAGCACCCGGGCGAAGCAATGGATCGGGGCGGGGGTGGCCGCCGCCGCCGGCCTGGTTGCCGTCCTGGTGCTTGTGCTCGACGGCGACGGCGTCTCGGTCTCCTCGCCGATCGCCGTGGCCAAACCGCCGCTTCGTCTCGCGGTCGGCCCGAGGACCGTCTGGGCAACGAGCGCTGTTGACGGGACCCTGACCGGGATCGACCCGGATACCCGTCGAGTGGTCTCGAAGCTGCGGGTCGGCAAGGGCGCCTCCGGGGTGACGATCGGCGCCGGCTCGGTCTGGGTCTCGAATCCCCGCACCGGCACGATCCTGCGAGTCGACTCTGCCGGCCACGTGACCGCCCGCCTCCACCTCGGCGGCAGCCCCGGCGCGATCGCCTCCGGCGGCGGCCGGATCTGGGTTGCCGACGAGGGCGGTGCCGGCGTCACCGCGATCGACGGTCAACAGGCGCGGGTGATCCGGCGGGGCCTCGCCCCGCACGCGGCACCGCTGCGGCTGGCCGTCGGCGCCGGCGGCCTCTGGGTCAGCAGCGCCAGCACCGGCACGGTGCGCCGGATCGACCTCGGCACCCTGGCGGTAGGCCCACCGATCCTCGCCGGCCGCGGTCCCGCCGGCGTCACCGTCGGCCACGGCCTGGTCTGGGTAGCCAACAGCCGCTCCGCCACCGTCACCCGCGTCGACCCCGCCACCCACTCGATCCTCGGCGACCCGATCCCGGTCGGTGAACAACCCGGCGGCATCGACGCCGGCACCGAAGCCGTCTGGGTAGCCAGCGCCGCCGACAACTCCGTAATCCGCCTCGACCTCGCCAGCGGCGACCCGATCGGTAGCCCGATCGGCGTAGGACCCAAACCTGGCGCAGTAGTGGTTGGTCCCGAAGCCGTCTGGGTAGCCAACAACGGCGACGGCTCGGTGACCCGGATCGAACCTTGACTCGAGCCGGTCCCGGTAGGGGTGGAACGTCTTGTACTTTTTCGGCAATTCCTTGGGGCGTTAGCAGACGGCTCTTCATCGAAAAAGTTAAGTGAAACCCCTGCCGGGACCGGCTCTTGCCTAGGATCGACCCAGTGAACGACCGCGACATCGACCAACTGGCGATCAACACGATCCGCACTCTCTCGATCGACGCGATCCAGAAGGCCAACTCCGGCCACCCCGGCACGCCGATGGCACTGGCCCCGGTCGCCTACACGCTCTGGCAACGCTTCCTCCGCTTCGACCCGGCCGACCCGATCTGGCCCGGCCGCGACCGCTTCGTGCTCTCCGCCGGGCACGCCTCGATGCTGCTCTACTCGCTGCTCTACCTGGCAGAAGTCAAGGCCGTCGATCCCGACTACGAGGTCGTCGGCCATCCTGCGGTCTCGCTCAAAGACATCGAGAGCTTCCGCCAGCTCGACTCGCGCGCGCCCGGCCACCCCGAGTACCGCTGGACCTCTGGCGTCGAGACGACAACCGGTCCGCTCGGCCAGGGCATCGCTACCTCGGTCGGGATGGCGATCGCCGGCAAGTGGCAGGGCGCCCGCTACAACCGACCTGATTTCGAGCTCTTTGACTTCGACGTCTACGCGATTGCCGGCGACGGCTGCTTCATGGAGGGCGTCTCCAACGAGGCCGCCTCGATCGCCGGTCACCTCAAGCTCGACAACCTCTGCTGGATCTACGACAACAACCACATAACCATCGACGGCAAAACCCACCTCGCCTATGACGACGATGTCGCCGCTCGCTTCATGGGCTACGGCTGGAACGTCACCCGCGTCGGCGACGCCAACGACACCGAGCTGATCGCCACCGCCTTCGAGGAGTTCAAGGGCGAGCAGGGGCGGCCGACGCTGATCGTCGTCGACAGCCACATCGGCTACGGCTCGCCGCACAAGGTCGACACCTCCGCCGCCCACGGCGAGCCGCTCGGTGAGGAGGAGGTGCGCGAGACCAAGCGCGCCTACGGCTGGCCCGAGGACGCTCAGTTCCTCGTTCCCGACGGCGTGCCCGAGCACTTTGCCGCCGGGATCGGCAAGCGCGGCGCCGAGCTCAGCGCCGCCTGGAAGGAGCTGCTCGGCTCCTATGCGAGGGAGAACGGCGATCTCGCCGCCGAGATCGAGGCCCAGCAAGCGCGCGAGCTGCCGGCCGGCTGGGACGCCGAGATCCCCAGCTTCGATGCCGATGCGAAGGGGATCGCCACCCGCAAGGCCTCGCAGCAGGTCGAGAACGCGGTTGCCGCCCGCTTGCCCTGGCTGCTCGCCGGCTCCGCCGACCTCACCGACTCGACCTCGGTCCGACTGAGTGGCGACGGTGACCACGACTTCGAGCCCGGCGCCTACGACGGTCGCCAGCTCCACCTCGGCATTCGCGAGCACGAGTCGGCGGCGATCTGCAACGGCCTCTCGCTCTCCAAGCTGCGTCCGCTCTGGTCGACCTACCTCACCTTCTCCGACTACGCGCGCCCGGCGATCCGCCTCTCGGCGCTGATGGAGCTGCCGGTGATCCACCTCTTCACCCACGACTCGATCGGCCTCGGCGAGGACGGCCCGACCCATCAGCCGGTCGAGCAGCTCGCCTCGCTGCGCGCGATCCCCGGCCTCGACGTGATCCGGCCCGCCGATGCCAACGAGGTCGCCGAGGCCTGGCGGGCGGCGATCGACCGCCATCACCAGCCGGTGGCGCTGGTGCTCACCCGCCAGAACGTGCCCGTCTTCGACCGCTCCAAGTACGCCTCGGCCGAGGGTCTGCGCCGCGGCGCCTATGTGCTGGCCGATCCAGAGGACGGCGACCCGGAGCTGATCCTGATCGCCACCGGCAGCGAGGTGGCGCTGGCGCTTGCCGCATATGAGGAGCTGAAGAGTGATGGCGTTCGCGCGCGTGTTGTGAGCATGCCCTGCTGCGAGCTCTTCGACCGCCAGGACCCCG
This sequence comes from Solirubrobacterales bacterium, assembly GCA_036271315.1. Lineage (GTDB taxonomy): Bacteria > Actinomycetota > Thermoleophilia > Solirubrobacterales > 70-9 > VRUE01. The sequence continues at coordinate 4,406 of DATBAV010000037.1, read as the reverse complement.
AGTACCGCGCGCAGGTGCTGCCCCCGAACGTGACTGCACGGGTCTCGATCGAGGAGGCCTCGACCCTGGGCTGGGATCGTTACGTTGGATTCGATGGCGTCAAGATCGGGATGCACACCTTCGGCACCTCGGCGCCGCTGAAAGACGTTCAAACCAAGTTCGGCTTCACCCCCGAGAAGGTGGCCGAAGCCGCAAAGGAGCTGCTCTGATGAAGCCGACCGCGAAGCTGCACGACATTGGCCAGAGCCTCTGGCTCGACAACATCACCCGCACGATGCTGGCCGATGGGACCCTCGAGGGGTACATCGATGAGCTCTCGGTCACCGGCCTGACCTCCAACCCGACGATCTTCGACAAGGCGATCTCCGGCGGCGACGCCTACGACGGGCAGATCGCCGAGCTCAGCGCCGGCTCCATCCCCGAGGAGGGGATTGGCGCCACCCCCACCGAGCGGATCTTCTTCGAGCTTGCCCTCGCCGACCTGCGCGACGCGACCGATCTCTTCAAGCCGGTTCATCAGCGGACCGCCGGCGTCGACGGCTTTTGCTCGCTGGAGGTCTCGCCGCTGATCGCCGACGACGCCGAAGCGACGATCGAGGAGGCCGCCGCCCTGCACGCGAAGGCGGAGCGCGAGAACCTCTTCATCAAGATTCCGGGGACCGAGGCCGGCCTGACCGCGATCGAGGAGTCGATCTTCGCCGGCATCCCGATCAACGTCACGCTGCTGTTCGACGCGGCGCAATACCTCGCCGCGGCCGATGCTTACCTGAAGGGGATCGAGCGGCGGATCGAGGCCGGGCTCAGCGCCGACATCGCCTCGGTCGCCTCGATCTTCATGAGCCGCTGGGATGTCGCCGTTTCCGGCGACGTGCCCGACGAGCTGCACAACCGCCTCGGCTTGGCGATCGGCTTCCAGGCCTACCGCGCCTACCGCGAGCTGCTCGATTCAGACCGCATGCAGCGACTGATGAACGAGGGCGCCCGGCCGCAGCGCCTGCTCTGGGCCAGCACCGGCACCAAGGACCCCAACGCCTCCGACACCCTCTACATCGAGGGCTTCGCCTCGCCCTTCACCGTCAACACGATGCCGGAGCCCACCCTTCAAGCCTTTGCCGATCACGGCGAGGTCGGCGAGCTGGTGCCCGCCGACGGCGGCGATTGCGACCAGGTGCTGGCGAAGTTCGGGGACGCGGGCATTGATGTCGATGCGCTCGCCAAGCGGCTGCAGGAGGAGGGCAAGGATGCCTTCGCCAAGTCGTGGGACGAGATGCTGAAGACGATCGAGTCGCAGGCCGGGGCGCGAGCGTGAGCGACTCGCCGGCGCTGCGCCAGCAGCCCGCCTGGCAGTCGCTGCAGAAGCATTTCGCCGAGATCGAGGGGCGCCATCTGCGCGACCTCTTCGCCGCCGATCCGCAGCGCGGCGAGCGGCTGATCGCCGATGGCGCCGGCCTCCACCTCGACTTCTCCAAGAACCGGATCACCGACGAGACGCTGCTGCTGCTCGGCCAGCTGGCCAAGGAGTGCGGGGTGCAGGAGCGCCGCGAAGCGATGTTCGCCGGCGAGCACATCAACGTCTCCGAGGACCGCGCCGTGCTGCACGTGGCGCTGCGCATGCCGCGCGGGCGCTCGCTGATCGTCGACGGCGTCGACGTGGTCAAGGAGGTGCACGAGACGCTCGACCGCATGGCCGCCTTCGTCGAGCGCGTCCACTCGGGCGAGTGGACCGGCCACACCGGTAAGCCGATCCGCAACGTCGTCAACGTTGGCATCGGCGGCTCCGACCTCGGCCCGGTGATGGCCTATGAGGCGCTGCGCCACTACTCGCGCCGCGCAATCTCCTTCCGCTTCGTCTCCAACGTCGACGGCACCGACTTCGCTGAGTCGACCCGCGACCTCGATCCCGAGGAGACACTCTTCGTCGTCTCCTCCAAGACCTTCACCACGCTGGAGACGATGACAAACGCAAGAACCGCGCGTGAATGGTCTCTGGCTGGACTGGGGGGCGACGAGTCCGCCGTCGCCAAGCACTTCGTCGCCGTCTCGACCAACGCCGACGAGGTCTCGAAGTTCGGCATCGACACCGACAACATGTTCGGCTTCTGGGAGTGGGTGGGGGGCCGCTACTCGATGGACTCGGCGATCGGCCTCTCGACCATGCTGGCGATCGGCCCGGCCCGCTTCGAGGAGATGCTGGCCGGCTTCCACTCGATGGACGAGCACTTCCGCACCGCGCCGCTGGCCTCGAACCTGCCGGCGCTGATGGGGCTGCTCAGCGTCTGGTACTCCGACTTCTTCGGCGCCCAGACCTGTGGCGTCTTCCCCTACGACCAATACCTGCACCGCTTCCCCGCTTACTTGCAGCAGCTGACGATGGAGTCCAACGGCAAGCATGTGACCCTCGACGGCGCCCATGTCGACTACGACACGGGAGCGATCTTCTGGGGCGAGCCGGGAACCAACGGCCAGCACTCCTTCTACCAGCTGATTCACCAGGGAACGCGCTTGATTCCCTGCGACTTCATCGGCTTCTTCCGCTCCAACAACCCGCTCGGCAACCACCATGACCTGTTGATGTCCAACGTCTTCGCCCAGAGCGAGGCGCTCGCCTTCGGCAAGACGCCCGAGCAGGTGCGCGCCGAGGGCACCGCGGAGGATGTCGTCCCGCACCGGGTGATGGAGGGCAACCGCCCCTCCAACACGATCCTCACCGAGCGGCTCGATCCCCACACGCTCGGCACCCTCATCGCCCTCTACGAGCACAGCGTTTTCACCCAGGGCGCGATCTGGGGCATCGATTCTTTCGACCAGTGGGGAGTCGAGCTGGGCAAGGCCCTGGCGGTGGCGATCATCCCCGAGCTGCAGGCCGACGCGGAGCCGAAGCTGCGCCACGACAGCTCGACCAACGCGCTGATCCGCCGTTACCGCAGCGCCCGCCGCGGGGAGTAAGGTCGCCCACATGCCCTCGCTTGACGCGCTCCCGCTGGCAGCGTCGGCGTCGAATCTGCTTGCCGCTCGCGAGCAGATGGCCTTCACTCTCGCCTTCCACATCGTCCTCTCCTGCCTGGGGGTGGCGCTGCCGGCGATGATCCTGATCGCCAACTACGTCGGGCTCAAACGCGGCGACGAGGCGGCGCTGGAGCTGGCCCGCCGCTGGTCGAAGGCGATGGCGGTCACCTTCGCCGTCGGCGCCGTCACCGGCACCGTGCTCAGCTTCGAGTTCGGCCTGCTCTGGCCCCACTTCATGGATCGCTTCGGCTCCGCTTTTGGCATCGCCTTCGCGATCGAGGGTCTCTTCTTCTTCACCGAGGCGATCTTCCTGGCGATCTACATTTACGGCTGGAAGCGGCTCGGCGGCTGGGCCCACTGGTGGTCTGGCGTGCCGATGGTGATCACCGGCATCGGTGGCGCCTTCTCCGTCGTCGCCGCCAACGCCTGGATGAACCAGCCGCAGGGCTTCACCCTGGACGCTGCCGGCAAAGTCGTTGACACCGCCCCGCTGAAGATCCTCTTCAACCCGGCGACCGGCTACGAGGTCCCGCACATGATCCTCGCCGCCTACATGGTGGTCGGCTTCCTGGTCGCCTCGATCTACGCGGTCGGGATGCTGAAAGGGCGGCGCGACCGACTGCACCGCCTCGGCGTCCTGATCCCGCTGACGGTCGCCTGCATCGCGACCCCGATCCAGCTCTTCGTCGGCGACACCGCGGCGCGTGAAGTGGCGGCCGACCAGCCGGCCAAGTTCGCGGCGATGGAGTGCATCCAGGACACCGGCGGGCACCAGACCGAGTACGTCGGCGGCATCTGCACCTCGAGCGGGGTGAAGCTGGCGATCCCGATCCCGGACCTCGACTCGCTGCTGGTCGGCTTCAGCCCGGACACCAAGGTCACCGGGCTGAACGAAATCCCGAACGACGAACGGCCGCCTGACAACACCTTCCTCCACCTCGCCTTCGACACGATGGTCGGGATCGGCTCGGCGCTCCTGCTGCTCGGCCTCTGGCTGGCCTACGGCTGGTACAAGAAGCGCGACATCCCGCAGACCCCGTGGTTCCTGAAAGCGGTGGCGGTGTCCGGGATCGGCGCGATCCTGGCGCTCTGGTCCGGCTGGATCGTGACCGAGGTCGGGCGCCAGCCGTGGATCGTCTACCACTACATGAAAACCTCCGAAGCGGTGACCAACGCGAACGGCATCTGGGGCGCCTTCATCTTCACCCTGCTCCTCTACGCGGCGCTCGGGACGATCGCGGTGCTGGTCCTGCGGCGGATGTCGCGGCGCTGGCGCGAGGGTGACGGCACCGCCGAGGACACTCCGTCCCCGTACTCCCCCGAGGTGTCCGCGTGAGCACGGCCGCGGCGGCGATCCTCTGGACCGGCGCGACCTTCTACGCGATCTTCGGCGGCGCCGA